>JBBJNN010000193.1:0-4036 GCA_037720885.1 Gemmatimonadaceae bacterium | reverse complement strand
CGGTGGATGAGGGCGTGCTCTCGCTCACCGGGTACGCCCTGCCCGACCCGGTCGCGCTGCTTTACCAGCCGCGCGGCACGGCCTTCTCGCTGGCGAGCAGCCTCCTCTCCTTGCTCCCCACGTCGCCGCCCGGGATCGAACTGCGGATTGGCTCGTTGCAGCGGAGTCCGGGGATAGATCTGGCCCTGAATGCCGTCATGACGACGGGGACGACCGTCATGCGGTCCGCCCCGTTCCCCTTCGCCCCGGAAGTCCTCCGCTCGGAGTTCGCCACGACCGCGTTTTTCCTGGGCGCCGTGGTCACGGATGCGCGCGGCGATGCCACGCCCGTGGTGAAGCTTCCGGACAACCTCACCACGTTCCGCGTGATGGCCGTCGCCGTCACGGCGGGCGACCGGTACGGGAGCGGCGAGGGCAGCCTCCTCGTGACGCGGCCCCTCGTGGCGCGCGCCGCGCTCCCGCGCTTCGTGCGACCGGGCGACGAGCTCGAAGCGGGCGCCGTCATCAACCGGCGCGCGGGCGGCACACCCACCGTCACGGTGCAGGCATCAGCGACCGGGATCGCGCTGCGCGACAGCGCCGTGCGTCGGACGACGCTCGAGCCTGGCCGTGGGCGCGAGGTGCGCTTCCCCTTCCGTGGGCTCTCGGGTGACAGCGCGGTCGTGCGCCTCGCGGTATCGGATGGCGCGAGCGCAGACGCGGTCGAGAGCCGCCTCGCGATCCGGCCGGATTTTCACCCGCGCGCACACACGGCGAGTGGACTGCTGCGCGACCCGGCGACTATCAGCATCGCCCTGCCTGCGGGCCTCGATCTCGAGCGCTCGCGCCTCACGCTCAGCTTCGGGACGTCGCCGCTTACAGTCATGCGCGGCATGATCGGTCAGCTCCGCCTCTATCCGTACGAGTGCACCGAGCAGGTCGCGAGCGTGGCGTCGGCCATCATCGCGTTGTACCGCGCGCGCCGCTCGCTCGGCGACGTCGCGCTCGAGCAAGCGGGCGCCAAGCGTGACATCGAGGAGGCGGTAGTCACCGTCGCCCAGCGGCAGCGGCCGGACGGCGGGATCGGCTACTGGAGCGGCGGGGACTGGACGACCCCGTGGCTCTCGGCCTACGCGGGCACCGTGTTGCTCGATGCGCGGGATGCCGGCATCGCGGTGAACGATTCGGTCGTCGCCCGGCTCGCCGGGTATCTCGAGCGCTCGCTCCGTAAGCGCGCGGATGGACCGGCATTCGTCGCCAACTGGTACCATGACCCTGCCTACGAGCTGAGCGAGCGGCTCGCGGCGGCGGAGTACCTGCGCCGTGCTGGCCGGCCAGATGCCGCGGCGGAGCGAGACCTCGTGGTGCGGGTGGGGCTCATGTTTCACGAGGACCGCGCCCGCCTCGCCGAGCTGCGCGCGATCGCGGGCGCAACGCGTGAGGCGCGGGCGCTACTCGAGCTGTTGTGGGCAGAGGTGCGCGTGGAAGGGCGACGCGCCGTCGCGCTTCCCGACACCGGCGCCCGTGGATTCTTTCCCTCGCGCCAGCGCCCGCTGGCGCGGCTGCTCCGGGCGACGATCGCCGTGGATTCCGCGCACCCCCTCGTGGGTCCGCTCGCCGAGAGTGTGATCGGCCATGGGCGTGCCGCGGGGCGCGGGTGGTGGTGGAACACGCAGGACTACGCCGCGTCGGTCGCCGCGCTCGCCGCATTCGAGCGTGTGCGGCGCACCGTCGGGAGCCAGCCCGTTTCCGTCCGCTCGGCGAGCGGTCGCGTCTTGCTGGAAACGACCGCTCGGCCGGGCGACGGGCGCGACTCGATGGTGTCGCTCGCTGGCCTCGTGCTCCCCGAGCGTGGGGACAGCGCGTCACTCTCCCTCTCGCTCGCGACGCCGGCGAGCGGCGCCGTCTACTACTATCTCACCGTTACGGAAGTCCCGAAGGTGCGGCCGGTGCGTCCCGGTGACCAGGGCATCCAGGTGGAACGCTGGTACGAGCGCTACGACACCGGCGCACCGGCGGTGAGCGTGGCCGAGGGCGAGCTGGTGCGTGTGCGGCTCCGGATCACCGTGCCAGCGGAGCGACAGTTCGTGGTGCTCGACGACGCGTTGCCCGCCGGCCTCGAGGTGGTGGACCCCGCGCTGCGCACGAGCGCTTCGATCTTGCCGCCCACCGATGCGCGCGACGGGGACGGCGACGACGATCTCCCGGCCGGGTACGGCGGCTACGGCTCCTGGCGAGGCTGGTGGTCGCCGTGGGACCACCACGAGTTCCGCGATGATCGTGTCGTCTATGCGGCGACGGTGCTCTGGCGCGGCACGTACACCGCCAGCTATCTCGCGCGCGCGACGATACCGGGCACCTTCATCCGCCCACCGGCACATGCCGAGGAGATGTACAACCCGGCGGTGAACGGCCGCAGCGATGGTGGCGTGTTCACGGTAACGGCGAAAGCACCGTGATGAGGCGCGCCGCTCGTATCGCCGCCGGCATCGCGGCACTCGGCGCAGCCGCGACCATTGCCGCCGCCGCCTGGATCGCCTGGCCGCTGCCGCGCACGATGCTGGCGCCCGCTGCCGCGTCGAGCGTGACGCTCGAGGACCGGAGCGGCGTGGTGCTGCGGACCACGCGCGCGGGGGATGGCACGCGCGCGCGGTGGACCCCCCTGGCCGAGATCGCCCCCGACCTGCTGCGCGCGTTCGTGGCGGTGGAGGACGCGCGGTTTCCCGAGCACGCGGGCGTGGACCTCCGCGCGATCGCGCGGGCGACGCGGAGCAACGTCCGCGCGGGGCGCGTCGTCTCCGGGGCCTCGACGGTCAGCATGCAGACCGCCCGGCTCCTCGTGCCGGGCGCGCGCACGTGGGGCGGCAAGGTGGCGCAAGGGATGTGGGCGCTGCGGCTCGAGGCGCACCTCCCCAAGACGCAGATCCTGGAGCAGTACCTCAACCGCGTGCACCTCGGCCAAGGGACGGTGGGGGTCGCGGCCGCCGCGCGACTCTATTTCGCCGCGAGCGCGGGCGAGGTGAGCCTGGGCCAGGCGGCGCTCCTCGCGGGGCTCGCACGCTCCCCATCAGCGAACAACCCGCTCGTGTCGCCGGCGCGCGCCCTCTCTCGCCGGCGGGCCGCGCTCGCGCGCATGGCGGAGCTGGGCTACATCTCGCCCGACGAGCGGGCGCGCGCCGAGGGGGAGCCGCTCCTCGCTGTCGGGCGCGGCGCGGCGTGGGCGGCGCCGCATTTCACCACGCGGGCGCTCCTCTGGGCGCGCGCGGATACGGCGGCGCGCGACCTGGTGGTGCGTACGTCGCTCGACCTCGCGCTCCAACGTGCGATCGAGGCCGAGGTGCGGCGCACGGTGAGCGACATGCGCGACCGCGGCGTGCAGCACGCGGCGGCTGTCGTCCTCGACAACCGGAGTGGCGAGATTCTCGCCTGGGTGGGCTCGCCGGACTTCTGGGCCGATACCGCTGGCCAGACCGATATGGTCATCTCCGCACGGCAGCCTGGCTCGGCGCTCAAGCCGTTCCTCTACGGGCTCGCGTTCGACCGCGACTACACGCCTGCTTCGATCCTCGCGGACGTGCCGCGCACATATGTGACGGCCACCGGCGCGTACCGCCCACGCAACTACGATCGCGCATTTCGGGGTCCCGTCCGCGCGCGCGAGGCGCTGGCCTCGAGTTACAACGTGCCCGCCGTGGAGCTCGCAGACCGGCTCGGCGCCGCCCGGTTGCTGGAGACGCTGCATCTCGCCGGTTTCGCCTCGCTCGCACGGAGTGCCGATCACTACGGGCTCGGCCTCGCGCTCGGCAACGGAGACGTCACCTTGCTCGAGATGGCGAACGCGTATCGCGCGCTCGCCAACCGCGGCGCGTGGCGGCCAACGCGGTGGCGCGCCGTGTCGGCGGGCGAAGCACGGGCGACCGAGCCCCCGGGCCGCCGGGTGATGTCGGAACGGTCGGCGGCTCTCGTGCTCGACATCCTCGCCGACCCCGAGGCGCGCGTGCCGGGCTTCGGGATCGAGACGCCGTTCGACTGGGCGTTTCCGGTCGCCGTCAAGACG
>JBBJNN010000192.1:0-4088 GCA_037720885.1 Gemmatimonadaceae bacterium | reverse complement strand
TCGGCAAGCGCGCGCTCGGCAACCAGGCGTACGGCTTCGACATTGGCAGCAACAGCATCGTCGTCCCGGACGCCTACCGCGCGCTGAACGACCCGCGCGTGCCGTGGCGCGACGCGAACCGGAGGGCGCAGGACTCGCAGCTCGAGTACTTCCAGCAGTTGAAGTATGTCGGCTACAGCACGCCGGTCCGGATCGCGTCGGGGCTCGAGGCGAGCTACATCGCGGCCGAGGCCAAGCTGCAAACGGGCGACCAGAGTGCGGCGCTCGCGCTCATCGCCGCGCGGCGCGCCGCCAACGGCCGGCCCGCATTCACCGGGACGACTCCGGCGGCGATCCTCGCGGAGCTCATGGACCAGCGCGCGCGCGAGTTCTGGCTCGAGGCGAAGCACATCGGCGACCTGGCGCGCAATCCGACGGCGACGCCCTACGTGCCGCCGGCCGGGACTGCGTTCTACAAGCCGGCGCAGGGGAGCTTCGGGAGCGTGACGTGCTTCCCAGTTCCCTTCGCCGAGGTGATCGCCAACCCGAACTTCTCGAAGCCCTGACGGGCGGCCGCCGAGTGCATCGAGATTCGCTGGCGCGCCGCGCGTCGGCGCTTCCGCCCGTGCTGCCGGCGGCCCCGCCCGGCGCCAACCTCGCATTCGACTCGGGGCATGCCTTCCCCGGCGTGCTCCCCGACCTGACGGCCGAGGCCCAGCGGGCGCTGACCCGGTACCGCGCGGAGACGCTGCAGTATGCCCCGCGGCCCGGGCTCCCCGAGCTACGTACCCGCATCGCGGATTACATGGCCGAGGACGGCGCCGAGGTCGGCCGCGAGCAGATCCTCGTGACGAACGGCGCGAAGCACGCCATCGATCTCGTCTGCCGGCTGCTGCTCGACGAGGGCGACTCGATCGTGGTCACCGCGCCGACGTACTTCTCTGTGATCCCGATCTTCCGGAGCTTCGGCGTCAGCTTCGTCGAGGTCGGCCAGGACCGCGATGGCCTCGATGTCGCCGAGCTGGTGGCCGTGCTCGATCGGTTCGAGCGGGAGGGACGCCAGCCGCCCAAGCTCGTCTACAACGTGCCGGACTTTCATAATCCCACAGGCATCACGATGTCGCTCGAGCGCCGGGAGGCGCTCATCGAGCTCGCGGCCGCGCGTGGGCTTTTCCTCGTCGAGGACAGCCCGTATCGGAAGGTGCGCTTCGAGGGGCGGTCCGTCCCATCGCTCAAGGCGCTCGAGCGGGGCGACGTGGTGTTCCACGTCGGCACATTTTCGAAGCTGATGGCGCCGGGTCTCCGGGTGGGCTGGGTGGCGGCGGCGCCCGCCATGGTCGCCCGGATGGCGCAGCTCAAGTCGGACGCCGGATCGTGCCCGCTGACGCAGCGGGTGATCGCGGAGTTCCTCGCCGCCGGGCGGCTCCCCGCGCACATCGAGGCCGTCCAGGCGCGCTACCGCGCGAACCGCGACGCCGCGGTGGTGGCGCTGCGGCGCGAGATGCCGGAGGTCACCGCGGTGGTACCCGAGGGCGGCTACTACCTGTGGCTCACGTTGCCAGGGGACACTGACGGCGACGAGCTGGCGCGGTGCGCGAGCGAGTCCGGCGTCACCGTGCTACCGGGGAGCAGGTTCTTCGCGCGCGCCGACGCGGGGCATCCCAGGCACCATCTCCGCGTCGCCTACAGCCACGCCACGCCGGATGAGATCGATGACGGCTTTCGCCGCCTCGCGTCCGCGCTCCGGACCGTCGCGGCCGGCGGCGCGGCGGCCATGGTCAGGTGAGCCCGTCGCGGCGATGAGGGCGCCGCTCGCGGTGTGCGATCTGGTGGCCGAGAGCGGCCGGAAGGCCCAGGGGTTCCTCCCGATCGGCGAGACCGCGTCGGCCCCGCTGCAGATCCCGGTCGTGCTCATCAACGGGCGGCGCGACGGCCCCGTCCTCTGCCTCACTGCCGGCGTGCATGCGACCGAGTACGCGCCGATCGAGGCGGTGATGCGGGTGGTGCAAGCGCTGCGACCAGAGGACGTCCGTGGCGCGGTGATCGCGGTGCCGGTGGCGAACATGCGCATGTTCGAGTGCCGGACGGGGTTCGTCTCGCCGCTCGATGGGCTGAACCTCAACAAGGTCGCGCCGGGGCGGCGGGACGGCTCGATCTCGGAGATCCTCGCCCGCGCGCTGCTCGACGACATCATTTGCCGCGCCGAATATCACATCGACCTCCATGCGGGCGACCTGGGCGAGATGCTGCTCCCGTTCGCGGGCTGCGCGCTCACCGGGCGCCCCGACCTGGACGAGCGGGGCGAGGCCCTGGCGCGCCTCTACTCCCCGAAGCTCATTTCCCTGGCCACTGCCGGCGGGACGATCCCGCCTTTCCCGGACGGGCTCGTGTACGCGGCGGCCCAGCGGGGTGTCGTCTCCATCTTCGCGGAGTCTGGCGGCAATGGCACGCTGGAGGAAGCCGACGTCTGCGTGCACCTCGACGGCATCCGCAACGTGATGCGGCATCTCGACATGATCGACGGCGGCCGGCCGGTCGCCGGGCCGCGGATCGCCGCACGGGACCGGACCGTCGTGCGGGCCTCGCGTGCGGGGCTGGTGCGCCTGAAGGTGCGGATCGGCGACGAGATCGCGGCCGGGCAGGAAGTCGCCGAGGTCTGCAACGTGTTCGGCGAGGTCGTCGAACGAGTGTGCTCGCCGGGCGCCGGGATCGCGGGGTTGGTCTGGGCGCACAAGGTCGTCAACACTGGTGACCCGATCGTGCGCTACTGGGTCACGGCCCCGGCGTAGGCCGAGGAAGGGCGGAGGGAGGGCCGACTGCTGACGATGGTCAGTCTGCGAGACGCGCGGGGCCTGCGGGTAACGGCGGGTGGGCGCGACGCCGTCGAGCTGCTCGACGGGGCCGTCACCGCCTACCTCGGCGCACGGGCGGACACGCGCGAGCGGGTTGGTCGCCTCCTGTCGGCCGACCCGGGCTGCGTGATGGGGCACGTGCTCGACGGCTACCTGGCGATGCTATCGAGCAAGCGTGAGGGGACGGAGCGCGCCCGCGACGCCTGGGCCGTGGCGGCGTCGGTGGCGCGGCGCGCGCGCGCTTCGCGGCGCGAGGTGCTGCACGTCGAGGCGCTCGACGCGTGGTCACGCGGCGACATGCGCGCCGTAGTGCGGTACTGGGACGCGCTCCTCGCCGACTACCCGCGCGACATCCTCGCGCTCAAGGCCTCGCAGTTCGTCCTCTCGTACCTGGGTGAGAGCGGGCGCATGCGCGACACGGTCGAGCGCGCGCTCCCGGCGTGGGACCCGGGCGTACCAGGCTACGGCTTCGTGCTCGGGTGCCACGCGTACGCGCTCGAAGAGGCGGGCGACTACGCGCCCGCCGAGGAGACGGGGCGCCGCGCGGTGGAGCTCAACCGTGCGGACATCTGGGCGGCGCACGCCGTCGCGCACGTCGCCGAGATGCAGGGTCGGTTGCGCGAGGGGATCGCGTGGGTCGCGCTACTTGCCGGCGAGTGGGGCCAGTGCAGCAACTTCGCCTTCCACCTCCGCTGGCACGAGGGGCTGTACCACCTGGACCTGGAGGAGTACGGGCGCGTGCTGGAGCTGTACGACCGCGAGGTCCGCGCCCAGCCGAGCGACGAGTACCTGGACATCACCAACGCGGTGTCGCTGCTCTGGCGGCTGGAGCAGGCGGAGGTTGACGTGGGCCCGCGGTGGCACGAGCTGGCGGAGCGCGCCCGCGCGCACCTCGATGATCACGCGCTGGTGTTCGTGGACGTCCACTACCTCATGGCGCTCGTTGCCGCGCGCGACGACGCGGCGGCTGGTCGCTTTCTCGAGTCGTGCGAGCGGTTCGCTGCGGCGGGCGCGGGTACCGAGGCCGCGGTGATGGCCGACGTCGGCCTCCCCCTCGCGCGCGGGGCGTGGGCACATCGCCGGGGCGTCTACGGGGAGGCGGTGGACCTCCTGTTGCCGATCCGCTCGCGCGTGCGGGAGATCGGTGGTAGCCACGCGCAGCGCGATGTCTTCGAGCAGATGCTCATTGACGCGGCGTGGCGAGCCGGCCAGCTCGCCACCGCCCTCGAGGAGCTCGACCGGATCGTCCAGGGGCCG
>JBBJNN010000112.1:8373-16090 GCA_037720885.1 Gemmatimonadaceae bacterium | reverse complement strand
CCGGCCAGGTGGCCGACAGCTCGCTCATCAACTACCCGCCGAAGGACCTCGTCGTGCGGACGGTGTCCCCCGCGACCAGCCTGCTCCCGGCTGTCCGCCGCATCATCACGGCCGCCGACCCGGAGCAGCCGATCTCGAACGTCCGCGCGCTGGCGGAGATCATCTCCGACGAGACCGCGTCGCGGGTGACGCAGCTCCGATTGCTCGGCATCCTCGCCGTCATCGCGCTCCTCATCGCCGGCGTCGGCATCCACGGCCTGCTCGCGTTCACCGTGTCCCGGCGCTCCCAGGAGCTCGGCGTCCGGCGCGCGCTGGGTGAGCAGGCGAGCTCCATCGCGCGCCGCGTCCTCGGGGAGGGGCTGGTTCTCGCGCTCGCCGGGGTCGGGATCGGTGTGGGGCTCGCGTATCTCGCGGCGCGAGCGATGAGCGCACTGCTCGCCGGCATCCCGCCCGCGGACCCGGCGACGATCGCGGCCGCGGCCGCGCTCTGCTTCGTGACCGCGATCGTCGGATGCCTGCGTCCGGCCATGCATGCGGCGCGGGTCGATCCGATCGCGGCGCTCCGGGGAGAGTAGCCGTGGCCGCGCGCACCGAGGCCGAGGCCGAGGCGCGCGGCGTGCCGAACAGTCCGACGCCGCACACGGATGTGAATGCGCTGCTCGCGGAGCTGGTGGCCGGCGCCTGCGGGACCCTCGGAGCGCGCCTGACCGGTGCCTACCTCGTGGGCTCGTTGGCGGGCGGCGACTTCGACACGGACAGCGACATCGATGTCATCATCGTCACGCGCGACGAGCTTCCCTCCAGCCAGATCGCGGCGCTGGGGGAGATGCACGCGCGCCTGGCCACGGGCGATGGCTGGTGGCCGACGCAGCTCGAGGTCTCCTACATTCCGGAGGGTGCGCTCCGCCGCTACGATCCGGCGCGCGCGCTGCACCCGCACATCGGCCGGGGCCGCGGCGAGCACCTGGGCATGATGCACCACGACATTGACTGGATGACGCAGCGCCGCACGCTGCGGGAGCGGGGCATCACCCTCGCCGGGCCCGACCCGCGCACGTTGGTGGACCCCGTCTCGCCAGACGATCTCCGGCGCGCCATGCCGGAGATCATCCGGCTCTGGGGCGACCCGCTGCTCAGCGACGATGCGCCGCTCGCCCGGCGCGGAGGACAATCATACATGGTGCTCTCGATGTGCCGGGCGCTCTACACGCTGGGGCATGGCGAGGTCGTCTCGAAGCGGGTCGCGGCCACCTGGGCGGAGGCAGCGCTGAGCGCGCGGTGGGTGCCGCTCATCCGCCGGGCGTGGGATGGGCGGCGCGATCCTGACGCGCGCGCCTCGCGGGAGGAGGTGGACGAGACGCTCGCCCTCGTGCGCTATGTGCTCGAGCGTGGCGAGCGTCTCGCGCTGCCCCCGGCCGTCCCCGCCACGCCGCACCTCCGGCTCGCGACCCCGGCCGACGTGCCGGCGATCGAGGCGCTCATGGCGCTCTCCGTGCGCGGGCTGAGCGACGGCTTCTACACATCCGTGCAGGTGGAGAGCGCGCTCCGCCACGCGTTCGGCGTGGACAGTCAATTGATAGCGGACGGCACGTATTTCGTGATGGAGTCGGGGCCCCAGCTCGTGGCGGCTGGCGGCTGGAGCGCGAGACGGACGCTGCACGGCGGCGACCGCGCGAAGGGAGCGGACGACGATCCGCGGCTCGACCCGGCCGCGGAGCCCGCCCGGATCCGCGCTTTCTTCGTGCACCCGGCCTGGGCCCGGCGCGGCCTGGCCCGTGCGCTCTTCGCCCGCTCGCTCGAGGCGGCGCGCGCTGCCGGCTTCCGATCACTCGAGCTCGTCGCGACGCTCCCGGGCGAGCCGCTCTACGCCGCGCTCGGCTTCGTCGCGCGCGAGCGGATGATCGTCCCGCTCCCCGACGGCCTCGCGCTCCCCTGCGTCTCCATGACGCGGCCAGTCGGCGGCGACCCCTCGCCCCCTGGGGCGGCGCCATGAAGGGCATCGCCCCTTGGCTCGGCGGACTCGGCGTGGCCTTACTCCTCTTTGCCTACTGGGGGATCGAGACCGCACGCGGCCGCCGCGCGTTCGACGAGATGGCGGGGATGATCCCGCTCGCCGCCGGAGCTTTGGGGGCGCTCCTTGTCGTGGCGGGAGTGGTGGTGTACTTCATCGGCCGCGCCGGCGGCTCGCCTCCGCGATAGCCAGCGATAGCCAGCACCCGCATCGCGCGCTATGTACATGCGCGACGACACGCGAATTCTCCGATCAACGAGGTGACCGTGTTCCATCGCCCGTGCTCCCGGCAGCTGCACTCGACGCTCGCGGTGCTCGCCACGCTCGCGCTCTCGTCGGCAGTGGAGGCGCAGCGGCCCGGCAAGCCGCTGCTCGAGGAAGCCGCTCGCGCCATGGGCGGGCGGGATCGGGTGCTCGCGGTCCGGACGCTCCTCCTGGAAGAAGCTGGCGAGAACTACAGTCTCGGGCAGAACACGGCCCCGGAGGCGGCGCTACCGGTCTTCGCCGTCACGGAGTACCGCCGGGCGATCGATTTTGCGAGCCGGCGGTGGCGTCACGACCAGACGCGCGAGCCGCGCTTCCCCGCCGGCAACCCCGCCGCGCAGCGGCAGCGGACCGCCTTCGACGGCGTGGCGTTCGACATTCTCCCCGACGGGAGCGCGCGCCGCACGGCCGGCCGGGCGGATGAAGACCGCGCGAACGAGCTGCTCCATCACCCGATCGGCTTCCTCCAGGTCGCCCTGGGCACGGGGGCGGAGCTCACCGAGGAGGCGGCGCGCGGGGGGATGCGGCACGTTCGCATGAACGCCAGCGGCAACAAGTTCGCGATCTTCATCGACCCGCGCACGAAGCTGCCGGCGCGCATCCACAAGTTCACCTACCACCCGGTGCTCGGGGACGCGGTGCTCGAGACACAGCTCTCCGACTGGCGCGAGGTAGACGGGCTGACGCTCCCGATGCGCATCGTGCAGCGGCTCGACGGCCGCTGGCCGTTGTCCGACATCCGCCTCACTACCGTGCGGGTGAACGCGGATGTCGGCGACCTCACCGTGCCGGCGGACGTGCGGTCCGCGGCGCCTGTCGCGCCGCCTGTGACCGTGACGACCGAGGAGATTGCCACAGGCGTCTGGTATCTGGCCGGCCAGACACATCACAGCGTCGCGATCGAGATGCGCGACCACCTGCTGCTCGTCGAGGCGCCTCAGAGCGACGAGCGCGCGCTCGCCGTCATCCGGCGGGCCGGCGAGCTGCGGCCGGGCAAGCCGGTGCGCGCGGTGATCAACACGCACCACCACTTCGATCATGCGGGCGGCGTGCGCGCGGCGATGGCCGAGGGGCTGACCGTGATCACGCATGCGCGGAACCGGGCCTTCTTCGACAGCCTTGCGAAGCGGCGCCACGTCATCGTTCAGGACGCCCTCGCCCGGGCGCCGAAGCCGGCGCGCATCGAATCGGTGGCGGCGAGGCGCGTGCTCACCGACGGCGCGCGCACGGTGGAGCTCCACCACATCCGCGGCAATCCGCACGCGGCGACGCTGCTGATGGTCTATCTGCCCGCCGAGCGGCTGCTGATCGAGGCCGACGCGTACAATCCGCCGGCGGCGAACGTCGCGACGCCACCCCCCGCGCCCTTCGCCGCGAATCTCGTCGAGAACATCGACCGGCTGGGGCTCCGGGTGGATCGGGTCGTCCCACTGCACGGGCGCGTCGTGCCCGCGAGCGACCTGCGCGCGGCGGCGGGCGCGAGCCCTGCACCGCGCTCGCCGTCGGGTGGAGGTGCGGAGTGAGGCGGGTGCGGCCGCTCACGTTCGGGATGGCGCTCGGAGCGGGCGTCGCACTCCTCGGCGCGCGCCCGCCGGCCCGAATTCCTTTATCTCCTGCTTCCAGGAGGAGCAGCGCGTGGTGAGCTCCAATCGTTGGCTACTCTCGTGTGTCACCCTCGCCGCCGCGGCGCTCGCCCCGGTGGTGACCGCGCGCGCGCAGGCGCCGGTCCGCGGTCAGTGGCTCGTGGAGGGGCAGGCGGGGGGATGGTGGCACCGGGAGAGCCGGCAGCCCGGCTCCGTCTACGACGCGGGCCCCGGAGGGTTCGTCGGCGTTCGCCTTGGCCACGCCGTCGGCGAGGCGCGGCTCGACCAGCGGTTACGACTTGTCGCCGGCACGGGGTACGGACGTCTCGGCGAGGCATACACGGAGGTCATCATCTGCCCGACTGGCGAGGTGCTCCGGGCAATTCACAGGAGCGAGCTCATCCCACTCACCGTGGGAGCCGAGTACGACGTGGTGCGCGGTCGCACGGCGCTCGCCATCGGGATCGAGGCTGGCGCCCTCTGGACTCGCGCGCCGGTTGGGAGTCGTACGGGCCCGCCTCCAATCGATGCCGATAGCGACGCACGGTCGCGCGACTGGGGATCGCCGGCCGCGGTCATGCTGCCGAGCGTCACGCTGCGACGAGTCTGGGCGCCCACGTTCAGCGGCAGCGTGAGCCTACGCGCACTGTCGGGCCAGGATCCACTCGCCAATCTCCTCCGCCGGCCGATGCTCGCGCTCGGTCTCGCGTGGGAGCCGTAGCGCGGGCCGGGCGCCCGTGGGCACCTGCCCGCGCTATGCCTGCGCGATCTTGCGCTCGATCCGCCGGTCGGGAATGAGCCACATGAGCGCGACCGCGACGTAGAGTGCGCCGGCGATCCACTCGCGCACGAAGGCGAGTGTCGCGCACGAAGGCGAGTGGGATCGCGAGCGCATAGCACAGGAGAGAGATCATGCCCTTCTTGTCATTCCCGACCGCTGCCGCGAGCCGGGAGCCGGCGTCCTGTCGCGCGATGATCGTCCGCTGGAGGATGGTGTAGGCGAGGCCGCAGAGCAGGAGCACCGCGCCATACGCCGCCGTCGGCAGCGCCGCGATGTGGTTCTCTCCTATCCACGCGGTCGCGAACGGCACCAGGGACAGCCAGAAGAGCAGGTGCATGTTCGCCCACAGGATCCGCCCGTCCACCTTGTCGGTGGCGTGGAGCATGTGGTGGTGGTTGTTCCAGTAGATCGCGATGAAGATGAAGCTCAGCAGGTAGCTCAGCAGCGACGGCACGAGTGGACGCACCGCCGCCCAATTCGTGCCGTGCGGCACCTCGAGCTCCAGCACCATGATGGTGATGAGGATCGCGATCACGCCGTCGCTGAACGCCTCGAGGCGCCCCTTACCCATCGGCTGCCCTCCGTTCGGTGGAGTGTGCGGGCATGGGCCGCCCGGCACACGCCGCGCGACCCGGCCCCGATTCGGAACAGCCGGGCCAATGTAGCGGTTCCGGCGCGCCTGGCGCGTAACTGTTGCGCGCGCGCGCTCCGCCGCCCAACGTGAGCCAATCCCGCTCCCGCGCCGCTCGCCCCCGCATGCCGCGACCCTCGATGACCCCACCACGCCCGGTCGGATCGACGTCCGCGCTCGAGCGCCTCTACGTGCCCGATCGCGCCGCGTGGCGCCGCTGGCTCGCGGAGCATCACGCCACGTCGCCCGGTGTCTGGCTCATCTTCGACAAGAAGAGGAGCCGTCCCGAGCGCCTGGCCTACGGCGACTCGGTTGAGGAGGCGCTCTGCTTCGGGTGGGTGGACAGCACCGTCAACGCGCTGGACGACGCCCGCTACATGCAGCGCTTCGCGCCACGGAAGCCGGCGAGCGCCTGGTCCCGGTCGAACAAGGATCGCGTCGCCCGTCTGACCGAGCAGGGGCTCATGATGCCAGCCGGCGTGGCCGCGGTGGAGGCCGGGAAGCGACTCGGCGGGTGGACGAGTGGCGACGCGGTCGAAGCGCTCGAGGTGCCGCCCGATCTGGCGGCCGCACTCGCCGCGCACCCGACGGCGGCGCGCAACTTCGCCGCCTTCGCGCCCTCCGCGCGCAAGGGGTATCTCCATTGGGTGACGCAGGCGAAGCGATCCGAGACCCGCTCGCGCCGGGTCGCCGAGACGGTGGCACTCGCGGCGGAGAACCGGAAGTCGCACCTGTCATGATCCCAGCTCTCGACCCGCTTTCTCCGAGCCGCGCGTGAGCGACTGCATCTTCTGCCGAGTCGTCGCCGGTGATGCGCCTGCGACGTTCCTGTATCGCGACGACCTCTGTGCCGCGTTCATGGACATCCAGCCGGTGAACCCTGGGCATCTCCTCGTCATCCCCATGCGTCACGCCGCGTACCTCGCGGACCTGGATGTGCCGACCGCCGGCCGCATGATGCAGGTCGCGGTGCGCCTTGCCGCCGCGCTCCGCGCGAGCGGGCTCCCGTGCGAGGGCGTCAACTTCTTTCTCGCCGATGGCGAGGCCGCGATGCAGGAGGTCTTCCACGTGCATCTGCACGTCTTCCCCCGCTTCGCCGGCGATGGCTTCGGCCTCCGTTTCGGGCCGCACTACAAGGAGCGTCCGCCGCGCGCGTCGCTGGACAGTGCGGCCGAGCGTATTCGCGGAGCGCTGGGGGAATAGGAGCACTGATGCCGCCCAGCCCCCTCACCCGAGTGCGCAAGCTCTGCCTCGCGCTCCCCGAAGCGCACGAAGTCGAGGCATGGGGCGAGCCGACGTTCCGCGTGCGGAACAAGCCCTTCGCCATGTACGCCAGCGCCGGCAACCACCACGGCGCTGGCCGCCCGGCGGTGTGGTGTAAGGCGCCGAAGGGCGACCAGGACCTTCTCGTGCGTGGCGCGCCGGAGCGCTTCTTCGTGCCGCCATACGTGGGCCCGAGCGGGTGGGTCGGCGTCTGGCTCGATGGGAAGGCGAACTGGGCCGAGCTCGCCGAGCTTCTGCGCGAGGCCTACCGCCTCACCGCGCCGAAGCGTCTCGCCGCGCTCCTCGACGACGCGGAATGAGCGCCGCCACGCCCATCCGGATCGCGGTCATCACCGACGCGCACGCGAATCTTCCCGCGCTCCGCACGGCGCTCGCGGCGATCGACGACATCGGCGTGGACGCGCTCTACCACACGGGCGACCTCGTTGCCATTGGCCCGCACCCGGCCGAGTGCGCCGAGCTGCTGCTCCGCCGGCCGCACACGCACTTCGTGATGGGCAACCACGATGACTGGTTCGCGTTCGGGCTCCCGACGCCCCGGCCGGAGTGGATGACCGAAGGCGAGTGGGAGCACCAGCGGTGGACGCACGCGCGGCTCCCCGCGACCCTCCGCCAGACGGTCTCGCTCTGGCCCGACTCCGTGCAGCTCGACCTGGGCGGCACGCTCATCCGGTTCGTCCATTACGCCCGGAAGCCGGGCGGCGCGTTCCACGGCGCGCCCACCCCGCTCACCAGCGGCGCCCGCGCGGACGAGCTGTTCGGGCCATCGAAGGCACGCGTCCTCTTCTACGGCCATAACCACGACCGGAGCGATCTCGTTGGCCTCACCACGCGCTACGTGAACCCGGGGTCACTCGGCTGCTCCCGCGAGGCCGTCGCGCGGTTCGCGATCGTGGAGTCGCGGCCCGGCGCGCGCTACGCGCTCACGCTGCACGCCGAGCCCTACGATCCCGCCGCACTGCTCAGCGACTTCGACACCCGCTACGTGCCGGAGCGCGACTTCATCCGCCGGACCTTCATGCCACAGCGGTTCGAGGTACGGTCCGCGTGACCGCGCGCTCATCCATGATCATCGGGCGCGTGCTCGCGGCCGCGGCACTTCTACTCGCGCTCACCACCTATCGCCGCGCCGCCTCGCGTGGCGACACACATACCGATACCGG
>JBBJNN010000112.1:0-8363 GCA_037720885.1 Gemmatimonadaceae bacterium | reverse complement strand
AGCCTGCGTCAGCGAGCGCACGCCCTGCTTCGGCCGCTGCCCCGCCTACCGGCTGAGCGTCGCGCGGACGGGGGCGGTGCGCTTCGAGGGCACGCGCGGGCGTGGCGCGCCCGCGAGCACGGAGCGCATCGAGCGCGATTCGATCGCGCCCGCGGTCGCCGCGCGGTTGCTCGATGACGCCGAGCGCGCCGGCGTCTACACGCTGCCGCTGCGCGTGCAGGATGACCCCACGCTCTGCGGCCGCGTCGCGACCGACCATCCATCGCTGTACGTGCTCGTGTTCCGCGGTAGCGCGCGCACTCGCGTGGACTACTACCTCGGGTGCAACGGCCCGGTCGGCAACACCTCCGGTAAGCCGCCGGCGCTCGCGCGGCTCGAGGCGTGGGCCGCCGCGGTGGATTCCGCCGCCGGCGTGCGGCGCTGGACGGAGCCCGCCCGGAAGTAACACGCGGGAGTACGCGATAGCATGCGGTAGCACACGGTGCTGCTGGCGCCGCGCCGCGTTTCGTCGCAGACTCATCAGCATCATTACCGTGCCATCCGTCCGCGCGATCGCTCGGGCGGCCACGCTGACGTCGCTTCCTCCTCCCCACTCTTCCGTGCGCACGATCCGCCTCCCACTCATCGCCGCCGCGGCGCTCGCGCTCGCCGCGTGCTCCCCGAAAGCCGAGCAGCGCGCTGGCGCGGACACCGGCGGCAGCACGAGCTCGCCCGCCCGCGCCACGGGCGCGCCCTTCGCCGACTCGGCCGCCACCGCGCAGCCCGTGGCCACGGCCGCGGCGGCGATCACCGCCGACAGCATCCTCGCGCACACGAGAGATCTCGCCGCGGACTCCATGGAGGGCCGCGGCCCGGCGACGCCTGGCGAGGAGAAGACCGTCGCCTACCTCACGCGCCAGTTCCAGGCGCTCGGACTCAAGCCGGGCAATCCGGACGGCACGTGGATCCAGAACGTGGAGCTCATCGGCTACACCTCGCGCCCCACCGCGACGGTCACCGCCGGCGGCAAGACTATCCCCTTCCGCTTCCCCGACGACATCGTCGCCAACTCGCGCCACAACCGGGCGCAGACGAAGGTGGACAATTCGGACGTCGTCTTCGTCGGCTACGGGGTGGTCGCGCCGGAGTACGGGTGGGATGACTACAAGGGCGTGGACGTGACGGGGAAAACGATCCTCATGCTCATCAATGACCCCGCGGTGCCCACCGCCGGCGCCGCGCCGGGCGACACCGCGGCGCTGGACTCGGCGCTGTTCAAGGGGAAGGCGATGACGTACTACGGCCGGTGGACGTACAAGTACGAGATCGCCACGGCGAAGGGTGCGGCGGCGGCGGTCATCATCCACGAAACCGGTCCCGCCGGCTACCCGTTCGAGGTGGTGAAGGGGAGCTGGGCGCGGGAGCAGTTCGATGTGCCATCGCCGGACGCGGAGAAGCGCGTCCCCGTGGAAGGGTGGATCTCGCTCGACAGGGCGAAGGCCGTACTCGCCGCCGCGGGGCAGAACTTCGATTCGCTCAAGGCGGCCGCGAAGCGGAAGGATTTCCGCCCCGTCGCGCTGAACGCGAAGGCGAGCTTCGACGTCGGCATCACCGCGCGGCAGGTGCAGTCGAAGAACGTTGTCGCCAGGCTCGAGGGCTCCACCAACAAGGATGAGTACGTCGTCTACTCATCCCATTGGGACCACCTGGGGCGCGACACCACGGCGAAGGGCGATCAGATCTTCAACGGCGCCCTCGACAACGCGAGCGGCACCGCCGCGCTCATCGAGATCGCCCGCGCGTTCACGAAGCTGTCACCGGCGCCCGCGCGCTCCGTGCTCTTCCTCGCCGTCACCGCGGAGGAGAAGGGCCTGGTCGGCGCCAAGTACTACGCCGAGCATCCGCTCTACCCGCTGGATCGCACCGTCGCCAACATCAACATGGATGGCGTGAACCAGTGGGGGCGCACGAGCGACTTCACCGTCGTCGGCCTCGGCAACTCGACGCTGGATGACGTGCTCGGGCGCGTCCTCGCGGCGGAGAAGCGCACTGTTCGTCCCGACGCGGAGCCGGAGAAGGGGTTCTACTACCGCTCCGACCACTTCGAGTTCGCGAAGCAGGGCGTGCCGGCGCTCTACACCAATTCGGGGATCGAGTACATTGGCAAGCCGGCGAGCTACGGCATGGGCAAGCGCGACGAGTACACGAACAAGGATTACCACAAGCCGTCGGACGAGGTGAAGCGCGACTGGGATCTCTCCGGCGCGGTGGATGACGCGCGTATCCTCTTCCGCGTGGGCTACCTCGTGGCGCAGGAGAGCGCGTTTCCCGAGTGGAAGCCGGGCACGGAGTTCAAGGCGCGGCGCGACTCGATGATGACGAGGACGGCGCGCCGGTAGGTTCGCGGCCGCCGCCCGAGGCTGATCGGCACTGGGCCCGCGTGGGCCGCACCGTCCGAGTCGAGCGGTGTACGACTACTCGGAAGCAGTCGAAGCGCAGTTGCCCACCAGCGCACGAACGCCACCGATGAGCCGCACGTGGGCCGTCGCGCCTCATGGGCGGATGGCCACGTCGGCGTTGTCCCCGTGCCCGCCCGGCTTCCCGTCCGCGCCGTACGACGCCAGCCGGTAGCCCTCGCCCCCGCTCGCATCGACGCGGCGGTACAGATAGGCGCGCCCCCACGGGTCGAGTGGGATTCGCGGCACCACGTACGGCCCGCGCCAGGTCCAGCGGCGCGGCCATGGGGGCACGTCCACCAGCGCGGCGAGCCCCTCGGCAGTGGTCGGGAGGTGACCGGTGTCGTAGCGGTACGTCTCGATCGCCGCCCCGATCGCGGTGAGGTCCGACCGGGCCGCCGCCCTCGGGTCACTTCGCGAACGGAAGCTCTCCGGCGTGACGAACGTCGCCACGACCACGATCGTTATCGCAATCGCGAGCACTTCGAGGACGGTCGGACGCGGCACGCGCACGCTACGACCTGCCGGAGCACTTCTCCGCCGGCGCCACGCCGGGGGGCCACGGGTAGTCTTCCATGATCAAGCGTCCGGACGCCCGCCCCGTCCTCCCACCCGGGCTCATCAGCCTGAAGCTGCACCACGACCAGAGGTACAGAACCGGCGCGCCCCACAAATCCGTGCGCAGCTCCGACACGAGCCTCCGGTCGGGGGAATCGAGGTGCGCTACGACCGAGTCGAGGTGATACGCGGGGCGATCGTACGTCTGCGCGTACGCCGCGATCCGCTGCGCGAGCAGGCGGTTGTTCATGAGCTGCGCGACACGCCGGTTGACCGCCACGTGCGGCTCACGCGCGACCGTCCTCAGTCGCCACGCCAGGACGGTCGTGCACAGGACCACCGCCGCCACCCCGAGCGCCGACCGGCGCGTGATCATGGGAGCGACACGGGCCATGGCCACCATCGCCGGTCAGAGCTCGCGGAGCGCCTCCATCGGGTCGACCCGTATCGCCCGACGCGCCGGCAGGTAGCTCGCGAGCACCACGACGGCGAGCAGCGCCCCGCCGGCCATTGCGAGGACGAGCGGGTCCCTCGCCGAAACGCCGAAAGGGAGCGCGGCGAGGGCGCGCCCCGTGAGCAGCGCGGCGGCGAGCCCGATCGCCACGCCGAGCGTGCCGAGGCGGAGCCCCTGGCCGACCACCAGCCGGTGGATGTCGGCCCGCCGGGCGCCCAGCGCGATCCGCACACCGATCTCATGGGTGCGCTGGCTCACCCGGAAGGAGAGCACGCCGTAGAGGCCGATGACGGCCAGCACGACGGCGACCCCGGCGAAGACCCCGAACATCGTCACGCCGAGCCGCCAGGGGCGCAAGTGCGGTGCGAGCGCGGTGGTTAAGGCCGTCACGTCCGGGGGCGGCGCATCCGGGGCCGTCTCCTGGATGGTGCGCCGTACGAGCGGCACCAGCGCCGTCGCGTCACCGGCACTGCGTACGTAGAGCGTCGGGCCGACGGCGAAGGGGCCGTCCTGCGCCGCGGCGTCCTGCTGGTCGAGGGGCACGAAGTAGCCCCGCATCGGGGCCTCGTCCTGTATGGACTGCCTGGCAAAGATTCCCTGGCGGGCGGCGCGCACGACCCCGACGACCGTCGTGCAGGGCGCCATGTCGGCGCCGACCCTGACGCACTTCGCCAACGCGTCGCCCGCCGGCCAGTGGTGTCGCGCCAGCTCGTCGTTCACGACTGCGACGGGCGCGCTGCCCGCCCGGTCATCCTCCGTGAAGGCGCGGCCGCTCACGAGCGTCGTCCCGAGCGTCGCGAAGAAGTCCGGGGTGACCGCAGCGAAGGCCGGGGGGAGCCCCTGCTCGGGCTCGCGGCCGGGGACGAAGAGCGGGCGCAGCCGCCCCGTCTTACTGAAGGGACCCGTCGTGGCGAGCGCGGCGTGCCGGACGCCCGGAAGGGCGCGCGCGCGTTCGAGGAGTTCGCGGTAGAACCACTCCGCCCGTGCGGGGGTGTACCCGGCCGGCAGGTCGGCGCTGGCGATCAGGACGTGCCGCGCGTCGAAGCCGAGGTCGAGCGCGTCGAGGTTGCGCAGGCTGCGCTCGAAGAGCCCGGCTCCGACGAGGAGCACGAGCGTGAGGGCGACCTGGCCGACGAGCATGGCGCCGAGGAGCCGCCCGCGTCCCTCCGGTCTGTCACGCTCGCCGGCCGTGAGCGCCGTGGTGAGGTCCGGCCGCGTCGCGTGGAGCGCGGGGGCGAGGCCGCAGGCGACGCCGGTGAACAGCGTCGCGGCCAGCGTCACTGCGAGCACGCGCGCGTCGAGCGTCGAGCCGGCCACGGCAACGTCGGAGAGCAGCCACGCCCTGAGGACACTCCCGCCCCAGCGCGCGATGAGGATGCCCGCAGCTCCACCGATCGCCGCCAGCAGCAGGCTCTCGGTCATCAGCATGCGGACGAGCCGGCGCCGGCCGATGCCCAGCGCCAGGCGCACGCCGATCTCCCGGCGCCGGCGCACTGCGCGGGTGAGGAGGAGGCCGGCGACGTTGGCGCACGCGATGAGGAGGACGACGGCCGCCACGCCGGCGAGCCAGACCGAGACGGTGGCGTTCTGCACCTGCCGCGGGTCCGGCATAGCCGCGGTCGCGGTGAGCGGCGCCGCCACGATCGTCGAGCTCGCGCGGCGCTTGTTACCGCCGTCTGCGCGGTGGTAAATGGCGTCGAGTTCCTTGGCTAGCCGCTCGCGCGCGACGCCGGGGCGGGGGCGGGCGACCAGCGTGAACCAACCGATGCCACGACTCGTCAGGCGCTCCGCCGGGGCGAACGGGCCGTTCTCCGCCGTGTTGGCCGACGGCGGCAGGTAAACGTCCACCTGCCTGCGCTCGACGCCGTTGAAGTCGCGCGGTGCGACGCCGACTACGGTGAAGACGCCGTCCCCGATCCGCACCGCCCGGCCCACGATGTCGGCGGCGCCGGCGAACTCCTCCCGCCAGAACGCGTGACCGAGGACGACCACCGCCGGGGCGCCTGCGCGGTCCTCGTCCGCGGTGAAGAAGCGCCCGAGCGCGGGCCGCACGCCGAGGAGCGGCATGAAGGTGTGCGTGACCGTGAGCGTGTTGATTCGCCGCGTATTGCCACCGCGCCCGAAGCTCGCCCACCCGGTGCTGTACCCGGCCACGCCGGCGAGCGCGGGCGAGCGGCCGAAGTCGACGTAGTCGGGATGCGAGATGCCCGGCCGCGACACGAAGCCGCCGCCGAAACCCGTCTCAATGCGCTGCGCGCCGACCCAGAGCAGTTGGTCGGGGTCGCGCACCCCGGCTGGCGGGCGGAGGAGCAGCGCGTCGACGACGCGGAACATCGTCGTGTTTGCGCCGATGCCGATCGCCAGACACAGCACCACCGCCGCGGTGAATCCTGGCTGGCGCGCCAGCCCGCGCGCGGCGTAGCGACCGTCCTGCAGCAACTCGTCCACCGTATCACGGAATCCCATTCGCGCCTCCCGTCGCTCGGCCGAGTGGCGAAGGCTGGCGCGCACCTCGTTCAGCGGACCGCCCAGCCGGCGCAGCGCCTCCGCCCGCGCTTCTTCCGGCGTCATGCCCCGCACCACCAGGTACTCGATGCGCTCCGCGAGAAACGAGTCGAGCTCGGCATCGGCGTCGGCGCGCGCGATGTCGGGGGTGCGCCGCGGAAGCCGGAACAGCGTGCGGACGCCCGCACGGATGCCGCGCTCCGTCACGGGGCCGCTCCCATGGCTCGGCGCCGGGCCGTCAGGATCGCGGTCAGCGCGTCCACGTGATCGGCGAGAGCCGCCGACTCGGCGCGCAGCGCGACGCGCCCCGTCGCGGTCAGCCGGTAGTACCGGGCGCGTCGGCCCTTCTCGGTAATCCCCCAGTCCGCAGCGATGAGCTTGCGCTCTTCCATGCGGTGCAGCGCCTGGAGCAGCGCCGCGTCGGTCACGTTGAGCCGACCCCCCGAGCGCTCCTCGAGCCAGCTCGTGATCTCGAACCCGTGCATCGGGCCCCAGGAGAGGGCCTTGAGGACGAGGACGTCGAGCGTCCCCTTGAGCAGTGCCATGACGTCACGTTGGCCGTTAGCCCCAAGTCTGTGAGGTAAGTATCTTGGGGGACGTACACGTCCAAGTTGCGCGGTCCGATCGCCCACGGCAAGGACCGCCGCAGATGAGCGGCCGCTTCACCATCGGGAGCACACAGGCTCGGGCGTGGAGCGAGGCCCCGCCAAGCCGTCGCAGGGAAGTGCTCCGGTCGCCCGGTGGTACGGAGTGCTCCATCCGCTCCAGCCGTGGCCGTCGAGTGGAGCGTGGTCGCAGGAACCCCTTCGCCGAGGGGCACCGACACCGGAGCGCCCGCGTCGCTCACTCTAGTCGGCACCTCGCGCGAGCTGGTGCATTCGCGACGACCCGTTCTCCAGACCCTGGCCCCACGCCGGACCGGCGCGCGGCACCGGCCGCGCAAGCGCAATCCGGATCGCCGCCTTGCGCCGCCGCCAGGTGACGGGCACCGTTGGCTACTGAATCGAGCTCGGAGGCTCTCCATGACACGGATCACCGCGCCGGTCCGCGCGTTGCTGGTCGCCGCGTTGCTCGGAAGTCGCGCCGCGGCGCAGGCCCATCCCCACCCCGCGGGCACGAGCGAGGGGCTCGGGACCGTCCACTTCCCGACGTCGTGCCGGCCGAGCGTCGCGCCACCGTTCGACCGTGCCGTCGCCCTGCTGCACTCGTTCGAGTTCGGCGCGGCGATCCGCGCGTTCGACGGCGTCCTGGCCGCCGACTCGACATGTGCGATGGCGCACTGGGGGATCGCGCTTGCGCGCTGGAGCAATCCGATGAGCGCCGGCAACCGCGCGCCCGCACTGCTCGCCCAGGGGCGGCAGGCGTCGGACGCCGCGAGGCGGCTCGCCGCCGGCGCCACGGAACGGGAGCGTGGCTACATCGCCGCCGTGGCGAGCCTCTACGCCGACTACGATCACGTCGATCAACGGTCGCGCGTTGTGGCGTACGAGCGCGCGATGGCCGACCTCGTGGCGAGGCAACCTGCGGACACCGAGGCGAAGATTTTCTACGCGCTCTCGCTCGCCGCCGCCGCCCCGCCGACCGACAAGAGCTACGCGCGGCAGCGACGGGCCGGGGCGATCTTGGAGTCGCTCTGGGCGGCACAGCCGAACCACCCGGGCCTGGCGCATTACATCATCCACAGCTACGACGTGCCGGCGCTCGCGCCACGGGCCGCAGCGGCCGCCCGCCGCTACGCCGACATCGCACCCGCCGCCGCGCACGCGCTGCACATGCCGTCCCACACGTTCACGCGCCTCGGCATGTGGGAGGCGTCGGTGAACGCGAACCGGCGGTCGGCCGAGGCGGCCCTCCGCGACTCCGCGCTGGCGGAGGTCCTGCATGCGTCGGACTACCTGGCCTACGCGTACCTCCAGATGCGGCGCGACTCCGCGGCCCGCGCGGTGCTGGACAGCCTGCCGATGCTCGCGGCGCGCTTCGACCCGACGGCCGTGACGGGCGCCGCGCCGGGGTCGGCGGGCGTGTTCGCGCTGGCCGCGATCCCGGCGCGCTACGCCCTCGAACGGCGCGCGTGGACCGAGGCCGCGTCGCTGGCGCCGGCGGCCACCCCGTTTCCGTACGCCGAGGCGATGACCTACTTCGCGCGTGCGCTGGGCTCGGCGCACGTCGGACAGCCCACGGCAGCGCGCGAGGCGGTCGACTCACTGGCGGCCATCCACGGCCGCTTGGTGGCGCGCGGCGAGTCGTACTGGGCCGAGCAGGTCGCGATCCAACGGCTGGGCGCGCAAGCGTGGCTGGAGTTCGCGGAGGGGCGCCAGACAGACGCGCTCGCGCGCATGAGCGAGGCGGCCGAGCGCGAGGAGGGGACCGAGAAGAACGCGGTAACGCCCGGCCCGCTCGCCCCGGCGCGC
>JBBJNN010000016.1:41228-70206 GCA_037720885.1 Gemmatimonadaceae bacterium | reverse complement strand
AAGCGGGAGACGGGGCTCGAACCCGCGACATCAAGCTTGGAAGGCTTGCGCTCTACCAACTGAGCTACTCCCGCGAAGGGGCTCGAGCGATCGAGGCACTACACCACAGAGCTACATCACGGGTGAACAACCCCGACCAACCAGCGTCCCCGCGACCTCACGATAATGGTGGGGGAAGGATTCGAACCTTCGAAGGCTGTCGCCGACAGATTTACAGTCTGTTCCCGTTGGCCACTTGGGTACCCCACCCAGCGCGCGCCTCGATCCCGTGGAAGCCCGCGAGCCACCGTCCGCGATCCGCGATCGCGCCAGCAGAGCTGACGGTCGGAATCGAACCGACAACCTCCCGCTTACAAGGCGGGTGCTCTGCCGATTGAGCTACGCCAGCGCTTGGCTCATTTTCGCGAGACTCGCAGAATAACGACCACTATCGGCGAAGTCAAGCTGCACTCAGAGCGTCAGTTACGCGCTGGCACGAATCCGCGAGCGACGGTCAGCGTATCTTCGACCACGCGGTTCCCGCGGGCGTGTCCTTGAGCTCGATACCGCGCCCCTCGAGCTCGCGACGAATCGCGTCGGCCGCGCCGAAATCGCGCGCCGCCCGGGCGCTGCCGCGGGCGGCCAGCCGCTCCTCCACCCAACGAGCCTCGTCGCTCTCCTCACCGCCGCGCGTGACGACATCCCGGCTCTGGTGCGTGCCAACCACTGTCCCGCCGAGCACTTCCGGCACAATGTCCAACACGCCGTTCACCATGGCGAACGCCGCGCGTGCGCGGTCCAGCGCGCCAGCGTCCGTCCCCGAGCGATCGAGCTCGGCGTTCGCCGCGCGGATGAAGGTATAGAGCGCACCCATCGCCGCCGGTGCGTTGAGATCCTCGAAGAACGCCGAGCGCGCGTCGCGATCGAGCGCCTCGGCCGCCGCCTGCAGCTCCGGCGTTCCGCCTCTGGCCTGCGCGATCCGGACCGCGAACTCGCCCACGCGGCGCACGGCGCTCACCGATGCCTCGATCGCCGCGTCAGTGAGATTGAGCTGCTTGCGGTAGTGCGTGGTGAACATGAAGTGTCGGAGCGCCGCGGCGGAGATGCCATTCTCGCGTAGCCCTTCCACATTCGTCACGTTGCCGACGCGCTTCGCCATCTTCGCGCCTTCCGTGAGCAGGAACTCGCCATGGCACCAGACTCGGGAGAAGCGCACGCCCGTCGCGCCTTCGCTCTGCGCGATCTCATCCTCGTGATGTGGAAAGATGAGGTCCACCGCCCCGCAGTGGATGTCGAGCGTGTTGCCCAAGTGCTTGCGTGCCATGGCGGAGCACTCGAGATGCCAACCCGGGCGGCCCCGCCCCCATGGCGAGTCCCACGCCGCGCCCGTTCGCTCATCCTCGTCCTTCGCCGCCTTCCAGAGCGCGAAGTCGCGGACGTCTTCCTTGTTGTAGTCGTCGGCGGCGACGCGGGCGCCCGCCCGAATCTCGCGCGTGTCGAGACGGGAGAGCTGGCCGTACGTCGGGAATCGAGCGATGGCGAAGTAGATCGAGCCATCGTCGGCGAGGTACGCGAGATCCCGCTCCATCAGCGCCTGCACCAGCTCGATCATCTCCGCGATGTGCTCCGTGGCCTTGGGGTAGACTTCGGCCCCCTCGATGCGGAGAAATTCCCGGTCGCGGTGAAACACCTCCGTCATCGGGACCGTGATGTCGCCGATTGTCTTGCCCTGCGCGTGGGCCCTGGTGATGATCTTGTCATCCACGTCCGTCAGGTTCATTACCTGCCGGACGCGCCATCCGCGCAGCCGGAGCACCCGGCGGAGGAGGTCCTCGAAGAGGAACGTGCGGAAGTTCCCGAGGTGCGCCGGATTGTAGACCGTCGGGCCGCAGGTGTACATGCGAACCGTCTCACCGTCCGCGGGGGCGAACGGCTCGACGCGCCGGGTCAGCGTATTGTAGAGCGAGAAGTCGTGCATCCGCCGTACGGCTGCGCCACGAGACTGGGTCGGAGCGCCGATGAAGGAAAGTCGGAATGCGTGCGCGCTCGAGCGCGCACGCATTCCGCTAGGCGACCTGCCGCTGCCCCTTCGCCTCCGCGAGCGTCACGACGTCCGGTGGCGCGGCCGGCAGGAGCACGGTGCCATCCGGCGCCGGCACACGGAGCAGGAGCGCGCTGTCGCGGGTGCTCCGCCGGAAGCCCTGACCCTCGTAGATCCGGTTGAGCAGGATCCGCCGCATGATGACGTCGAGCATCGCCGCCGTCGGTACCGCCACGAGCAGCCCGACGGGACCGAGCAGCTTCCCCATGATCAGCACCGACATGATCGTCATCACGGGCGGGAGATGCACCTTGTCCTGCATGATGCGCGGGAGCACGATGTTCGCTTCGAACACATGCACCACCACGCCGAGCAGGACCACCGCCAACGCCCGCCCCGCGCTGCCATCCACGCCGCCGAGCACGAAGAGCGCCGGCACCACGGTCGAGATGAGCGACCCGAAGAACGGGACGATCGCGGCGACGCCGGTGAAGACGCCGAAGGTGAGCCAGTACGGGACGCCGAGCAGGTAGAGCCCCACCGCCGTGAGCGCGCCGAGGAGCGCCATCGCGAGAAGCTGGCCGACGATCCACGCCCGAAGCTGATTGGCGAGATCGCCCAGGACGTTGCGGACGAGGTCGCGGTGCACCGGCGGGAAGAGCGCGATCAGATACTCGCGGTACAGGCCAGGGCTCGCCGCGAAGTAGAGGCCCATGATCGCGACAGAGAAGATGCTGATCGTGCCGTGGAGCACGGACGCCAGCTTCGGCAGCACATCGTTGAAGTAGCCCGCGAGCTGATCGTACACGGCGACGAGCACCTTGTGCTCGCCCGGCGCCCACACCGCGCGCAGCGCGGGGAACGTCGCGACGAACCGTTCGATGCCGTTCTCCCAGCTCACCAGGTGGTTGGGGAGCACCTTCACGAGCGTCTGAGTCTGCTCGACCACCGGCGGCACGAGCAGCCAGAACAGGCCAACGATGCCGCCCAGCGTAAGGAGTACCGACAGCGCGAGCGCGCCGCGTCGCGGCACCCGGGCACGACGGGTGAGCTGATCCGCCATCGCGCCGAGGAAGAGCGAGATCAGGATCCCGAGGAAGAGCAGGAGGAAGAGCTCTGCCGCCTCGCCGAACAGCCAGAGCAGCAGGACCGTGATGACGACCGCGGTCAGCGCTGATGCGAAGCGGAACTGCCCGGGCGAGAGCGTGCTCATCGGCCGCCGGTCACTTCGACTGCTGATCCTCGACGGGCAGCTCCTCGATGTGCGCGTCGTCAGCCGTCGCGTTGGGCGCGCTGGCTCCCATGCCGAGCTGTTTGCTCGCCGCCTGACTCGGCGTGCCAGCTGCCAGCATTCCCATCTTCTGCTTGAGGGCGATGAGCTGCATGTCGGCGCTTCCGGTATTCGCGCTCCGCTCGAGCCGCGTGAACTCGTTGCTCAACCGGTCGCCCGAGAACTCCGCGTCGATCTCGGCGCCCGCGACCATGCGGCGCTCGTTGTCGGAGATCTTGTCCTCCATGCGCGCGAACGCCTCGAAAGCCGACTTGTCCGACATGCCGGACATCGTCTCCTGAATGCGCTGCTGCGCCTGCGCGCGCTTCTGCCGGGCAATCAGCAGATTCTTCTTGCGCTTCGCTTCCTCGATCTTGTCGTTGAGATCGCGGAGCGAGTTCTTGAGCTTCTCCGTTTCGGCGCGGTGCGACTCCCAGGTCGCCTGCATCTCCTGGCCGTGCTGCGAGTGCTCGTTGTAGCGCACGAGCGCTTGCTTGGCGAGGTCGTCCTGCCCACCCTGCACCGCGAGCACGGCGCGGCGCTCCCACTCCTGCGCCTGCTTGTACTCCCCTTCCACCTGATCGTGCAGCCGCTTCTCGTCGGCGATCGCTGCGGCCACTTGCTGCTTGGCCTTCGCGAGCTGCGAGCGCATGTCAATGATGATCTGGTTCAACATCTTCTCGGGATTCTCGGCCGAGGAGATGAGCTCATTGATGTTCGAGCGGATCAGCGACGACAACCGGTCGAAGATGCCCATGGCTCAGTGGGCCTCGCGATAGGGCGCCAGCTCGCGGAGGTGCGACGCGAGTGCGAGCGTCATGCCTTCGTAGCAGGCAAGGAACTCCTCGTAGTCGAGGTGCGACAGTTCCAGCGCCTCGGTCAGCACGATCGAATCGGCCTCCATGCCATAGGAGCCGTGGACGAGATCCGTGGCGTTGAGCTGCAGCAGGCGCTTGGACAGCGCGGCGAGCGCGCCGTCATCGGCGGGGAGCGCCATCACCTTGAGGCGGAGGACGACCACGGGCGGCGAATAGTGCACGACGACATCGGTATCGAGCGCGCCACCCGGACGCACGACCCACATGCCATCGTCAACCTCCGCATAGTCGGCCTGCTCTTCGGCCGTCACGCGGTCGAGAAAGCTCTCGATGTCTTCCTTCGTGACCATGTCCGTTCCGGTAAGGGGAGCGCGCCGGGAGCGCGAGGCTCGCTCGCGCGTAGCCGACGCAGAGACTTGGCACTCCCTACGCCACGTCGCAGCACCGTGTTTCCGCGGCGTCGGTGGCCGCGCCTGCGCGGGAATGTAGCGGCGCGCGGGATGCCACGACAGCCGCCTCCGCGCGGACCCGTGCCGCGCGCCCGGGCGGTTCCCGGCAGGATCAGGGACCGGAGCGCTTGAGCTGCACGAGTCGCTCGCGGGCGAGGCGCCGGCCGGTCGGCGTCGCGGCCAGCCCGCCGCCGGCCGTCTCCCGGTAGCGCACATCCATCGAGCGGCCGATCTCGCCCATCACGTCGATCACTTCGTCCACGGGGATCGCGAACGTCACGCCAGCGAGCGCCATCTCGATCCCGGCGAGCGCGATCGCGGCACCGGTCGCGTTGCGGTAGACGCACGGCAGCTCGACGAGACCGCCCAGCGGGTCGCAGACGAGGCCGAGCGTACCCTGCATGGCGAGCGCCGCTGCGTGGCCGGCCTGGGCCGGCGTGCCGCCGAGCATCTCGGTCGCGGCACCGGCGGCCATCGCGGCCGCGGCCCCGGTCTCGGCCTGGCACCCGCCCTCCGCTCCCGACAAGGAAGCACGCTCCGCGATCACGGCGCCGATGAGCCCCGCGGTGGCCAGCGCGTCAACCACCAGCGCGTCGTCAAGCCCGCGCGCATCCGCGAGCCCCGTGAGCACGGCGGGGAGCACGCCGGCGCCTCCCGCCGTGGGCGCGGCGACGATCACGCCCATCGCCGCGTTCACCTCCTGCACGGCGAGCGCGCGGGCGAGAATGTCGCGAAAGGGCGTGCCCGCGAGCGGTCCGGCGGGACCCACGCGCAGCTTCGCGGCGTCGCCGCCCACGAGCTCCGACGCCGATCGCAGGTCGCCCTCCAGCCCGCGAGACACGGCGGCGCGCATCACGACCAGGGCGCGCTTGAGCACCGCGCGAATGTCGTCCACGGCGCGCCCCTGATCCCGCGATTCCGCGTCCAGCGCGACGGTCGCCAGCGTCGCGCCCCGCGACTCCGCATCGCGAATCGCCTCGGCGACCGCCTTATACATGGTTATACACGGTTATTCACGGCTCACCCGGCGACCTTGTCGAGCGATCGAACCCATCGCACCCAGGGGAGCTTGCCGATGAGCTCGAGCGCCGCCAGGCTGGCCGGGTCGTCGAGCTCGAGCACCATGAAGGCATCGCCCCCACGCTCTTTCCGCGACACGCGCATCGTTGCCAGGTTCACGCGTTCCTCGGCGAGGATACTGCAGATCGTCGCGACCGAGCCGGGCCGATCCGCCGCGACGAGCACGATCGCCCAGAGCGCGCCCGTCACCTCGACGGGGTAGCCATCGACCTCCGTAACCAGCACGCGGCCGGCGCCGAGCGAGGAGCCGAGCACGACAGCGCGTTCGCTCCCGCGCTCGAGCGTGATGCGCACGGTGTTGGGATGCGCGTCCTCGTGGATCGTGGTCTTCTCGAAGCGGTAATCGAGCCCGTCGCTGGCCGCGATGTCGAGCGCCGTGCGGAGGCGCTCATCGTCCGGGCGGAAGCCGAGCAGGCCGCCTACGAGCGCCTTGTCCGTGCCGTGCCCTTCCCCCGTGCGCGCGAAGGAGCCGTGCAGCTCGAGCAGCGCGCGCTGGGGCGTACCGCCGACCAGCCCACGCGCGAGGAGGCCCAGCCGGCACGCACCCGCGGTGTGCGAGGACGACGGCCCCACCATGACGGGGCCGATGATGTCGAGCAGCGAGACCATCACCCGGCCTTCCGCTTCCGCATCCGGCCGAGCAGCGGCCGGAGATACTGTCCCGTGTACGAGACGTCCACGTCGGCCACATCCTCCGGGGTCCCGGCCGCGACGATGGCGCCGCCGCGCACTCCGCCCTCGGGTCCCAGATCTACGATCCAATCCGCGGTCTTGATCACGTCGAGGTTGTGCTCGATCACGAGGACCGTGTTGCCCTTGTCCACGAGCCGGTGCAGCACGTCGAGCAGGAGGCGCACGTCCTCGAAGTGGAGCCCCGTCGTGGGCTCGTCGAGGATGTAGAGCGTCCGGCCCGTGTCGCGCTTCGAGAGCTCGGTGGCGAGCTTCACCCGCTGAGCCTCGCCGCCGGAGAGCGTCGTCGAACTCTGGCCAAGATGAATGTAGCCCAGCCCCACGTCGTTCAGCGTCTCCAACTTCTGCCGGATGCGCGGCTGATGCTCGAAGAAGTCGAGCGCGTCTTCCACCGTCTTCTCCAGCGCTTCGGCGATGTTGCAGCCGCGGAAGCGGACTTCCAGCGTCTCGCGGTTGTAGCGCTTGCCCTTGCACACCTCGCACGGCACGTAGACGTCCGGAAGGAAGTGCATCTCGATCTTCACCAGACCGTCGCCCTGGCACGCCTCGCAGCGCCCACCCTTCACGTTGAAGGAAAAGCGTCCCGGTCCGTAACCGCGGATCTTCGAGTCCGGCAATTCGGCAAACAGCTCCCGGATGGGGGTGAAGAGCCCCGTATACGTCGCCGGGTTCGAGCGCGGGGTACGGCCGATGGGGCTCTGGTCGATGTCGATGACCTTGTCGATGTGCTCGAGCCCGGTGATACGCTCGTGCGCACCGGGAATCACCCGCGCCCGGTAGAAATGGCGCGCCAGCGAGCGGTGCAGGATGTCCTCGATGAGCGTGGACTTTCCCGAGCCAGACACGCCGGTCACCGCCACGAACAGCCCGAGCGGGATTTCGACGTCGAGGTCGCGCAGGTTGTGCGCGGTTGCGCCCTCGATGGTGAGCGATCGGCCAGGCTCCGCCGTGCGCCGGCGCGGCGGCACCGGAATCGTCATCTCCCCCTTGAGATACTTGCCGGTAATGGAGTCCGGGTTGTCCGCGACCTCATCCACCGTACCCTGCGCGACGATGAGTCCACCGTGCTTGCCGGCGCCGGGCCCGAGATCAATCAGGTAGTCGGCCTCCCGCATCGTCTCCTCGTCGTGCTCGACGACGATCACCGTGTTGCCGAGGTCGCGGAGCTGCCGCAGCGTCGTGAGGAGACGCGCGTTGTCGCGCTGATGGAGGCCGATGGACGGCTCGTCGAGGATGTAGAGCACGCCAACGAGGCGCGAGCCGATCTGCGTCGCCAGCCGGATGCGCTGCGCCTCGCCGCCGGAGAGCGATTCGGCCGCGCGGCCCAACGTGAGATAGTCGAGGCCGACGTCCACGAGGAAGCGAAGCCGGTCGCGGACCTCCTTGAGGATGGGGCCGGCGATGTCGGGGTCGAGACCGGGTCGGCCGTTCCCCCGCAGCTGAATGCCTTCGAAGAATCCGAGCGCCTCGGTGACCGGCACCTTCGTCACCTCACCGATATTCCAGCCGCCAACGGTGACGGCGAGCGACTCGGGCTTCAGGCGGCTCCCACCACACTGATTGCAGGGCGCCTCGACCATGAACGCCTCCAGCTCCGCGCGCACGGAATCCGAGGACGTTTCATCGTGGCGGCGCTGGATGTTGGCGAGGACACCTTCCCACTCCGTGTCGTACTCGCTCTGAAACTCCGCCGACTCCACTCGCAGCGTAGACTTTCTGCCCGCCGCACCCGGGGTCCCATGGATGCCGTGAACGATCACATCGCGGACGCGCTGCGGGAGATCCCCCCAGGGCGTGTTCAGGTCGAAACGAAATTGCCGCGCGAGCGCGGGGAGAACGCTGCGCCGGAGATGTCCGGCCGGCTCGCCCCACGGGAGAATGACGCCCTCGAGAATGGAGATCCGCTCATCACCGAGGAGGAGCGCCTCGCTCACCTCGCGGCGGGTACCGAGCCCGCCGCACCCTGCGCACGCTCCGTACGGGGAGTTGAACGAGAACTGCCTCGGCTCCAGCTCCGAGAGAGACAGGCCGCAGGCGGGGCACCCATAGCGTTCCGAGAAGATCTGGCTCTGCGGATCGCCATCCGCGCCGTGGCGCACAAGCTCGACGATCCCCTCGGCGGCCTTGAGCGCGGTCTCGATGGAATCCGCGAGGCGCCCCCGGTCCTCCGGCCGCACGACGAGGCGGTCCACGATCACCGAGATCGTGTGGTTCTTCGTCTTGGCCAGCTTCGGCGCGTCGGCCAGATCGGCGAGCTTGCCGTCGATCATGGCGCGAATGAAGCCGGCCTTCCGGGCGCCCTCGAGCAGATCGCGGAATTCGCCCTTTCGCCCGCGCACCAGCGGCGCCATGACCTCGATGCGGGTGCCCTCCGGCCACGTCAGCACGGTCTCGGCGATCTGCGTGGCGCTCTGGCGCTGAACCGGGCGCCCGCAGTTCGGGCAGTGCGGGGTGCCGGCGCGCGCGTAGAGGAGGCGGAGGTAGTCGTACACCTCGGTTACCGTCCCGACAGTCGATCGCGGGTTGTGGCCCGCCGTCTTCTGCTCGATCGAGATGGCCGGCGACAGGCCCTCGATGGCGTCGACGTCCGGCTTCTCCATGAGGCCGAGAAACTGCCGGGCATACGCGGAGAGCGATTCGACGTAGCGCCGCTGCCCCTCGGCGTAGATGGTGTCGAAGGCGAGGGAGGACTTGCCCGACCCCGATAGCCCCGTGATCACCGTGAGGCGGTCGCGCGGGATCGTGACGTCGATGTTTCGGAGATTATGCTCGCGAGCGCCGCGGACGATCAGTGTTTCTTCGGGCATCCTGGTAAGGTGAGCGGGGTTCCCGGTGCAGACAAGGCTCGCGTAACCGGGAAGGCCGAGCACCGCCGGAGCGGCCGGCCGATCTCGTCCGGGCGCCCAGCCCGGACGTCGGCCGCTCAGCCGGGCGGCGCGGAGCGCGGCGCGCGCAGGAGCGTGACCGTGAACGTGGACCCGCCGCCCGGTTGGCTCTCCACGGTGATGTCTCCGCCCATCGCGCGGGCCAGACGCCGGCTGATGCTGAGCCCCAGCCCCGCGCCCTCGGCACGCCGCGTGAAGCCGCGCTCCACCTGCACGAAGGGCTCGAAGATGGCGTCGAGCTGCTCCGGGGGGATGCCGAGTCCCGTGTCGGCGACGGCGATGCTCACAGTGTCGCCGCGAGCGTCCCAGCGGACGGCAATCGTCCCACCACGGTCCGTGAACTTGACTGCATTCACCATCAAGTTGATGACGATCTGTTGGAGCCGGCCGGGGTCGGCGCGCACGAGAACGTCGCGATCGTTCCCCTGGAGCTCGAATCGCAGACCCTTCGCCTGGAGCTGCGGCAAGATCAGGGCGTCGAGCCCATCGAGGGCCTCGTGGACCGGGATGTCTACGATCTCGAGCGAGATCTCGCCTCCCTCCATCCGCGTGAAGTTCAGCACGTTGTCGATGAGCGCGAGCAGGTGCTGTTGGCTTCGCTTCACCCGCGACAGGTCCGCGCGCTGAGCGGCGGTGAGCGGCCCGTGCACGCCGAGGTCGAGCAGGTCGGTGTAACCGCCGATCGCATTGAGCGGGGTTCGCAGCTCGTGGCTCATCATCGCGAGAAACTCCGACTTCGCCCGGCTTGCTGCCTCGGCCTCGGCACGCGCGACACGCTCGGCGTCGAGCAGTCGGCTGCGCTCCTCCTCGATGAGCCGCCGCTCCGTGATGTCGATGCAGGTTCCGATGTAACCCGCGAACTCGCCGCGCGGCGTGAGGCGGGGCACTCCGGTGCAGAGCAGCCAGCAGTAGTTGCCGTCGCTGCGGCGGAGGCGATACTCGACGCGGAACGACTCCCGCGCGTCGAACGCCGTGCGGTACGCGTCGAGCGAGCGCTCGGCGTCCTCCGGATGCACGCCGGCGGTCCAGCCGGAGCCGCGCTCGTCCTCCACCGCGCGGCCCGTGAAGGCGAGCCATGTCTCGTTGAAGAACTCGAAGCCGGCCTCCGTGTCCGACATCCAGATCAGGACCGGCGCCGTGTCGGCGAGCTGCCGGAAGCGAGCCTCGCTTTCGCGGAGCGCGTCGGCGGCACGCTTGCGCTCGGTGACTTCCGCGATAACGCCGCCGAGGCCAAGGGTGCGGCCGTCGGCCGTACGGACCGGGAAGAGGCTGGCCAGCCAGGAGCCGGGCCGACCGTCGGCGTCGCTGACCGTTCCGGCGAGCTCCATGTCGATGATCGGCCGCCCCGTCTCGAGTACGCCGTGGAGTGCGCGGAGCACGCGCGGCGAGGCCCGCGGGAAGAGCTCGCTCAGCTCGCGGCCGATGTGCTCATCCACGGGGATGCGGTCCATTGCCGCCAGCGCATCGTTCACGCGCTGGAAGCGGAGGCTGGGGTCCCAGAAGGCCAGGCCGATGGGCGCGCGCGCGAAGATCGTGTCGAGGAGCGCGAGCGCCTGCTCCTTTCCCTCCGTCTCCTCCGTGAGGTGCGTCGCCGACAGCTCCAGCTCCCGGCTGAGCGATCGGGCTTCGTCCACCTGGCGTGCCAGCCGCGTGGCCTGGTCCTGCAATCGAGCGTTGGCCTCTGAAAGGGCGCCGGCGCGCTCGTCCGCCTCGCGGCGCGCGGTGCGAAGGCGGCCGGTGAGCGCGCTCGTCCCGACGGCCACCAGGAGGAAGGTGGCAAGCGGTACCACGTCGCGCGTCACGTCGCTGATCGCCGTAGCCTCGGCCGTGAACAGGAAGATCTCGGCGACGACGACCGACAGAAGCGCCGCGAGAATGCCTGGCCCGCGGCCCCCGTACCACGCGCTCACCATCACGGCCGCGAAGAAGAGCGTGAAGCGGCCGCGTTCGAGGTACGGAACGAGCAACCACGTGATCAGAAGCGCGAGCGCCGATGCCAGCACGGCAACGCCGAACCGTAGTAACCGGCCGCGCGGATTCGGGGCTGTGAGGCTCATGGGCATCCGCGGGGGGCGATTCCGGTGTCCAACCCTGGGTGGGTGGCGGAGGTCGCGAACGGGGCGCGGCCGACAAGGACCGCCGGGCGGCGGCCCGCCATGTGCATTCGTACCCCTCCCACACGCTGTGAGGACATAGATGGAGAACACTGATGCATCAGTCGTGCTGACGACGGTGGCGAATGCCGAACAGGGCGAGGCGCTGGTCCGCGCGCTGCTCGATCGGCGTCTCATCGCCTGCGGCACCTTGCTCCCGAGCGCCCGGTCGCTCTACCGGTGGGAGGGCGCGGTCGCGGACGAGCCCGAAGTCGTGATCCTGCTCAAGACCCGGCGCGATGCAGTCCCAGCGCTCGATCGCGCCTTTGCCGAGCTGCATCCTTATGCCGTTCCCGAGCTCCTGGCGCTCCCGGCCAGCGCGGGAGCGCCGGGATACCTGAGCTGGATCGCGCGTGAGACGGCGCCGATGGATCCGGCTGGCCTGGCATGAGCGTCGTATCACGCGCGGCGTCGGAACCCGCGTGCCGCTATGGGGTTGGACGCCCCATGCCGCATCCCCTCCGCCCCAGCACCCGCGACGACTCTGAGCCGGGCGTCACGTGGGCATGAGACGCCGAACCGGCGCATCAGTCGCGCTCTCGCTCCTCCTGATCGCGGGTCTGACGCTCACGCTTGGACGCTGGTCCGCCGGCGGCAAGGGCAAGCTGCCGGCACGCGCTCCTATCGCGAGCCCGGGCGTCGAGTACTACGCCGTCTCGCAGAATGCGACACAGATCGGATTCGCCAGCTCCGCCGTGGATACGAGTGAGAGCGGGGTTCAGGTAAGCGATTACTTCCTGGCCGATCTCCAGACCGACGGCACAACACACCGGGCGTGGGCGCGCGTGGTCGCCCGCTACACACGGCAGCTCCATCTGCGTGACTTCGTCCTCACGTTGAGCCCCGAGATCGGCCCGCTCCGCGCAACGGGGACGGTCTCGGGAGACAGCATGTTGACGCTCGCCTTCGCGGTGGGGAACGAGCGGCCGGACACCCAGATGATTCGTCTGCCCGGGCCCACGATCCTTCCGAACGTGGTCCCGCTCGCGCTGACGCTGAGCGGAGCGCCGCGCGTCGGACGCGAGCATCGCTATTCAGTGTTCGACCCGATGGGACAGGTGCCATCCGTCGTCACGGTGCGGGTGGTGTCCGATACCTTCTTCGTGCTCCCCGACAGCGCCGTCCGGGACGGCGAGCGCGAGCGCTGGGTCCCTACGGGCGCGGACACCGTGCGAGCGTGGCGGATTGACGGCGGCGCCCTCATCTCCGGCTGGATCGACGCGCGCGGTCGCCTCGTGGACGGCACCCTGCTTGGGCTCATGCCGCTGCGGCGGACGGCATACGAGCTCGCCTACACGAACTGGAGCGACGACACGCGGAGGAACGGAACGACCATTTCAGAGGACCGCGACATCCAGGAGACGACCGCGATCGCGGCGTCGGCGCCGATCCGCAACAAGCGCTCGCTCCCGCGCCTCCGCGTCCGGCTGATGCACGCGGACCTCGCGGGCTACGACCTCCGCGGTGCCCGGCAGACGTTCTCGGGCGACACGTTGGAGATCCGGCGCGAAACGGCGGTTACGCTGCGCGCGGCGTACAAGGTCCCGGGGGACCGGGCGCAGTTCGGCGCGACGCTGGCGCCCGAGCCGCTCGTGCAGTCGGACGATCCCGCGATCGCGGCGCTCGCCACCCGCATCGCGGGCGGCGAGACGGACGCGCGCGTAGTCGGCGAGCGGATCAACCGCTGGGTGCACGATTCACTGGAGAAGAAGATCTCGTTCAGCATCCCGAACGCCGCCCAGGTGCTCCGTGCACGCTCTGGAGATTGCAACGAGCACACGCAACTTTACGTCGCGCTCGCCCGGGCCGCGGGAGTGCCGGCACGGAGCGTCGCGGGCCTCGTCTATGTGGGCGGAAAGTTCTACTACCACGCGTGGCCGGAGATCTACCTGGGAGACTGGGTGGCGACCGACCCGACCTTCGGGCAGTTCCCCGCCGACGCCGCGCACCTGCGCTTCGTGATCGGCGGCTTCAAGCGCCAGGCCGAGCTGTTGCGACTGATCGGGACGTTGGGGATCGAGGTGCTGAAGTAGGCGTTCGGCGCTACGCTGCCAATCCCGCTCCGCAACTCCTGCAGAACTGCGCGCCCGTCTCGGCGACCGCTGTGCCGCACGCGGCGCACGCGCCCGGAAGGTACCGTCCGCAGGACGAGCAATAGAGCGCGTCGGCCTCGGGGCGCGGACCGCAGCTCGTGCACTCGCGACGGCGCGCCCGGTACTGGAGGATGACGGCTTCCACCGGATCCTCCGCATCGGCCGCTGGGGGGGCGCCCTCCGCGCGCATGGCGGCCAGTGCGTCGCTCGTATACGTGGCGCTGAGGGCGGCGTAGTCGCTGTCCGAGAGCTTCCCCGTCGCGCGGTCGAACTCGACTTCGCGGAGCGCGGCGATCGCGGCCTGACCGCGCTCCACCTCGGCGGACACACCGGGCTCTACGGCGCGTGCCGCACGCGGATCACTGAAGAGCGGGTAGAGGACGAAAGCGAGAGCGGCGAGCGCGAGAAGCGTCCCGACCGCGAGCGCGATCACGGCGCGTCGTCCCTCAACGCGGCCCGGAGGCGGGACATCTCTTCAGCGGTCGCTCGCAGCGGCACCGCCGTCACCACGGCACCCGCGGCGCGAGCGCTCCCCCAGCGCTTGATGAGCGTCATCACCACGAGCGTCCCGCCCCCCAGCGCGACGAAGGGCGCGAGGTAGCCCGCCCAGTTGAAGCCAGCCTTGCGCGGGCTCATCAGGACTCGCTCGCCATATACGCCAACGAAGGCGTCGGTGATCTCCCGCGCGCTGTGCCCGCCGGCGACGAGCCCCATCACGTCCCGATGCATGGCGGGCGAGACAGCGCAGGTGAAGTGCGTCGTGCGGCAGATGAAGATGTCGAGCCCGCACCCGCACTGACATCCCAGGTGACGCTCGAGGTCATCGCGTGCCTCGTCCGGCATGGACACGCGCTCCGCCTTCGCCGGAAGGCGGACGGGACGGTACGCGCCCTCATCCATCGGCCCCGTCGCGCCCTGAGTCGGCGATGGCTGCGATCCCTGCGCGGCGACGGCACCGCTGGCCCCGGCGCCGGCCGCGCCCGCGGCGAGCGCTGCGAGGAAGCCCCGGCGATCGAGGATCACCGCGCGGCGCCCTCGCCGGCGAGCTCCGGATCGGGCGCGAGCGTGGTGAGGTACCCACCCTGCGCCGCACGCCGCCGATCCGACCGCGCGCCGGGTGCGGTGCTCGATGGCCACATGACGACCAGACCGCCGAACGCCATGATCATCCCGCCGAGCCATACCCACCGGACGAGCGGATTGAAGGTAATGCGAACTTCCGCCGTCTCCCCATTCGTGACGCCGACGAGCACGACGTACACGTCCTGGCGGAAGGAGCTCTGGATGCCGACCTCGGTCGATGGCTCGAACGTCGGCGCACCGCGGCTGTCCACGTGCTGCCGCTTCTCCGTCCGGATGAGAGGCATCGGCCGGCCGTCGCGCGCCGGCTCGATGGCGAGCGCGACGACGCGCCGGTTCAGCGCCTCGAACTGCGACACGCCCTGGCTCGTGAAGCGCCAGCGGTGCCCGTAGGGATCTACTGCCTCGAACCGTCCGCCCGGCGCGAGCGTGATGTCGAACTCCTTCTTGAACGCGAGCCCGGCGAACGCGGCGAAGAGCACGACGATGCCGACGTGGACGATGTAGCCGCCGTAGCGCCGGCGATTGCGCGCGACGAGCCGCGCGAGCGCGAGCACCCCATGCTCGCCGTACATTTGCCGTCGGGCCGCCGCGCCTTTCACGAACTCCTGGGCGATCGTCGTGATGACGAAGCCGGCCAGCGTGTAGGCAATGAGCGCGTACGGCTCACGCATGCCGAGCGCAAAGAGGAGCGCCCCCGCCGCGATGCCGCCGACGACCGGCCCGGTGAACTGCCGCCGTAGATTGGCCGTGGACGCGCGCCGCCAGGCGATGAGCGGACCGACGCCGGTGAGCCCGAGCAGGAGCAGACCGAGCGGAATATTGACCTGGTTGAAGAAGGGCGGGCCGACCGTGATCTTCTCGCCGCGGACTGCTTCGCTGATGATCGGGAACAGCGTGCCCCAGAGCACAGAGAAGGCGATGCCGACCAGCACCAGGTTGTTAAAGAGGAAGCTCGCCTCCCGGCTCACCATGCTCTCGAGATGCGCGGTGGCATCCAGATCGCGCAACCGCGTCGTCACCAGTACCGCCGAGGCGACGAGCGTCACCGCCAGGAACCCGGCGAACCAGTAGCCGACCGGCGACTGCGCGAACGAGTGGACGCTCGAGATCACGCCGCTTCGCGTGATGAAGGTGCCGAGGATCGAGAGGAGAAACGTGGCGATGACGAGCGTCACGTTCCACTTGCGCAGCATCCCCCGTTTCTCCTGGATCATGATCGAGTGGAGAAACGCCGTCCCCGTCAGCCAGGGGAGCAACGAGGCATTCTCGACCGGATCCCAGGCCCAGTACCCACCCCAGCCCAGCTCGACATAGGCCCACCACATGCCGAGCGTGATCCCGACCGTGAGGAAGAACCAGGAGAGCAGGGCCCACCGGCGCACCGCGCCGAGCCAGCCGGCATCCAGACGGCGCGTGAAGAGCGCCGCGATCGCGAACGCGAAGGGAATGGCCGTCGCGACGTAGCCCAGATACAGGTTCGGCGGGTGGATCGCCATCCCCGGGTTCTGGAGCTGCGGGTTCATGCCGCGCCCGTCGGGCGGGAGCCAGTCCAGCCGCTCGTACGGGTTGGCGCCGAGACAGGTGACGAGCAGGAAGAACAGGGTGACAAGGGAGAGTGTCCCAGTCACGTACGGCATGAGCTCGCGGTTGCGTCGCCGATTCGAGAAGGTGGCGAGCGCTGCATAACCCGCGAGCACCAGCGCCCAGAAGAGGAGCGAACCGGATTGCCCCGCCCAGAAGGCCGTGATCTTGTAGACCTTCGGGAGATTGGCGCTCGTGAACGACGCGACGTACTTGATCGAGAAGTCCGACGTCAGCAGCGCGCTCCAGAGCCCCGCCGAAGCGAGCGCGACGAACGCCAGCGTCGCGTAAATCGCCCGCTCGCCGCTCGCGACAAGTGCCGGCCTGCCCGTGGCGCCGCCCGCGAATGACACCGTAGCGCCCCAGGCCGCCATGAGCAGGGCGACCCAGAGCGCGAGTTCACCGACGAGGATCATGCGCGGGTGCGCGAGGCGGTGGCGCGGTAGCCCGGAGTCTCCTGGTACTTGGCCGGCGCGTTCTCGTAACGCGAGGCGCACTTCGCCAGGACCGTCGTCGCGCGGAAGGTGCCGTCACGCGCGAGGCGTCCCTCCAGCACCACGTCGGCGCTGTCGGTGAAAGTATCGGGCGTGATGCCCCGGTACGCCACCGGGAACGCGCGCGCGCCGTCAGTGACGTGGAACGTCATGGAGCGGCCACCGGGCTCGCGAACGATGGAGCCGGGCACCACGCGCGCGCCCACCTTCACTCCGCTTTCGTAGAACGTGGGATCGGCCCGGACCTTCGCGGTCAGCTCGGTCGGCGTGAGATAGTAGACGCCGGTCTCGCGCGTGGACTTGGCCATGAGGTAGCCCGCCGGTAGCAGGACCGCCACCGCCCCGACGAGAAACTTGCTGCGTGCTTTCACCGGCCTCCCGCCGCGGCCGCGCCGCGCGTCACGTGGTTGTACCCCTGTGCTCTTCCGTGGCGATGCGCACGGTCTCGCGGCGTACACGCGCCATGATCGACTCGAGATCTGCCTCCGCCCGCGCTCGCTCCCCGGGATCCCAGACCTGGCTGTTCCGGTGTAGCTCGCGGACGCGCTCGAGCATGTCGTTCACGAGCACCCGAAGCTCCAGATTCGCCCGCCGTTCGCTCTGTTTGGGCCCCGGCACCCCCGCCCCTCCCGACTCGCTCGTCGCGCCCACGCCACACTCCAGGTCCGGGATTTCACGCCGCCCTCGACACGCCCGGAGCAATATACCGCTCGCTCTCCAGAGTGAGTAGAGCGACGCGGCGCATAACGACCGTGGCCCGCGGTGCTCGCGCGCTCAGCGCGCCGTATGGTCTGTTCGTGCGAGGAGTGCGCTCGCGCCGGCGGCGCCGGCGGCGTCCCAGGCCAGATCGCGCACGCTGAACTGGCCTCGCCGCCGGAGATCCGAGACTTCCTTCCCGACGGCGAACGTCGCGGTCGCCAGGCTCGCGCCGGCCATCGAGACGCCGTAACTCGCGCGCGCGCCCCTGAGCGTACTGTACGTGACGCTCTGGATGAACGCCGACACGAAAAAGTGCTTCACCTTGTCCATACCGAACCAGCGGTCGGGCGATGGCGCCGCGCGCGGCGGCACGTGCAGGGCGACAATGACCGCGATCGTCGCGATCACGCGCTCCTCCGCGTGCCCCGGGCGTCCGACGGTGCCCACGCCTCCGCGAACGCCGCGCCGAGCAGGGCCAACGCCTCGTCGAGCAGCACCCGATTGCCCGGCAGGTTTGGCCACGTGCTCGCGCCAGACGGGTGCGGCAGCGGGATCGCCCGCGTCACAGTGTCGGGGACGCCGAACGCCGCCAGATCCACCTGGTGCGCGCGCCCCACCACGCGCTCGAGCGGGAGCGCGCCGATGAACCGGTCAATGGCCAGGCGACCGACGAGGATGAGCAGCACTGGCCGGAGGAGCCGGATCTCGGCCTCGAGCCAGCCCGCGCACAGGGCGCGTTCCCTTGGCGACGGAACCCGGTCACCACGGCCGCTCGCGCTCGGCCCCGGGTAGCAGCGCGTGATCGCGGCGATGTAGACGCGCTCGCGCACCTCCGCCTCGGTCACGCCGGCGCGCTCGAGCCACCGGAAGAGCGTCTTCCCCGCCCGACCGGCGAAGGGACGACGGTCGCCAACCTCCGTCTTACCCGGCGCCTGCCCTACAAGCATCACGCGCGGCGCACGCGCCTGCGAGAGTATGGGAACGACATCGGGAATGTCGTGGCCGCAGCGGCGACATCCGGCGAGCGCGGCGGCGTGCTCCGCGAGTGCCACCGGCAGCGTGCGACCGCTGCTCATACCCCGTCCCTCGCCCACGCGAGGGTGGCGCGCACGGCACGCGCCCAGCCGCGCCGCCCTGCACGCGCGGCTTCGGAACCCGCGCCAGGATCCCACCGCACAAACTCGCGAGTCGAGAGAAAGTGCTCGGCGCTCGGCCACACGCCGGCGGCGATGCCTGCGAGCCCGGCCGCACCGAGCGCCGTTGTCTCGATCAGATCCGGCCGCTCGACCGGAATGCCGAGCACGTCCGCCTGGAACTGCATCAGCCACGCGTTCGCAGTCGCCCCGCCGTCCACGCGGAGCGCGGAGCCGCCCGTCAACGACGCGGCCGCACTTCGCGCGCGCATCACGTCCAGCACGTCCGCCGTGCCGTAGGCCATCGCCTCCAGCGCCGCCCGCACGAGCTGCGATCGCCCCGAGCCCCGCGTGAGGCCCACGATCGTGCCGCGAGCTGCGGGCTCCCAGTGCGGAGCGCCGAGCCCGACGAGGGCGGGCACGAAGTACACGCCCTCGGTGGACGGAACGCTCTCCGCCAACCCCTCGCTCTCTGACGCCGACGCGATCAGCCCAAGCCCGTCGCGCAGCCACTGGATCGCCGCGCCGGCGATGAAGATCGCGGCCTCCAGCGCATACGCCGGACGCCCGGCGGCATCGCACGCCACGGTCGCCAGCAGCCCGCCCCCCGCCTCGGCGCGCTCCGTGCCCGTGTTCAGGAGGAGAAACGCGCCCGTGCCATATGTGTTCTTCCCTTCCCCCGCGCGCCAACACCCCTGGCCGAAGAGCGCCGCTTGCTGGTCACCCGCGATCCCGCGAATCGGAACCTCCCGCCCGAAGAACTCCGCGCCGGCGATGCCGAAATCGCCCGCCGACGGTCTGACCTCGGGGAGCAGTTCCGCGGGCACGCCGAACAGCGAGCAGAGCTCCTCGCTCCAACGGAGCGATCCGATGTCGAACAGCATCGTCCGGGAGGCGTTCGTCGGATCGGTTGCATGTACGGCCCCGCCGGTGAGATTCCACACGAGCCACGAGTCCACGGTGCCGGCGGCGAGCTCGCCCGCCGCGGCGCGCCGACGCGTCGGCTCGTCGCCGAGCATGTATTCGAGCTTGGTCGCCGAGAAGTATGGGTCTACGACAAGGCCCGTCAGCTCGGCGATGCGCGTAGCGCGCGGGGCCAACTCCGCGCAGCGCTCCGCCGTGCGGCGGTCCTGCCAGACGATCGCGCGGCCGAGCGGCGCGCCGGTCGCACGCTCCCAGAGCATGATCGTCTCGCGCTGGTTCGTGATCCCGATGGCGGCGGGAGCGGCGCCCGAGGCAGCGACCGCTTCGCGCGCGGCCTCGACCGTGCGCGCCAGGATGTCGCGCGGGTCGTGTTCCACCCAACCCGGGCGGGGAAAGTGCTGCGCGATCTCACGGTAGCCCCGCCCATCGACGCGCCCGTCCTCGCGCACCATGAGACAGGTCGTGCCGGTCGTACCCTGATCGATGGCGAGGATGTGCTTCATGACCGCGGGCGAGAACCGAACGTCGAGAAATCGTACGGGGGCACGTGGACACCGCGGTCGCTGATGATCGCCGAGACCAACGCTGCCGGCGTCACATCGAACGCAGGATTTTCGACGGCCACGCCCTCGGGCGCGGTGACGCGACCGAATCCGCGCGTCACCTCGTCGCGGCCGCGCTGCTCGATCTCGATCTCGTCGCCCGAGGAGAGGGTCGGGTCAAACGTCGAGCTCGGTGCGGCGACATACATCGGGATGCCATGGTAGCGCGCGGCGACGGCAACGCCGTAAGTGCCGATCTTGTTCGCGACATCGCCATTCGCGGCGATGCGATCGGCGCCGACAATCACGAGGTCCACGCGGCCCGCGCGCATGAGGCTCGCGGCCACGTTGTCGGCGAGCACCGTGACCGGGATGCCGGCGCGCGCCAGCTCCCACGCCGTGAGCCGGCTTCCCTGGAGGAGCGGGCGCGTCTCGTCCACGAGTACCTCCACGCCCTGCCCGGCCTCGGCAGCCAGGTAGATCGGCGCGAGCGCCGTGCCGATGCCGCCGGTGGCGAGCGCGCCCGCATTGCAGTGGGTGAGCACGCGAGCCCCGGGCGGAATGAGGGGAAGTCCATGCGCCCCGATCTGCCGGCACATCGCCCGGTCTTCGTCGAGGATCGCCGTTGCCTCGCGACGGAGCGCGCGGAGTACGTCCGCCGCATCGCCGTGCTCGGCGCCCGCCACCGCCAGGAGCCGGCCGATAGCCCAGGGCAGGTTCACGGCCGTGGGGCGCGTCGCCCGGATGCGAGCGGCGTGCTCGCTGACTCGTACGTCGAACGCGGCGCGCGGCTCGCTCCCATGCGGGAGGAGCGACGCGACGAGCCCCATCGCTCCCGCCACGCCAATTGCCGGCGCGCCGCGCACGGCGAGGCGCGAGATCGCGTCGCACACTTCGCCGAGCGATCGGAGGTCGAGCTCCTCGCACCGCTCGGGGAGGAGCGTCTGGTCGATGATGCGCACCGCACCGCCGTCAGGCGCCCAGCGCACGGCTTCGATGACTTGCACGACCCAAACGTAGCGGGGGCCACGGGCCGGCGCTGCGCATTGGACGCGCTACGCCGCCAACGTCCCTTCCCGCCGCCGCCGGCGGCGGCGCTCCGGGAAGTGGCGGTCGAGGAAGCGAATGAGGGCACGCTCCTCGGGGGCATGCGCGGTAGCAATACCGTTCCGCCGCACGCGAGCAAGCCCGGCACCGATCGTGTCGCCGTCATCCACGTAGCGCGCCACGACGATTGGATGGACATACGCCTTTCGACAGATGGCCGGCGTGTTCCCGAGCTCCGCGGCGACGAGCCGCATCGCGAGCACGACGTTCCGCTTGCGAGCATGGACACTTGTCGGTGCCCCGAGTTCGGCCAACACCGTGGCGAACCGGAGCGTTCCACCCCAGGTCCTGAAATCCTTCGCGCTGTAGCGGAACCCGGTCAGCGTCCGCACATAGTCGTTGACGTCGCGCGCGGTGAGGTCAGCGAGTCCCCGCTCCGTCTCGTAGCGGAATACCCTCGCGCCCGGCAACCCGTGCAACATCTCCACGAAGGGGGCGAGCTCGCGGTCGGTGATCACCTTCCATTGCCGGATGGAACGCTTACCGATGTACTCGAACGTGATGGCGCTGCCGTCGACGCGCACGTGCCGCTTCCGCAATGTCGTGAGGCCGAACGTACCGTTCTCCTTGACGTACCGATCGCTCCCCACGCGGAAGAACCCGTCGCTGAGCAGGCGCACGGCCGCCGCCGCGACGCGCTCCTTCGGCAGGCCTTCTCGCAGAAAATCCTCGCGCAGTTTCGCGCGGATCTTGGGGAGCTCGCGCGCCAGGAGCCGCACCCGATAGTGCTTCCGCCGGTCGCCGCGCTCCACCGCCCGTCCGTGATACCGGTACTGCTTGCGCCCTTTCGCGTCCATTCCCCACGCCTGCACGGCCGCCGTCGCGCCGGCCGCCACGTGTACGTGCTGCCACGCGGGCGGCACGTGCAACGCATCGATCCGAGCCAGCACCTTCGCGTTGCGAACGGGGGCGCCGCGCTCATCCAGGTAGCTGAATCCGCTGCGGCTCGTACCGTGACGAATGATCCAGCGCACGGTCCTCCTCGACCAAGTGGGTGAGCGAAACAGAATCCGGATAGTTAAATTGCGCGGCCGTTCAGCGGTTCCCCACCCCAGTCTGGCTCCCGCATGGATTTCGACACGCTTGCCTTCGCGGTCCGCGACCGCATCGTGACGGTCACGGTCAATCGCCCCGACAAGCTTAACGCGCTGAACGATGCGACGATCGCGGATCTCGACCGCGCCTTCGCGGAAGCGGCGCGACTCGACGACGTCGGCGGGATCATCCTCACGGGCGCGGGCACCAAAGCGTTCGTCGCTGGCGCCGACATCGCGGAGCTGGCCGAGCAGGGGCCCGTGGACGGACGAGCGCGCGCCCTGCGTGGCCAGCAGGTGTTCAGCCGGATCGAGCGCTCACCCAAGCCGGTCATCGCCGCGATCAATGGTTACGCGCTTGGCGGCGGGTGCGAGCTCGCGCTCGCGTGTCACATCCGCATCGCCAGCGATGCTGCACGGCTCGGTCTCCCCGAAACGAAGCTCGGCATCGGCCCTGGCTATGGCGGCACCCAACGTCTGCCCCGCCTGATCGGCAAGGGGCGCGCGCTCCAGCTCATTCTCACTGGCGAGATGATCGACGCAGCCGAGGCCTTCCGCATCGGGCTCGTCAACAAGGTCGTCCCGGCGGCCGAGCTCGCCGCCGCCGCGGAAGCGATGATGCGGCAGATCCTCGAGAAGGGGCCCGTCGCGGTCGCGCTCTGCATCGAGGCGGTGAACCGGGGCGTCGAGACGACGCTCGATGATGGGCTCGCGATGGAGGCGAACCACTTCGGGCTCCTCGCGTCCACGGAGGACATGCGTGAGGGGATGCACGCGTTCCTCGAGAAGCGCGCTCCCCGGTTCACCGGCCGGTGACCTCCGTTCGCCTCGCGCTCGCCGCGACGCTCCTCGGCAGCGCGGCTGGGTTCGCCACGTTGGGGTGTTACCGCGAGCGGGAACGCTTCGACGTCCCGAGCCTCACGGTCACACCCTCCGATTCCGTCGTCGCGCCGGGCGACACGCTGCGCGGCACTGTGCACGCGACCGACGGGAGCGGCCTGTCGCTCGTGCGCGTGATCGCCGTAAGCCTGCTCGACGCGACCGGCACCCGGCTCGATTCGATCGGGCAGCGCTTCAACGTGGACGACCGGCGCTCGTTCGAGAGCTCCTTCGCCTTCCCGATGACGAAGACGGTGCCGATCGGTTCGGTCGTCCGCCTCGAGGCGCTCGCGATCGACAATCAGAACTTCACCGTGCAGATCGTGGACACGGTCTTCGTGCGTGCACGGCGCTGATGGCGCTGCCCGAGGTGCTGTCACCGGTCGCCGGGTCGGGGCGTGTGTGGCTCGACCGGCTCCGGATCCGGGACTTCCGCAACCTCGAGCCGGCCGATTTCGCGCTTCCGCCCGATGGACTCGCCCTCGTCGGGGACAACGGCGAGGGGAAGACGAACTTTCTGGAGGCGATCTACTACCTCCAGCTCCTCCGGTCCTTCCGCGGCGCGCGCGATCCGGAGCTCGTGCGATTCGGTGCTTCCGGCTTCCATCTCGCGGCAGGGATCGGCGGTGCCCGCGCCAGCGAGGTCGCCGTGGGCTTCGACCGCGGGGGGCCGGCGCGCGGCGAGGGAACATCGGGACGGGGGCGGAAGCGCGTCCGCGTGGATGGCGCAGAGCCGACGCGTCTCTCCGACGCGCTAGGTTCGTTGCCGGCCGTCATCTTCTCGCCGCAGGACGCCGTGCTGGTCACCGGGGCGCCCAGCGAGCGCCGCCGTTTCCTCGATGTCATTCTCGCCGTGACCTCGCGGCCGTACCTCGCCGCGCTACAGCGCTATCGCGCCGCGCTGGCGAACCGGAACGCGGCGTTACGCGAGGCGGCGTCAGCCGGCACTCGCGCGAGCGAAGGCGCCGTCGCCGCCTGGGAGCCGGCGCTGGCCGAGACCGGTGCGGTGCTCTGGCTGGCGCGGCAGGCGTGGGTGGGAGCGCACGCCGTCCAGTTCGCGGCCCTCTGCTCCGCGATCGGGGAGCGCGGCGAGTCCCGACTCGCGTACGTGACCCGGCTCGATCACGCGCTCGGTCCGCGCGACGTGACGGGGGCACTACTCGAGGCGCTGGAGCGGAAGCGCGCGCTCGACATACGGCGCGGCCTCACCCACGCCGGCCCGCACCGCGACGACCTCGCGATCCGGCTCGATGGCCGCGAGCTGCGGAGCTACGGTTCGGCCGGGCAGCAACGTACAGCGGCGATCGCGCTCCGGCTGCTCGAGGCCGCGACACTACGGGCATCGGCGGGGAGCGAGCCGCTCGTTCTGCTCGACGACCCGTTCGCGGAGCTGGATGCGAGGCGGGCAGGGCAGATCCTGGAGCTGCTGCGCGCCGAAGAGCGCGGACAGACCCTGCTCGTGGTTCCCCGCGCGTCGGACATCCCGGCCGATCTGACGCGGTTGGAGCGATGGCGGGTCGAAGGCGGCGCGCTATCACCGGGGACGCGGTGACCGCTGGGAAGCGGAAGCCGCCCGCGCCGATCGGGGAGGCATTGGCGAGCTTTCTGGAGCAGGCGGGAATCGCGAAGCGCGTAGATCAGGCCGGCATCATCCCCGAGTGGACTTCGCTCGTGGGTGCCGACATCGCGCGCGTCACCGAGCCGCTCTCGATCTCACGCGACGGAACACTGTTCGTGGCCGTGCGAACGAACTCGTGGATGATGGAGCTCTCGCTTCTCGAGCCGCAGCTCCTGCGCGAGCTGAACGGAAAATCGGGCCGTGATCCGGTCGCGAGAATCCACTGGCGGCTCATGCGTTGACATAAGCTAAATGGTTGATATCGAAGGAATTGGACGCTAGATTGAAGGTTCGCGGTCGCCGGCATTTTCGGGTTGTGTTCGGCGGCCGTTCTCGTGAGACCAGAGGCGAGGAGCGATGAGCAAGTCTGTAGCGAAGCCGGCACAGTACGACGCAGAGCAGATTCAGGTTCTCAAGGGGCTCGAGGCGGTCCGGAAGCGGCCGGGCATGTACATCGGCTCGACCTCCGCGCGCGGATTGCATCACCTCGTTTACGAGGTCGTGGACAACTCGATCGACGAAGCGCTGGCTGGCTACGCCGACCGCGTCGGCGTCGCCATTCACGCCGACAATTCAATCACCGTCGCCGACAACGGCCGCGGGATCCCGGTGGATATTCACCCCACCGAGAAGATACCGGGCGTCGAGCTCGCCATGACGGTGCTCCACGCCGGCGGCAAGTTCGACAAGAACTCGTACAAGGTCTCGGGCGGCCTCCACGGCGTGGGCGTGTCCGTCGTGAACGCGCTGTCCGAGGTGCTCAAGGTCTGGGTGAAGCGCGACGGGCAGGAGCATTACATGGACTTTGCGCGCGGCGACACCACCACGCGCCTCAAGACGCTGCGCAAGGTCGCGAAGAGTGACACCGGCACGACGGTCTACTTCAAGCCAGACGCGACGATCTTCACCGAGCTGGCGTACGATTACGCAACGCTCGCGACGCGGCTCCGCGAGCTGTCGTTCCTCAACAAGGGTGTGACGATCACGCTCGCCGACGAACGGGCGGAGCACCAGGTCACGGAGACCTTCCACGCGGAGGGAGGTGTCAAGGAGTTCGTCAGCTACCTCAACGCGAACCGGAAGCCGCTCCACCCCGACATCGTCTATATCGAGACGGAGCGCGATGACATCGGCATCGAGCTGGCGCTCCAGTACAACGACACCTACAACGAGACGGTCTTCTCCTTCGTCAACAACATCAACACGCACGAAGGCGGCACGCACCTCACTGGATTCCGCAGCGCGCTCACGCGCGTCATCAACGGGTACGCGGAGAAGGGCAACTTCCTCAAGAAGGCGGACTTCAAGCTCACCGGCGACGACGCGCGCGAGGGGCTGACAGCCATCCTCTCGATCAAGGTGCGCGAGCCGCAGTTCGAGGGGCAGACGAAGACGAAGCTCGGCAACTCCGAGGTCGAGGGAGCGGTGAAGAGCGTCGTGCAGGAGCTGCTCGGCCAGTACCTCGACGAGCACCCGAAGTGGGCGAACACAGTCGTGGACAAGGCGGTCTCGGCCGCCCGCGCCCGCGAGGCGGCCCGCAAGGCGCGCGACCTCACGCGCAAGAAGAGCGCGCTCGACATCGGGAACCTGCCCGGCAAACTGGCTGACTGCTCGCTCTCCGACCCGGCGCTCTGCGAGCTCTACCTCGTCGAGGGCGACTCCGCCGGCGGCACCGCGAAGCAGGGGCGCGACCGCATGTTCCAGGCGATTCTCCCGCTCCGCGGCAAGATCATCAACGTGGAGAAGGCGCGCATCGACAAGGTGCTCTCGAACGAGGAGATCCGGACGATCGTCACCGCGATCGGCGCGGGCATCCGGGAGGAGTTCCAGCTCGAGCAGGCGCGCTACAACAAGATCATCATCATGACGGACGCGGATGTGGACGGCGCGCACATCCGCACGCTGCTCCTCACCTTCTTCTTCCGGCAGATGCGTGAGCTGATCGACGCCGGCTACCTGTACATTGCGCAGCCACCGCTCTACCGCGTGGCGAAAGGGAAGGAGGAGTACTACGCCTTCGACGAGGCGGAGCGCGAAGCGCTTTCCCTGCGGCTCGGCAATGGCGAGGGTAGGAGCTCGGTGAATATCCAACGCTATAAGGGGCTCGGCGAGATGAACGCCGACCAGCTTTGGAAGACGACGATGGACCCGCAGCGCCGTACCATCCTCAAGGTGGACATGGACCTCGACAATCCTACGGGCGCCGACTTGCTGTTCCAGCAGCTGATGGGCGACGAGGTCGAGCCGCGACGGTTGTTCATCGCGGAGAAGGCGAAGTTCGTCACGAACCTCGACGTCTGACGACATCTGACGCGGGCGGCTGTTTCGGCAGTCGCGTGAGCGAGGAAGGGCCGGAGAAATCTCCGGCCCTTCGTCGCGTACCGGCGCGGCCCGCTCAAGCGCGCGTGTAGACTTCCGCGCCCGCTTCGGTCACACGATGGGAGATGAGCGGGAGCGGCGGATCGGCTTCCGCCGCGATCCGGATGGCCTCGGCGAGTGCGGTGCGGCCGGCGGCGATGCCAGCATCGTCCCTGGCGAAGACCGTCGCGAGCGGCTCGCCTATCTCGACCCAATCGCCGGGCCGGGCGGTGATGACGAATCCGACGGCCGGATCCACCGCCTGGTCCACGCGCGTCCGCCCGCCGCCGAGCGCCACGATGCCGCGCCCGATCGCGCGCGGCTCCACCGCGGCGATGAAGCCGCGCTGGCGGGCCTCGAACAGCTCGCACGCGCTCGCCTGCGGCAGGAGCGCCGGATCGTCGACGACCGCGGGGTCACCTCCCTGCGCTTCGATGATCTCGGCGAACTTGTCGGCCGCCTGGCCGGAGGCGATGGACACCTCCATCCGGCGCCGGGCATCATCCGTCGTCACAGCGGCGCCGCCAAGCACGAGCATCTCGGCGCCGAGCGCGTAGGTCACGTCCATGAGATCCGGCGGACCTTCCCCATGGAGTGCGTGAATCGCTTCCTCGGTCTCGAGCGCGTTCCCGCACGCGCGGCCGAGCGGCCGGTCCATCGCGGTGACCAGTGCGACGACCGGGCACCCGTAATCGGCGCCGAGCGCGATCATGACGCGCGCGAGCTCCAGGCCGCGGTCGAGCTCGGGAAGGAACGCGCCGGAGCCGCGCTTGATGTCGAGCACGAGGCCGGTGAGGCCCTCCGCGAGCTTCTTGCTCATGATGCTGGAAGCGATCAGCGGGATGGATTCGACGGTCGCCGTCGCGTCGCGCAGCGCGTACATCTTCCGGTCGGCGGGCGCGATCTCATCGGTCTGGCCGAGAAGCGCGCAGCCGATCCGCTCGAGCTGCGCGCGTGCCTCGGCGAGGGTGAGCGCCGTACGGAAGCCCGGGATCGCCTCGAGCTTGTCGAGGGTGCCGCCCGTGTGTCCGAGACCGCGTCCGGACATCATCGGCACGGCGACACCGAGCGAGGCGACGAGGGGCGCGAGGACGAGGGAGACCTTGTCGCCGACGCCGCCGGTGGAGTGCTTGTCCACGCGCCCGATGTGCAAGTGCGACAGGTCGAGCGATCCGCCGCTTTCGAGCATGGCCTGGGTCAGCGCGCCGGTCTCGACACGGTCCATGCCGCGGAAGTAGATCGCCATCAGGAGGGCGGCCATCTGGTAGTCGGGCACGTGCCCGGCGGCGTACGCGCGCGCCAGTGCTCGCCATTCGGCGCTGTCGATCCGACCGCCATCCCGCTTTCGCTCGATCAGCCGCTGCGCGAGCATTGACCCGTCCGTGGGGTATTTCTACCTTGTCGGCGGAATGGGCCAGCCGACGGGGCGCTCGAAGGCGCCGTGCCTCCCCCGCCCGTGATCCTCGCAATGTCGGAGTTTCCATGCATCTGCGCTACCACACTCTCGCCGCCGCGCTGACCCTCGCGCCGCTCTGCGCGGCTCCCGCGGCAGCGCAGTCTGCGGGGGGAAACCACGTCGCGCTCGGGGACCAGGCTCACGCGGCCATGAACCCGGCCGAGGCGCTACGCCATTACGAGCTGGCGATCGAGGCGGACTCGACGAGCTACGAGGCACTGTGGAAGGCGGCCCGCGACGTCACCGACCTCGCGCAGTTCGAGCCGAACGGCTCGCAACGCAAGAAGTGGTTCAGGACCGGGGAACGCTACGCACGCCGCGCGCTCGCCGCGAATCCGCGGGACGCGGAGGGGCACTTCCACACCGCGAGGGCAATTGGCCTCGTCGCGCTCTCGCTCGGGAAGAAGGACCGCGTCAAGTTCGCCGGCGAGGTGCGGACCCATGCCCTGGAGGCGCTGAAGCTCGACCCGAACCACGCGGGGGCGCTCCACGTGATGGGCGTGTGGAACGCCGAGGTGATGCGCCTGAGCGGAGTGAGCCGCTTCATGGCCAAGAACTTCCTTGGCGGCAAGGTGTTCGACGCCGCGAGTTGGCAGGAAGCGCGGCGTTACC
>JBBJNN010000016.1:40953-41218 GCA_037720885.1 Gemmatimonadaceae bacterium | reverse complement strand
GGAGAAGGCGGTCGAGGTGGACCCCGACCGCCTCACGCACCACCTCGACCTCGGCGAGATCTACGAGGACCGCAAGGACATTGCGAAGGCGCGCGAGCAGTACGAGCTCGTGGCGCGCGAACGCGAGACGGACTTCAACGACAAGCACTACAAGAAGCAGGCGGAAGCGAAGCTGGCGGCCCTCAAGTAGGGACTCGGCGCTCCGGTTCACCAGGCCATGATGCATCATGGCCCCACTGAGGGTATGGTGTGGGGCCCTGATGCC
>JBBJNN010000016.1:0-40943 GCA_037720885.1 Gemmatimonadaceae bacterium | reverse complement strand
GCATCAGGGCCTTCCGAGATACCGCCGAGTGCCGAATGCCGAGTGCCGAGCGGAGTGCCGATGTGCTACCGCCGCGCCCGATCGTACGCGTCCTCGGCCTTCCAGCGGCCGCGTGCGGCACCGCGGCGTACGCGCCGGCGGCCGCGATGGGCGGCGTGACGCAGCTCATCGCGGAGGTCATCCCAGCGTTCAGAGGCCCGACCGCGTAGGGCGCGTGTCCGATCGCCGATGAGATCGCGCGTGTCCTCGCCGCTCATCGGCGCGAGCAGGAGCGCGATCCCGGCGCCGACGGCGAGGCCAATCGCGATGCCGGCCCCCAGCGCGCCGATCTGCGCCCAATCGGTGTCTGCCTCGGGACGCCGCGGCCGGGCGGGCCGGTTCATCTCCTCCGCCTCGAACTGGCCATCCTCGGCCGGGGCCGGGCGCACGCTACGAGCGGGCGGAGCGGCGGTAGCCGCCGGACGGGACCGCGGAAAGTCGGTGGTACGTGCCATGATACGCAACTCCTGAAGTGCTGGTAAGAAACTTGCTGCCCTGTCGCTCACGACGATCGTTGGCCGGTCGCACATCGGAAGCGGGCACTCTGGCCGGTTCGGCTGGCCGATGCTGCGCGTCGTCTTGGGGCGGCGACTGGCGCCCCGGACATGTTCACTTCAAGATCCGCTCCCGGCCGCGCCACTCAGCGCACTCCGTCGAACGCGTCATTGCCGTGAGGAACCGCATGGTCAATAATGGTAAGACGGTGCTGCTGGTGGAAGACAACGAGGACAACCGGATCGTCTACTCCACGATCCTTCAGCACTTCGGCTACCGCGTGATGGAAGCGCTGAATGGCGAGGAAGGGATCGCGAAGGCGCGTGCCTCGAAGCCCGACCTGATCCTGATGGACATCTCCATCCCGATCATCGACGGGTGGGAGGCGACGCAGGTGCTCAAGCGCGATCCGGAGACGCGGACCATTCCGATCATCGCCCTCACCGCGCACGCGCTCGCGTCCGACCGCGAGAAAGCGCTCGAGGTGGGGTGCGACAGCTATCTCGCCAAGCCGTGCGAGCCGAAGGCCGTCGTGAGCGAGGTGCAGCGCTTCATCGGGAAGGGTGATGGCCAGTGAGGGGGAGCGGCCGGCGCGCATCCTGATCGTTGACGATCACGAGGACAACGTCGAGGTCCTCCGCGCGCGCCTCGAGGCGCGCGGGTACGATTGCGACAGCGCGCAGGACGGTGAGGAGGCCCTGCGCAAGGTCGCGGAGCATCCGCCAGACCTGATCCTGCTCGATGTGATGATGCCACGCGTGGACGGCCACGAGGTGGCACGGCAGATCAAGGCCAACCCGAATCTGCCGTTCATCCCCATCATCATGCAGACGGCCCTCGACTCGGTCTCGAACAAGGTCGAGGGGCTCGGCGCGGGTGCGGACGATTATATCACCAAACCGATTAACTTCGCCGAGCTCGAGGCCCGCGTGCGCGCGATGCTCCGCATCAAGCGGCTGCAGAACGAACTCGGCGAGGCGAACAGGAAGCTGGCTGACGTCAACGCGAAGCTGACCGAGATGGCGGTCACCGATGGGCTCACCGGCCTCTACAACCGCCGCCACATCGAGGAGCGCCTGCACGAGATGTTCGAGCATTCCGACCGGCTCCACGAGCCGATGTCGTGCGTGATGTTCGATCTCGACCACTTCAAGTCCGTGAACGACACCTACGGCCACCAGGCCGGCGACGCGGTGCTCAGGGAGCTGGCGGCGCTGCTCAAGGACGTCGCGCGCGGGGTGGACCGCGTCGGCCGGTATGGGGGCGAGGAGTTCATCGCGCTGTTACCGGGTACGGTTCTCGACGCCGCGGTGACTTTCGCCGAACGGGCGCGTCAACAAGTAGAGGAGCGCGTCTTCGCGTTCGAGGGCGGCACGCTGCGCCGCACGCTGAGCTGCGGGGTCGCCGCCTGGCCACACCCGAAGATCCGGCATCGCGAGCAGTTGGTGAAAGCCGCCGACGACGCGCTCTACGTGGCCAAGGATCTGGGACGGAACCGCGTCGTCCGCTTCGACGGCCCGGAGTTCAACGCGCACGTCGGGAGCGACAATGGCCAGCCGGCAGACAGCGCCACCGCCGCGGCAGGAGTACCCGTCGGAGGAGACTGACGACCCCGCGGGGCTGCGGCGGCGTCTCGCCGAACTGGAACGCGAGCGCGATCAGCTCGTCGCCGTCGTGGAGATTCTCCAGAGTGTCTCCGCCGAGCAGCATTTCGAGGAGACGCTGCAGACGGTCGCCCGCAAGCTCGGGCAGTGCTTCAAGCTGGATCGCAGCTCCATCTACCTCGCGCCCGACGCGGGTGAGGTGCGGCTCATGGCGACCTACGAGGACCCCGAGGTCCGCAATCTCATCGTGGACCTCGAGCGCTATCCGGAGCTCAAGCAGGCGCTCGATTCGGGTACCACGGTGTTCATCCCCGACGTCGCGACCGACCCGCTCCTCCGCCATGCGCGCGTGGCGCTCACGCTCCGCAACGTACGCTCGATCATCGTCGCGCCGATCTCCGTCCACGGCGCGGCCATCGGTGCGGTGTTCGTCCGCTCGGAACGGGGTGCCGAGCCGTTCACCCCGCACGACGTGCGCTTCTGCCAGGTGATCGCGTCGCTTACCGCAAATGCACTCCGGAACGCGCACCGCCATGAGGCGAGCCGCCGCGAGCGCGCGGCGGCACCTCCCGGGGGCGAACGGGAGCGCATCCTCCTCCTCGCATTCATTCGTCGCATGCTCGATGGCTGCGAGGATGGTGCCGAGCCCGGCGCGTGCAACCCGCTCTCGCCCGACGCTCAGGAGGAGCTGGCGAAGCTGGCCGAGCGTACCTGGGCGTCACTCGGGCACGCGGCGCGCTCCTGATCGCCGCCATGTGACGCGGCGCGCGCCGCCGTACCGGCTCCACGGGAACATGCAAGCGTAGCGGTTACCGCGCCGCTCCGCGGCACTGACCGCCATGCGCGGGCATGCTACCTTTCGGCGATGAACGACCGCCGGGGCAGCGCCGCCGCCGACCTCACCACGCCTCTGAGCGAGTTGGCCGCGCGCGCCGCCGAGCTGCGCCGGCAGCTCGAGCGGGCGAACTACCAGTACCACGTGCTCGACGCGCCGGAGATCTCCGATCGCGAGTACGATCTCATGTACCGCGAGCTCCTCGGGCTCGAAGGCGCACACCCCGAGCTTCGGACGCCGGACTCGCCCACCGTGCGCGTCGGCGCGCCGCCGCAGAGCCAGCTCGCCAAGCACGAGCACCTCGTGCCGATGCTTTCGCTCGGGAACGCGTTCGACGACGACGAGCTGCGCGAGTGGGAGGAGCGTCTCGTGCGGCTCGTCGGCGACGACGTCCGGCGGGACGGCTACACGGCCGAGCTCAAGATTGATGGCGCCGCCGTTGGTCTCACCTATCGGGATGGCGTGCTCGAGACGGGTGCCACGCGCGGGAACGGGAGGATCGGCGAGCGGGTGACGCCGAACATCCGGACGATCCGCGACGTGCCGCTCCGCCTTCACGGAGATCGCGCGCCGGCCGTCATCGAGATACGGGGCGAGGTATACATGCCCTTCGCTCGGTTCGAGCGGATGAATGCGGCGCGGGCGAAGGAGGGAGAGCCGCTCTTCGCGAATCCACGAAACGCCGCGGCAGGCGCGCTGCGTCAGCTCGACCCGGCCATCACCGCGGCGCGCCCGCTCCGCTTCTTTGGCTTTGCCGTCGCCGTACCGGAAGGGCACACGCTGCCGGCGGCAACGCAGTGGGAGCTGCTCGACACGCTCGAGCGGTGGGCGATCCCGGTGGAACGGCACCGGCGGCACTGTCCGACGCTCGATGAGGTGATCGAGCTCGTGCGCTCCGTGGAAGGGGCGGCACGCGGCGCGCTCCCCTTCGGCATCGACGGCGTCGTCGTGAAGGTGAATTCGCTGGCGCTCCAGGAGGAACTCGGCGTCGTGGGCGGGCGGGAGCCTCGCTGGGCGATCGCGCGCAAGTTCGCCCCCGATGTCGCGGTCACACGCCTCACGGACATCCAGATCAACGTGGGGCGGACGGGGGCGCTCAACCCGTTCGCCGTGCTCGAGCCCGTCGAGATCGGCGGTGCGGTCGTCCGGCTGGCGACGCTACACAACTTCGATCTGATCGAGGAGAAGGATCTGCGCGTCGGCGACTGGGTGCAGGTAAAGCGCGCGGGTGAAGTGATTCCGCAGATCATCGCCCCGCTGCCCGACCGCCGCGACGGAAACGAGGCCTCCATGCCGCGGCCGACGAACTGTCCGCGTTGCGAGACTCCCGTGGAGCGCGACGAGGAGGAGGTCGCGATCTACTGCCCGAACGTCGCGTGCCCGGGCCGGCAGATCGAGGCGCTCGTCCACTCTGCATCGCGCGGTGCGCTGGACATCCGGGGGTTGAGCTACGCGCGGATCGAGCAGCTCGTGGCCGCCGGCCTCGTTCGCGACGTCGCCGATCTCTTTGCCCTGACCGCGGAGCAGCTCGTCGCGCTCGACCGGTTCGCCGAGCGCAGTGCCGAGAATCTGGTGGTGGCGCTGGAGGAGGCGAAGACCCGGCCGCTGTCGCGGCTTCTCAACGGGCTCGGCATCCGTCACGTCGGGGCGGGGGCGGCGCAGCTCCTCGCGCGGCACTTCGGCTCGCTCGAGGCGCTCGAGCGGGCGACGGACGAGGAGATTCTCCTCGTGCACGGGATCGGCGAGACGATCGCCCACGCCGTCACGGCATACTTCGCGAACGAGACCACGCTCGTGCTCATTGCCAAGCTGCGCGCGCACGGTGTCGCGACGACCGAGCCGAAGGCGAAGGTGGCGGGTGGTGTCCTGGCGGGGCAGACGATCGTCATAACGGGGACGCTCCCCACGCTGTCGCGCACACGGGCCGCCGAGCTCGTGGAGGCGCACGGGGGGCGCGTCGCCGGGTCTGTATCCAAGTCCACCGACTTCGTGCTCGTGGGCGATGATGCGGGCGGCAAGCTCGAGAAGGCGCGCGCCCTCGAGATCGAAACCATCGATGAGGCGGAGTTTCTGCGCCGCATCGGACGCACCCAGGACACGGAGTAGCCGCATGTCACCATCCGCGATCGAGCTTCCGGATCACCAGATGCTCGCGCTCAGCCGCTCGGCACTGGCCGCACTTCGCTCCGCGCTCCTCCGGGATGCGGACATCGGCGGGGCGGGCTACCTGCAGCAGGCAGGCTACGCGGGCAGCGAAGCGGTGTACCGCTCGTTCCGCGAATGGCTGCGAGGCCGGATCGCCGCGGAGCCCGGCGAGCTGGAACTCGACGAGTTCGCGGAGTTGGCGTCGGGATACTTCCGCGACATGGGCTGGGGGTCGCTCCGGCTGGGCGCCCTGCGCGATGCGGTAGCGACGGTGGATTCCGACGACTGGGGCGAGAGCGATCCGGAGAGCGCGCTCGCCTACCCGGCCTGCCACCTCACGACTGGAATGCTCGCCGGCTTCTTCGGCCACGTGGCGTCCACGCCGCTGGCCGTGCTCGAGGTAGAGTGTCGCTCGATGGGCTCACCGCGCTGCCGCTTCCTCCTCGGCACGGGCGCCGTGATGAACCACGTGTATCACGAGATCGAGCGAGGGGTGGGGTACGAGGAGGCGGTGGCCGGGGTGGAGTAACGCGTCAATCCTGCCCGCTCAGTGCCTCCGCGTATTCCGGCCGGAGCACCAGCTCGCCATTCAGCAGCACTTCGCGGTCCCACGGTAGAATGATCGTGCTCTCGGTCTCCAGTCCGGCGAAGTCGGGCTGGTAGCTCCCGGTTCGAAAGCCGACGGCCGTGCGTACGTCGGCGGCGCCGGCATTCACCGCGGCGGCTACTGCGAGCCGAAGCGTGTCGCCCGTATCGCACGTCTCATCGACGATGAGTACCCGCCGGTCGCGCACCTCGACCGGGGCCGCGCCAAGGACGGCGGGCGTATCGCGCACACGACGCGCCCCCAGGCGCCGGCTCACGAGGATGGAGTGGAAATCGCGCCCGAGGATCGACGCGATGGTCGCGCCCGGTATGACGCCGGCGGTCGCGACCCCCATGACGAGCTCGGGGTCGTACGAGCGCGCGACCTTCAGCGCGAGCGCGCGCGACAGCTCACCGAAGAGGGGCCAATCCACCTCGAGTACGCCGCGCGTGCGGTCTATCGTCTGACGGCGTGGAGTCACCGGGTCGGATCCTCGATCGGCGCGGGGTGGCCGGGCGCTCGGAATGGGCGCCGGGCGCGGTGCGCCTCGCACAAGCTACCCGCTCGCGACTCGGCGCGGAAGCGCGGTTGCCGCCCCGTGCGGGCACGCGTAACTTGCGCGCTCGGCGCTCGCTTCCGGCGCGCATCATGTAATCGCGATGCGGACGCGCCGCGCCCTCGCGCGCCCACCCCGCTCCCCCTCCTCGAACCGATCGACGCGCATGTCCTGGTGGCGTCGCCTGACCGGCGACAAGTCCGCGGAGAGCAATCCGAAGCAGCTCGACTACCTGACGGAGGCGCTCGCGCTCGAGCGGCAGGGGGACTACGACGCGGCGCTCACCTCCTACCGCCTCGCGTTGCGCAACAACCCGAACGATCCGCGGATCCTCCAGAACATGGCGATCGCCTTCTCGAAGACCGGTCGCATGGAAGACGCGGTGCGCAGCTACCGGCGCGCGCTCGAGTTGGACGATACGCTCTCCGGCGCGCACTACGGACTCGCCTTTCTCCTGCTCAAACGCGGTGAGACCTCCGCCGCGGGCGAGCACCTGACGGCGTTCCTCGCCAACGCGCCCAAGGGCGTGGAGGCGGAGCGCTGGGTGCGTCATGCCCGCCAGACGCTCGACCAGCTCCACCCGCACGGCGATACCGGCGCCATCCAGGGCGCCGAGTAGCCCGTGGGGCACGTCCTCGCGATCGTCAGTCAGAAAGGGGGCGTCGGGAAGACGACGACGGCGGTGAACCTCGCCGCGGCCTTCGCGCGGCGGGGGCTCAAGACCTTGCTGGTGGACGTGGATCCCCAGGGCGCGGTTCGCTACGGCGTCGGGCTCCGGAAGGGGCACGCGACGTTCGGTCTCGCCGATTACATGATGGGGCAGAAGTCGATGCGCGAGGTGATCCTGCCGACGGCGCTCCCCTGGCTTCGCGTGATCCTAGCCGGCGGTGTGAGCAACATGACCGACCAGCGTGTGTACCACGAGATGATCGCGGAGACGAATCTGCTCCCGGAGCTGCTCGCCACCGCGCGCGAACGCTGCCACGTGGTGGTCGTGGATACGCCGCCGGGCCTCGGCGCGATCGTCCATCGGGTGCTCGAGGCCAGCCAGCACGTGGTGGTGCCGCTTCAGTGTGAACCGCTCGCGCTGCAGACGACGCCACAGATTCTGCGCGGATTGCAGGACATCGTCGCGGTGAACGCCGAGCTGACGCTCGATGGGATCGTGCTCACGATGCACGACCCGGCCAGCGCCGCGTGCCGCAGCGTGTCCGACTACGTGCGGCAGCACCTGCCGCGCAACATGGTGTTCGATGTCGTCATCCCGCGGAGCGTGGCGGCGGCTGATGCCTTCGCCGCGGGGCAACCGGTCGTACTGCGCTCGCCGGCGGACCCGTCCTCGCAGGCCTACGTGAACCTTGCCACGCTGCTCGCCGAGCGATTCGAGTGATGCCCACCTTCCCAGCCCCACACCGCCGGCTCGCCATTCTTCTGGCCCTCCTCGCTGGAGGCGTCGGCGTCGCGTGCAGCGAGGTCGGCAGCGACCCACGCTCGGCCGTGGCGATCGAGCTCGACCCGACGGAGCGCTTCACCTTCGTCGTCGGCGACTCGCTCCGCGACACGACCGGGGCGGTCATCGGTCTCGTCGCGCGGGCACTCAACTCGTCGAACGACGTGATCACGGACGCACCGCTCCGCTTCCTCGTGATCGACACGGGGATCGCCGGCGTGGACAGCCTGACCGGGAAGTTGTTCGGCCGCCGGGTAGGGCAGGTCACGGTCATCGCGAGCGTCGGCGGGCTCCAGTCGGAGCGCATCACGCTCCGGGTCACGCAGCGGCCGGACACTGTGGTGGCCCTCGATAGTCTCCGGCGATTCGTGCAGTACTCGCCGGGGCGGCCGGCGACCGCCAGCTCCCCGCTCCGGGTCTTCGTGGGCTACGACACGGTGACGGCCACCGGTCGCGATACCGTGCGCGGGGTGTCCGGCTACCTTGTACGCTTCCGCATCATCCGCCCGGGCGCGGATTCTGCCTCAGCTACTGATACGAGCCGGGTCGCGCTGGTGAACGAGTCGAATCGGCTGTCCACCGACACCCTGACCGATGCATCAGGCGTCGCGGCGCGGCGCATCCGCTTCTCGACCGCCGTCGCGATCGTACCGGATTCGGTCGTCGTCGAAGCGCGTGTCGTCACTCCCAGTGCCGCACCCGTACCCGGCAGCCCCGCCCGTTTCACCATCCGCGTGACTCCCTGACCCGGGCTCACCGCCGCGCCAACCGCAACCGCCGGAGACGCGCATGACCGCAACCGCTCCACGCACGACGGAGAGCTCAGAATCGGAAGCTCGTGGGGGGCCGCGGCCCGGCCCCCCGGGCACGCTCACGCAACTGTTCTTCGAGGCCGCCGACCGGCATGACAAGGTGGTGGCGCTGCAATCGAAGGTGGGCGGCAAGTGGCAGCCGATCTCACACCGTACACTCGTCGAGCGCGTCCGGCGCGCCGCGCTTGGTCTCCGCGCGCTGGGCGTCGGCCGCGGCGATCGCGTGGCGATCCTCGCCGAGAACCGCCCGGAGTGGGCGATCGCGGATTTCGCCTGCCTCACCTCCGGCGTCACCGACGTTCCGATCTATCCCACACTGCTCGCGGAGCACGTCGCCTACATCCTCCGGGACAGCGGCGCCGTCGCCGTGTTCGTCTCGACGGCCGAGCAGGCCGCAAAAGTGCGTGCGGCCCGCGGCGGGCTACCCGGGCTGCGGGCGGTCATCGCCTTCGAGGAGTCGGTGCCAACCGGCGCGGACATGACGCTCGACGAGCTCGAACGGCGTGGCGGCGCCGCGGATTCGGCCGAGGTCGCCGCGACGTTCCGCCGCGAGGCGCTCGAGGTGGGGCCGGACGACGTGGCGACGATCATCTACACGTCCGGGACGACGGGCGAGCCGAAGGGCGCGATGCTCACCCACGACAACATCTACTCGAATGTGCAGGCCGTGCTGGACGTGGTGCCGTTCGGGTCGGATGAGGTCTGCCTGAGCTTCCTCCCGCTCTCGCACATCCTCGAGCGGATGGCCGGGCACTACCTCATGCACGCGGCCGGGGTGAGCGTGGCGTACGCCGAGAGCGTGGACGCGCTCCTCGCCAATTTCGGCGAGGTGCGGCCGACCTTCGTGATCTCCGTACCGCGCATCTACGAAAAGATCTACGCGCGCGTGCTCGAGAACGCGCTGGCGGGCGGCGCCGTGAAGCAGCGCATTTTCTTCTGGGCACGCGGCGTGGGAGATCGCCATGCGGACATCCGACTCGCGGGCGGGCGGCCAGCGGGGTGGACGGCGGTCGCGTACCGGATCGCCGACCGGCTCGTGTTCTCGAAGCTGAGGGCACGAGTGGGCGGGCGCCTTCGCTACTTTGTGTCTGGCGGCGCGCCGCTCGCGCCAGAGATCAACAAGTTCTTCTACTCGGCCGGTCTCACGATTCTCGAGGGCTATGGGCTCACCGAGACGTCGCCCGTGATCGCGGTGAACACGCCGCGCCACTTCCGCATCGGCACCGTCGGGAAGCCCGTCGCGGGCGTGGAGGTGCGCATCGCGCCGGACGGCGAGATTCTCACGCGCGGCGCGCACGTGATGCGCGGCTACTTCAACAAGCCCGAGGCGACGGATGCCGCGATCGATGCCGAGGGCTGGATGCACACGGGCGACATCGGGGAGCTGCGGGAGGGCTATCTCCGCATCACCGATCGCAAGAAGGACATTATCGTGACCGCTGGCGGCAAGAACATCGCGCCGCAGCCGATCGAGAACGCGGTGAAGACAAACAAGTTCGTCTCCCAGGCCGTCATGCTCGGCGACAAGCGGAAGTTCGCGGTGATGCTCGTGGTGCCGAACTTCGAGCAGCTCGAGCCGTGGGCGACGAGCGAAGGACTGGCGTGGACCGAGCACGCGCAGCTCATCGCGCACCCCGCCGTCGCCGACAAGATGCAGCGCGAAGTGCTGAGCGAGCTGCAGGGCTGCGCGGCGTATGAGCAGCCGAAGCGGGTGGCGCTGCTCGAGCACGACTTCACGATCGAGGGAGGCGAACTGACGCCCACGCTCAAGGTGAAGCGCCGCGTGATTGACCAGCGCCACAAGACGCTCATAGACTCCCTGTACGAATGACCGACGTACCCGATAGGAGGTATCCGTGCTGATCACATCGACGCGCGTGCGTGCGACGTCCGCCCTGCTTCTGCTCGGCGCCACCGCGTGCTCGTTCGGGCGACCGATCGTCCGCGAGCAGGCACCGGCCCACACGCCGCCGCAGAGCACGAGCATCATGGGGGACTGGATCCTCTCGACGTCGCCCGATTCCACGGCGTTCGTCGGTGCCCGGCTCGTCGAGCTGCAGCTCACGCCAGGCAACTTCACCATCACGGCCCACTACGGGGGCCAGCCAGCGCTCGTCGTGACGGGGATGGCGGTGGGGGAACCGGAGGGTGGGCTGCTCACGCTCCGTCCGCAGACGAACAGCCGGGCGACGCGCGGCGAGCGGGATGTGGTGCTGGCGCCCGGTCAGACCATTTCGGTGATCGCGACGGCGGCCGACAACACGATGCTCTTCGCCCCAGCGCAGGCCGACGCCGCCGTCCAGCCTACGTCCGTCTGGCACCGGCGAGATGCGGCACGCGCCGCCGGCGCTCGCGTGGACGGACGCTCCACGCGCCCCGACTCAGCGCGCCGGCCCTGAGCCGGCGCACCTGTCCGGGACCTCCGTACGGTCGCGGTCAGGTGCCCTGTACGCTGTCGCCGCGCCGGACGAGCTGGGTGATGGCGGCGAGGCGTTCTCGCTCCCCCACCCAGTACCGCTCGTCACGCGCCAGCATGGCGATGCCGGGCGGCACCGCGCACGACGCCGGCGCGATCAGGCGGCCACCCGGGCGAAGCGCCGCGACGGCGGCCTCGACGTAGCCCGCCTCCCCGTCGTCGTCGTCGAGGGCAATGCCGCGGCACGCTCCGGGACGGACAGGTATGGTTCCGGTTGCACGTGCCACCGAAACGCCCTCGCCGCTCTCGAGCGCGAGCGTGGGGTTGAGGCCGAGCACGTGGACGCCGTCGACGGTCGCCGCGAGGGCCGGCGCCGCGCGAGCCCAATCGCCCGCGAGTACTACGAACCCGCCGGGAGAGACCAGATCGAGAAACGCCGCGGCGTGGAGCGCGAGCTCAGCCGCCCCCGCGGCATCGGGATCAGGCGCCGCCTCGCCCGGACTCCCGTCGCCAGACGCCCCCGAAGCGAAGTCCACGACGCCCCGCACGATCAGGTATTCGGCCTGGCACGCGGGGCAGCCCAGAGTGCCGCGCACGATGTCGCGGCCTTCCGTACGCTCGGCCACGGCCACGAGCCAGGTGAGCTCGTGCGGGCGGACGCAGCGGAGCGAATCCACGAGCTCGATGAACACCGTGTGCGCTCCCTCGGTCAGCTCCGCGACAGTCGGAGCTCGTCGATGTTCACGGCCGGCGCGCGGGTGACGGCGTAGAGGATGGCGTCCGCCACATCTTCCGGCCGCAGCATGTCCGCGCGGTCGGGCAGGTCGGCGCGCGCATCGGGATCGAGCGCATCCCAGATTGGCGTATCGGTCGCGGCGGGCGAGACGAGCGTCGCGCGTACGCCCGTGCCCCGCAGCTCGGCGCGCAACACCTCATGGAGTGCGCGCGCGCCGAACTTGCTCGCCGCGTACGCCGCATTTCCGGGGAAGATCGTGCGGTCGGCCACCGAGCCGACGGTCACGATGTGGCCGCGCCCCCGCTCAGTCATCCCCGGGAGGAGCGCGCGTATGACGAGGAACGGCGCGACGAGGTTGGCCGCGACCGTCTGGGCGAACGATTCGGCCGACGTCTCGACGATCGAGGCCATCGGAAACAGGCCCGCGCTGTTGACGAGCAGGTCAGGCGGGGCGCCGAGCGCACTCTCCAGTCTCGCGACTGCCAGGGCGACGGCGGCCGGATCGGTCACATCACAGGGGAGCGGGATCGCGGCGTTGCCGAGCTCCCGCGCGCGAGCGACGAGCGCCTCCGCGCCGCGCGCGAGCATCGCCACGCGGGCGCCGGCACCGGCGAGCGCGCGGGCCGTGGCGAGACCGATCCCTCGCGAGGCGCCGGCGACGACCGCGGTGCGTGGGCCGAACGGTGTGCTCACCGCGCGGGCGACATCGCCGCGTGCGCCAGGTAGAGAAACTCCTCCCGCGTTCGCGGATCGTCGCGGAACGCGCCGCGCAGGGCGGACGTGATCGTCTTCGAGTTCTGCTTCTCGACGCCGCGCATCATCATGCAGAGGTGATAGGCCTCGATCACGACGCCCACACCGCGTGGCTTGAGCACGTCTTCCAGCGCCTGCGCGATCTGCTCCGTGAGGCGCTCCTGTACCTGAAGGCGCCGGGCGAATACATCGGCGATCCGAGGGATCTTCGACAGCCCCACGATCCGGCCATCCGGGATGTAGGCGATGTGCACCTTGCCGAAGAAAGGCAGCATGTGATGCTCGCAGAGCGAGTAGAGCTCGATGTCGCGCACGAGTACCATGTTCTCGTGGCTCTCCTCGAACAGCGCGTCGCCGATGACATCGGCTACGTTCATCTCGTAGCCGCGCGTGAGCCATGTCAGCGAGTTGGCGACGCGGTGCGGTGTACGCTGCAGACCGTCGCGGTTCGGATCCTCCCCCACAAGCTCCAACATCCGGCGCACGACGTCCTCGAATTCGGGGTCCGCCGTAGGCTCGTCGTCGGAGTCGCGCGACTCGCGCACGCGCGCGCCGTCACCGCGAAGCCGCTCGCCAGGGGGCGTGGACTTGCCCGCCATGTCCGCCATGTCCTCTCCGTGCGATAGAGAACGCGTGTCGCGCGTCCAGCGCCGACTAGCTTGAGTGCGTCACGCCACCTACCTAACTTGCTACCTCGAGCCCCTCGAGCGCATGCCGGCAGCGTGGGGTGATGAAGCGAGAGCCCCGCCTCGCGGCGGAGCTCTCAGGGGTGGAACGAAGAGGTTTTTTGAAGCCCAGTCGAATGTATGAGGTCCTCACCATACCATTCGCCTTCCCCGCACTGGGGCATGACGTCAATACGGATTCTCGAACCCACCCGGTGGACTTGTTGGCTCAAAAATAAGGCTCTTCGTCCCGCTCTGCCGCGCAATTTACCCCCCTCCCAAAGCTCCGTCAATCGCATGAATCAGCCGGCTCCCGCACCGTCCATCGCCCGTCGCATCGAGCCGATCGCCGTGCCGCTCGGTCTCGGGATGCTCGTCGTCTGGGCGGTCGGAACGTTCGCGTTCCCGGGCCCCGGCTGGCTGCACTTCTTCCTCTCGCTCGGCGTGTTTTTCGTGATCTGGGGAATCGTGGCGCGCGTGGCGCCGGCCGCCCCGCGGCGCGAGCGCTGACAGCATGCGAACGACCATTCTCGCGCTCGTCCTCGCATTCGCGCCAACGGCCGCGCTTCACCGCGAGCTGCCGGCGCAGGCCCGCACTGGCGGAAGTAGCGGGTTGCCGCGGATCACGACGGCCCCACCCGCGCACGACGAACCCGCGGGCGGCGCCTCCGGACCGCGGGGCGGCGCGCCCGGCGGCTTCGGGTGCGCGCGCGACTGCGCGCGAGGGCGCGGAGACCGCGCGGTGAGATTCTTCCCGTGGCTGGCGTTCGGCTACGCATCGTACGCGACGGGGTGGATCGAGGCGGCGGAGGAGCCGCGCCCCGCGCCGCGCCGGCCGAGCGCGTCGAAGGTCATCGATGTCGCGGCGCTCACCCGGGCGGCCGAACTGCGAATCGAGGTGGTGCGCGATGGCGTCCTGCGGCTCCGCGGGACGGTCAGCGGCGACGCCGTGCGCAGCGTGGAGCTTTACCTCGCCGACGCGGACGAGCGGCGCCTGGCGACGCAGACCGTGGTCGCGGAGCCGTACAGCGCGGTCTTCGACGTGACGCCGCGCGCGGCCTACGGGGGCATGCTGACGGTTGGCGCGGACGGCATCCGGCGCACGACGCTCGTCCCGCTGCCGGCGAAGACTACGCGCTGAAGACCCGGCGATGCTGAGGGTGACCTCGGCACTATCCTGCCATCGTCGTCTCGCCACTCGACACCTCCGCCCGAATCCTTGCCGGGCCTATTGAGGTGTCCACAAAGCCGGGGCAGATCATCCTTCGCAGCCGGTACGGCGCCGGTCAGACCAATTTGCGCCAACGCAGGACCGCGAGCAGCGCCACGCCGATCCCGAGTTGGAAGGCAAGCATGAGCCAGAAGCCGAGCGGGTGCGTGGCCAGGGGGATCAGCTCGAAGTTCATCCCCCACATGCCGCTCACGGCAACGAAGGGCACGCTGAGCGTCGCGATCACCGTGAGGCCCTTGGTCACCATGCCCAGCCGGTTCGACACCTGCGTCAGGTAGCTGTCCATCGTGCTGCTGAGGAGCTCGCGGTCATTGTCCAGCGAGTCGTTGATCCGGAGCACGTGATCGTAGATGTCGCGGAAGTAGATCTGCGTGTCCAGCGGCAGGAAGGGCGTCGGCCGGTTCGTGAGCACGTTGAAGAGCTCGCGCTGGGGCGCGAGGTAGCGCCGGAGGGAGAGTACCAGGCGCTTCACGCTGAAGATGTCGTGCAGGGCCGCCTCGTCGAACTCGGCAAAGACGCGATGCTCGAGTCCTTCCACGAACTCGTCCACCTGGTCGAGAAACGGGAAATAGGCGTCAATCGCCCGGTCCATGATCACGTGGGCCAGCCGAGCGGGGCCGCGGGCGAGCACGTCCGGTGTCCGCGCCACCAGCTCGGCCGCGCCGGTGACGCTCGCCAGGGCCTCCGCGTGCACCGTGACAAGGAAGTTCCGGCCGAGGAAGACGTAGAGGTTGATCGTCTCGAGGTCGTACGGCTCAGCCGTGTTATCGCGGAAGCGGACCACGCGCACGGTCGCGAACAGGTAGCCGTCGTACTCCTCGACTTTCACGCGGCTCTCAGGGTTGAGCGTGTCCTCGATCGCCAGCGGGTGGAAGCCAAAGACCTTCTCCAGCATGGCGTGCTGGTGGCGGTTCGCGCTGTCCACGTCCACCCACAGCATGGCGCCGGGCGCCTGGCTCCGGAGCGCAGTGACGAGCCGCCCGGGCGCAAGGTCGCGCGAGACCTGCCCGCCGCCGTCCCGATAAACGCTCTGCGGGAGGTGCTGATCGGGCAGGCGCCGGCCCGGCCCGTCATCTGCCCGTGTGGGCGCCTGTAGCTGCTGCCGGGGTTGTGTGGGAGTGGTCATGGTACAGCCATGATGGTGGAGCGCGTAGAGCAACGTAAACACGGTGCCGAGTACCGGAGCACGAGCCGTACCGCGTGCTGCTGCGGAAGTCTTGGCTCGCAGCCCTTGTGACGCTTGGTGATTCCTGCCGCGGCTGGGCCTACCACGCTCCAGCTCGTCGAGGACCTGCACCGCGAGGTCGAACGGGAGCGCCGCCAACACCTTGGCGGCCGCGTCGGGGTGGAGGTCGCACAGCGCCTCGGCAATGTCCGCAGGGCGTAGGCCGGCGCACGTTTCGGCCAACTCAGCCGGATCGCCGTGGAGGAGGTAGAGGAGTTCCGGGCTGAGCGGAGCCGCAGAGCCGGGCCGAGTCTCTGTCGGTGGGTGCCTCGCGGAGCAGATCGAGAGTCGACAGCGGGAACATCGCGGAGCTGGGGCGGCCGCGCAGTTGGGGCGCAAAGCTACTGGCGCCCTGGGCATGCGCCAAGTCGGGCACGTCCGCCGCGGTCGGTTTATGACTCCGCTTCATCTGGGCGCGGGTCAGCGCTGATTGTCAGGGAGTTCCTCGGCCCAGTGGAAGCGATGCAGGAGCCGGTGCAGGAGCGGCGTCAGGAGCAGCGCGGTGAGGATCAGGAAAACGAGGCCGGCGTAGAGCGCGAAGACACCGGCGAAGAGCTGGCCGGCGGGCGTGCGTGGCAGTGTGACTGGGCCCATGCCGCCGAGGAGCATGGCCGCGTTGAGAAAGGCGAGTCGCGCGCCCAGGTGTTCGTAGGCCATGTAGCCGGCCATGCCGAGCGCGAGGGAGCCTGCGAGGAGTAGCGCGCCAACCGCGGCATGGGCGGCGAGGCGGCGCAGGAAGGCGCCGCGCGAGAGCGGCGGATCGTTGCGACGCTCGTACATGGGCGGTAGGGACGAAGGGTCGACACGCATGGCGAGCAGGAGGCGCACGCGCTCGCGAACGCTAGTCGCATATGACGCTCGCCGCGAATGGTGCCCGCGGACGTGCTCGCCGCGCGGTTCGTCGCCGCGGCGCGAGTTTCGGTCGGGCGGTTCGCGCAGCACACTGCGTCGCACGACCTTGCGAGACCCGTCTCCCGATAGAGAGGTGGCGGCGCAGCGAGCGCTTCGCGCGTGTGGCCCGCCGTAGTGTGGCCTGGGAGGCCTTTAAATTTCCCAGTTGCTCAACACCACCCCGCCACGCGCCCTCGGCTCTGCGTAGCCGGCGAGCGTCATGCGCAGGTCCGTCCACCGGACCCGGCCACCGGCCGCGATCAGGCGTGTGTACGTATCGCCGTAATCCGTCTGCACGCGGAAGGCGGCGCGGCGCGTGCCGCTGCGACGCGCGAAATCCGCGAGAATACGCGCGAGCGGCTCCAGGTATTCCTCGCGCGTCACGGCGAGCTTGAGGACGCGCGTCTCCTCGCGGACGCGGCCTTCGACGAGTGGCGCCGTGTGGCAGAGCGCGAAGCCTACCAGCGCTCCGCCCTCACGCAGCAAGACCGTGTCGCCGAGTGCGAGGCGTGCAGTGACCGCGATCTCGCGCGTGAAATCGACACCCGGCAGCAGCGCGGCGGTCAGCGCCTGGCATTCCTGGAGTGCACCAGCGCGCTCGTTCCCCGGCAGCTTGCCGAGGAGCGTGGGGGGACCGTCGCCCGCGGCAGCGTCGAGCGTGACGGTCACCGTCAGTCGTCCAGGCTGGAAACCCAGCGAGGAATAGAAGCCGATGTTGTCCATCGTGCGCGGCATGGTCTCCAACCCCACGGTCGTCGCGCCATTCGCCTTGAGCCACTCGATCCCCGCGCGCACCACGTCCTTGCCCAGCCCCGACGCCTGACGGTCGGGGCGGACGGCGAGGGGGCCCATCCACCCTTCGACGCCCGAGCAATGCGCCATGTTGAACGCGACGATCTCGTCGCGCTCATCCCGCCAGAGGAGTGCGCCACCGTCGGCGTCCTCGATCGCGTAGCGCCAGATGCCCGCATTCAGGAACGGAACCCGTACGCCTACCATGCCATCGCGCCGGTAGCGGTCGGTGAAGGCATCGCTGAACACCGTATTGAGCGCGGGGATGTCCTCCACGCGCGCCGGGTACGGACCGTCCGCCGGGGGCGGGGCGCGCCACGATCGCGGCATCGCCATCAGTCGGCCGCTCCCGCTTCCTCGTAGCGAGCTTCGCGCTCCCCGGCCACACCCGCCGACGCGAGCGCGCCGCTCGCTGGCTCGGCGACCGACGACCCGGTCGCCGGATCGTAGCGCACGGAGATCACGCGGTCCATGCCGTCTCGCACCGAGTCGATGTGAGTGATGAGGATGACTTGCTCGAACCGGTCATGCAAGCGGCGGAGCAGCTCGAGGACGTTCGTGCGACGCGATTCGTCGAGTGAGCCAAAGATCTCATCCAGCACGAGGAGCGAGAGCGGCTGCCCCGCGCGCTCGGCGATCATCTGCGAGATTGCGAGACGCAGGACGAGGTTCGTCAGATCCTCCTCACCGCCCGAGATCACGGGCTTCGGCAGCTCATCCTCGTGGATGATCACGTTGTATTGATCGTCCAGCTCGAGCTGGCTGTAGCGCCCATCCGTGAGATCGTTGAGCAGCGCGCTCGCAATCTCGGAGAGCTCAGGGCGCAAGTCGCGGTTGAGATCGGCGCGCAGGTCCGTGTACGCACGGTCGAGCTCATCGTGAAGCCTCTTGCGAGCGCCCAGCTCCTCGAGTAGGCGCTGGCGCTCGGCCAGATCGCGTGCGGCGGATTCGGCGAGCGCGAGTGTGTTGCCGGCATTCGTCTCGTCGCTCTCCGCGGCGGCGGCGGCCACCTGCGCGAGCCGCGCCTCGTCCGCCGCGCGGCCATGCGCGTCGCGAAGCGCGGTGAACGTCGTCTCCGAGAAGGGGCTCGCGGCGAGCTGCGCGCGCAGCCCGTCCGTGCGCGCGGTGGCGGCAGCGAGGCCGCTGGTCGCGCGCTCGAGCTCCGCCGCCAGCTCCGGCTCTCGCGCGATCCGAAGCCGGAGCACCGCCGCCTTCTGGTCGAGGGGCCGGAGCCGCTCGAGCTCGCGCCGCACTTCGTCATGCCGGCGCAGATCGTAGCCCGCGGGTATCGCGTCGAGGTCGCGCCGGAGCGCGGTGTGCCGCGAATTCTTCGCATCGATGTCGGCCGAGAGCTGTACCAGCTCCTGGCGCGCCTGTTCCACCTTGGCGACCCGGCGCTCGTGCTTGAGCACGGCGTCGTAGTGCGCGCGCCGGCGCTCCTCCAGCGCGACGAGATCGTCGGGGCTCCGCTTGAGCTGCTCCAACCGGTCGCTGTAGTACCGTCCGTCCACCTTGACGGTCTCCATCTGGCTCGCGAGCAGATCGAGCACCGACTGGAGATTCTCGCCGACCGGCTGCCCGCACGTCGGGCAGATGCCGCTCTTTCCGGCCTTCTCGAGGCCCCGGCGCTGCTCGTTGTACTCGGCGTACTGTACGCGAAGCGCCTCGCGTTTCGTCTCCGCTTCCTGACGGTCGCGCGCCCACTCGCTGCGGCGCGCTTCCAGCCGGTCGTCCGCCTCGGCGAGCTCGCCCCGCAAGGCGTCGAGCACCTGGACGGCCTCCGCCTCTCCGGCCAGCCCGGTCTCGATCCGTCCGCGCCGCTCCCCGAGCTTCCCGAGCTCGTCATCCAGCGCGCGCCGCTGGTCGAGGAGCGCGCCACGCCGGCCGTCCTCCCGCGCGAGCTGCTCGAGACGCTTGGCCTCCGTCTCGAGCGACCTGAGCGGGAATAGCTCGCGCTCGGCACGCTCCAGTTCCGTCCGGGCGTTACGCGTGTCGGCCGCCTCACGCTCTGCGCGCTGGCGCTCCTTCGCGAGGGCGGCGTGCTCGCCCTCGGCCACGCGGAGGTCCGTCTGGAGCCGCTGGGCGCGATCGCGCGCGCCCTGCGCGGCCTCCCAGCGCGGCCGGATCTCCGCGAGCGCAGCATCGTCGCGGCGGCGGCGCGCGAGCGCGTCCTTCGCCCGTTGGCGCGCCGCCACGACTCGTGCCTCGGCCTCCGCGAGCTGCGCGCGGATCTGATCGGTGTCCGGCATGCCCTGACGCAGCCCGGCGATCTCGCCCACGATCACGCTGCGGCGCTTGCGAAGAATGTCCTGGGCACCACGCAGCCGCTCGTAGCCGAGCACGCGTGAGAGGAACTGCCCACGCTCGACTGGCCCCATCGCCGCCATGACGCTGAGGTCCTTCTGGCCGGTGAAGTACGTGTTGAAGAACTCACCGCGCGTCATGCCGAGCCGTTTCTGCAGTACCTCGCTCACGCCGGTGATCGAGGCCGCGATCGGCGCGGCGGCTCCGTCCAGGTACAGCTCCGCGCTCGTGAGTCCGCGCACCACGTGGTAGCGATTGCCGCCGAGCTCGAAGTCCAGCTCGACGCGCACGGGAGCGCGGGCGCCGGCGCGGTGAAAGCGGATGCTTTCCCGCGTCCCACGAGCCGCGACGTTCCCATAGATCGCCCAGGCGATCGCTTCGAGGATCGTGCTCTTGCCCGACCCGTTGGGACCGATCAGTCCCGTGAGCCCGGTGTCGAATTCGAGCTTCGTCTCCGCGTGCTGCCGGAAGTTGACCAGCGAGAGCGAGTTGAGCCGCACTAGTTCGCTCCGGCGGGCGAGCCGCCGGTGGTCGCCGCGGCTTCGGCGGCATCCGCCTCCTGCAGATACCGCACGCCGAGCTGGATGAGCGCCTCGCGGTCGATGTCGGCATCGAGCAGCCGGCCGGAAAGGTACCCACGCACGATGTCCGGGAGACTCGGGCGCCGGCCAGCCGCGCCACCCATCGAGGTCCGCGTGATCTCGGGACGCCGGGCATCGAGATGAAAGTGCAGCGCCCGGCGCTTGTACTCGCGTAAAGCCTTGTGATCGAGGTCGCGCGTGATGTGGCGGGGCGCGTCCCGCACGAGGAGCCGGACGATCTTCTCGTCGATGCCGCCCTCGGCGCTCTCGACGCCGTCGCGGATGGCCGCATCGAGGTCGGACGTCGTCATCCCGCGCGCCGAGAGCTCGGGGAGGTCGAGCAAGCGACGGCCGGGCTCCACGTGGTGAAAGCGGCGCTCCCGCGTCTGGAGGTCGAACTCGACGAAACCCTTTCCCGGCAGGCCCAGGTCGCGCTCCTCGGCGAGCTCGCCCCACGGGTTGGTGCTCGTGTAGTCCAGCGATCCGGCGTAGAACGCGTTCGGCGCGATTTCGCGGTGCACGTGGTAGTGCCCGAGCGCCACGTAGCTCCAGCGCGCGGCGGCCAGCTCCTGCTTCGAGATCTCGAGGTTGGCACGATCGGCGCGCTGCAATCCGGCGCCCAGCATTCCCTCGACCTCCCCGTGGAGCAGGAGCACGTTGTGCCGCACACCATCCTCGGGCGCGAGCGCGGGCCGCGCCGGCAGGTCGGGCACCGCGAGGATGGACAGCTCACGCTCGGCGAAGGAGAGTCGCCGCGGCTCGTCCACCACCACGTGGATGCCGAGCGGCGCGAAGAGGCGGAGGATGCATCCCGTCTCCGTGGAGCGCGGCTGGTCGTGGTTGCCGGCGACCATCACGATGACCGCATCTGGCAGGGCCCGGCTCAGCCTCGCGAACTGTGTGAAGGCATGGATGATGGCCGGGTTCATCGGCCGCACGGTGTGGAACACATCGCCGGCTATGAGGACGACGTCAGGCCGCAGCGCGATCACCTGGTCCACCGCGCGCCGGAACGCGCCGGCCACGTCCGCCTCGCGCTGGTTGATGCCAGCGGGGGTGACGCGGTAATACTGGCGGAAGCCGAGGTGGAGGTCGGCGAGGTGGACGACGCGCACGCCGTAATCTAGCTGGCGAGGCGTAACTCGACTACGAGCATGGGGATAGCCGAGCCATTCGCGACACGTGCGCGCGGCCGGCCATCGCTGCAGTTACCAGCCGTCGCCAGTCATCTACCAGCCGTCTGCCTCGACCCGCATCCGCTGCGTCACGCGGATCTGGAATCGCATCGGCGTGGCCTTGGCGTCGCCCGGCCGGCTCATGACGGACTTGACCGAGATGGTGATACGCGACTCGGTGAGCCAGCCGCGCTTCCGATCGAGCAGCATGACGCCGCTCACGTTGCCGGACGAGGTCATCCTGTAGCCGTTCGGCATGTCCTGCGCATCGTCCGTGGAATCGCGCACGACGACGCCACGCATCGAGATGTAGGCGAGCTCGCCGCGCCTGGCCAGCGAGTCGAGACGGAAGGTCGCGCGGATGGTGCCGGCGCTCCGCCCCTCAGGCTGCCCGGCGATGGGGATAGTCATCGTCTGCGTCCAGGCATCCCCGACGTTCACGGGCCCCGCCGGCAGGATCGCCGGCATCGGCGAGAAGAAGGGCTGCGCGGCCGTCGCCGGGAGGTCCGGGCTCTCCAGGATGCTCCACGTTCCCTGCGGAGAGAGTTTGGTACGGATGCGCTTGCCCTGAAGGGTCCGCCGAAGCTCATCCGGGACGGGCGCGGTGCCGCCACCCGTCTCGGCCATCGCGATGGAGTCCGTGATGATGAGGAGCGTCGCGCCATGCTCGTCGCGCGCCTGCACGATATTGCGCGAGAGGATGAGCATGGTCGAGTGCATGTCCATGCTCGTGTCGGCGTTGTTCCGGCGCGTCGTCGCCGTCATGTCGAGCATCTGCTCCACGCGCATGTAGACCGTGTCGCCCTGCCGCGGCGAGATTGCGAGCTGCACGCCGCGCGCGCCCTGCGCGAGCGCGGGCACGGCGGCGAGCAGCGAGGCTCCAAACAGCACTGACGCGCGGCAACGGTTCAACGGTCCTCCCGAACGGGGAACAGTTTTGTGGTACAGGTCAGAACGCGTACGGATCATCATCGGGCAGCGCGCGAATCGGCACGCCCGCCGGCAACGGAACCACGGGCGTCCCCGACACGCGCGCTCGAAGCTGCGACTGGAAGTACGTCCGGACGTTCGCGGGTCGCGCCTGCACGGTCGCGTTCCGAGCCCGGAGCAGATCCTCCCGGTCATGCAACGCGCACAGGTCCTGAACCCACGCGACGCTGAGCGTCGGCTCGAGCTGGCGAAGCGTGCGCAGCAACGCGCCCTCGAACGACACATCTCCCGCTTGTGGGTACCGCTCCGCGCCATCGCGTCCGCGCATCACCGCCGGGCGTGGAAAGCGCACGAAGATCGGCTGCGTGAAATGCGGATGCCGCACCATGAGCTGTCCTTTCGACAGCGTCGCCAGCTTCGTCTTCGTCGCGGGCGTCAGCGTCGCGTAGCCGGGCGTCGCCAGCTCGTCCGCGTCCATGCGCCCGTAGAGGGCGGTGCCGGCGTTGCCGACCACGCGCCGGTGCACCTGCGAGCGGAACTGCTGCGCGCTGAACAGGACGAGACCGAGGTACCGGCCCCGCTCGGCGATGTCGAGCAGCATCTTGCGGACGTAAGTGTCGGGCCCGTCGTTCGGCGCGTACTTGTTCAACTCATCCACGAACACGACGACGTGCTTGACGCCGAGGTCGCGGCGCTCGAGGTGCTCGCGCAGCTTGGAGATCATGCGGGCGAAGATGAGGTCCTGCGCATCCTCCTCCAGCATCGCCACGTCCACTACGTACACCGCGCGGTCCGCGAAGCTCCCCCAGGGCAGGTCGCTCGTCGCGCCATCGTCGGTCACGAGGCCCGCGCACCGTGTGGAGATGTTCGTGAGCCGGTTGCGAACCTTGCGGATGGTGGCGATGTGGTGCGTCCGCCAGCTATCGCTCCGATTCTGCTCCTCCATCCCGCCGATCAGATCGCGGAACCAGCCTTCGAGCTCGGCGAACGAGCGCACCTGATACATCCGGTTCCGACCGACCGTCGGATCATGGAACTCGCGGTCCACGACGCGCTCCTTGATGAAGTCGATGAGCGCGTCGGCCTTCGCGTCCACGTCGTCCTTGTTGAGCAGCACCTCGGCGAACTGGAGCACCTCGCGCAGTCCCCAGGTCAACGGCTGCACGTTATCGAGAAGCGCCTCGTGCGAGCGGATCGTGTTGAGCGAGGTGCCATCAGCCTTGAGGGGCGCGAAGTAGCGGACGCCGTCGAAGGGCTTCGGCTCCACGCCGAGCGCCGCGTACATCGCGCGATCGGCGTCGTCGACCTCGCCCGGCTGGTCGAGGTAGAGCAGATCGGGCCCCTTCACGTTGAAGCAGACCGCGGCGACGGAGCCCTTGCTGGCCGGGAAGTGCGTGAAGAGGGAGGCGAGCAGCCATTCGACCGCGCTCGTCTTCGTCGCGAGACCAGACACCCCGGTGATGTTCAGGTGCGCCGCCTCGGGCCCGAGCAGGAAATCGGCGTCGAGGTAGATGGGCGCGTCCATCGCGCCGGCACGATAGAGGCCCACCGGAATGCCGGTGTTCGTGCCGTCCGCCAGGTACGCATCCATGCGGAGCGCCGTGGCGACATCGGCGTCATCCGCGAGATAGACGTCGCCGATGGGGACGGGCTGGAGCGGCTCTTCCGGGATCTGCCGCAGTACGGCCGCCGTGTACAGGCGGATCTCGGCGCGCTCCGTGGGGGCGAAGCCGGCGCCCCGCGGGTCGCCGTCGTGCCCCATGACGTCGAACATGGGAGAAGGCAGGTCGGTGTAGCTGAACCCTTCGACCACCACCCCGTAGACGCGCGGAAGCTGGCCCTCCACGGGGTGCGTGCCATCCACGCGCACGATGGCGCCGATCCCGACTGCCGAGTCGAGCGCGGTCCAGAAGTGGAACTGGTGGGGGGTGTTGGGATTCCGTTCGGTGGCGACGACGCGGCCAAGGATCGAGGACATCTGGGGGGGAACCGGGAAGCGAGGGTGCGACAGGGGGATGCTGCCGGAAATGATCGGGTGCTGCTGGCTATGGATTCGCGTGTAGCTTCGTTCTTCGGGGGGGGGCCCCCCAAGGTATATCGACTTCTAACGCGGGCGCCCTCTCCCATTCCCGCGTCAGGCGCTACACGATCGCCCTGAGGAATTCCTCGGTGTTGCGGATGCCGTACGCCATCTTGTCCCACCGGCTGTCCGGCGAAGCCAGTGGCGTCGCCTCCGCCAGCACCCATCGCGACACCCTGTCCGCCCGCTCCGTTGGATCGGCACATTCGGCCACTTCCACGCGGATGAGACCCCAGAGGGTATCGTGGCCCTCGGCCGCTCGAAGGCGGAGATACCAGCTCAGCACACGCGCGCGCTCACGGTGCGCGACGGCGATGACGCTCGAGCGCTCCCCGGCGCGAAGACCGAGCACGATGCGGAGGGCATCACCGCCTGCCCAGAGCGTGCGGTGGCTCTTGATCACGCCGATCGCGCACCCGGATTTCGCGACCGCTTCCGACGCGCCAATCCCGCCGTCAATGAAGAGCGGCCGATGCTCCTCGCGGCACCACTGCTCGGCCAGCCGCTGCTCGAGCAGGTCCCGGTCGCGCGAGACGGCCTGGCGTGCGCGCTCGAGGAGCGCCGCGGGGTGCGGCGACGGGATCTCACCGGAGTCGTCAGGTTCCGTGGTGTCCACGAGCTGACCGGGTCCGAACGCCGCCTCGAACGCCGCCCGGTCGGTGTAGTCCAGCGGCACGTACACGCGCCGCTGGACGACCGGCTGCCGCCACGTCACGAGTCGCCGCTCTACGCGCACCCGCACGGCGGCGGCAACGGTCGCGAAGACGATGGGTGCCGAGAGGTCCACCCCTACGACGCGGCTCTGCTGCGCGCCATCGAGGAAGGCCGCGAACTCCGCTGCCGGGGCTCCCGGAACGAGGCGGGCGCGCATCGTTGCATCCTCGACGACCCGCGCGTCTACAATGCGCGGGGGCTCGGCTTCGGAGCCGAGCCGCTCGAGCGTCACACCGGGATCCGCCAAGGGGCGCACCTGGCGTACGCGCCGCATCACATCGCGCAGCGCGGAGCGTACACTCCCGCCGCCCTCCCGGGGATCCTGAATCTGAGCTTTCCTCCAGCCGGCCGTCGCTCGCGGCGTCCGCGTCGCCCCACTCGCCTCGGCGCGCTCCCGCTGGCGCCGCGCCCGCTCGCGTGGCTCGCGCTCGCGACGGTGGCGACCATCCTAACCGCCGCCCTCGGCCGCGACAAGGCGCGGACGCTGCTCGGGCGCGCGCGCGGTGACGCGCCCGCGCCCCGCGCCCGGGCCGCCGCGCCCGCTCTCCCCGATACGCTGGGCGCCACCGAGCGGCGGGATGTGCTCTTTCAGGTCTTCGGCAACCGCGACAATCCCCGGCTCCTCCCGATCGCGTACCTCGCCGGATTCACGCTCGAGCCGATCACGCTCGACAGCACGGGCTGGCGTCGCTTCGACGCGACCTACCTGCGCGGCGGCCAGAGCTATGTCACCTATCGCGGCGGCGCACGGCGCGGCTCCGCCCGGGTGACGCGCGGCATGTGGGAGACGCCGGACTCGCCGCTCTACACCCTGCAGGGTTGCCGCCAGCTCATGCCACTCGCCACGGTCGCCATCGCGGGCGAGCGGTCGCCGAGCGTGGCGGTCGAAATGCTGGCGTCCACGGCACCACTCGGTCGCTCGAGCCCGATCGGTGATGTGACGACGACCCCGACAGCGATCGCGGCGAACCGCCAGATCGCCGGGCAGCCGGACGTGGCGCGCGACTCGCGGGCACTCTCCATCATGACCGGTGCCCACAAGACGCCGACGCTCGTCATGTGGTGGATAGACTCGGTTGCGACGATCGGCGACTCACCGACCGCTCTCACCCGCCACTTGTTCGCGATCGCCGATCAGGACGCGGGTGGCTCCTACGCCCCGACCTTCGTCCACCGCGCCGCCGGACCGCTCGGCGGCCTCGAGTTCCGGCGGTACGTGGACCATCTCGACCTCACGGGCGACGGCATCGACGAGATCATCCTCGAGGGTTGGCGCTTCGGCGGCGAGACCTACCTCTCGGTGCTCGGCTACAAGGATGCGCGGTGGCAGGAGATCTTCCGCTCGCGCTCGAGCTGGTGCCTCGACACGAAGTGAGCGCGCGGCACGAGGGGCTGGCAGAAGTCGAGAAGCGGCGTCCGCGACGCGATTCTCCGCGCGGGCGCCGCTACTCGAGCCCCATGTCCCAGGCCTGCTCCAGGTCGCGCCGGGAATAGGCGCGGAAGGCGGTGAGCGTCTGCGTGCGCTCGAGCCCGGGAACCCGGGCGAATTCCTCTGTCACCACGCGCGCGATGTGCTCGTACTCCGCCACGCGGACGATGGCGACGAGATCCCATTCGCCGGAGACCGAGTACACCTCCGCGACCCCCTCGATGCCGGCGAGCCGGATCGCCGCCTGCGGAATGGTCTTGGGATCGCAGCGGATGAGGACGATGGTGGTGATCACGCGTCGGCCGGGAAGGGGGGGACGTTCAGGAGCCAGACGCCGGCGATGGTGTTGCGGCGGTCCACCTCGATCAGAATGTCGCGCGCGATACGCACGGTGCGCGAGCTCCGCTGGCGCCCCAGCCGGAAGTGAATGGTTCGCTCCGTCTGGTCCGCTTCGGCGACGAGCGGAGCGTCTGCGTCGAGGGAGACATCGCGCACGGGCGAGCGTGCGGGTATCACGAGCCGGGCATCCTCCACGGCGTCCGCGGGTGGTAGAAGCGCCGCGACCTTCCGTACGTCGGGCCACACCGCCACCTCGATGCCCGCGATGCTGCCGGACGCCACGTCGAGTACCAGCCACGATCCATCATTGCCGGTCAGCTCCACCGTGTCCGACGTCCCTTCGCTCACGGCGGTCGCGCGGCAGTTGGCGGTGAGGATGTCGGTATCCGCATCCCAGCGATAGTCGACCTCCGCGGGCGCGCGGGTCGGCGGCTCGATCTGCACGACGATGCTCACACATCCTCTCTGTCCTGGAGCCGGCACACTGTGCGCCGCCGAGCGCGGCCGCGCCAACAAACGATCGCGCCGAGGTACGAAACGTCCCAAGAATACAGGTGGTTGGGGCGGGCGACCAGGGAGCGTCAACGGAGCCTCCAGGGAGCGGGCGTCTGGTTCGGGGGCAAGGCTGGTGTGTACCTTACCGGCGCGGCGCTCGGGAGCGGCGAATGACGGCGGGTGCCATCGACACGGGAGGAGATGTGGAGCGCGACGGAGAGACCGAACAGGGTGAGCGCGAGACGACGAGCGTCGGTCGCAGCCAGAATGCCATCTACGTGCTTCCCCACGATACGGCGGCGATGGGGCAATTTCTCTCCCCCGTTCTCGAGCGCGTGGACCGGGCCGTGGACGCCGTGCAGGCCCTCGTGGCCACGACGGACGCGGAGACTGCGCTCGCGCTCGCGAGCGCGGCGTCGCGGGCGGGGGCGGCAGGCGGCGCGCGGGTCCTCGCGATCTCGGGCGTCGCCCGCGCTCAGCGGTTGCTCCGGGCGCGCGTGCCGCACATCGTCGTCGGCGCCCCCAGGGAGTTGCTCGAGCTCGTCCGTGCCTCGGCGCTCAAGCTCGACGCCGTGAAATCGCTGGTCGTCGCGTGGGCCGACGAGATTCTCGATGCGGATGGTCTGGCCGCGTTGGAGGGGGTGTTCGCGGAGGTCCCGAAGGACGCGGCGCGGACGCTCGTCGCATCCCACATGACGCCACCCGTGGACGAGCTCGCCGAACGCTACGCGCGGCGCGCGAGCCGCATCGGCGAGCGGTCAGGAAGTGGACTGCCGTCGGACATTCGTTACGTCACGGTGTCATCCGCGTCGCGCGCGACAACGCTTCGGCGTCTCCTGGACCGGCTGGATCCGGACGGCGCAGCCGTCTATGTGCGCTCCGAGCTGGCGTCGGCCGAAGCCGAGGGCATGCTGCGCGCGCTCGGTTACGGCGACGACGACGCGCCGGTGCGAATGACGCGTGGCACTCCGGCGCCGGCGGGCAGCCTGCTCGTCCTGTACGAGCTTCCCGCGTCGGGTACCGAGCTCGCGGCGCTCCTCGGTCCCCAGCCGGGTCAGGTCGTGGCTCTCGTCCTGCCTCGGCAGCTCGGCACCTTGCGGGCGTTGGCGGCTGGCGGTGCCGTGACGTCGCTCACGCTGCCCGGCCCGGGGGCTCGCGCGACTCGGCGGGAGGAAGCGCTGCGCGACGAGCTGCGCGCGATGCTCGCCGATGGCGCGCCGGCGCGCGAGCTGCTCGCGCTGGAACCATTGCTCGAGGAGTTCGATGGTGTCGAGCTGGCGGCGGCGGCGCTCCGCCTCCTCGAGCGCGCGCGGGAGCGCCCAGTGGTCGGCGCGGCCGACCGCGCGAGCCTGGCGGCGCCTGCTCCGGCCGGTTGGGTGCGGATCTTCCTGAGCGTCGGGACGCGGGACGGCACGACGCCGGGCGATCTCGTCGGGGCGATCTCGAATGAGGCGGGCATCGCGGGCGACAAGCTGGGAAAGATCGAGCTTCGGGAGAATCATGCGATCGTCGAAGTCTCGGCCGACGTGTCGGAGCGAGTGCTGGAGAAGATCTCCGGGGTGAACATTCGCGGCCGCCGCGTGCTCGCGCGCCTGGATCAGGAGCGCGAGGGCCGAACAGGAGTGGGGGGGGAGCGCGACGAGCGTGGCGCGCGAGGAGCCGGCGGACGGAGCGAATGGCGTCCGCGGACCGACGGTCCGCGGGGCGGGGGGCCGGACCGGGGCGACCGGGGCGACCCGCGCGGGAGGCGCGACTGACCTCCGTGTACACGAGCGACCGCCACGGGTGGATCGAGGTGATCGCCGGCGTCATGTTCAGCGGGAAGAGCGAGGAGCTCATACGCCGCGTCCGCCGGGCGATCATTGCGAGGAAGAAGATTCAGGTATTCAAGTCGCACCTCGACGACCGATATAGCGGCATCTTCACGATCTCGAGCCACGACGGGCGCACGGTGGAGGCGATGCCGGCGGACTCGTCGGCACAGATTGCCCAGCAGGTGAATGGTTTGGCCGACGTGATCGCGATAGACGAGGCACAGTTCCTCGACCCGGGGATCATCCGCCTCGCCACGTCGCTGGCTGAGGGTGGCGTCCGCGTGCTGGTGGCGGGCACGGACACGGATTTTCGCGGCGAGCCCTTCGGACCGATGCCGCAGCTCATGGCAGTTGCCGAGCTTGTGGACAAGCTGCACGCGATCTGCGTGATCTGCGGCAACCCGGCGAGCCGCAACCAGCGGCTGATCGAGGGGAAGCCGGCGCGCTACGACTCGCCGACGATCATGGTGGGTGGCCGAGAATCGTACGAGGCGCGCTGCCGACACTGCCACCGCGTCCCGCGGAAGGACGAGGATCAGGTATCGCTGCTATAGGGGCACGCGTAGGGGCACGCTTCGCGCGTGCAGAGCGCTCCCGATGTGTGCGTTGACGCTCGCAACTTCCAACCCGACTTTCGCGGCCATGCTACTCGTGGGACTCACCGGGAACATCGCGAGCGGGAAGACCACTGTCGCCGGGCTGCTGGCCGAGCGCGGCGCAACGGTGATCGATGCGGACGTGCTCGCGCGCCGGGCCGTTCGCGAGGGTTCACCCGCCTTCCTCGCCATTCGCGAGCGCTGGGGGGATCGGGTTCTGTCGCCCGATGGCGCGCTCGACCGGGCGGCCCTCCGGCAGCTCGTTTTCGGCGAGGCCGACGAGATCGAGGCGCTGAACGCTATCGTCCACCCCGAGGTCTCGCGCCTGCGCGAGGGGCTGGTCGCGGACGCGCGCGCGCGTGGCGACCGCCTGGTCATCTGCGACATTCCGCTGCTCTTCGAGCGGCACCTGGCCGACGAGTTCGACCTGATCGTCCTGGTCGATGCGCCTCGGCCCCTCCGTCTCGAGCGTCTCGTGCGCGACCGAGGGCTGGGCGAGACCGACGCCATGAACATGATCACCGCGCAGATGCCAGCCGAGCTCAAGCGTGCGCGAGCAGACATCGTCATCGACAACAGGAAGTCGCGCGCCGACCTCGAGGAGCGCGTCGCCGAGCTGTGGGCCACGCTCGAGGAAGAGTCCGCCCGGCGCGACAGCGGCGCCGGTCGCCAGCTTCCTTGACACTCACCCGACGCGGCCGGTAGACTACCGCCCGACCCAACCCTCCCGGAGCAACGCGTGGCGAATATTCCTCAGGACCTGCTGTACACGCCCGAGCACGAGTACGTGAAAAAGTCGGATCAGGCGGACATCGTCGTTGTGGGAGTGACCGACTACGCGCAGGGGGAGTTGGGTGATGTCGTCTACGTCGAGTTACCCAAGGTCGGCTCGTCGTTCAACCGCATGGACGTCTTCGGGACGATCGAAGCGGTGAAGGCGGTATCCGAGCTGTTCTGTCCGGTGACGGGCGAGGTCGTCGAGGTGAATAGCCGCCTCGACAAGGAGCCGAGCCTGGTGAATAGCGATCCGTACGGTGAGGGGTGGATGGTGAAGCTGCGCGTCAGCGACGGCGGCGAGTCGGGCCAGCTTCTTGCCGCCGACAAGTACGGGGCGCTCATCGGACAGTAGGTAGCGGGCGGCACGGTCGCGGCCAACCGACACGGTGGCCGCGGCACGTCGATCGAAGGGTCGGGGTCGCGATGGAATGGTGGTGTGAGATCACCCTTCCGCCGCGACCTTCGTTGTTGGGGGGGCCCCCCAAAGACCGCCGCGCGTTCGCGTCTTGCCGCCATTACCAGGCCCGTCCCGCCGGAATTCTCATTCTCACAAATCCAGTGGCGCCCCAGCTGTCGTACCTGGGAGGTCAGGAAACCGCTCTGCATCACCTGGCCTGCCAACTCATTTTCCACCACGATCGAGGACACCCGCATGCGACGTTCACGCCTCACCCTTCTCTCCCTCCTGGCGCCGGCACTGTTTGCCTGTGCCGACTCCGCGACGTCACCGGCCGCGAGCGACGCCAGCGACATCGCGCCGTCGGCGCTCACGTTCCAGGGCACGGGTCCTCGCATCTACGGCGTGGACACCCAGAACCGGCTGCTCGTCTTCTCGGCCAATCCGGGGAACGCCTTCCTCGATGCGATGACGATCACGGGCCTCGTCTCCCCCGGCGAGTTCGTCGTCGGCATCGACTTCGGCCCGCAGGATCACCTCCTCTACGCGATCAGCAACTGGGGCCGCGTCTACACGCTGAATCGTGAGACGGCCGCCGCGACACAGGTGGGCACGGACTTCATCCGGCCTGAGATCAAGGGGATGTCGTACGGCGTCGACTTCAATCCGGTCGTCAACCGGATCCGGGTGCACAGCAACCGCGACCAGAATCTCCGCATCAACCAGCTCAACGGGACGCTCGTCGCCTTCGACGGGACACTGATCTACGCGGACGGCGACGTGAACTTCGGCGCCAACCCGAGCATCGTCGGCACCGCATACACCAACAGCCTCGCCGTCGCCACGACGACGACGCTCTATGCGATCGATTCGGATCTCGACATCCTCACGATCCTGCCGTCGCCGAACACGGGCGTGCTCTCGACAGTCGGCTCCCTCGGCGTGAACACGGGGCTGTTCGCCGGCTTCGACATCGATGGGTCCAGCAACGTCGCGTACGCGGCGCTCTCCACGCTCGCGGGCGGCCGCTCGGCGCTCTACACGATCAATCTCGGCACCGGCGCCGCGACGCTCGTGAAGGCGATCGGCGGGGCCGAATTCCCGCTCGTCGGCATCGCGATCACGCCGTAACGTTCGGACGAAAGTTCAGGGGCTAGGGGAGGCTTGGGCGCACGGGTGTTCCGCCCTCGGTCCTGCGAGCCCGGATTCATCCGGAGGGGCGAGCGAAGGGTGCAGTCAGCCCTTCGCGAGCGCCCCTAGTTCCTGGCCCCCAACTCTCGCGACACTCGACATCACTTGACTCGCAGGCGAGCCAGTTGTCGCCGCGCATCGCGCAACCGGTCGGATGACCGCCAGCATGCCGGGAGGCCGAGCGCGGGTAGGCCCCAGTAGGCCCGGCGCCGCGCCCGACCACGTCCGCCGCGTGTAGACTGACTGGCCATGGGGTGGGCCGCGAGCGCGAAGTCGTGGCTGTGAGCCGGACGTCGACTCGTGTGCCCTGGTCGCTCCCTCAGCGCAGGCTCGGTGCGACCGCGCGGCGTGCACCAGCCTCGGCGACCCGGCGCAGCTCCGGATCGGCGTCCCTCCACAGCTCCGCCAGGCGGCGGCGCTGGCGGGCCGCGCCGTCGCGGTCGCCCGCCGCCTCGTGCAGTTCCGCCAGGCGCGCGAGCGCGTCCCCGAGCTCCAGCGCGTCCAGGTGGGTGCGGTAGAGGTCGCGCTCGCCGAGGTAGCGCTCGTAGACCGCCACGGCCGAGTCGCGCATGCCGAGCCGGTCGTAGACGCGGGCCAGCTCCGGGAAGGCCTCGACGGGGATGTAGTGCGACCAGAAGGGTTCCCCGTCGAAGAGTCGCAGGCGAAGTCGGGGGTGCGTGGCAGCCTCTCCCAGCTCGGCGAGTGCGTCACGCGGCCGCCCCTGCGCCAGCCGGACCGCGGCCCGCGTGCGGTGGAGCTCCCGGAGGTCGGGCCCTCGCAGCTCCGTCGGTACGGCCCGCAGGTAGCCGCCAATCAGCGCCTCCCCCCGAGCCGGCTGGCCGGCGGCCGCGAAGAAGACGGCGAGCCGGAAGTACGGGTAGCTGATGGGGTCGGTGGCGCCCACCGGACGCCGCGACAGCACGCTGTCCAGCTCGGTGGCGGCCGCGGCCCCCACGCCGAGGCGGAGGCGCAGCATCGCGACGGCCGCGGCGACCGCGAGCGCCTCGTCGGCGAGGCCGCGCTCCCGTTGTTCCCGCTCCAAAGCGCGGAGGTGGACAATGGCTTCGCGGAGCCGTCCGCGTGTGGCGTCGAAGGCGCCCTGCGCGAACAGCGCCGCCACCCGGCCGCTTGAACCGGCGTACACCGTGTCCGCGGTTGCATGGGCCGCTGCGTAATCTCCCGCGATGGCTGCCAGGTGGGCGCGCGCCAGCTCGAGCGAGGGCTGACCGGGAACGCGCGCGAGCGCCTCCGCCAGTACGGTCTGCGCCTCCGGCGCCTTTCCCAGCCGTACCAGCACCGACGCGAGGCCGATCTGGTTGCGCGGCGTCGGGAAGGCTCGCCGCGCCTCTTGAAGGACTTGCTCCGCTTCCGCGAAGTAGCCTGCGGCCATGAGGGCCTCGCCGAACGACGCGTACCAGGCCCCGGCGCCGCTCTGCCGGGTGGCCTCGAGGTGGCTCCGGTAGGCGTCGATCGCCTCCGACACGCTGCCCTTGACGTACAGCGCGTGGTTCGCGACGACGGCGTAGCGCTCGGACGCGGTGAGCTGGTCCCGGAGCTCGTAGGCCCGGGTCCAGGCCTTCAGCGCCCGGGTGCCGGTAGGACTGGCACTGGACAGCGCGCTGGCGAGATGGAGATGCGCATACGCGAAGTCGGGGTCGAGGGCGATGGCCTCGTCGAGGAGGGTCGCTGACCGCAGGTACTCGCCCTGCCAGAATGCGCGCAGACCCTCCAGGAACTTCCGCAGCGCCGGCAGTGAGGATGTCGTATGCGCCCGGGTCCAGGGGCGTTCGCCGGCCTCGATCGCGGTGAGCGACTCGCCCGCGTCCCGCCGGATTAGCTCGACGAGGCGCTCGATCGCCGCCGGCACATCGGCGGAGTCTCGCGCCATGACGTCCCAGGCATGGATGCGGTCGCCAGTGGCGGCGACCTCCAGGGCGGCGGTGATCAGGTAGCCGCCGGCCTGCCGGACCTCCCCCTGGATCACCGCCTTGATCCCCTCGCGGACGGCCACCTCCCGCGCCACCTCCGGGTCGAGGGGTGTGTCCGGAGCGCGTCGCATCAGGCGCAGCGCCTCCGCGACGGTCGGTCCGCCGGCCACGCGCAGGACTGCGGAGCGGGCACGGCCCAGGCGGAGTGCCTGGGAGATGGCGTCCCCGAGAAGGGTGTCGGCGGCGGACTCGGTGAAGTCCGCCACCAGGATGCGCTCGCCCGCCAACACGGCGCCAGCCGCAGCGCCGCCGTCAGCGGACACGGCCCGAGCGCGGAGCCGGCGGTGCGCCGCGAATCCGCCCAGGACCGCAGCCACGGCGAGCGCAGCCAGGATGAGGTATCGCCGCCCTCGCTGGCGTGCCGGCGTCGCCCCTCGCGCTCCGGCCTCCCGCGCTGGCATCGCGACAGGCTCGCCCGTGGCGGCTGCCGGCTCGCTGATGGCGGGTGCCGGCGCGACGCTGCGGCCGGATGTCCGCTCCGCGTCGGCGTGGAGACCGCGCGGGTCTGAGCGGAGCTGCTCCGCCCGCTCTAGTAACGCGCGATCCGGCTCCATCTCGAGGTCCGCCCGCAAGAGTGCGGCGTGGACCCGCACGTGCCGGATCGCGCCGGCGCGGTCCCCCGCCGTCTCGAGCGCCTCGACCAGCCTTCGTGCAATGCGGCCGTCGTACGGTCGGAGAGCGGCGAGCCGCCGCCACCACTCCACGGCAGCCGCGCCGTCGCCCTCCCGCTCCGCCTGCTGCGCAAGGGCTTCGAGCGCCCCGGCGTACGCCCCCTCCAGCCGCTCACGCTCGGCGTCCACCCAGCGCTCGAACTCCGGCGCGTGCGACAGGAAGAAGCCGTCGAGGAACGGCCCGCCGTAGAGCCCGACCGCACGTTCAGGATTACCTGCGGCGATCGCCGCCTTGAACGCCGCCACGTCGCAGTCGACCACGTCAGGGTCGAACCGCAGATCATCACCCGAGGATAGGATCGCCCCTTCCCCGAGCGCCCGGCGCAGCGCGTGGACGGACTGGTTCAGGAGGTTGCGCGCCCGCTCGGCGTCGCGCTCCGGCCACAGGTACGCGATCGCCTTGTCGCGGCTCAGTGCGCCGGGGTGGTGTACGGCCAGGAGCGCCAGGAGCGCCAGGCGGTGCCGCTGCGCGGCCTGGCCGCTGAGGACGTCGTGATCGCTCTCGATAGATAGGCCGCCGAACAGCTTGAGAACGAACATGACCCGGTGGGAGCCGCAGAGTTAAGCGCGCGTAAAGCGCGCGTAAAGCACCCGTCGGCGAACATTGGTAGCAGGCGTAGCGAAAGCAAGAAAGCGTGAGCGCACCGCGCTGAATCGCTGGTCGCGATGCCTGCTGGTCCCCGTCCAGTCGGGGACCGCTCGACCGCACGTCCGGTGCGGTCCACGCCCTTCACCAGGAGGTGAACGATGCTCGGCAGTCAGATGACGAAGGGGTTCGCGCTCGTCGCCGTAGGTCTGCTACTCGCCGGCTGCGACCGGGGAACCGAGGCGCCCCTGGGGCCGGATCCGGCAGCTGTGGCCGCGCCCGCGGCGCGCGCCGAGCCCGGTGGCGGCCCAAACGCCGTCCTCACCTGGAACGCGACTGCCGGCGAGGCCGCCCTCGCCGCGTGCATCGCGCCCACGGACGACCCGCTCCACGAATCGCATCTCTACGCCACGATGCACGTGGCCGTCCACGACGCCCTGAACGCGATCGACCGCCGCTCTCGTCCCTACGCGCTCGCTGCCAGAATCCGGGGGCCGGCGTCTCCCGAGGCCGCCGTGGCCGCGGCTGCGCGAGAGGTGCTCGTCACGCTCATCGGCCAGATTCCAGCTCCCTTCCCCCGGGCGTGCGTCGAGGCGGGGATCGCCAGCGTACAAGCCGACTACGCGGCCGCGCTGGGTGCGATCCCGGACGGCGCCGCCAAGACAGAGGGGCTGCGTATCGGACGGGCGGCGGCCGCGGCCATCCTCGCCCTGCGAGCCGGGGACGGGTCGGACACGCCACTGCTGGATTTCGCGTACCCCCAGGGCACCGGTCCCGGGGAGTACCGCTTCACCCCCGGGTTCTCGTTCGTGTTCGGGCCGGGCTGGGCAGATGTCACGCCTTTCGTACTGAGAAAGAGCTCGCAGTTCCGCCCGGGGCCGCCCTACGCGGTGACCAGCAGGCGATACGCCGCGGATTTCAACGAAATCAAGACCCTCGGCGGAGACGGCGTCACCACCCCCAGCGCGCGCACCGCCGACGAGACCGAGATCGCCCTGTTCTGGGTCGAGAGCGCCCCCCTGCAGTGGAATCGGATTGCCCGAACGGTCGCCGTGCAACGAGGACTCGACCTGTGGGAGAGCGCGCGGCTGTTCGGCCTGCTCAACATGGCCCTCGCCGACGGCTACGTGGCCTCCTTCGACACCAAGCGGCACTACAACTTCTGGCGCCCGGTCACGGCCGTCCGGCTGGCGGACAGCGACGGCAATCCGAATACAGAGGCCGACCCGACCTGGACCCCGCTGGTGCCGACGCCGCCCGTCACGGAGTACGAGTCGGCCCACGCGATCGAGGGAAGTGCGGCGGCGCAGGTTCTCAGGCGATTCTTCGGGACCGACCGGATCCGCTTCACCACCTGCAGCCTGACGCTGCCCGCCGGGAGCAGGTGCAGCGACGAGTCGCCCGTGCTTCGGTCGTACCGCAGCTTCTCCCAGGCGGGAGAGGAGAACGGCCTCTCGCGCATCCTCGTAGGGTTCCACTTCCGAAAGGCGGTCGAGGAGGGGATCGCGCGCGGCCGGAAGATCGGCGACTACGCCGTTGACCGTTTCTTGCGGCCGGTAGGCGGCCCGTAGACAGTGGCAAGACGCTGACAGCGGGTGAGGACGCCAAACCCCTCGGACCGGCTCAGGGAAGCGAGCTGCTCCGGTTGGCCTTCCTACGGCAACCGGAGCGGCAGCGCGCTCCGCACTCCATCGTTCGCGACCAGCACCACCACAGCGAGTAACAGGGTAGTTGCGGCGGCTGCGGCCGCAGCGAGTCGCCTCCTGCGCGGCGGCTGGGTCGGGCCTTCGCCCACCGGCAGCGAGCGGCGAGCAGCGAGCGGCGATCTCCACGGTCGGATCACGCGGATCCTACGCTGCCGTTTACCCCTCGGGTGGACTGCCGAAGGACCCGGCGGAGCTCCGTCCCGTCTTGGCCCCCGTAGGTCCAACGAGCCGAGGACGCGAAGCTGGATCATGGCCGGACTCCGGGGTATCGGCAACGATCCGCCCCCCATATCAGCCGAGATCACCGGTAGATCAGTCGCAAGCCGGCCGGGAGTCGGTCGCCGCCAGCCGAGAGTCGGTCGCCGCCGTCAGGTTGGGCCAAGGTACGCAGCCTACTTCCACCCCGCAACGCCGCAGCGGCTCACCCGAACCGGCGCCGAGAGGAGGCATCTATGAGCGCATTCCCCAGCTCTCGTCCCCTTGCCCTGCTCATCGCTACTATCGTCCACGTGCGTGTCCCCCTGGCCGCCGTTCTCGCGCTGACGGCCACAGGATGTGCGGCAACCACGCCCATAGCGTCGAGCCCTCGCGGCTCCGAGCACCCGCCGCGCGCCGAGGCCGCGCCCTCGAGGTCCGTGGTCACCGCGGGAGAGCTCGCCACGGTCGAGGGCGCGTCGCTGTTCGACGCGCTGCGACGCATCCGACCCGAGTGGAGCCGCCACCTTTCGCCCGCTGACCCGGATGGGCAGGTCACCGTTGTCTACGTGGACGGTGTGCGCACGGGCGACATGCAGGCGCTGCACGGAATCCCCCGCGCCTCCGTACGACGCGTAGACCTCCTGAGCAGAGTAGATGCGCAGGTGCGGTACGGCAACGGTCACGGGGGTAGAGCAATTCTCGTCACGACCACGAGATGAATCCCTACACCCCCCTGCCCTCCGCCGCGACGGCCGCGTCGGCATAGCTCTCCATCGGGAGGCAGGCGCAGACGAGGTTGCGGTCCCCGTATGCGCTTTCCACCCGCGCGACCGCCGGCCAGAACTTCCGCTCGCGTGTCCAGGGCGCCGGAAAGGCCGCCTGCTCCCGCGTGTAGCTGTGTGCCCAGTCGCTGGAGACGACACGCAGCATCGTGTGCGGCGCGTGCTTCAGGACGTTGTCGTGCCGGTCGGCGATCCCCAGCTCGATCTCGCGAATCTCTCCGCGGATCGCGATCATCGCGTCGCAGAAGCGGTCGATCTCGGCGCGACTCTCGCTCTCCGTCGGCTCGATCATCAGCGTACCTGCCACGGGGAAGGAGACGGTGGGCGCATGGAAGCCGTAATCCATGAGCCGCTTGGCGATGTCCTCCACCTCGACGCCCGCGGACGCCTTGAACGCACGCGGATCCACGATGCATTCGTGCGCGACGAGCCCGTTCTGCCCCTTGTAGAGCACGGGAAAATGCTCGGCGAGCCGGCGCGCGATATAGTTCGCGTTGAGGATCGCCACCTCCGTCGCGCGACGGAGCCCCTCCCCGCCCATCATCGCGATGTACATGTACGAGATGGGCAGGATGCTCGCGCTCCCCCAGGGTGCCGCGGACACCGCCCCCACGGCGTCGTCGCGCCCCAGCGCCACGACCGCGTGTCCCGGCAGGAAGGGCGCGAGGTGCTCGGCCACCCCGATCGGCCCCATCCCCGGCCCGCCACCGCCGTGCGGAATGCAGAACGTCTTGTGCAGGTTGAGGTGGCAGACGTCCGCGCCAATGTCGCCCGGCCGTGCCACGCCCACCATCGCGTTCATGTTCGCGCCGTCCATGTAGACCTGGCCGCCGTTCGCGTGGACTACCGCGCACACCTCGCGGATCTCATCCTCGAAAACCCCGTGCGTCGACGGGTAGGTGACCATCAGCGCGGCCAGCTCGTTCCGATTCCCTTCCGCCTTGGCGCGGAGGTCGGCCATGTCCATGTGCCCGCGCTCGTCCGTCTTGACGACGAGGACACGGAGCCCGGCCATCACCGCGCTCGCGGGGTTGGTACCGTGCGCCGACTGCGGGATGAGGCAGAGCGTGCGATGGGTGTCGCCCCGCGCCTCGTGGTACGCGCGGATGACGAGAAGTCCCGCGTACTCACCCTGCGAGCCCGCATTGGGCTGCAGCGACACGGCAGAGAAGCCAGTGATCTCGGCGAGCGACTCCTCCAACCGCCCGAACAGCACGCGGTAGCCCTTCGTCTGCTCCTTCGGCGCGAAGGGATGGAGCTTCCCGAACTCGGGCCATGTGACGGGGAACATCTCCGCGGTCGCGTTCAGCTTCATCGTGCACGAGCCGAGCGGGATCATCGAATGCACGAGGGAAAGGTCGCGCGACTCCAGGGTGCGGAGGTAGCGCAGCATCTCCGTCTCGGAGTGATATGAGTTGAAGACGGGGTGTAACAGGTACGGGCTCGACCGGGCAAAATGCGCAGGCACTGGGCTGTCTCCCTCGCCCTCCGGAGCGATCGCATCCGCCTCGATATCCTCGTCGAGGAAGATCAGCGAGAGCGCGACGAGATCGTCCTCCGTCACCGTCTCGTCGAGCGCGATACACACGGTCCCATCGTCCATCGGACGCAGGTTCACGCGGTGCGTGCGCGCACGCTCGAGGAGCTCGATCGCGTCGCGGTCGCCGAGGTCCACGCGCACGGTGTCGAAGAAGGTGGGGTGTACCACACGGTACCCCATTCCCTCGAGTGAGCGCGCGACGCGGAGCGCGTTCCGGCGCACGCCGGTGGCGATCCGGCGCAGGCCATCGGGCCCGTGCCACACGGCGTACATGCCGGCGATCACCGCCAGCAGGACCTGCGCGGTACAAACGTTACTCGTTGCCCTCTCACGGCGGATGTGCTGCTCGCGCGTTTGCAACGCCATCCGGAGCGCCGGACCGCCGTCGGCGTCGCGGGAGACGCCAATGATGCGGCCCGGGATCTGGCGCTTGAAGTCGTCGCGCGTGGCGAAGAACGCCGCATGCGGCCCGCCGAAGCCGAGCGGGACGCCGAAGCGCTGCGTATTGCCGACGACCACGTCCGCGCCCCATTCGCCAGGCGGCGCGAGCAGCGCGAGACTCAGCAGGTCCGCGGCGACAGTGACCAAGGCGTCCGCCCCGTGTACCCGATCCACGAACTCACGCGGATCGTAGACCGCGCCGTCCGTCGCCGGATACTGGAGGACCGCGCAGAAGAGCTCCGGCCCCGGCTGATACGTGCGGTGATCGCCGACGACTACGGCATACCCGCGCGCAACGGCACGCGTGCGCACCACGTCGATCGTCTGAGGGTGGCAGTCACCGGAGACGAATACCGTCTCCTTGCCCGGCCGCCCCTTGATCGCATGGCACATCGCCATCGCCTCGGCGGCCGCGGTACCCTCGTCGAGGAGCGAGGCGTTGGCGATCGGCAGCGCCGTGAGGTCGGCGATCATCGTCTGAAAGGTGAGGAGCGCCTCGAGCCGCCCCTGCGCGACTTCCGCCTGGTAGGGCGTGTACGCGGTGTACCAGCCCGGATTCTCGAGAATGTTGCGCTGGATCACGGGGGGCGTGATGCAGTCCGCGTATCCCATCCCGATGAACGACCGGAAGACGTCGTTCCCTGCCGCCACCTCGCGCAGCGAGCGGAGCGCCTCGTATTCACTCTGACCGGCACCGATGTCCAGCGGCCGGCGAAGCCGGATACCAGCCGGCACCACGGCATCCATGAACTCGTCGAGCGACCCGTAGCCGAGCGTCTCGAGCATCTCGTGGATGTCCTCGTCGCTCGGGCCGATGTGGCGGGAGATGAAGCTGTCGGCGTGCGAGACCGACGTCTCGCTTCGCGGAATGGTCGTCATGGGAACCTCGGCGCCGATGCAGCGCTCCGATCGGTGAAAGTCGCGTGGCGTATGCGGGGCGGCGCCGCTGGCTCGTCCGGCGCAGCGGAAAATGTAGCG
>JBBJNN010000111.1:0-16427 GCA_037720885.1 Gemmatimonadaceae bacterium | reverse complement strand
TTACCTATGCTCCCGGACTATGCTGTTACCCATGTACCCGGGCTATACCGGCTGCGCTATAACGTGCGTTGCACTTGACAAGCGATTTTTGGTAGTTCGCTTCGCTCGCATTTGTTCGACTCGCGTGCAAGGAAACTTGGGCGTTGGACAGCTACGGTCGCCTCGGTAGTGCCGAGGCCCGGGCCAGCGCAGTATCTTGCGCCGAGTCGCCCACAGAGGACGTGCCGATGCCCCGTACCGCCGACCAGCTTGCCGCCGAGGTGAGGGCGCTCCCGCCCGCGGATCAGGCGCGTGTCCTGGCCCTCGTCATCGCCGGCCTCGACGACGCCGGCCTCGACGACGCCGGCGAGGCGGAGGACCCGGCCGAGGTGGAGGCCGCGTGGCTTGCGGAGGTCGATCGTCGAGAGCGGGCGCTCGACGCCGACCCGAGTCTGTCGCAGCCCGCGGCGGAGGTCTTCGCCGCCGTCCGCCGGGACCTTGAGGACCAGCGCGGCGATCGGCGGCGTCGCCGCGGGTGACGGGGTGGCGTACGACTCCGGATTGGTTGCCCGAGTGGAGGACGCACTCGCGAGCCTCGGCGAGCGCGCGGTGCGGCAGAAGAACGTCTTTGGCGGACGCGGTTTCCTCATCGGATCCTCGACCTTCGTCATCGTCTTCGATGAGGACCTCATCGTGAAGACGCCGCCGGCTGATTACCCCGCGCTGCTCCGGGAGCCGGGCGTGACGCCCTTCGCACCGGGCGACGAGAAGCCGATGAGCACCTGGGTCGTGGTCCAAAGCGACGCGATCGCCGATGACCCCGAGCTCGGCGAATGGATCGGGCGGGCCCTGCGCGCGGTGCGAAAGTAGCGGGATACGGAACGCGGGGAGTGAGGACATGTCGCTTCCCGCGTGTGCCTGCCGATGGCACATTGATGGCGCGTCGGCAAGGCGCCGCGCCGCCACATCCATCATCTCAGGTCAGGAAGGTCCCGCATGCGCACCCCGCACCATAGAGACCGCAGCCCCTCGGACGAGACCGGCGCCGACCCGGGCCGCGAGGCGGACGAGGCCCGCGCCACCGCCAACATCGCCTCCCGACTCCGTGACCGCGACATCAAGATCTCCGGACGCGACGATGGCGAGGAGCTCACCGACCTGCTCACCGCGGTCGAGGAGTTCGAGTCGGCGGTCGCCCGGCATGGCGGGGACAACATGGTGAACACGCTCGCGTCGGTGGACCCGCAGGACGCGGCCTTCGTGCTCCCCGTACGGAACGCGGATGAATCGGTCCGCGCCTACACGACCCGCGTGCGGGCGCGAACCGACGCGCTCAGATAAGCGTGTGCGGAGAGCATGGCCACGCTCTCCGCGCTTACGGGACGCTCGTGGGAGCCACTCGACAGGCAACCGCCGTCATCATCTGCGACATGTGGGACGCGCACCATTGCATGACGGCGGCCCGCCGTGTCGCCGAGATGGCGCCCCGGATGAACACGGTCGTCAGCGGCCTTCGAGAACAGGGCGCCCTCATCGTCCACGCTCCGGGTGGCTGCGTGGACTTCTACAGCGATACGCCCGCCCGCCGGCGTGCCATCCAGGCTCCCCGGGCACAGGCACCGGGTCCGATCGACTGGAACGGCTGGGAGCACGACGAGGCCACCGCGTTGCCCACGACACTGACCGCTCCGGGACCCTGCTCGTGTGACTCGGCCGAACCGTGCGGCGAGGCCGGACCACCGTATCCCTGGACCCGGCAGACTCCGCTGATCGAGATCGGTCCGGACGATGCCGTGAGTGATGACGGTCAGGAGCTCTTCAACCTGCTCGAGCACCGCGGGATCGGCGACGTCATCGTGATGGGCGTGCACACGAACATCTGCGTCCTCGGCCGGCCGTACGGGATCCGTCAGCTCGTGTACTGGGGGAAACGGCCGGTGCTGTGCCGCGATCTGACCGACTCCTTCCATCGTGACCCGCGGGGACACTGCTGGGGCACCGAAGCGGTCGTCGCCCACATCGAACGACGCTGGTGTCCGACGGTGACGAGCGACCAGCTCGTGGGAGGAGCACCCTTTCGGTTCCAGAGTGACGACTGAGGCACCCACTCATCTGCGCACACGCCCTGCCGAGCACCGTGTCCTCGGCAGCTCCGCTCAATACTTCCGGAACGCGTCCGCGATCTTTGCGGCGTCGTAGCCCGCGGCGAGTGCGAGCATGAGGAGGATGCGCGCCTTCTGCGGGTTGAGGTCGCCGGCGCCGACCGTCGCGCCACGCCCGGAACTGGGAGCGGAGTCGGCGGCGCCGACCGGGACGCGGCCGCTCCCCGTCCGCGAGCTGATCACGACGATGACACCCTTCTCCGTGGCGCGCTGGAGGGCGGCCGACTGTGCGGGCGTCGAGCCCCCGCGCCCGACGCCCGCAATGACGATCCCCTTCGCGCCGGCGGCGACGAGCGCCTGAATCGCGACGCTGTCGGCGCCGGCGTAGCTGTAGACGATGTCCACGCGCGGGAGCTGCGTGCCCTCCGCGATGGCGAAGGGTGCGGCCGCGCACGCCGAGCGGCGCGGCGCCGGCCGCCGGAACGCGACGGCATCCGGATCGGCCACCCCCTCGGCGCCCATGCCCGGCGCGGCGAAGGCGTCCATGCGCGAGGTGTTCATCTTCGTGACGTCGCGCGCGGCGAAGATCTCATCGTTGAGGAGCACCATCGTTCCCCGCCCTTCCGCGTCGGGCGTGGCCGCGGCGCGGATGGCATTGCGGAGATTCGCCGGCCCGTCGGCGCCGACGTCCGTCGCGAGGCGCATCGCCCCGGTGACGATGACGGGGTGGCAGCTCCGCACGGTGAGGTCGAGGAAGTAGGCCGTCTCCTCCATCGTGTCCGTGCCGTGCGTGACGACCACGCCGCGCAGGTCGCTCCGCGTGCGAAAGAGCTCGTTGACGCGAAGTGCGATCGCCTTCCAGTGCGCGGGCGTGATGCTTCCCGACGCGACGTTCGAGAACTGCTCGACCGTCACGGTCGCGACCGTCTCGATCCCCGGGATGCCGCGCACGAGCTCGTCCCCGGTACGGCGGTTGGGGCCGCCGGTGTTCGAGATCGTGCCACCAGTGGCGACGACGTGGACGGCCGGCGGAGCGGCTTGCGCGCCGAGGGAAGCACCGAGGGAAGCAGCGAGGGGAGCGGCGAGGGTGACGGCGGAGGCGAGCAGGAAAGCGCGCATGGGCCCGGGGAAACGGTATGTGGTGGCAGGGGCCAGGCTCATCCCGGCCCCGATGGCGATCGAACCGTCGAATCACGGCGTGCGTCGCGTCGCCGGTCCGCACGGCGCAACACCCGCCCCCCGCGCGCATCGGTGAGCCGCCCGGCGTCCACCGCGACCGCGCCGTTGACTACCACGTACTCGATGCCGGCGGGATACTGGTGCGGCTGGTCGAAGGTCGCGCGGTCGGCGACCGTGGCGGGGTCGAACACCACGAGGTCCGCCATCATCCCCTCGGCGATCCGGCCACGGTCGCGGAGGCCGAGCCGCGCGGCGGGCATCGACGTCATCTTCCGCACCGCGTCTTCCAGCGTGAGCACGCGCTTCTCGCGCACGTAACGCGCAAGCACGCGGGGGAAGGTGCCGTAGGCGCGCGGATGCGGGTGCCCGTCGCCGGGACGCGAGAGTCGCCCGTCGGACGCGATCATCGTCTGCGGGTGGCGCATGATCCGCTCGACGTCGCCCTCATCGAGCACGTGGTAGATGGCGTTCGCGCCGCCGCGCAGCTCGGCCTCGATCACGAGCGCGGCACCGGTCTCGGGCGTCGCCGGCATGCCGCGGGTCGTCGCCCAATCGGCGAGCGTCTTCCCCTCCAGCTCGCGCATCCACCCCACCCGCGAGAACTGCACGCGCCTGAGGTCGCCGCCGCCGCGATCGTTCAGGATGTTGAAGACGATCCCCTTCGTGATGGAGTCCTTGAGCGCGGGATCGCGCGTCCGGCGCGCGAACGCGCTGTCGCCGCCGGCGAGCGCCCACGAGGGGATGAGCACCGAGATCCCGGTGTGCGTGGCGGTATAGGGATACTGGTCCATCATCACGTCCACGCCCGCACGCCGCGCCGAGTCCACCAGCGCGAGCGTACGCGCGCTCGCGCCCCACATCTGCTGCCCCACCACCTTGTGGTGCGTGAGGACGATCGGGATGCGCGCCCGGCGCCCGATCTCGATCGCCTCGCCCACCCCCTCCATGAGGCCGAGCCCTTCCTCGCGCAGGTGCGACGTGTAGATGCCGCCGGAGTCGGCGGCGGCGCGCGCGAGCGCCACCACCTCGTCCGTGTTCGCGAAGGTGCCCGGCAGATAACGGAGCCCGGTCGAGAGCCCGAAGGCGCCCTCCCCCATCGCGCGCGCGACCATGCCGCGCATGCGCGCCAGCTCATCGCTCGTGGGCGCGCGGTCGGCCATCCCCATCACGGCGCCACGGATGGTGTTGTGCCCCACGAGGTAGCCGACGTTCATCCCGAGCCCGGCCGTGCGCACCGAGTCCATGTACGCGGCGAGTGGCCAGGGGGAGCCGCCGTCTGGCCCGCCAAGCGCCGTTGTCACACCCTGCCGGACATGGCTCTCGGCGGCCGGCATCTCGAGCAGCGGCTCGAGGTGGGCGTGCAGGTCGATGAACCCGGGCGTGACCACCCTGCCCGTCGCATCGATGATCCGGGCCGCGGTGGCGCCGCGCGACACGAGGCCGCTTCCCACGCGCGCGATGCGATCCCCTCGCACTGCGACGTCGGCGCGGACACCGGGTGCCCCCGAGCCGTCCATGACCGTGCCGCCCGCGATGATGACGTCGTACCGCTCGCCCGCGCCGGGCGTGCCCGCGGATCGGGCCGAGCACCCGGCGGCGGCGAGCAGCGCGGCGCTCAAGAGCGCGGCGCTGGGGAGCAGCGCGCGTGTCCGCATCAGCTCTCTCCTCCTCCAGGCGGCGGGCCGTCTGCGGAGCGGGAGCCCGCGCCGGCGGCGCTGAACGCACCGGCCGCCTGATACTCGCGCCGCAGGATGCCGTATTTCTCGATGTCCTCGAACACGCCCCATTTCCGCTCGTGCTCGCGGAGGCGTCCCTCGTACGTCATCCCGATCTTCCGCATCACGCGGCCGGAGGCCGGGTTCCACGTGAGGTGCGTGGCGTGGACGCGGTTGAGGTCGAGCACGTCGAAGGCGTAGGCGACGAGCGCCGCCGCGGCCTCCGTACAGTATCCCCGCCCCCAGTAGGGCTTCCCGATCCAGTAGCCGAGCTCCGCGCGAGAGCTTCGCAGGTTGATCGCGATCCCGACGGCGCCGATGAGCGCACCATCGTCGCGGGAGGTGACGGCGAGCGTCAGCCCCTCGCTGCGCGCGAACGCATCCTCATGCGTCGCGATCCAGGCCTCGGCCATGCCGTCCTCGTACGGGTGCGGGATGTTGAGCGTGGTGGACGCGATGTCCCGATCGCCGGCAAGACGCTGAACGGCCGGCGCATCGTCCGCGACGAAGGGCCGAAGGACGAGGCGGGACGTGTGGAGCGTGGGGCGGTCAGACATTCATCGGCGGGCAGCGAAAGGAGCGGACCAGGAGCGAGAATCTACAGTCCGTACACGCGAGGCAGGAGACGCATGGCGGAGGCGTATCCGCCGGCGAGCGCCACCGGCCATCAGCGCAATCCGACGGCGCTCGGATTGCCCTGCCGGCGCATCAGCGTTAATTGTGACTCCGGTCGCCACGCCGCGTCGTCTCCATGTGCTAGGTTGCCACCCGCGCGCCCGGAGCCTCAGGTTCCCGGCGGCGTCCCTCCTATCGTATCACGCTGTCGGAGTCGCTGATGTCCCGCACGTTCGCGCTCGGTGTGCTGAGCCTCCTGCTCCTGCTCGCCACGGCCCCACTCCGCGCGCAGTCCGCGCACGCGGACTCCGTCGCGCGTGATTCGGCGGCGCAGGTGCTCTCCGCCGTCGTGATCAGCGCAACGGCCACGCCGGTCCCCACCGGCCTCCGCGGCGTGCTCGCCCGGCTTGGCGCGCGCTCGGTGTTCGACGCGCTCCGCCGCGAGAACCGCGCGCTCGAGCGGCAGCTCGCCGGCTACGACCGCCATATCGCCAGGCTGGAAGCGCACCTCGACAGCCTCAAGGCACTCGCCACAGCGCGCGAGGCCAACATCGCGTGGCTCGATCACTCCGCCTCGGCGATGCGGGTACGCCGGCTGCAGCTCGAGGCACGCGTGCGGGAGCTCGAGGAGCGTGGGGTGGTGGTCGTGGGGGAGCGGCCGTAACTCGGCGCTACCACCCCTCCCGGTCTCGCAGCCCCTTCACGTGCGCGACGTGGTGCCGGCCATGCCAGGCGTAGAGGGCGAGGAGCTGGTCGAGCGATTGGAGGCCGGACTCCGGGTGCCGTAGCCGCCGCGCGAAATCAGCCTCCGTCATGTGGCGGAGGAGAATCCCCCACCGCTCGTGCAGCGCGTCGAGCAGGGCCAGCGACGTCTCCGTCGGCGTCTCGCGGGAATCAGGCAGCTCCGCCCAGCGCGCCTCCTCGTACGGCTTGATCGTCGGCTCGTGCTCCGTGAGCGCGAGCTTGAAGCGCGTGTAGGCGTTGAGGTGGCTGTCGGGCATGTGATGGATGAGCTGCCGCACCGTCCAGCCTCCCGGTCGGTACGGCGTGTCGAGCTGCTCGGCCGAGAGCCCTTCCACCGCCGCCCACAAGCTTCCGGGCGTGGCGGACACGTGCTCGATGCATTGCCCCCGCGCCTCGGCGCTGAGCGTCGCCGGCCGCTCGAACCGCCCGATCGGGTACCGCAGGTCGTGCACGTTTGGCATGCGAAGTGTCTCCGGTTTCGTGCGCTGGCTATACGATCTTGTCCGCGGCCGCGAGCACGTCCTCGTCAGCCTTCGGATATCTGGGCTTCAACCCCTCGAGCGCGGCGACGATCACCTGGGCGACGAGATAGTCGCGCGCCCGCTTCTTGTCCGCCGGTACCACGTACCAGGGCGCCCACGGCGTGCTGCAGCGCGTGATGGCCTCGCGGTACGCGCGCGAGTAGTCATCCCAGAGCGCGCGGTCGTCAAGGTCTCCCGCGCGGAACTTCCAGTTCTTCTCCGGGTCGTCCAGCCGCTCGCGCAGGCGCTCCTTCTGCTCGTCGCGCGAGACGTGGAGAAAGAACTTGAGGATCGTGACGCCGCTCTCGGCCAGCATCCGCTCGAAGGCGTTGATGTGGTCGTAGCGCTTCGACCACACGCTCCGCGGCACGAGATCGCGAACTCGGACGACGAGGACATCCTCGTAGTGCGAGCGGTTGAAGATGCCGATCATCCCCCTCGCTGGCACGGCCTGATGGATGCGCCAGAGATAGTCGTGTCGCATCTCGAGCGTCGATGGCACGCCGAAGCTCGTCACCTGGCACCCCTGCGGGTTGCACGGCTCGAACACCCGGCGGATGGTACCGTCCTTTCCCGCCGCATCACGCCCCTGGAGCACCACGAGTAGCGACCGGCGGGCGTCGGCATAGAACACCTCCTGGAGCTCGCCGAGCCGCTCGAGCAGCACGTCGGTCTCGCCGTCGAGGTCGTCGCCCTTCGGCGTCCCCTTCGGCGGTCTCGCGGCGCCATCGGTGAGCGTGGGGCCGGATCGGCTGGTGACAGGCGCCAGGATCGGGGCGCTCCCACGCTTCATGGCTTGGCGCTCCCTTTCCCGCTCCCGTTGCCCCCTTCCGAAACTGCCTTTGGCTCCTGGTTCCACCACCACGGCGTGGTGATCTCGCGCTCGCGCGGCCAGATCTCCTTGAGCGTGTTCCCCTCGTAGAGTCGTCCGTTCTTCATCACGTAGCGGATGGTGTTCGAGTTCTCGATCTTGTCGAGCGGATTGGCGTCCAGCACCTGCAGGTCGGCGAGCTTCCCGGGCTCGAGCGAGCCGATGTCCTTCCCCAGCCCGATCGCCTCGGCGCCGAAGATGGTGCCGACGCGGAGCACGTCCATCGGCTTCATCCCGCCGCTGGCGATCGCCCAGAGCTCCCAGTGGACGCCGAGCCCCTGGAGCTGGCCATGGCCGCCGAGGCCGACGCGGCCGCCCGCTTCGACGATCCGCTTGGCCGACTCCGCGACCTTCGGGAAGACGTACTGATCCTCGCGGAACCACCCGGGGCGCCGGAGCGCGCGGTCATCGATCTCCGCATGCGGGGTGAAGCGTCCGAGCTTGGTGTCGGCGTGGATGTCGAACTTCTCGTAAAAGTAATTCTCCGTCCACGGGCCGCCGTAGACCACGAGGAGCGTGGGCGTGTAGGTGATCCCGCTCAGGGCGGCGAGGGTGACGAAATCCTTGTAGAGCGGAACGATCGGGTACGAGTGCTCGTGCCCCGGGTAGCCGTCGAGCAGCTCGGTGATGTTCATCTTGAGGTCGAGTCCACCCTCGGTGGTCGGCATGAGGCCGAGCTCCTTGGCCGCCATGATGACCCATTGCCGTTGCTTTCGGTCGCCGACCATGTACTGCTTGATGGTGTGCGTGTTGTAGTAGTCGGAGTAGCGGCGCAGCACCTCGCGCGCCTCATCGAGCGAGCTGATGTTCTCCTGCACGAACACGCCGGGCCCGGTCGAGAAGATGCGCGGCCCGAGGATGTCGCCCGTCTCCACCAGGTCGCCGTAGGAGAGGACGTCCGTCGTTCCCGTCTGCGGGTCGCGCGTGGTGGTGACACCGTAGGCGAGGTTCGCCATGTACTCCCACACCTGCGTCTTGTGGATGCCGAAGGCGGGGCGCAGATGGGCGTGGATGTCCACCCACCCTGGAATGATGGTCTTGCCGCGCACATCGATCTCGCGCGCGCCGGCGGGGAGGCTGATCGACCCGTTCGGCCCCACGGCGGCAATACGGTTACCCGTGACGACGACGTCGCCGTTCTCGATGATCTCATCGCCGCGCATGGTGACGATCCGCGCGCCGCGGAGCACTACCGTCCCCGAGGGCCGGTCGCGCGGGACCGTGATGAGCACGTCCACCCGATCCGGCTCGTAGGCCACGGGCGACTTCTTCCCGCTGTCCGAGCGTGCGACGCGGGCTGAGTCGCCACCCGAGAGGGCGACGTTCCGGCCAGGTGCCCGCCCCGCTCGCGCGGTATCCACCTGCGCACTGTCGCGCGCGCCCACCCGCCGAACGCCGGCGGCCCCGAGGCGCCGCGTGGAGTCGGCGCGGGCGACGGAGTCGCGCACGAGGGAGTCGGCGCGCGCCACATCGTACGAGAAGAAGGAATGGCCGAGCGACCAGTAGATGCGCTTCCCATCGGGGCTCCAGCCGAGGAAGTCGCCGCCGACGCGCGTGAGGCGCTTGATCGGCACGGGCGCGTTGTTCTGGTTGAGCACCGAGATCGCCGGCGTCTGCCCGCCGACCGCGGGGACGGTGACCAGGTAGACGTTGTTGTTCACCAGCGCGATCGCCCGGTCGCCGTCCGGCGAGATGAGAATCTCGCTCGCCGGCTGCGGGGTGGGCGGCGTGGGCCCGCTCTGGGGCGGGGTGAAGCCGGTGACGCGGAAGAGCGCCTTCCGGTCGGTGCCGTCGAGGCGCATCGAGACGAGCCCCTCACCGCCGTCGTAGACGTAGACGCGATTGGGGTCGCGCGTGAAGTGCGCCCGTCCCGCGTTGCCGAGCGGCGCGACGAGCGTGGTCGCGCCCCCGGCGGCGGGGAGCCAGTGCAGCTCGATCCCGGGCGCTCCTTCCTCGAGGATGCGCGGGCGGCGCGGCCCGCGCGCGACGAGAATCTTCGACCCGTCGGGCGTGTAGGTGGGGCTGCTGTAGAACGCGGACTGGCGGGTGAGGCGCTCCGGCGCGCCGGCTCCGCGCTCGCGCGACGTGCCCGGGGCGACGCGCACGCGGTAGACGTCGCCGCCCTCCGCCTCGCTCCATGTCACGAAGGTGATGTAGCGACCGTCGGGCGACCAGGTCGCGGAGTGCTCGCCCGCGCTCATGCTCGTGAGGCGGCGTGGCTTGCTACCGCCCGCCGGCTGGGAACATTCCCTTGCCGGCGGGCACCCGGGCAGGTCCATCACCCACAGCTTGTCGAGCGCCGTGAAGGCGAGCTGCCGCCCGTCCGGCGACGGCGCGGCGCCGCGGACCTGCGCGACGGTGAGGGTGGAATCGTTGAACTTGTACTCGAACTTGACGAGCGGCCCGATGCGCTGGTCCACCTCGGCGGTGAAGGGGATGGGTGAGGCGCGGCCCGAGGGAACCTCGACACGCCAGATCTTCCCGCCGTAGCTGGTGACGAGCGCCTTGCCGTCGGGTGTGAAGGCGGAGCCGGGCATGAGGTCGCGCGAGAACGACGACTCCTGGTCGTCGCGCTGCACGGGGTAGGCGAGCCACTGCTCGTCGCCACTCGTCATGTCACGCAGCCGGAGCGCGGTCGCCGTATCGTGTCGCGTGGCGTAGACCATGTACTTGCCGTCGTGGCTGAGGACAGGGCGCATCGCGCTCCCGCCCGCGCTCGTGCGCACGAACGTCCGCCCCGTCTCGCGGTCGTACACGTACACCTGCCATTGCGGGAGCTGGAGGTTGTACCCGAACCCGCCCTGCTTCCCGGCCACGTAGATGTAGCGCCCGTCGTTCCCGAACGCGGCGCCGACGAGATTGGTCGGCGCTCCACCTCCCGGCGGTCCGCCGGGCTGGGCGGCGGCGGCCTGGGGGGCGGCGCCGGTGAGGCGGATCCCCGAGCCACCGTCCTTGTGGTAGAGCCAGAGATCGTACGACGTGCTGAAGCTCCGCGACGACACGACGTAGCGGCCGTCGGGCGTCCACTCGGGGCTCGCGTACTTGGCGCGATCACCGCGCGTGAGCGCGCGCGGGTTCTTCCCGTCCGCGTCCGCGATCCAGAGGTTCTCGGAGCCGCTGCGGTCGCTGACGAAGACGATCTGCTTGCCGTCGGGCGAGTAGCGCGGTTGCGAATCGAAGCCGGGGCCCTCGGTGATGCGCGTCGCGCGCCCACCGGCCATCGGCATCGTGTAGAGGTCCCCGAGAATCTCGAAGACGATCGTCTGGCTTGGCGAGACGTCGAGCGAGATCCACGTCCCTTCGTCCGTGGTGAACCGCACCGGGCGCGCCATCGCGAGCGGGAGCTCGCCGGCGCGCGGCCCGGCGGCGCGGGCGGCGGTGTCCACGCGCGCGGAGTCCTGCGCGGGCAGGGCGGCCGGGCGCGTGGCGGCGGCGAGCGCGACACCAGCGACGACGAGCGCCCGCCGACAATGGACGCGGACCAGTGTGTGGGACATGCGGTGACTCCAGCGTAGCACGAATTGGCGCGGTATGGGCCCCCAATGCTACCACGCGGGTCGGTCGCCGCAAGCACTCATCGGGACCCGGCGCTCGGCGCTCGGCGCTGCTCCGGAAGTCCGCTTCGGCCACGCGGAGCGTGAACCCACGGCCGATGACCGATGACCGATGACCGATGACCGATGACCGATGCCCTACCGCGTCGGTTCCGCCAGCCGCGTCGTCAGCCAGAAAGCCGGCAGGAGCAGGAGGATGGACGACACCATCGCCGTCGTCGGCGAGGTGAGGTCGGCGAGCTTGCCGACGGCGAGGAAGAGGACACCCGCCGTTCCCCAGGTGAAGCCCATCATGAGCGCGCTCGCCGTGGCCACGTGGTCGGGGGCGTATTCCTGCGCGGTCACGACCAACACGGGCACGTTCGCGTTCACGAGCGCGCCGACGACCGCCGTGAGCGGGTAGTACCACAGCTGCGACGGCGAGGAGAGGACCAGGGCGATGAAGAGCGGAATCGTCGCGAGGATGCTGGAGCGGAGCACCGTGATGCGTCCCACGCGATCCGACAGCCGCCCGCCGGCGATCCCGCCGAACGCGGCCGCGAGGCTGAACACAGCCAGGCTCGGTCCGATGTGCGCCGCGTGCCCCCGCGCGGTGAGGGCGAAGCCGAGCAATCCCTGATAGGACACGGTCGAGAGCGAGCGCATGACGCCGGTCGCCCACAGGGTGCGGATCGGCCCGCGCCAGAGCGCGAGGTAGTCCGACGGCCGTCGTACCGCACTCCGCGCGGCGGGGCGCGCTGGCGGCGTGACGGCGTAGCACGCGAGCCCCACGAGGATCCCCACCGGCATCACGAACGGGAGCGCGCGCAGGCCGAGCGTCATGGCCAGGATCGGCCCCACCGCCATCCCCGCCGTGCCACCGGCCGAGAAGAGCGCGGCGAACAGCCCGCGGCGCTCGGCGTGCGAGCCGAGGGCCACGTAGGATGCACCCGACGGGTGGAAAACGGCGCTCCCGATGCCGGCGAGGGCGATGAGCGCGCCGAGCGCGGCGAAGTTGGGCGCGTAGCCTATCGTCGTCATCCCGACGGCCGATAGCGCCGGACCGGCGCCGGCGAGGACGCGCCGATCCACCCGGTCGCCGATCAGCCCGACGAACGGCTGGAGCATCGAGCCGACGAAGGACAGGATCGCGACGAGCACCGCCGTGCGCGCGATGGTCAGGCCGTACGCCGTCCGGATCTCAGGGAGGAGCGGCGTGAGGATCGCGGTGAACGCGTCGTTCACGAAGTGCGCGAACGTCAGCACCGCGAGGATCGCCACCCCGCTCGGTGCTACGAGGGCGCGCGTACTGACAGTCATGGCGGGACGCAGGAAGCGGGAATCAGGTAGCGACGGTGCGAGCAGCAGGTACCGGTCGCGACCGTTCGATGGTGCTCGCGAGGCGACTCGGCGCAGCTTCGTTCATTGGGGGGGGCCCCCCAGGTCTAGATCAGCGTCCCCACGTCCCGCTGCCAGCCCCGGCTACCGAAACGCCCCGAAGTGGCCCAGCAGCCACCAGAGGAGGATGAAGATGAGGACGGTGCTGAAGCACCCGCCGCCGAGCTTCTTCGCCCCGTACCCCGCGGCCAGGCCGCGCAACAGCTTGCTCATTCGCGTGTTCTCCGGTGAACCGACACCTACGTCGTGTGTGCTGCCGACCGCGCGCGGAATGCGCGCAGGAGACGCGCCGACCGCGCAGGGAACGTAGCGCATGACATGCCTTGGGGGGCCCCCCCCAAGGAACGAAGGTACGGCGATGGGGCCGAGGAGCATCATCGTCCAGTCGCAGCCAGTAGCACTAGCTCGTTCTCGCCGCATGACGTCGCCATCGACGATGGCACGGTTCGCGCTACGTGAAAGCAAGCAAGGCCAAACGGTTCTCCTAGATGCCCAGGTTATCCAAGCTGCACTGATTCAAGGGGTTGGACCTCAGCGGAGCCTCGAATGACATCTCTCCAGCGTGTCGGGCGGATCGAGATCGAGCAGGACTTGGGCTTCCAGCAGCGGGACTGGCGCGTGCAGCGCGTGGGGTGGCTCGTCATGGCGGCCCTCGTAGCGGCGGCGCTCTCCGGCGTGCTCGGGCGCGGACCGCTCGCCCATGCGACGGCCGGCGCAGACGGCGCCCCGATGCAGGTGGAGTATGAGCGCTTCGCGCGCCAGGAAGCGGTGACCGTGATGCGCGTCCACCTGACGCCCGGCGCGGCGCCGGCCGGCGAGGCGCGCATCCACCTCGACCGCGACTACCTCGCCGGCGTCACCGTGGAGCGTGTGACGCCGGAGCCGGAGCGCGCCGAGGCGACGGCAGCGGGCGTCACGTACGTCTTCCGCATCGCCGACCCCGCGCGCTCCACGACGATCGCCTTCGACATCAGGCCGGAGGCGGCGTGGTCGCGCCACGGGACGATCGCGCTGCTCGGCCGCGGAGCGGCAGCGCCATCGACTCGATTCACCTTCACGCAGCTCGTCTACCCCTGGCCACGATCCGTACCGCGAGGTCCACATGGACAGCGTCATCCGCGCACTCGTCGTCTACGCCTTCCTCCTGGCGATCTTCCGGATCTCGGGGAAGCACTCGTTGGGGCACATCACGACGTTCGATCTCGTGCTCACGCTCATCATCAGCGAGTCGATCCAGCAGGCACTTGTAGGGACCGACAACTCGATGACGAACGCGCTCCTGCTCGTGACCACGCTCGTCGGCGCCAACATCGTGCTCTCGCTCGCCAAGCAGCGCTGGGCTACGGCCGAGAAGATCATTGACGGGACGCCGGTACTCCTCATGGAGCGCGGGCAGCTCCGGCACGACCGGATGGACAAGGAGCGCGTGGACGAGGCCAACATTCTCGGCGCCGCGCGCGAGCAGGAAGGGATCGAGCGGCTCGACCAGATCGACTACGCCATCCTCGAGCAGGGCGGCGGAATCACGGTCGTTCGAAAGCGGGCGGCTGCAGTGTAGCGCGCGGCCGCGGTGTGACGAATGGCCCCCCCGGTAGTCGTTCCGTTACGGAGTGGGTAACGAACGATGACGTATGAGTGCCGCCGCCGAGACAGGGAGTCGGTAGGCTGCACGGCGAATTCAACCGGGCGGAAACTCCATGCTGGCGTACCTGCAGCTCCTCAGAGCGGCGCTGGTGGCACGCGACGAGCTGTCCACCCGCCGTCTCCTCAAGCACGACCTCGCGCCGCTCCTCCCTCCGCGCGTCCGGGAGGAGGCGATGACGATGATCTACGAGGACCTCCCCACCCCCTGGTTCCCCGTCCGTCTCTTCCGCTTCTACGAGCTCGTCGAGACGCTGCTCGCCGAAGCCCCCGCGCGCCCGCGCGACGAGCAACTGGAGCTCTCGCTCGGCCCCATGACGAGCGCGTGCGAGCTCACGGTCGCCCGTGCCGGCTTGCTCTCGCTCGACGGGCGCCGCCCGGAGCGGCTCGTCCTGCACTGAGCGGGCGCGCGAGGACCCGACCCGTCGTCGCTCCCCACCGCCCCTACCGCCCCTACCGCCCCTACCGCACGATCCGGAAGTAGCGCTCGAGCACTCGCTTCGCCCACGGGGTGAGCTTCGTTCGGCGCCAGGCGTCGGCGGTCTTGCGGAAGACCTCCGCCTGCGTCGGGTACGGGTGGATCGTGGCACTCAGCTTTCCGAGTCCGATCCCGCGCGTCATGGCGAGCGTGATCTCGCTGATCATGTCGCCCGCGTGCTCCGCCACGAGCGTGGCGCCGAGGATCCGGTCGCTCCCCCGGGCCAGGTGCACGCGGAAGAAGCCCTCGTCCTCCCCATCGAGCACCGCGCGGTCCACCTCGTGGAGGGGCGTCGTGAGTGTGTGCACCCGCGCGCCAGCGGCGGCCGCCTCGCGCGCGGAGAGCCCCACGTGCGCGACCTCCGGGCTCGTGTAGGTGGTCCACGGGATCACGAGGCGGCTGGCCTTCCCCCGCCCGAAGAAGAGCGCGTTCGCGATGGCGAGCCGCGCCTGGGCGTCCGCCGCGTGCGTGAACTGGAAGCGCGATGCGATGTCACCCACCGCGAGCACGCGCCCGTTCGACGTCCGCAGGCGATCGTCCACGGTCACGCCAGCCTTCGCGTCGTAGGCGACACCGGCCGCGTCGAGTCCGAGCCCCTCGACGTTTGGCGCGCGGCCCGTGGCGAGGAGGATCTCATCGGCCGTCACCTCGCGCGCGGCACCCCCCTGCTCGAAGTGGATCACCGTCGCGCTGCCCCGGCGCTCCACCCGGGTGAGCCGGGCATCGAGCTCGAGCTCGACCCCATCGCGCGCCATGGACGCCGCGACGACGCGCGCTGCGTCCTCGTCATCGCGGGGGAGGATGCGGGGGCCGGAACCGAGCACGGTGACCGCGCTCCCGAACCGCGCGAACGCCTGCGCCAGCTCGCAGCCGATGGGGCCGCCGCCGATCACGACCAGCCGGCGCGGCAGCGTCGTGAGATTGAAGATCGTCTCGTTCGTCCGGTAGCCCACGTCGGCGAGCCCGGGCACGGAGGGCACGGCCGCGCACGCGCCGGTCGCGATCACGGCGCGCCGGAAGCGCAGCTCGGCTCCGCCTACCTCGATCCGGTCCGGCGCCGTGAACCGCCCCTGCCCGAAGTAGACGTCCACACCGAGCGAGGCAAAGCGGGGCGCGCCATCCAGGGGGCTGATGCCGGCGCGCAGCCGGCGCATGCGCTCCATCGCGGCGGCGAAGTCACCTTCCCCCGAAACCGACGGGCCGCCGAACTCCGCGCGCGCTCCGCGGGCATCGGCCCACGCGCGCGCGGCGCGGATCACCGCCTTCGACGGAACGCAGCCGACGGTGAGGCAGTCGCCGCCCATGAGGTGCCGCTCGACGAGCGCGACCTTCGCGCCCAGCCCGGCGGCGCCCGCGGCGGTGACGAGGCCCGCCGTGCCGGCGCCGATGACCACGAGGTGGTAGCGGTCCTTCGGGCGGGGGTTCGTCCACGTGGGCGGATGGACGTGCTCGACGAGGCGCCGGTTGGGCTCGTCGAGCGGCTCGAGGGGCGCGAAAGAGGCCGGCGCGTGGGTGGCCGGCGCCGGTGGTCGGAGACTCGGAGGCATGGGGTGATAATACAGACTCGACACTCGGGATTGGGTAGTGCAGGCTGCCCTGAGCTCGACTTTGGCCATTCAGGCCGCATAGCAGGCTGCCTCGCTGAGTCGTC
>JBBJNN010000110.1:0-16739 GCA_037720885.1 Gemmatimonadaceae bacterium | reverse complement strand
CTGCGCGAAGCCGGCGCCGCCGTTACGCATCAATGGCACGACGGCGGGCACGAGTGCGCGCATCGCGGGCGGAGGCGTCTCGCGTCGTCGCGGGGTTCGCTCCCCGCCGAGGTCGATGCTGCTCCTCGCACCGGCGGCGGACAGCTCCACCCGCCACTCGTTCTCGCGGCGCGCGTGGGTGTGCATCGCGCCGTCGGCCAGGGAAACGACGAGAGCGCCGTCCCGACTCGAGACCGCGCGAACGCTCGCGCTCCAGCACCACACGCTCGTGACGCTCCCCGCCCGCCCCCGCAACCGCGCGAAATGAAAGCGGCGCTCCGGACTTCCGGGCGGACCGGGGGCCATTCCCCGCCACCATTCGGCGGGCCCGCTCGCCAGCACCCAACATCCGGCGCCGGCCGCCTCCCGAAGCGCCAGGGTCACGACCGCGTCGGCGCTGGCAGGGGCGACGGCCGTCTCGCGGAGCCACGAGAAACCATCCTCGACGCCGTCTCCACCCTCGGGTGTGGCGCTGCGCCATCCGCCCACGCCTCGCGGTTCGGCCGCCACATGGAAGGGCAGGTCGAACATCACCTCCCGGGGCGCGCGCCAGGTCACCTGATCCACGATGTAATCGGGCATCGCGATGATCGTGCGCGCAACCGTCACATTGGGCGCGATACCAGCCGGCGGGACCTCGGCGCTCGCCCAACCCGCGCCCCCCCGCTCCTCGAACGCGGTGAGCACACCGTCGGCGCGCAGCTGCGACCGGCCGTCAATGAGCGGCGCATTGTGCGCCAGCGTGCTGCGGTACCAATGGAGCGACCGATCCACGTAGGAGCCGGTTCCCACGTCGTCGAGCAGCCGTTGCTCACCTTCAGCCAACAGGATATTGAGCCGGTCGGGGTGCCCATGCCCGCCCCCCGAGTGCCCGTAGTCGAGCGCGGCGTAGACGCGGCCTTCGTTGCGCCGGAACACGACGATTCCCTGCCCCTCCAACAGTGCCGACCGCGCGCGCACCGGCTCCAGCGAGGGGAGTTCGGCACGCGCCACAAGGAGCGAACGCCAGCCGGCATCGGCACGCGCCAGGGTCGAAGCGGCATCGTTTCGTTCGACCTCGGCCGCGGATCGCCACCGTCCAGTCCGCCGCGCCAATCCCTCGCCATGCTGGGCCCCATGCCCAGCCGCGGACTCGTACAGCTCCCAGAGGGCGCCAACGAGCCGGCGGTCGTCGCCGCGGGCGAGCCCCAGCTCGCACGAGTCTGCGAAGCGCCATTGCCGCAGCGACACCTTGTACTGGGAATCGCGCCGCGACGGAAAGGTGAAATCTGGCAGCGCCGTCAGTAGCGGCGTGGCAAACCCTTCCTCGAAGCGCGCCACGAGGTCGGGCGGCAGCTGAAACCCCGCGCGCTCGGCCATGACGACGCCGTACCAGAGTCCGCGGTGCGCGAACAGGTGATAATTCTCGCCCTCGTACCAGGTGCCGTCCGGAAGCAGCGCACCCTCGAGGTGCTGCACGAGTCCCGACGGTCCAACCACCGAGCTGATGGTCGCCGGCTCCGTGCCCAGCAGGACGCTCGACGCGAGGAGCGCCGCGTTGTTCCACACCTGGCGGTTGGAGGCGCCTTCATCGTACGAGGCGATCAGCTCGGAGCTGGGTACGAGCACGCACTCCCGCACACGTTGCGACAGCGTGCCTGCCGCGTCGCGCATCTCGAGCAGGTCCAGCGCGATGCAGAGCTGGAGCAGCCAGATGGATTCGAGGTAGGTCGAAAAAAACGGCCGCGTCGGGCCGAGCACGTTGTCGCGGTTGGGATACGCCAGATAGCGGTCGGCGGCCCGCCCCAGCACGTGTTCCGCCAGGCGCCGGCAATCGGCGTCGTCCGTCAGCGCGTACAACAGCGCGCCGTGCACCGCACGTTCCGCGAGCCAGAGCTGCCCGAAGAGCACCCACCAGCGGTGATGACGCTCCCCGGTATATGTCGCTCCGCACGACAGGCAGCGGTGCGCATGCGGCGAGAAGGGGTCGAAGTCGAGCGTCGCGCCGTCGCGGGCGCAGCGCCCACCCTCGCGAGAGAGCAGCGCCTTCGCCTCCGGCAGATCGGGTGTGGAGCGCAGAACTGGCTCGAGCTCCGCGCGCAGCGAGGCGAGGAGCGGGGCGAGGGAGCCGCGCACGTCGCGGCGCCGGCGCTCGAGCGCTTCCGCCGTAATGAGCAGGCTCACGGAGCCCGAGCCAGCGTGCGCGGCATGGCGTCGAGCGACCATCCCGCAAGCGTCACCATTTCGCCACGCACGTCCATCGTGACGCCGCGGAGTCGCCGCGTGACGCCCTGTACGCCGCGTGAGTGAAAGATCCACGCGGCGGGTGCCTGCGCCGCCAGCTCGCGTTGCACGTCGGCCCACGCGACGCGGGCGCGGGAGTCGGACGGCGCGGCGCGCGCGCGATCGAGGAGGGAGTCGAGGCGCGCGGAGTGATACCCGCCGTAGTCGAGCGCGCCACCCGCCAGCCGGGAGTCGTCCATGGCGGAAAGGTAGGCGAGCGAGAGGTCGCCCGGAACGCCGGTGATCAGCGCGTCGAACGTGCGACGCTCGGCTCGTGCCTCCGCGAGGAACGCTCCCAGCTCGCGCTGGCGAATCTCGACACGGATGCCGCGAGCCGCGAGGTCGGACTGCACGAGCTGCTCGGTCGCGTTATCCCCGCTGCCGACGGTCAAGAGCTCGAGTGTGAACGCGCGATCTGCCTTCGCCCGTCGCCCGCCAACGGCACGCCGCCAACCCGCCGCGTCGAGAAGCGAGTCGGCCAGCGCGGTGTCGAGTGTCACCGGTTGGGGCACGGAATAGGGGTGCCCCGGGGGAACCGGACCCGCCGCGGGCGTGGCGTAACCAGCGAGCGCCACCGAGATGACGCGCGGGCGGACGAGCGACAGCGAGATCGCGCGACGCACACGAACGTCATCGAATGGAGGCTTCGCGGTGTTGAACACGAGTCCCGTCGTGACGAGTACCGGGTACTCGAGGACGCGGAGCGATGGGTCGCGCGCGACGAGCGACGCCATCGTGGGCGAGATGCCCGCGACATCGAGCTCACCGCCGACGAGCCCCGCGAATTTCGTCGTCGCCTCGTCCACTACGGCGATCACGAGGCGAGACAACCGCGGTGGCCCACCAAGTGCGCGTGGAAAATCCGGATTGCGCTCGAACACCCACCGCTGCTTCGCTCGGCGCTCGATGAAGCGAAAGGGCCCGTTGCCTACCGGGGCGGTCGAGAACGGCGCCTGCCGCATCGCCGAGCGGGCCGTCGCCGCGAGCAGATGCGCCGGGACGATGGGCAGCTCGCAGAGCACGAGTGGAAATCGCGGCTGCTCCCGGACGAACCGGATCGTCACGACGCTGTCACCCTCGGCCGCGACGTCCGAGATGCCCTGGAGGTCGGCATACCGGGAATAGCCGGTGACCGGATCGCGCGCTGCCTCGAGCGTGAAGACGACGTCGGCGGCTGTAGTCGGCACGCCGTCGTGCCAGCGAAGGCCGGACGCGAGCGTGAGCGTCAACATGCGCCGGTCGGCGCTCCACCGCCACTCGCGGGCCGCGTACGGGCGCGCGACGAGCGCGCTGTCGTACCGTGCCAGCGTCACGAAGAGCGCGTAGCGCTGGAGCTGGCGGGACAGCGCATGAATCGTGACGAGCGGATTCGCCGACTCGAGATCCGCTCCGGAGGCGTAGACGACGGTATCGCCGGAGCGTGCGGGCCTCGAGCAGGCGCCGCCCACAGCGATCAGCGCGGCTGTTGACGCGAGAAGGAGGCGGCGCATCATCCGTGCATGACGCTCGTCGTTCGTCGCCTCGTCGCGGCCGCGCTGCTCTTCTGGCTGGTGCTGACGCTCACCTTTCTCCTCGTGCGCGCGGCGCCCGGCGACCCCGCGGCGCTTCTCGTTCCGCCCTCCGCGACCGCGGCGGACGCGGCGCGGCTCCGATCGGAGCTCGGCCTCGACGCGCCGATGGTCGTCCAATATGCACGCTGGGCGCGCGGGGTGCTGGGCGGCGACTTCGGACAAAGCTTCGCGTTGCGACGGCCTGTCGCGGACGTGATCGCTGAAGCGCTCCCGCTCTCCCTCGCCCTCGGCAGTGCGTCGCTGTTCCTCACATTCGTCATCGGCATCGCGATCGGCACGTATCAGGCGGCGCGGCGCGGTCGCCCCGCGGACGTCACTCTGACCGTGCTCACCACCGCCGCGTACGCGGCTCCGAGCTTCTGGCTCGCGCTATCCCTCGTGGCGGTGTTTACCTACGGCGCGGTCCGCTGGAATTTCCCCGACGCGCTCCGCCTCCCGGCGTTCGGGGTGCGCGAGCCGGCGGGCACCGCCGTTGGCGCCGCGGCAACCCTCGACGTGCTTCGACATGCGCTCCTTCCCACCCTGACCCTGACCGTCGTCGGCGCAGCAGGCATCGCGCGCTACGCACGAACGATCATGGCCGACCTGCTCGGCCACCTGTTCGTGCGCGCCGCGCGTGCGAAGGGCGCGTCGGCGGCCCGCGTCTACGGGCGCCACGTGCTCGCCAACGCCATTCCGCCGCTCGCGGTGCTCCTCTCGCTCGCGCTGCCCGGCATTCTCGCCGGCTCCGTGTTCGTGGAAGGTGTGTTCGCCTGGCCGGGCATCGGCCGAGTGATGCTCACCGCGATCGCCGCGCGAGACTACCCGGTAGTGCTCGGCGCGACCGCCCTCTATTCGGCGGTGGTCATCCTGGCAAACCTCGCCGCCGACATCGCGCTCCCGGCACTCGACCCGCGGCGGCGCACGTGAGCTGGTCGCGCCGCGCGGGAGGACGGACCGCGCTCGCGGCGTTCGCCATGCTGACGATCCTCGTCCTCGGCGCGCTCGTGGTACCTGCCGCCGCCCGCACTGATCCGCGCGACATTGGCGACGTGTTGGCACTTCGTTTCGTGCCGCCCGGCCACACGGACGCGCACGGGGGTTGGCACCTGCTCGGCACGGACCGGTTCGGGCGTGACATCTTCGTGCGTATGATGTTGGCCGCACGGATCTCGCTGCTCGTCGGCCTACTCGGCTCGTCTCTGGCCGGCGGGCTGGGCATCGCCATCGGCGCGATTGCCGCCTGGTACGGCGGGATCGTGGATCGCGCGGCGATGGCGCTGAGTGACGCCCTGCTGGCGATCCCACGGCTGGTACTCCTGCTCGTCTGCGCCGCGTTGTGGAGCCCGGGCGCGACCACGGTCGTGATCGTCCTCGTCGCCACCGGGTGGATGGGCGTGGCGCGCCTGGTACGCGCGGAGGTGCTTGGACTGCGCTCGCGTCCGTTCGTCGAGGCAGCCGACGCGCTCGGCGCGGCGCCGGCGCGCGTGCTCTGGCGCCACATGCTGCCCAACGCGCTCGGTCCCGCGATCGTGGCGATCACGCTCGGAGTCGGCGGCGCCATCCTGCTCGAGAGTGGTCTGTCGTTCCTGGGCCTCGGCGTGCAGCCCCCGCAGCCGAGTTGGGGAAACATGATCGCCGACGGTCGGGACGCGATCGTGATCGCGCCGTGGGTCGCTCTCGCACCCGGCCTCGCGCTGATCGCGACGGTGCTCGCGTGCACCCTGCTGGGCGACGCCCTGCGGGACCGGCTCGCTGGCGAACGAACGGTCGCCGTCGCAGATCGGGCCTAGCGTCCTGACCGGGGCGGTTCGGCGACCGCCTCAACGAAAGATGATCGTCACGATCCCGCGCGGCGGTGCGTCGAATTCGATCGTGCCGCCGCGCACGGGGAGGGGTGCGACCAGTGACTCGTCGAGCCGCGCGCCGTGTGCCTCCGACACGGAACGCCCGAAGCGCCAGCGCCCCGCGATCACACGGTCCGTCAGGTTCACGCATCGCACCACGAGCCAGCCACCGTCCTCACTCTCCTTGCAGGCGAGGAAGGCCAACCCGTCGCCCTCCAGCGCCATGCCAGCCGTCGGTGCCGGCAGGGCGAGCGCGGAGCGGATCGTGAATCCGGAAAGCGGAAGCAACACGTCGTCCGCAATCTGCTCGATGCGCGCGATTTCCCGGTCATCTCGCGCGCCATGCGGGTAGATGGCGAAGCCGGCATCGAAGGGGCCGAGGCATTGCGCATCGGATGTCGGCGCCGGCCAGCCGGCGTGGCCGGGGCGTTCGGGTAGATCGTTCCGCGACAGCTCGCCCACGGCGCGCACGAGAGTCACGGCGACCGCACCGGACGCGGACGCCTCGTACTCCGCCAAGCCGTCCGCGTAGATCGTGACGCCGCGCGCGCCGTCCGCGACTGTGACGTAGCGCGCGAGGGGCGCGGTTGGCGGCGGCCATTCGACCGACGCCGCTTCGGGGGATGCCACGATGGGCTCCCGCCGTACGACGGCGAACGTCGCGTCGGCGTGGACGGCGCCTCCCGGAATGCTCGTGTCGAAGACGATCCGCAGGCGATGATCTCGCGCGTGGTTCTCCCCACGTGCCGCCACGCGGAGGAAGGGCGCGCCCGCGTCGAGCGTCAACGTGATGGTGACGTCGGTCGCGACCAGCTCAGCCGAGCGGCCGGCGCGAGCCGAGCGCGTGGGGATGTCGATGCGGAGACGCATCTCGATCTCTCCGCGCACCGGCCCGGCGCGGGTGACGATCGCGTCGACGCAGCGACTCGCGACGACCGGGTCGACCGGCGAGTGCGTGTAGAGGTCGCCAGCGTCCCCAACGTCCTCGAGGCGGATCTGCGTACGACAGTTGGCGCCGCCATCGCCGGATTGGAGACGCACCTCGCCGGCGATCGTGACCTCTACATCGAGAACGCCGTTGCTGAGCGAGCGCTCTCCGCCGGACACGGGGTGTGCGATGGCTGCCGGGCCGCGCGTCGCCTCGTGGTCGATGGATAGGCAGCGCGTGCCGTACCCCGCCGCGTCGTCAATCCACACCGCCACGCGCGTTACGTGCACGATGGCATCGCTCGGGTAGTGTCGCGGCGATTCCACGCGGTCGTGTCGGACGTACGTGTCGAGGATCTGATACTGAACCCCACCATCGCTCAAGGCGAAGGTGACGCCCGGTACAGCGGAGACGGGCCTGTTCCCTGATCCCGGTCCAACGGGAACGTGCTCGCCGGTCAGCGCGACATCGAGCACGGCGACGCCCGAGCGAGGCCGCGCGGTGGCGTTCCGCACGACGACGATACTTCGCCACTTCGCGGGCTGCACGCGCGCGACGACCGCGGAGTATCCGACGATGTCTTCGAGCGCATCACGACGGAGGCCGCGTGCCTGCGACTCCGCGTCATCGAGCCGCGCGGTCATTGCGTGAGCGACCGGGTCGATCGCGCATCCGCAGAGTGTATCGTGCGGGTGACTGAGGAGCAGCGTTCGCCACGCCGCGCGGATAAGCGGCGCGCGTGCCGCGGCGCCATTCCACGTGGCAAGCGCGGCCCAGGGCTCCGTGTCGCGCACGAGGAGACGCTCGACGCTCGCGTTACGCCGCTTGAGGTGCGCGCGCGTCGCGAACGTCCCCTGCAGCGTCCACGTGTACCCGTACGACCGCCGCAGCTCCCCCTCGAGCATCGGGAGCTCGGCTCCCCGAGCGCGTTCCGCCAACTCCGCCGCGAAATCTCTCAGCGAGCTGCCCGTGAGCCGAGCGGGCGCGACGACCCGACGAAGCGTGGCGAGTGCCACGGTGAGCGCGAGCTGGCGAGCGTGGTGATCGGCGCCGTTCAGTAGCAGCAGTAGTCCGAGACGCGAGCGGCGAACGAGCTCGGGGCCGATCGCGTCCCACCGTGCGCGGAGCGCCGTTTCGTCGGCAGGGAGATTCGATCCGTATTCGTAGCCATCTCGCGGCAGGTGAAAAACGAGCGCGGAGCTGCCGTCGGGCGCGTGCCACCGGAATGTGTCGCCAGTCGGCCACCCCTCCCCTCCAAGTCCGCGCCAGAGGATGATCACGGAGCAGCCGAAGCCATGCGCGAGCGCCGGCAGAGCGGCGGGGTGCCCGAAGGAGTCGGGGCAGTAGAGCACAGGCGGGGCGGTCGCTCCGAGATCGGTCAAGGCACGGCGGCCGGCCAGGAGATTCCGGACCAGGGCTTCGCCCGATGGTATGAGCTCGTCAGCGAGCACGTACCAGGGGCCAGCCTCGAGCCAGCCATCACGGAGGCGGCGAGCGAGGAGCTCGCGCCGCTCGGGTCTGACGGCGAGGTAATCCTCAATGACGACCGCCTGACCGTCGAGGAGAAATGGAGCCGCATCGCTCTCCGCGTCGTCGAGCAGCTCATCGATGAGCGCGACGAGACGCTGGCGCGATCGGCCGGCGGTGAGATACCACTCGCGGTCCCAGTGGGTGTGTGAAACGACCCGTATGTCCATGCTGCGAAGCTGGCGCCGCGACGTGCGGATGCGCAAAGGGCGGCCTCGCGGCCGCCCATGCGTCTGTTGCCGGTCCTATCCGCCTACGCGACCGGGCGACGTCCTGTGATCAAACGGAACAGGATCACGACCACCGCGACCACGAGCAGCAGATGGATCAATCCACCAGCTACATGGAACACGCCGAAGCCGAGCAGCCAGGCGATGAACAGAATCACTGCGAGCGTCCAGAGCATGGTGGACTCCTGTGGAAAGTGAGGTCCCGGTTACCGCTTAATTATATGGCAACTCCCATACCGTGCCCGCGGGCGGGGTGACACAGGACTTTCCAGCCCCACTTCGCTGCGGGGCCAGTCATCGGTCCGGCGCGGCTGGCGAAACCCGCGCGGGCTCCACGTGTGGCGCGGGCACCGACGGAGGGGGGTGGTGCGCCGCCTGGCGGCCGATGAGGATGCGCGTGGCGCGAAGATCGTGCCCGATGTCGATGAGCAGAATGGCGAGGTCGCCAGCGCCCCACAGCACGCCCGCGAGGACGAGCAGTCGGCTCCCTTCCCCGAGCAGGGTGGGCACGGCCTCGCTCCCGTGCTGGTAGAGTCCCGTGGCCACCTCGGCGATCAGCAGCATCACCAGGATGAGGGCGATGATGCGGAAGAGCTTCGCCACGTAGCGGAGCCCGACATACGGCTCCATGTCGGCGGCCCGCACCTGCATCGGAGTGGGCGACGCGAGGTCGGGTCTCGCATCGTCGCCAGCCCGCGCGTGGTGATGATCGCGCGCGGGGGCGTGCACCTGTGTAGTCGAGGTCTCCATCATGAGTCTCCTGTGCCGAGCCAGCGTGCGCGATAGCCGCGCGTATCGATGTGGACGAAGGGGCCGTGCGCCGGATTTCCCACGTAGACGCCGCACCCACCGACGAGCGACGCCTGCGCGCGCTCCACCCGGTCCACGGCGGCTTCGATCACGCGCGCGTCGCGGACGGTGACGCGCCCGTCGCGGTCGAGATCGTCCATGTGGCCATCGCCGTCATTATCGATGTAGATGTCGGACGCGTCGCCGTACATGTGGCGGCTGAGGCTCGCGCGGCCGCGTGGATCGCCGCCACCGACGTTGTACTGCGGGGTCCGGAAACCGCTCATCACGCGGACCCCCGCCGTGTTGACGCCGTGCTCGGACAGGTCCGTCAGCACGAGCTCCAGCTTGTCGACGAGCTTGGTGTCCAGCACGAGATACTTTGGCCACACCCCTTGCTGGTCGTGCGTGAGGAAGTCGCGCAGCCGGAAATGTTCGGACACGTACGTGTCCTGATTCTCCGGCGTGACCTCGATGAACCCGGTGGGCGGCGCGTACTTCGTTCCCTTCGCCGACGGCTTCCGCTCGGTGGGCCAGTTGCCGATGAAGTAGAGACCGATCTTTCCGCGCCGCTTGTCGCTCAATGGCCGGAGGGTGATGACGCTGAAATCCTCGACGCGTCGGATCGCCTCGCCCGCCCGGAGCGCGAGCGTCCAGACGCCGGCGCCCCGCGGCGTCGCGGCGGCAGTCGCCGGCGTGTCCGCGCGTGCGACAGCGCCTCCCGGCACGTACTCCACGGCCACGCCGGCCGGGAGCGAATGCGCGGCGCCGAGCCCCGCGCCAGCGGGCCCGATCTGCGCGCGAAGCTTGCCGCTCGCGCCGCGCAGGGGCGTGAGCAAACCGATTGCCGCCTCGGTGACGTACGACGCGGTGGGCGCGTCAGGCTCGGTGAGCGCCGCTGCGACGGTCGCCGTCACCTGCGCCAGGGCGGAGACATCCGAATCGCCGCTACTCCGGGCCATCGCGACGGACCAGATCCAACCGATCGCGAATACGGCGAGCACCAGACCGCTCCCGACATCGAAGACCAGTTCGCCACGACGCGAGACGCCGGCGCGGTGCCAGCGCGAGCGGGGCGTGGACGGGAGGAGGAACGCGATCTCCGCTGCGTGGGCGAGGCCATGAGCGGCCCGCGCGAGCGTGCCTTCGTCGTCGCCCTGCGGTGCGGGTGCGCGACCCACGGTCGTCACGAACGGTGACGGTGGGGACCGTGGGGCCGGGCGCGGGCCACGCGCGTCACCATCGCGCAGTTGACCCTCGCCCGGCGCGCGCCGAACTTGCGGGCGCGAATCTCAATCTCCCGACCCTGGACCATCATGCAAAGCCTGACCGATCTCTGGCACCGACTCTCCGATCTCGAAGGGCTCATCCGATGGGGTGGGTATGTTGGACTCACGAGCATCATCTTCGCCGAAACCGGGCTCCTCATCGGCTTCTTCCTTCCAGGCGACTCGCTGCTCGTCACCGCGGGTCTCGTCGCGTCACAGGGCTTCATCAACGTCTACCTGCTCGGCCTTCTCCTGTCCATCGCGGCGATCGCCGGTAACTCGCTCGGTTACGCCGTCGGGAAAGCCGCTGGCCCCAGGCTCTTCACGCGAGAGAGCTCGTTGCTCTTCAACAAGAAGCACCTGCAGCGCGCTCATGCGTTTTACGAGAAGCACGGCGGCAAGACCATGGTGCTTGCTCGATTCATGCCAATCGTCCGGACTTTCGTTCCCGTCGTCGCGGGGGCGGCGCAGATGGAGTTCGGCACGTTCACGTTCTACAACGTGTTCGGCGGCCTGCTCTGGATCTGGAGCATGTTGTTCATCGGCTACTTCCTCGGCCGCGCCGTTCCGGGTGTGAGCCAGCACATCGAGGTCGTCATCCTCGGGGTGATCTTCCTCTCGATCCTGCCGGCGATCATCAGCTTCCTCCGAGAGCGGAGCCGCGCGAGGCGTGCGGCAGCCGCGCCTGGAACGCCGGCCGCCGACCCGAGCGTACGCGTGGAGTGAGGGGGCCCGCGCGATCGCGCGGGATCGGAGACTGGACGCGAGGCGTTCGGCGTGTATGATACGCCTGGACCCGCCCGTTCTCCGGAGGAACGACATGGCGCACACACTCCCGCCGCTCCCGTACGGATACGATGCCCTCGAGCCGCACATCGATGCGCGGACGATGGAGATCCACCATACGAAGCACCACCAGACCTACGTCAACAACCTCAACGCGGCGCTCGAGAAGGCGCCCGAGCTGCAGGGAAAGAGTCTCGACGATCTCCTTGCCGATCTGAACGCCGTGCCGGAGGCGATCCGCACCCCGGTCCGAAACAACGGCGGCGGGCACTGGAATCACTCGATGTTCTGGCAGCTCATGACGCCTGGCGGCGGCGGTGACCCGACGGGACCGGCCGCCGACGCGATCCGGCAATCCTTCGGAGACCTCGCCAAGCTGAAGGAGCAGTTCGCGGCCGCGGCGACGGGGCGTTTCGGTTCCGGCTGGGTGTGGCTGTTGAACGACGGGGGCAAGCTCGCCATCACGAGCACGCCGAACCAGGACACGCCGATCATGGAAGGCAAACACCCGGTGCTCGGGCTCGACGTGTGGGAGCACGCCTACTACCTGAAGTATCAGAGTCGCCGCCCCGACTACGTGACCGCCTGGTGGAACACGGTGAACTGGGAAGAGGTGGGGCGCCGTATGGGCGCCGGACGCTAAGCTGAGGGCGGGAGCGCAGGGCGCTCGCGCGGGCGTGTCCCGACCACCAGATCGTCGATGCCGCCATCGCCTGGTTGGTCTTGCTCGATGTCTTCGCGCACCGCGTCCCCGTCCGCGTCGCGACGCGCCACGCGTCCGAGCAGCGGCGGCGCGATGAATGTCGTCACCATGACCACGAGCGTCAGGGTGCTGAAGAGCGGCGCGTCGAGGGCACCCGTGGCGAGGCCCGTTCGCGCGAAGATCAACCCGACCTCGCCGCGCGGCACCATCGCGGCTCCGATCAGCGACTTGTTCCCACGGAACCACCAGGGCGCGTAACCCGCCGCGAACTTGCCGGCGACGCCCACCGCGACCAACGCCGCGCCGAGCGCCAGCGCCCGAGCATCCCCGAGCGAGCGCAGGTCGACCTGCGCCCCGACGGCCGCGAAGAATATCGGGACGAAGAAGTGACCGAGCTCCGTCGTCGACTGCTCGATCTGGCGCCGCTGCGGCGTGTTGTGTAGGACGAGGCCGGCGGCGAAGGCACCGACGAGCATCGCGGACCCCGAGACCGCCGCGAGCCAGGCCACGAGGAACGCGAAGGCGAGCGCGAGAAGCCCGAGCGCTCCCGGCACGCGGATTCCCGCGATGCGCCCGAAGAGTGGCGGCACGACCATGCTCCCAACACCGAGCGCGGCGATCACGAAGCCCACCGCGATCGCGGTGGTCAGCGCGATGCCGCCGAGCGAGAGCGCCGCGCCACCGGCAAATCCGCTGACCACCGACAGGATGATGAGGCCGACCACATCGTCCGCTACGGCGGCGCCGAGCACGATCTGCCCCTCCGGGGTGCCCAGGCGCCCGAGGTCGGAGAGCACGCGTGCCGAGATGCCGATGGACGTCGCGGTGAGCGCCGCGCCGCAGACTACGGCCGGGACCGTGGCGAGCCCGAGCAGCCGCGCCGCGACGAAGCCCGCCGCGAACGGCAGGGCAACGCCGACCAGCGCGACGGCCGACGCAGACCGTCCGACACGGACGAGTGACCGGAGATCGGTCTCGAGACCAATCTCGAAGAGGAGGACAAGCACCCCGATCTCCCCCAGCGCGTGCACGACGGGGTCGGATGGGTCCAGCAGCCCGAGGACCGAGGCGCCGAGGATGACCCCGGCGAGCAGCTCGCCCAGTACAGCCGGCTGGCCCAGGCGCTGCGCGAGCTCCCCCAGGAGCTTGGTCGCGATGATGACGGCGACGAGCGTCGCGAGGAGCGAGGTGAACGCGTGCGCGTCGGCGGCCGCGGCGAGTAGCGGGACGACCGGCTCCACGCTAGGGCACGGTGGCTTCGGGCATGCTCACCGGAACGCGCCGTCGCCCTCGAGGTAGGTATACCCCTCGAGCCCGGCCACGTAATCCGCGATGAAGGAGTTCGCTTCCTGGCGCGAGAGGTCCTTCGCCGAATTCACCTTCCGTCGGAACACGGCGAGCAGGTCCGAGGCGCGGAACTGCACGTAGTTCAGCACCTCGGTCACGGTGTCACCATGAACGAGATCTGTCACCTCGTACCCGTTCGGCGACAGGCGCAGGTGCACCGCGTTCGTGTCGCCGAAGAGGTTATGGAGATCGCCCAGTATCTCCTGGTACGCCCCAGTGAGAAAGATGCCGATGATGTACGACTCACCGTGGCGGAACGGATGCAGCTCGAGACTCGGCCGTCCCTGCTTGCCGCCGGCGAAGCGATCGATCTTGCCGTCGGAATCGCAGGTGACGTCCTGGAGCGTGCCGCGGCGCACCGGCTCCTCGCCGAGGCGGTGGATCGGCATGATCGGGAAGAGCTGGTCGATCGCCCAGCTATCGGGTAGCGACTGGAAGACGCTGAAGTTGCAGAAGTACCGGTCCACCAGCGCCGCATCCAGATCCTCCATGATGTCCGCGTATTCCTCGCGATCCTGCACGGCGATGCGCGCGACGGCGTTGACCGTCGCGAGGTAGAGCTGCTCGACGAGCGCTCGCTCGCGAAGCGAGAGCACGCCGCTGTTGAACAGCGACTGGGCACGCGTCTTCGCGAACGCGGCGTCGTGATAGACCTCGCGCGCGCTCCGCGAGGAAACGCTGGCGTGACTCTCGCGAAGCTCGTGCACGATCGCGTGATGCTCCTCGGCGATCTCCGGGATGCCCAGGTCCTCCTGCGACTCGACGTCGATCACGTTCAGCAGGAGCAGCGCGTGGTGCGCGGTGAGCGCCCGTCCGGATTCCGAGATCACGTGCGGCATCGGCAGCTTCTGCTCGCGGCACGTTTCAGCCAGCGTGTAGATGACGTCGTTCGCGTATTCCTGCACCGAGTAGTTGACGCTCGCCGTCACGGTCGAGGAGGAGCCGTCGTAGTCCACGCCGAGTCCGCCGCCGACGTCCACGTGCGTGATGTCCACGCCCATCTCGCGCAGCTCGGCGTAGAACCTCGCCACCTCCTGCAGCCCGGCCTTGATGTAGCGGATGTCGGTGATCTGCGATCCGAGGTGGAAGTGGATGAGCTTGAGAATGCCGAGGCGGCCGGCACCGTCCAGCTTGTCGATGAGCCTCACCAACTCACTCGTCGTGAGGCCGAACTTCGACTTCTCGCCACCGCTTTCCGCCCATCGGCCGAATCCCTCCGACGCGAGCTTGATGCGAACGCCAGCCGTGGGTGTGACACCAAGCTCGTCGGCGATGCGGAGCAGCACATCGACCTCGGCCAACTGCTCGACGACGACGAAGACCGTGTGCCCGAGCTTCTGGCCCATGAGGGCGAGGCGCATGAACTCCTCGTCCTTGTACCCGTTGCAGACGATGATGTGATCGCTCGACTCGGTCAGCGCGAGCACCGCCTGGAGCTCCGGCTTGCTGCCGCACTCGAGGCCGACACCATAGGGCGCGCCGAACTGGACGATCTCCTCGACCACGTGACGCTGCTGGTTCACCTTGATCGGGTACACGAGCGTGTAGCCGCCCTCGTACTCGAACTCCTCGATCGCGTGGCGGAAGCGGCCGCTCAGCGACTCGATGCGGGAACGGAGGATGTCCGAGAAGCGCAGGAGGAGCGGCAGGCCGACGCCCTGTGCCGCGAGGTCCATCGCGACCTCGTACAGGTCGAGCGTGCGCTGCGGGTTCGCCTTGTCGGGCCGGACGATCGCGTGGCCGGCTTCATTGATGTCGAAGTAGCCGATCCCCCAGCCGTTCACGTTGTAGAGCGAGCGCGAGTCGGCGGTGCTCCAGCCCGACTCCGCGGTGTCGGGAGGCGGGGCCGCGGGTGTGGTGCGGGGGCGGGCGGCGGCCGGCCCCTTGGAGGCCGTCTCGGGTGCGGCGGCCGGGGGAGCGTCCGCCTCGGGCGCCCGCGTGTCTACGATTCGAGTTGCCATGGTGCGCGAAGTTTAGGCACGCGCGCCCCCGAGGTGCAGTACCCCGCGATCCGCCTACCCGATCGCGCGTTTCTCGAAGCTTCGAAGCCCGAGCGCCAGAAACACCACGGTCACGACGAGCAGCGCACCGATCGCGACTGCGAGGTGCATGTGCGGCACGCTCGGCGTCAGGGCGCCGCGGAGCCCTTCCGCCACGTAGACCAGCGGATTCACGAGCACCAAGTACTTCATCACCGGAATCGCGTCGAGCCCTTGCCATGGGTAGTAGGCGCACCCGAAGAAGATCATCGGCGCGACGATTACGCTGAACATGAGTCCGATCTGCTGCGGGCTGATACCCGCACCGAGGAACATGCCGAGCGACGAGAAAGCGGTTGCGCCGAGGACGGTGACCGTGAGGACCTCGCCAATATGGGTCAGGGAGAGGCCCGGAATCGGTCCCATGATGAGCCGGGCGATGGGCAGCACCACGAGCGCCGCGATGATTCCCTGGAGCGAGCCCATCACGATCTTCTCGAGGGCAATGAGTCGCGTCGGGATCGGCGCCAGCAACCGCCCTTCGATCTCCTTCGTGAAGCCGAAGTCCTGCACCATTGGCAACGCGACAGACTGGATGCTCGACAACGCGAGGCTGACCGCGAGCACGCCCGGCAGGAGTGCCGTCGTGTAACCGGCCCGCATGAAGCCCATGCGCGGGAGCAGAAACCCGAAGACGACGATGAAGAGGACCGGCTGACCGACGGTTCGCAGCAGGAAGAACGGCAGCTCGCGTTGCGCGACGCGGATGTCGCGTCGCATGAGCGCGCCGAAGACCGCGGACGCGCGCGTGGCCGGCGCGGCCGTGCTACCGGTGCGCGGCGCTGGGGATCGGTCCGGCGGCGTCAATCGAGCTTCCTCCCGGTGATCGAGACGAACAGCGTCTCCAAGCTTGGCGGCGCGAGGTGAATGTCCTGCACGGTCCGCCCCGCGCCTTCGGCCGCCTCGATTAGGGCGGGGATGAGCATGCCGCCGCGGTCCCCGTACGCACGGAGTACCGTGCCCGACGCGGTCACGCGGGTGACACCCGGCACGCTGCTGGCGCGCTCGACCGCGCGGGCGGCGTCTCCGTCGAGGGCGAGCTCGATCTGCGTGCCGCCGGGAGCGCGCGCCTTGAGCGCGTCTGGCGAGTCCATCGCGAGGAGCTTCCCCCGGTCCACGATAGCGAGCCGGTCGCAGAGCGTCTCCGCTTCCTGCATGTAGTGCGTCGTCATCACGATCGTGCGCCCCTCGGCGTGCAGCTCGCGGAGGATCTCCCAGAGTGCGAGCCGAGCCTGTGGATCCAGGCCGACCGTCGGCTCGTCGAGGAAGATGACCTCCGGCTCGTGGAGGAGCGCTCGAGCGATCATCAGTCGCTGCCCCTGCCCGCCCGACAGGTCGTCCGGCTTCGCATCCCCCTTGTCGCCGATACCGAGCCGCTCCATCAGCGCCGTCGCGCGCGCAGCCGCGCGCTGCTTCGGCATCCC
>JBBJNN010000015.1:0-71329 GCA_037720885.1 Gemmatimonadaceae bacterium | reverse complement strand
CCGAGCCGCCGGTGGGCGTGATGCCCGCGGGCACGCTGGCGACATCACCACGCACCGTGGAACGGGCGGGCCGGGCGACGCTGTGATCCGCGTCGTGATCGCCGAGGATCAGTCCATGGTGCTCGGCGCGCTGGCGGCGTTGCTCGAGATCGAGCAGGACATCGAGGTCGTGGCGCAGGCGCGAAACGGACGCGAGGCACTCGAGACGACGGAGCGGCTACGCCCCGACGTGCTGATCACCGACATCGAGATGCCCGAGATGACGGGTCTCGAGGTTGCCGCCGAAATTCAGCGCCGCCGACTCCCCACGCGCGTGATCATCGTGACGACGTTCGCACGGTCTGGATATCTGCGGCGCGCGCTCGATGCGGGTGCGGCGGGCTATCTGCTCAAGGACAGCCCGGCCGAGGATCTGGCGAACGCGGTGCGTCGCGTGCGGTCGGGCGGGCGCGCCGTGGATCCGACCCTGGCGCAGGAGGCGTGGACGGAGCGCGACCCGCTCAACGATCGCGAGCGGCAGGTGCTTCGCCTGGCGGCTGATGGCCTCGCCGGCGTCGCGATCGCGTCGCGCCTCGCGCTCTCCGAGGGGACGGTGCGCAACTACCTGTCGGACGCGATCTCGAAGCTCGGTGCGGCGAACCGGGTAGAGGCGGCGCGGATCGCGCGAGAGAAGGGGTGGCTGTGAGCCGAGGGGGTTGACCCCGGGCGTTGCGCGCGCGAGGCGGATATTGTATCCAATACGAGATTCCTTCGCGGGATCGCGCTCGCCCTTCTCACCCACGAGGCGCCATGCCGTCCGTTCGACACTCCGCTCCCCTCCGCTCCACCGCGCTCGTCGCGCTTCTGGCGGCAACGCTTGGCGCCCCGGCCGTCCGCGCGACGGCGCAGCAGCCGCCGCCCGCCACGCCACCGCGCTCACCCTCGCGTGGCGCGGCGCCAGCTCCGGCGGCCGATACCACGTCGCTCCGCGCCGAGCGGCGCGAGGACCCACGCGTGGCCCCCGACCGGCACGAGGGCGAAGGCCCGTTCCCGCGGCTCATCATTCGCGGCGCGACGCTCATTGATGGTACGGGCGCGCCGCCACGCGGGCCGGTGGACATCGTGGTCGAGGGGAACCGGATCGCCAGTATCGCCAACGTCGGCTACCCGAACGTCCCAATCGATTCGACACGCCGCCCGCGGGGCGCCAACAAGGAGATAAACGGCACGGGACTCTACGTGCTTCCGGGCCTGGTGGACCTGCACGTTCACCAGGGGACGCTGCAGAAGGCGGCAGAGTCCGAGTACTACAACAAGCTGTGGCTCGGCCACGGCATCACGACCGTGCGCGGCGTCCCGTTCGCCAGCTTCGCCTACTCGAAGGGGGAGAGCGACCGCAGCGCCAGGAACGCCATCACCGCGCCGCGCTACTTCGTCTACCAGCGGCCCGGAACCGGGTGGCCGCGCGGCCCCGTGCGCACGCCCGAGGACGCGCGGGCGTGGGTGCGATGGATGGCCCAGAACGGCGCCGACGGACTCAAGCTCGGCGCCGAACGTCCGGACATCATGGCGGCGCTGCTCGATGAGGCGAAGAAGGCGGGGCTCGGCTCGGTCGCGCATCTGGCGCAGACGGGCGTCGCGCAGATGAACGCCGACGAGGCGACGCGGCTGGGGCTGGGCACGGTGACGCACTTCTACGGGCTGTTCGAGAGCATGTACGAGAACAACTCGGTGCAGCCATGGCCCGCGAACATGAACTACAACGACGAGCAGAACCGCTTCGGCCAGGTGGCGCGCCAGTGGTCGCTGGTGAAACCCCACGGCGAGAAGTGGAACGCGTTGCTGCAGAAGTTCAAGGAGCGCGACGTCACCCTCGACCCGACGATGGTGGCATACCTGACCGGGCGCGACCTGATCCACCACATGAACGCGCCGTGGCACGAGCGGTACACGCTGCCCACGCTCTGGGACTACTACGCACCGAACCGCAGCAATCACGGCTCGTACTGGTATTACTGGACGACGTGGGACGAGGTCGCGTGGCGGAACTTCTACCGGGTGTGGATGGAGTTCCTCAACGACTACAAGAACATGGGCGGGCGCGTGACCGCGAGCTCGGATGCTGGCTTCATCTACAACACGCCCGGCTTCTCGACCATTCAGGAGATGGAGCTTCTCCAGGAAGCAGGCTTTCACCCGTTGGAGGTGATCCGTAGCGCCACCTTCCACGCGGCCGAGACGCTGTTCAAGCCGAAGGGAAAGGACGTCGAGTTCGGCGTCGTGCGCCCGGGGCTGCTCGCCGATCTCACCGTGCTGGACCAGAATCCGATCGAGAACCTCAAGGTGCTCTACGGCACGGGCGCGCTCAAGCTCAACGATCAGACCGGAAAGCCCGAGTGGGTGGGCGGCGTGAAGTACACGATCAAGGATGGGATCATCTACGACGCGAAAGGGCTCCTCGCCGACGTGGCGAAGATGGTAGAGGACCAGCGGCGCACGCGCGCGACGACGAGCTCGGAGGGTGGGAAAGGGGAAGAGGGAAGAGGGAAGCGCTGAACTGCACTGCGCGGGATCTGAACTGCACGAGGGGCCGGCCTCCGAAACACTGGAGCCGGCCCCTCAGGCTTTTTCGCTTCCTGCTTCCCGCTTCCCGCTTCTCGCTACTGCCCGCAGGCCGGCTGCCAGGACGCGACGTTCGTGTTGGCCAGGCGCTCGCTGTTGTTGATGGGGAACATCGAGCCGGGGCACGTCACCGCATCGGAGCCGGCCACCCATTCGGGGTCCACGATGCCGAAGCGGTACATGTCGTTCAGCCGCCGCCCCTGCAGGTAGAAGTTCACCCGCCGCTCGTGCTTCAGCATGTCGAGCGCCGAGGGCTGGCCGGCCGCGCCCGTCCACGCCGGCAGGACGTTCAGCGCGCGCAACTGGTTGATGCGCGTCTGAAACGTTGACGTCTGCCCCTTCGCCAGCGCGACCTCGGCCAGGATGAGGAGCATGTCGCGGGAGCCCGTCACGGTGACGGGCGACAGGGTCGTCGCGTTCACGAACTCGGTGATGAGCGTGGTCAGACGCGGGTCGGGCTGCGCCGAGATCGGGTCGCGGAGCGCCACGGTGAGCACGCGCGTCGTGTAGTTGTACGTCGCGATCGCGGGGTTGAAGCGAATCTCGCGGCGCGAGTTGGTGCAGCTCGGCAGGAAGCAGTTCCCGAAACCCATTCCCGTCTGCACCTCGAGGCGAAAGCGGGCGTCCGTACCGAGGAGGGGGAGCGCGGCGGCCGCGTCGTCGGCCGCACCCTGCGCATCCACGAGCGGCTGCGCCGGCGTCTTCCCCGACGGGTTCAGCTTCTTCCAGATCTCCCGGTCGAACTTCGCGCGGGCGCGTATCGCGAAGAGCTGACCGCGCAGTGCGGTGCTCGCCGCGGGGGCGAGATCCAGCCCGCGGGTGGTCGCGGCCTCGGCCGAGTCGTAGAGCGACACCATATTGGCCGGGCCGATCGCCGGACCGGCTTCGCGTTGGTTCGACGCGATCACGAAGTCATCGTAGTGGTTCGCAATGTAGTCGTAGACGATGGCCGTGTAGAGGTTGGCCAGCGCGAGCTGCGTCACGTCGGTCAGCGTCGAATCACTCCGAAACTGCTCGAGCTGTTTGATGGTGCGGTTCCCGGTGAAGCGCGCAGGCGTCATGCCGAACGCCGCGTCCTCCAGGAACTCATTGAAGGGGTCGCGGACGAAGCCGCGGTTCAACCGGTCCACGCCGTCGAGCGAGCCGATCCACGTCATGTCGTCGCTCGCGGTCTCCACGTGACCGATGAGCTGCGAAGCGCCACGCGTGAGGGCGGCGAGGATCCCATTCACCTGCGCCGCGGCGGAGGCCGGATCGCCCAGGTCTTTCGCGTTGACGTTGTTCGGGTTGTCCACATCGAGGAGGCTACTGCACCCGAGCGCCGCGGCGAGGGCGGCCGCGGCAGTAACGGTGGCCGCCCGCCTCCACCCGGCGCCGCGCGGCGCCGGGCGTCCTGTATCAGAATGCGTCATGCTCGCGGGTCTCCTTAGTAGCCGAAGCGGACGGCGAAGGTGAAGCGCCGCGGGAGTGGCAGGCCGAAGGTGTCGCTGGAATCGTAGAAGTTGTTGTCGATCTGATTGGAGGGGAGGCTGTTCGAGATGCCTCCCCAGTTCGACTCCGGGTCGGTGCCCGGGTACTTGGTCCAGAGCGCGAGATTGCGCACCCCGAACCGGAGCTGCATGTCGCGCGCGCCAAGCCGGCTCGCGAGCGCCGGCGACGGCGTGAACGTCAGGCTCAGCTCGCGCCAGCGCAGGAAGTTGCCGTTGTCGTTCTGATTGACGCCGTCGTACGGCGAGAGCGCCACGAGACCCAGCCACTGCTGTGCCGCCGCGTAGCGCTGGTCCGCGGTGGACGCGGGGTTGAGCAGCGTGGCCTCGACCGTGGACGACTCGAGGTTGTTGCGGCCGAGCGCCGGGCTCGCGTTGCGGAACGCGTCCGTGAGGTTCGTGACGGTGAAGTTCCCGGCCTTGTACTCGAAGAGCGTGGACAGCTTCCAGTTCTTCCCCACGCGCACGTTGCCGCCAAACGCACCCTGCCAGTCGGGGAAGATCTTCCCCTGGTAGTGGTCGAGGAAATCGCCGTTCCCGTCGTCATCGGCGCGGAGGAGCGTCAGTCTCCCGGGGTTGATCGGATTGGCGAGCGCCGCGCGCACCTCGGCTTCGGTGTCCGCTTTCTTGTCGTTGTTCAGGTCGTACGGCGTCTGGCCCGCCTGCAGGCACCCGCCCTTCGCCTGCGTGGTCGGATTGCCGTAGGAGCTGCACGGCGCCAGGAGCTTGGCGCCAAAGAGGGAGCCGGGCGCGTAGCCCTCCTTGATGAACCCGCGGATGCGGACGTAGTTCGCCTGCACCTTGATCGGCGGCGCTCCGCCCAGGCTCGCGACGTTCTGGAAGAGGTAGGAGCCGTTGGCGAACAGGTCGACGGCGAGATTCGGCCGGTTGACGACGAAGCCATTGACGCCGACCTCCCACCCGTGCGCCTCCAGCTCGCCGATGTTCGAGAGCTGGCGCGCCGTGAAGCCGCCAGAGATCGGGAACTGCTTCTGCACGAGCGCGTCGGTGACCGCGCGGTTCCAGTAGGTGGCCGAGAGGCTCAGCCGATCGTTGAGGAGCCCGATCTCGGTGCCCGCCTCCCACTCCGTCGAGACCTCGGGCTTCAAGTCCGGGTTCCCGAGGTTGTCGGGGATGAGCCCGCCGCCGGTGGACGCCGCGAGCGCGCGGTACGTGGTGAATTGGTCGAAGGCGCCGGGCTGCCGCCCCGCGCGCCCGATCGCGGCGCGGAGGCGGAGCGACGAGACGGTGGTCCAATCCCACGAGCCGCGGTCCGACGGTACGACGGAGATGCTCGCCTTGGGGTAGAGCGCGCCACCCGCGCTCTCGCCGAACGCGGAGTTGAAGTCGTAGCGCGCGCCGACGGTGCCGAAGATCCAGTCGTTGAAACCGACCTGCTCCTGCGCGAAGTAGCCCGCGTTCACGACCTTGATCAGCCCCTCGAAGACCGTCGCCTGGTTCCCCGCGCCAATGACGCCGAGGCCGGGGCCAGCGAAGTTGCGGTCGGTGCCGGTCTCGGTCTTCCCATCGGTAACGAACCCCTGGGCGCCGAGGACGAAGGTGGATTGGATGGCCGGCGTGAAGCGACGGTCCCAGCTCCCCTTCATGTCGAGCGTCACGTTCTGTTGCCGGACGTTGTGCACGCTACGCGTACCATCGGGGGCGTTCTGATTGAACCGGTCCACCGCGTTCCCGAACGGCCAGAAGTTGACGTTGCGGGCGTCGGTGTTGTCGATGCCGCCGGTCGCGTCGAGGCTGATCTCCGACGTGGGCGTCCAGCGCGCGCTGAGCGAGCCGTTGAAATGCGTCACGTCCTGCGGGATGGTGCGCTGGAGCGTCTCGCGGGTGGTCGCGCTGAAGGTGTTACCGAACGGGTTGCCAGCGAGGCGGCACCGCGCCGGACCGGCGATCGCGTCGCCAAGCGCGCGCTTGTTGGTGCCGTCAAGGCAGAACGCCTGGTCGGGGCGCGCGTACATGGACTGCGCGTACGGCGAGTAGATCGAATTGCCCCCCTCAGGCGCCTCGCCGCTCTGCACGGTATACCGCGAGCGGAAGCCGATCGTGACGTTCTCCCGGGGAAAGACGTTGAGGTTGACCGTCCCCTGGTAGCGCTTGAGGACGTCCTCGGCGAGGCCGCCGATCCGGGCCGACGTGAACGGCCCGTCCTCGTCCTGGTACCGTCCACCGACGTAGTAGGTCATGCGGTCGCTGCCACCGTTCACCGAGCCACTGAGCACGTTCCCGGCGCCGGTCTCCCAGAGCTGCTCGGTCACGTTGTACGTGAACGGCGAGAACGGGGAGATCGTGCGCCCGAAGATTGCGCCAAGCGAGTCCGCCTGCGCCTGCGTGCGCGCGAAGCCGGCGTTCGCATCCACCCGGCTCGGGTAGCGCAAGGCCGAGCGCTCGTACTCCACGGTCCAGCGAGCGGGGCCGGCGGTTCCGCGCTTCGTGAAGATCTGGATCACGCCATTCGACGCTTCGGTGCCGTAGAGCGTGGCCGCGGCGGCGCCCTTCAGCACCTCTATGCGCTCGATGGAGTTCGGGTCGATGTCGTCGAGGCGGGACGTTGCCGCGCTCCCGGCGGAGCCCGACCCGCCGTTGTCCGCACGCACGCCGTCAATGTAGAGGATCGGGTTGTTCGACTGCGACACCGACGCGCTCCCGCGGATGCGGATGCGCGCCCCGGCGCCCGATACGCCGCTTGACGGCTGCACCGAGACGCCGGGGATGCGGGCGGCGAGCGCCTCGGTCGGGGTCTGGATTGGTGCGGCTTGGAGGTCGCTCAGGTTCACCGTGCCGACGGTGTTGCCGAGCTTCTTCGTCTCCACGGCGGTCCCCGTGCCAGTGGTCACTACCGCCTCGAGCTGGACGGCCGACTGCGAGAGCGAGAAGTCTGCGCGCGCCGTCTGCCCCGGGGCGACCGCGACGGCCTGCGTCGCCTGCGCGTAGCCAATGAGCCGCACGCGCACCTCGACGTTCCCGGCGGGCGCGTTCGTGATGCGGTACGTGCCGGTTGCGCCCGAGATCCCGCCGATCTGCGTCCCGACGACGAACACCTGCGCGTTCGCCAGCGCCGCCCCGGTCGCGGCATCTCGGATCGTTCCCTCGATGGCGCTCTGGGTACCCGGTGCCTGCGCCCCCGCGAGGGACGCGCTGGCGAGCAGGAGACCCGCGGACGCGGCTCGAATCCATCCGACAACATGCCGATTCATGCTCTTTCCTCCAGAGGAGAGTTGGGCCAAGCTCGCGCGCCTACCACGCTACGGCGTCGGGCCGGGTCCGGGGGATCCATCGTCGCCGCTGCCGCCGCCGGTCACGGACCGCAGGATCGCGAAGCTCACGACCGACACGAGCAGGGCGCCCCCACCAGTCAGCCAGCTGCGCCGCCGGTCGAGGACTCGGCGCTCCCCACGGGCAATGACGCCTGTGGGGATCACGACGCGCTCGCCGATCCAGCGCGCGCTCCCGCCGTATGCCTTCGTCGTGGACGACACGATGAGGGGAACGCCGGCGTCAGCCGCGCCGCTCACCCGGCCGGCGACGACGGTCGTCTGCGGGCCAAGCGTGGGCTCGAGCTGGCTCGTGCCCTCGGGGGTGAGGTAGAGCCGCACCTCGGAGCCGGACGCGGCAGCGGGCGCCCCCTCGAAGGGGACGTAGCGGTAGCAGGCGGAGACTAGCAACGCGGCGCCGGCGAGCGTAAGACGTGCGCGCGGCGCGAACAGCCTCGAGGGCATCACAGCGCTCGGAGAAATGTCAGGCCCTGGGTCAATGCGTCCCCGGGGCCCGCACCGCGTGGTGCGGCGCGGCACATGGGATCGCAAAGAAACCGTCGCGCGAGAGCGGGCGCAAGGCGGCAATCTCCCGACGTGCACGACGCGCGCGCACCCGAGCGAGCTCAGTCATAGCGCCGCACGCCGGAGCGGAGGCGCAGCTCGAGCTGGCGCGCGATGCCGGCGGCGTGCTCCACGAACATCGGCGTCGCTGGAACGCGCTGCCATCCGTCGCTCGCCGCGAGCAGCACGCGGTTCTCCACCGTGACGCGGACGGCGAACAGGTCGCGCGCCGTGCCGATCCGCGGCCTCCGCCGCCCGCGCAGGAGTACGCGCGACTGCGCGGCCGTAGCGCCACGGTCCACCTCGTCCGCGAACGGCCCGCGCGAGCGCCAGAGCGTCTCGAAGTAGATCTCGGGCGGCCCATCACGCCGCACGACCTCGTACTGTCCGTCGTCGAGAAGGCGAGCGGCCCCTTCGGCAATGTCGAGAGCGGTCGCGACACCCACATCCCGCGAGTAATCCGCCGGAGCCGTCTCCCGGGCGCCCCGGACCGTCACGCACGCGGCGTAGAGCGCAGCCGCCGGCAGGAGCAGCAGGCGGCGCGTGGGCCGGGCTATCCGGCTGGGCACCGCGGCAGCGACGCGGCGGCCGGCGGGCACCGCTCCGGAGCGGGCGCCGGCGCGCTGCTCGGCCCGCCGCCGCCGAACGTGTAGGTCGGGAGGTCCAGCGTCTCCAGCTCGCGCCCCGGGATCGGGTAGTGGAGTATCGTCCCGGTGGGGAGCGCCTGCCAGCCACGGGCGTCCACGTACGCCACGACCGGGTTGACACCCGCCATCTCGATCCGCTTCTCGTAGCGGAGCGCGTCCCACAGGCTCCCGCACTGACCGCTCAGCTTGCGCGGCACGCATCCCGGCTCGTCCGGCGGACCCGCGATCGTAACCGCGGGGAGCGAGCCGTTGGCGACGCGCGACTTGTTGATGAGCACCACGGCCTCCGCCGATCGCCCCAGCCGGATGAGCGCTTCCGCCTTGAGAAGATCCATCTCGACCGTCGTCATGTCGAGCTGTGGACCAATGCGCCAGCTGTCGGTGCCTTCGCCGAGCCGGTGGAAGAAGTAGCGAGACATGTGGTAGGTTCCACGCGAGGCGTCGAACCGATTCGACGTGGTGTAGCCGAAATACCGGCCGCGCCCGGCGGGGTTGCCTGCGGGATGGATGCGCCGGTCCTTCGAGACGAGCTGGAAGACCACCCGCTCGGCGACCGGCTTCGCCAGCCAGTTGAGGAACCCGTTCGTCGAATCGGCCGGGCCCACGAGCATGTAATCGGCGCGCGCGAAGTCTCCGGGAAACCCGGTGCGCGAGCGAGCCGCGACGCGCTTGAAGTCGTCCACGAAGCCCTTCGCTTCGTCCGCGACCGGGGCGAAATCCTTCTGGATTCCCAGGTCGATCTCGGCGGCCACCCGCTGCCAGCTCGCCGCGTCGCGCTCCTCTCGCGTCCGCGCGACGGAGGCCAGGAAGAAGGCGGTGTGTGAATGCGCCAGCCGCGCCAGCTCCTGGCTGGTGAGGCTCTGGTGCAGGAAATCGGTTTGCGGCAGCGTGAAGGTGTTCGCCGTCGCGATCGTGATGGACTGCCCGAGGTACGAGATGGCGGAGTCCATCACCTCGGTGTACGGCCTGGCGTCGAGCTGTGCGACGTCGAGCGGCGTCGTCTCGTCTACGATGAACGCCTTGTCGAAGTAGAGCGCGAGGTAACCGTAGGCGATCCCCTGCATGAACCTGGCGACCGCCTCGGCGCGCGGCGTGTCCTGCCCGTTCACCCCGATCTTCACCCCGCGGTCGATCGCCACGAGCGCGTCGTTGACACCCGAGATCACGCTATAGATCCCGTACCACGGATCGCGGTTCGCCTCGGCGTCCCCGGAGAACGAGGAGTTGTTCCAGACCGGGCGCGGCTCGGACGAGGTGAACAGGATCCCGAAGTCACCGAACGCCGATGTGAACTCATCCGCCATGGTGGACAGCGACCACACGGGGGAGTCGTCGTGCGTCCACTCCCAGAAGGAGCGGAAGCTGCCCGCGACGAGCGCTTCGACGCCCGAGGGGAGCTGCGTGGCGCGGTCGCGGTCGGGCTCGTTGGGGTTGGTGATGTCCAGCTCCTGGCACGCGCCGACGCCGGCGAGGGACGCCAGGATGACCGTCACGATGATTCTTCTGCGCATGGCGCTCATGTCTCCTGGATGTCAGAACTCGATCTCGACCGTGCCGGTGATCGTGCGAAACTGCGGGTAGATGAAATCGTCGAGCCGCAGAATGGTGCGGCCGACCTCGGGGTCGTACCCACTGTAATTCGACTTCGTCCACAGGTTGCGCCCGATCACGCCAAGCGAGATGCCCTGCACCACCCGCTGCGCGCCAATGCGGGAGAGGAAGGCGCCCGGGATACGGTACTTGGCCGACAGCTCGCGCAGCTTGATGAAGCCTCCGTCCTCGACGAACCAGTTGTTCACGTTGTTGACGTTGTACAGCGCGAAGTAGTAGGGCTGCGTCTTCTTCTCCGCCTGCGGCTTGCCAGCCTGGTCCTCGTCGGCGCTCCGGTAGTACTGGTACATGCGCTGCTTCGTACGGTTGTAGATCTGGCCGCCCACGGCCACGTCGAGCAGCCCGTAAACGGAGAAGCCGCGCCACCGCACGTTGTTCGTGACACCGAAGTGGAAGTCGGGGTTGCTGCTCCCGATGCGCACGACCTGCGGCACGCGCACGGAATCGCGCAGCTGGATCGGAAGCCCCCAGGAATACTGGATTTTGTTGATGGTGGTCGTGGTCCCCCACTTCGCATCGCGCCAGCTCCCGCCGTCGCCGACCCAGACGACGAGGCCATCATCGTTCACCTGGAATTGGCCGCGTTGGGCCTCCGGCACGACGGGCGCGAGCTCGTCCACGCCCGTCGTGAACTTGAAGCCATACATGGCGCCGAGCGGCTCGCCGGCGCAGCGGTAGCCGACCGTCTCCGTCTGGAAGCAGGAGCGGTTGAACTCCGTCACCTTGTGGCGCGCGCGGTCGGCGACCACCCCCACCTTCCAGCTCGTCTTGCGCGTGTTGAGCACCTGTGCTTCGAGTGTCGCCTCCACGGTGCTGCCCTTCACCGTCCCCGCGTTTTGCCACTGTGACGAGTAGCCGAACGCGGCCGGGAGCGGGATCAGAATGAGCTGGTCCTCGACGGTCGAGCGCGCGTAGGAGAGCTGGAGCGACACGCGGTTGAACGCGATCGCGTCGAGCCCGACCTCGGTCTCCGTGGCGCGCTCCGGCTTGAGGACGCGATTGCCGAGGGTGGATTTTCGGAGCGTGCCACCCGTCTCGAGGTCATACGTCTCGTACTGGTCGGCGAACGACGGGCGTCCGCCAGCCGTCCCCCGGGAGGCCCGAAGCTTGAACTCGTTGATCCGCTCCTTCCACGGCCACCACGCCTCCTCCGCCATACGGTAGGCGAGGCTCGTTCGGTAGTAGGTGTGCCACCGCTCCTCGGGGCCGAAGAGCGAGCTGCCGTCCCGGCGGATCAGTCCGTCGGCGATGTACTTCCCCGCGTAGTCGGCGCCGAGGGTGGCGAAGTATCCGTTCGCACGGATCTCCTGGATCGGGTTGGCGAACGACACCGGCGACACCGTGCGTGCCGCGCTCAGATTCGGCACGCCCGGAACGGCGAGATCGGTTCCCGTCGCGCCGAATTGCTCGTTCTCCTCACGCTCCATGAGGCCGCGCAGCGTGCTCCGAAGCGTCAGATCGCGCCAGCGGCCGAGCAGGTTCGCGCTCAGCGCGGCGTTCAGCGCGCTGGTCTGGCCGTTGATGCGCTGCACCCGGCCGACGCCGCCGCTCGGTGAGCTGAGCTCGCGCAGCCCACGGTCGAGGAAGAACTCGGTCAGCCGGTCGGACCGATCATAGCTGGCGTTGGCGTCGAACGTCAGCCAGCTCAGCGGCGCGTACCGCACCTCCATGCTCCCGAGCGCGCGCGTCCGCCGCGTCGCCTCGTCCTGTGTCGCGAGGATGTAGAGCGGGTTGGGGCGGATGGCCGTGGAGGGGTCCGGATCCGCCTGAAACACAAACGGCGTCCCGTCGGGGTCCGGCGTCAGCAGGTTCACGTCCGGCCCCTGGTGAATCAGGTCGAAGAAGGCGTCGCCGTAGATATCGTCCCGCTTCGAGCGCGAGAAGTACCCACTGAACGCGACCGACAGGTCGGAGCGCGGCCGGTGGTCGAGGTTGAGACGGACGTCGTTCCGCGAGTAGCCGTTGTCGCCGCGCAGCACGCCCTCCGTGCGGTGATTCGCAAGGGAGGCCAGGAAGTTGGTGTTGCCGAGGTTCTGCGCGATGGACAGTGAGTTGATGTATGTCTCGCCCGGGTCGAAGAGCGCATCCACCTGATTGCTCGTCTGCCCGGGGTATGGCTGGTCCTGGAAGCGCTCGGCCAGCGGCCGGGCGACGCGGCCGACCGCGGTCGTGTCCCGCCCGGCGGCATTGATGTACTGTCCGTTCGCGCCGAGCTGGTAGGCGTTGTAGCGCGCCCACCCGATCGGGTTCGCCAGCTCGTTGACGCCCACCTCGGAGCGCGCGATGATCCGCGTCCGCCCGTCGGGGAGTGCGGCGCCGCGCTTCGTCCGGATCTGGATGACGCCGCTTGCCGCGCGAGAGCCGTACAACGACGCCGCCGCTGCCCCCTTCACGACCTCGATACTCTCGATGTCGAGCGCGTCGAGGTCCGCGGTCGAGCCCGCGATCGTCTGGGCGAGGATCACGCCGTCCACCACGATGAGCGGCGTGTTCGCCTTGTTGATGCTGGTGGGCGTGCGCAGCAGGATGTTGGTCCCCGCGCCTGGCTGCCCCTCCGCCACGACCGAGGCGCCGGCGACCCTCCCCTGGATGGCTTCCATCGCGTTGGTCGGCGGCACCGGGATATCCTCGGCCGTCACCCTGCCGACGGTGAACGGCGTCTTGGTCCCCGACGTGGGATCGGTGACGCCGGTAATGACCTGCTCCTGCAGCCGGAGCGCGACGGGGGCCACGCGGAAGTCCACCGTGGTCGGTGTGCCGGACGCGACGACCACGTTGTCCTGCGCGATTGGCGCGTACCCGATGCGCCGCGCCTCGAGCCGGTATCGGCCGGGCGGAACGTTCGGGATCACGTAGCGGCCGTTGTCCGCGGACGTGGCGCCGAAGCCGGTGCCGACCACAATGATCTGAACGCCGCTGACGGGCTGCGCCGCGGTCGAGTCGGTGACGGCCCCCGTGATCCGGCCATTCTGCGCCGCAGCCGGCAGCGCCATTGCACAGACGAGCAGCACCGTGATGAGCGGGCAAGAGTGGAGCGTACGTCGCAGGCCCACGAGGTACTCCTTGTGGTGAGTGAAGGCGGAGGGGTGAGGCCGCGGGCGCCTTACGGCGTCACCGGCTTGGGGTCCAGCTTCGCCGCCCAGCGCCCACACGCCCACGATCGTGACGAACCGCCTACTGCGCATTACGTTCATGGTCGGAATCTCCGTGTCGCCGGCACCCGCTGGCACCTGGTCCTCGCACTCTTACCGGGAGCGTCCCTCGCGGGAGGGTCGATCGATGATGCTCATCGCGCAAGTCACTGGCAAGCGGGCCGTCTGCGCGCTCGCCGGCATCGCGCTCCTATTCGGCGCTGGCCGTGCCGCGTCCCAGGCGACGTCGCACGGAGCGTCGCACGTGGCGGTCTCCCCGGACTCGCGCTATGCCTTCGTGAGCAGCGAGGGGGTTGGGGCGGCGCCGGGCAAGGTGGACATCTACGACCTGAAGGCGCTGGCGCGCGTCGGCTCGGCGGACGTCGGCCAGCAGGCCGGTGGCATTGCCTTTTGGAAGATGGAGCCGGCCGGGCGTTGATCCCGGCCGCTCTGCTGCCCGACCAGTGACCGTGGAATGACGACAAAGTTCGACATCGCGCGCCGCGTCGTCGCGGTGTACGAGATCGCGGCCGGCGCGCTCGCCGCCAACTCGCTCCTCTACGGGCTGTTCGACGAGAACACCCCGTTCTGGCGGTTCGACATCCTGACGGTCCGCCTCATCATGCTCGCGCTCGTCGTCGCGAGCATCGTCGGAGGCGCCCTCCTCTGGCGCGTCCCGCGAGACCGGCGCGAGCGAAAGGCGCTGCGTGTTGGGCGCCGGCTCTCACTCGTCGTGCAGGCGGTGCAGATTCCGCATCTCGTCCTACCGACCTTCATCTATTCCCTCTGGCTGGCGTTCGCGCTCCCCCTCGGCGAGCGCCCGATCGAGCCAACGCCGTGGCCCACCACGCACTTCGCGCTGTCGTTCGGCGCGAATGAGATGCCCCTCGAGGTCACCGTGAATATCGTGCCGCTCATCGCGCTCATCGTCGTGGGGGTCCAGCGCGTTACGTCCGGCCGTCACGCGAGACGGGCGCCTCTGCGCGAGACATCGGTCGCCTCGCCGGGCTGAGCGATGGGCCGCGTCGGCTGGGGGACATACACGACGGCCGGGTGAGATGACTCGCCCGGCCGTCGTGTTTCACTGCCCGCCGCGTACCCCGCCGGATCCGCACCGCCTGCGGAGCGCGGGGCTGGCTGTCGCGGCGCTACATCTTCGGCTCGAGGATCTCCTTGATCTGAGCGCGGGCGCCCTCGAGGTGGAGCCGGGAGTCGCGGTCGCTCGTCTTCGACGCCGCGGCCTCGAGCTCGCGATCGAGGTCGCGCAACTCGCCACGGAGCATGGTCTGGATCTCGCCCGTGTTCGGGGCAGGTGCCTGGCCGCCGCGGCCGCCGCCACCGGGGAATGCCGGTGCCGCCGTCTCGCTCGGCGGGCGGATCTTGCGACCCACCTGCTCGATGTAATTGCGCTGGAGGCCACGGCGGTAGACGTCGATCTTCGGCGCGCCCGAGTAGATCTCGGTCCAGATGGCGCGGCGGAGATCGCCGAGCATGTCGCCAAGCGAGTACGCGTCGGACTCGCTCGCCGCCATCGCCTCGAACTCGGAGAGGCGTGACATGCGGGCGTCGTTCAGCAGGCCCGAGAGGATCGCGGACTGCGCGCGCTCGATCCGGCTCACCTCGCCCACCGGCCCGAGGCGCCCACGGACCTTCGGATCGATCATGTACGTAGGCGTCTGGAACGCGTTCGCCGCCAGGAAGCGCATGGCCTCCTTCTGGCGCGCCTTCGAGAGCGGCGTGAAGCGCGGCCCGCTCTGGCTGCCGTACTTCTCCTGCGAGTTGGCACCGCCGACGACGTTGACGACGTGGCCCATCTCCGTGCGCCACTGGCCGAGCATGCGGTCGTAGAGCGCGCCGAGCTCGTCGAAGTCCTCGGTGGGCTTCACGGTCGCCTGCTCCAGCCACTGCATGCCGCGCTTCAGGTTCTTGATGCCGAGCTCGGTTGCCTTCACCGCGTCGATGTCGCCAACGGCTTCCGTCTCGTCGCCGGGGTCCGAGCCGAACGCGCCGGAGGTCGAGAAGCGGAGGTACGGCTTGGCATCCTGCTCGCGCGCCCACTCGTCGAGGACGGTGCGCTCGTCGTCCGGGGTCTTGGCGCTCGGGATCGGAGCGTAGCCCCACTTCGTCGCCCAGAGGTCATACGGTCCGATCTTCGGGATGAGGAGCTCGACCGGGAGTTTGTCCTCGGGCTGAGCGACGTAGTTGAAGCGCGAGTAGTCCATGAGCGTGGGGGTATGTCCCATACGCCGGACGAAGTCCGTGTTCCGCACGCTGTCGATCGCGTAATAGGAGCTCGCCTTCATGTTGTGCTGGAAGCCGAGCGTGTGGCCCACCTCGTGGGCGACGACGTACCGGAGCAGCTCCCCCATCAGCGTGTCGGGGAGCGGGAAGGTGCGGGCGCGCGGGTCGAGGGCGGCGGCCTGCGTGTAGTACCAGCTCCGCGCCAGGCTCTGCACGTTGTGGTAGAACTGGATGTGCGCGTTGATGATCTCGCCGGAGCGCGGGTCGTGTACGTGCGGGCCCGAGGCGTTCTCCGTCGTGGAGGGCAACCAGCGGATCACCGAGTAGCGTGCGTCCTCGGGCGACCAGTCCCCGTCCTTCGGCGCCTCGCGGCCGACGATGGCGTTCTTGAAGCCCGCGGCCTCGAAGGCCGGCTTCCAGTCCTCGACGCCCTTGATCATCCAGGGCACCCACTGCCTGGGTGTGGCGGGGTCGATGTAGTAGACAATCTGCTTCACCGGCTCGGAGACGGCGGCGTTCGGGTCCTTCTTCTCGAGGCGGTATCGCGTGATGAAGCAGCGGTCGGTCGAGCGGTGCTCGGGGCGGCTGTAGTCCGTCGTCGTGAGCGAGAAGTAGCCGACACGGTTGTCGCAGAGGCGCGCCGTCATCGGCACGACGGGGAGCTTGAGGAAGCTGTACGACATGACGACCGTCGCCGACGGCGCGTTCGTCCCGTTCTGCCCGAAGCCGCCGCGGCCTCCGCCCTGGGGCGCACCACCGGGGGCGGGGGGATTGTTGAAGGTAAGGGTCGCCTCGACGTTCACGTTGTCGGGGAAGGATACCGCGCGCTCGATCCACGAGCGGTTGGCGTCGATCTGCGCGCGCGGGCTGATGCGCTGCGCCGGCGACAGCTCGGTCGGCACCTGGGTGAACATCCGGGTGACGTCAATGACCATCGAGCTGTCGGGCCCGTACGCCTCGACGTTGAACACGCTGATGATCGGGCTCACGTTCGCGGCCTCGACGGCGCCGACGACCGGCGAGGTAGTGTCGCCGGCGATCACCTCGTACGACTTGCCGCGCAGGAGCACGCGGTTCTCGCGGCGCTCCCACCGCATGACACGGTTGTTGAGCGCCTGCCCGCCGTAGCCGACGCCGAGCGTCGTCCGCGCGATCTCACTGACGAGGAGCTGGTCGCGATTGAGCTCGCGCCGCGGGATCTCGAACAGGAGCCGGCTGCCGATGCGGTGGACCTTGAACAGGCCGTCACGCGTCTTCGCGGCAGGCGTGATCACGCGGGCGTAGGGGCGCGGGTTCGGCTCGCCGGCTGCCCCACCCGCGCCGCCAACGCCCGCGAGGCCACCGCGGCCGCCGCCGGGCGTACCCGGCTGGTCGCCCGGCGTGGTGTCGCCCGGTGTCGGCGTGGGCTGGGCGCGCTGTGGCTGCCGCGTGGGCGCCGGCGTCGCGGCCGGGGGCGGGGTGGCGGTGCGGGCACAGGCGAGGGCGGAAACGAGCGCCACGGTCGCTGCCGTGAGAAGCTTGGTACTGGGACGCATGACGTTGTGTGGAAAGGGGTCGGGGGACCTGGGACGAACACGAACACCCGGACGGACCGGGACGATGTCGCCGGATGACGGTGCGCGCCGCGTGACGAGGGCGCGACGCGTGAGCGCCTCTCCGGAAGCCGTAAGGATAACGCGCGAGGGGGACAGGGCGTTGATCCCGGGCGCATCGCCGAGCGGTCAACGCGCCATGGCGCGCCCGCGTATACCGCTTGTAAACTCAGATCCCCCGGAGCGCGACCCACCGCGCCATGTCAGCCGGCCAGGCCAGACCGGGTATGCAGTGCATCTCCCCGGCTCCGTGGCAAACCGTCTCATCTACCGTCTCATCTCAGGAGAACGAGGTATGCCCGTCACGGAGTATCGTGATCGTCGCGGACGCGACCCGGTGCGGCTCGCCCGCGCGGTCTGCGCCGCCCTGCTCCTCCTCGGCGTGGCGGTGCCCGCCGTCGCGCAGTCGCCGCTGCAGCCCGACTTTCAGCGCCAGCAGGCGCGCGCGAACCGGGCCAACTGGACGCTGGCCGAGCGGTTCGCTCCCACGGCGCTCCGATCCATCATCTACAGCAATGGCGTGCAGCCGCGTTGGCTGGGCGAATCGGACACGCTCTGGTACAACTGGCGCGATCGCAATGGGTCGCAGTTCTACATGGTCGTGCCCGCGACCGCCACGAAGCGGCCGCTGTTCAACCGCGACCTCCTGGCGGCGCAGCTCGCCGAGGTCTCGCGCCGGCCGGTGGACCCGAAGAATCTGCCCTTCACCACGCTCAACTTCACCAAGAATCACAAGGTGTTCCGCTTCACCGCCGACTCGATGCGGTATGAGTGGAACATGGCCACGCAGACGTTGAAGAGCTTGGGGCGCCCGCCGCGCGAGGTGCCGGCGGACGAGGAGCGTGACCGTAACGTGGGCGGCGGGCGGGGCGGCGGCGGCGGGGGCGGGGGCGGGCCGCCCGGTGGAGGCCGTGGCAACTTCCGCAACTACTCCCCCGACAGCACGGCCTTCGTCTTCGCGCGGAGCCACAACCTGTTCGTCGTCGAGGTCAACAAGGCGGATACCCTCAAGTCCGACACGACGCAGGTGACGTCCGACGGGGCACTCGACTACTCCTACGGCTTCCGTGACACCTCGGAGAGCCGTCGGCAGCTCGACCTGCTCAGTCAGGGTCAGGGACAGCAGGACGATCAGAATCAGGACGACCAGACGGACGGGAGCGGCGGCCGGAACGAGATGCGGGTGCGCGCGAACGTGAACTGGTCGCCCGATTCCAAGGCGTTCGCGGTCACCCGGATGGACCAGCGCAAGGTGAAGGACCTGTTCCTCGTGAACGTGCTCGCCGAGCCACGCCCGGTGCTCATCCGCTACAAGTACGCGATGCCGGGCGAGGAGAACGTGCCGCAGCAGGAGGTGCTGACGTTCCGCCGCGGCGAGAAGGCCTTGAAGGCTCTCGACCTCCGGAAGTGGCGCGATCAGCGGCTCATGGACCTGCACTTCCCGGTCAACGCGGAGAAGCTGCGCCTCGTGCGCCGCGACCGGACGCAGCGGAATCTCGACCTCGTCGAGGTGGACGCGACCACCGGTGCCACCAAGATCCTGCTCTCCGAATCCATCGAGAATGCGTCGATCGATCCGCAGCCGGTGCGCTACGTGCGGAAGGGCGGCGATTTCCTCTGGTGGTCGGAGCGGTCAGGCTGGGCGCAATACTACATCTACGACTTCAACGGCACCTACAAGCGCCCGCTGACGACCGGCCCGTGGCACGTCGAGAACATCGCGCAGGTCGATTCCATCCGCGGCGTGGTGTGGCTCACGGGGAACGGCCGCGAGGCGGACGAGAACGTGTACTACCAGCACATGTACCGCGTGAACGGGGACGGCACGGGCTTCACCCTCCTCAACCCCGGCAACTTCACGCACAACTCGACGCTATCGCCGTCGAAGCGCTACTTCGTGGACAACTACTCGCGGGTCGATGCGCCGACCAAGTCGGTGCTCCGCGACGCGACCACGGGCCGGCAGGTGATGGAGCTGGGCGAGATGGACATGTCGCGTCTCAAGGAGCTGGGGTGGAAGCCGCCGGAGACCTTCATCGTGAAGGCGGCCGACGGAGTGACGGACATCTACGGCAACATCTGGAAGCCGTTCGACTTCGACTCGACGAAGAAGTACCCGATCGTCGCGAACGTGTACCCGGGGCCGCAGACCGAATCGGTCACCTTCCCCTTCAATCCGGCCAACGTTCCCCAGCAGATGGCGCAGCTCGGAATGATCGTGATCCAGATCGGCAACCGCGGTGGCAGCCCGCAGCGCTCGGCCGCGTACCACCGCTACGGCTACTACAACCTCCGGGACTACGCGCTGGCCGACAAGAAGACCGGCATCGAGCAGCTGGCCGCGCGGCACAAGTGGATCGATCTCGACCGCGTCGGCATCTACGGGCACTCGGGCGGCGGCTTCCTGACCGCGGCCGCGATGATGCTCCCGCCCTACAATGACTTCTTCAAGGTGGGCTGGTCCGAGTCGGGCAACCACGACAACAACATCTACAACCAGAATTGGAGCGAGTGGAATCACGGGCTGCGGATCGTGACACCGAGCCGGGCGGACAGCGCGCGCGGCCGGCGCACGATCACGACGAGCAGCGCCGAGCGCGGGGCTGGCCCGCCAACGAACGGGAACGCCGCCACCGGTCGAAACAGCGCGACTGACGGCTCGTCCGCCGACTCCTCGACGGCCATGCAGGACAGCGTGAAGTTCGACATCAAGGTGCCAACGAACATCGAGCTGGCGAAGAACCTCAAGGGGAATCTCGCCCTCATGACGGGTGACCTGGACAACAATGTCCACCCCGGCGGCACCGTCCGCCTCGCCGACGCGCTGATCAAGGCGAACAAGCGGTTCGACTTCTACATCGTCCCCGGCCAGCCGCATGGCTACCGCGGCTCGGTGGCGTACACGAACCGCCAGATGCTGGAGTACTTCGCCGAGCACCTCCTCGGCGACTACTACCGCAACGACTCGCAGATCGGGCAGTAGCGGGAAGCGGGAAGCGAAAAAACTTGAGGGGCCGGCTCCAGTGTTTTGGAGACCGGCCCCTCAAGTCATTCAGCGCTTCCCGCTTCCCGCTTCCCGCTTCCCTGCCCTACTGCCCGGTGGCCCGCACCGGCGTGCCACCCGGGCCGCCGCGGTTCCGCTCCGGCGGCTCGGCGCCAATGAAGTGGTGGACGAAGAAGTCCCAGCGCTTCCGATCACCATAGGGACCGCCGGAGGTGTGCCCCGCGCCGGGAATCACGAGCAGGTCGAACGTCTTGTTCGCCTTGATCAGCGCGTTCACGACCTGGAAGGTCGAGGACGGATCGACGTTCTGATCCATTTCGCCGACCACGAGCAGCAGCTTCCCCTGCAGCTTGTGCGCGTTGTCCACGTTCGACGACGCCCCGTAGTGCGGGCCGATCACGCCCATCCACTGCTCGTTCCACCAGATCTTGTCCATCCGGTTGTCGTGGCAGCCGGCGGCTGACACCGCGGCCTTGTAGAACTCGGGGTGGAAGAGAAGCGCGCCCATCGAGTTCTGCCCGCCGGCGGAGGTGCCGTAGATGCCGACGCGCGATGTGTCGTAGTACGCGTACTTCGCGGCGACCGCCTTGTGCCAGAGGATACGGTCGGGAAATCCGGCGTCGCCCAGGTTCTTCCAGGCCACGTCGTGGAAGGCCTTCGAGCGGTTGGAGGTCCCCATGCCGTCGATCTGCACGACGATGAAGCCCAGCTCCGCCTGCGCCTGCATCCCGAGCTGCGTGCTGAAGTTCTTGGGGACGAAGGAGCCCTGCGGGCCCGCGTAGATGTTCTCGATGACGGGGTACTTCTTCGTGGAGTCGAAGTTCGTGGGGCGGATGATGATCCCCCAGATGTCCGTCTTCCCGTCGCGCCCCTTCGCGGTGAATACCTCGGGGGGGCGCCACCCGGTCTTGAGCAGCTCGGCGGGATCACCCTTCTCGAGGTCGACCAGCACCTTGCGGTCGCTCGTCCGCCGGAGCTGCGACACGGGCGCCAGATCCACACGCGACCAGGTGTCCACGTAATACTGCCAGTCGGGGGAGAAGGCGATCGAGTGGTTGCCGTCGGCCTCGGTGAGCGCGACGAGTCCGGTGCCGTCGAGGTTGATCCGGTAGGCGTGGACGAAGTACGGATCCCTCCCCGCGTACATCCCGCTGGCGCGGAAGTAGACCTGGCGCGCGGTGGTGTCCACCTTGTCCACGCTCCGCACCAGCCACGGGCCTTTCGTGATCTGACCCTTCACCCGGCCCGTGACGCCGTCGTACAGGTAGAGGTGGTTCCACCCGTCGCGCTCGGACATCCAGACGATTTCCTTTCCGTCGGCGAGCTCGAAGCGGTACTTCTTCGCCGAGTACTCGAAGAAGGTGGGCATCGTCTCCGTGATGACGGAGCGCGCCTTCCCGGTCGCCGCATCGATCTCGATCACGCGGAACGTCTGGTGGCCGCGCTCGTTGTACTCGAACGTCACGGCGCGCCCGTCCTTCCGCCAGACGAGCGGCGTCATGTCGTAAGCGTTCGGGAAGAGGGCGTTGGGCACAGGGATCTGCTTCGCCCCCTCGATCTCGAAGAGCACCGGTTGCTCGGCGTCGAGCACATCGCCGGGCTTGTTGTAGAGGAGCGCGGAGTGCTTGGGCTGGAGCTGGTCTTCGGGAGACGAGAGAACGTAGTGGACTTCCCGGCGGTAGCCCGGACGCACGCGGTAGGCGGCGAGGCGCTTCGAGTCCGGTGACCAGGCGATCGAGCCGGCGGTGTAGGCATCCGCCTCCGACCCGTCGGTACTGAGCGCGGTCGCCTGGTCCTGCCGCTGCTCCTGACGCTGCCCCTGCGCGAACTGGCCGCGGCCCGGCCCTGCGTCCTCGCTCTGGCGCGCGCGAACGGGGCGCACGTAGACGTTGAAGTTGCGGATGAAGGCCTCGGACTTCCCGTCGGGCGAGGGGCGAGGCCGGTCGTCAGCCGGTGGGAGGTTGCCGAGGTAGCCACCGCCCTGCCGGGTGGGGCCCAGGCGGCGCGCCGAGTCCCCACGCAGGGGAGCGCGAGTGCAGCGGTACTCGGCGATGTCGCATTGCCAGCGCACGCTGTCCACCACCACTTCCACACCGCGCTCGGTGACGAAGGTGAGTCCATTCACCGGAATCGTCGTCGGCGTGTAGGTGCGCTGCGTCGCTTGCGAGAGCGACGTGGCCAGCCGGGTCTGGTCGAAGGCGGACTGCTTGGCGAGCGTGGCCGCGTCCACGATGACGAACTCGTTGCCCCCCTTGACCGCCTTCCGATACCAGAACCGAGTCGTGTTGCCGATCCAGTTCGGTGCCTCGGGCGCGTCTGCTACGAGCCCGTCGAGCCGCGTGCGCAGCCCCTCGGCGCGCTGGTAGTCGGCGGCGGTGCCCTGGGCGGCGGCGGGCGGGGCGACGGAAGGCGCGAGCACGGCGGCCAGCGCGCCGAGCGTCACGCGCAGGGTGAGCGACCGGAGAGCGAGTGACCGGAGAGCGAGTGACCGGAGAGCGAGTGACCGGCGCGCGTACGGCCGGGAGGGACGAGGGGATCGCATCGGGCGTACTCCTGTGGGTCGCCGCAGCCGGTGGGCCGGGCATTCGGTCGTCTGGGGGCGGCGCGCTCCGGCTCGCGCGTTCGGGATATTGTATCCAATGCGCGGGCGGGCGTACATTAGGCGCCCCCACTGGCGCGCGCCAGAGCGGGTCCCGCCACACTGCGCTGCCGCACCGTCACCGCCAAGGAGAGCTCCATGTCGCTCGACCGTCGTTCCTTCACGCGCTGGGCCGCCGCCGCACTTGGTGCCGCGGCGCTCGGGCCGCGCCGCGCGAGCGCCGCGCTGGCGGGCGAGCCGGATGCAGTCCTTGATCCGTGCGCGCTGCCGGAGTCCATTCGCGCCCTCCGACCGATGACAGCCGGGATCGCGCCGATCACGGACGACGAGCGGCGGGCGCGGATCGAGCAGGCGCGGCGGCTCATGGCCGCGGCGGGCATCGACGCCATCGTGCTCGAGCCCGGGTCGAGCATGAATTACTTCACGAGCGTCGGGTGGGGACTCTCCGAGCGCCCGTTCATCACCGTGATCCCGCGGACGGGGGAGCTCGCGTACGTATCGCCCGCCTTCGAGGAGGCGCGCGCCCGCGAGTTGATCAAGTTCAGCAATGACGTGCGCGTCTGGCAGGAGGACGAGAGCCCCTACCGTCTCATCGCGCAGATCCTGCGCGACCGCGGCGCGGGCACTGGGCGCGTCGGGATCGAGGAACGCCTCCGCTTCTTCATCTTCGACGGCCTTCGCGCGGCGGCGCCACAGGCGACGTTCGTCAGCGCAGACCCGGTGACCGCCGGATGCCGGATGATCAAGTCGCCGGCGGAGCTCGCGCTCATGCAGCGCGCGAACGACATCACGATCGCCGCCTACCGCGCGGCGTTCGCGACCCTGCACGCGGGGATCACCCAGTTCGAGTTCAGCGACAACGTCGCGGGCGCCTTCACCCGACTCGGCGCCCCCGGCGGCTCGGCCGGCGCCCAGTTCGGGAAGTACTCCGCCTTCCCCCACGGGAGCATCACACCGCAGAAGCTGCGCGAGGGCGACGTGGTCCTCGTGGATGGCGGGTGCAGCGTACAGGGGTACAAGTCCGACATCACCCGCACGACCGTCTTCGGCAAGCCGAGCGCGCGGCAGCGCGAGGTGTGGAGCCTCGAGCGAAGCGCGCAGGACGCCGCGTTCGCCGCGGCACGCCCTGGCGCGACGTGCGAGTCGGTGGACGCGGCCGCACGCGCCGTGATCACACGCGGCGGCTTCGGTCCCGACTACAAGGTGCCCGGGCTCCCGCACCGTACGGGGCACGGCATTGGCCTCGACGGGCACGAGTGGACGAACTTCGTCCGCGGCAACAAGACCCCGCTACGGCCGGGCATGTGCTTCAGCGACGAGCCGATGATCGCCATCTACGGCGAGTTCGGCATCCGGCTGGAGGACTGCCTGTACATCACCGAGGACGGGGCGAAGTTCTTCACCGCGCAGAGCCCCGCGATCGACCGGCCGTTCGCCTGACCCGGCCACGATGACGCCCTGCTCCCCACGCCCCTCGGCGCCCCGGCGGGCGATCTGGCCCGCCACACACCTCGCACTCGCGTTGGTACTGGCGGGCGCGCCGGCTACCGCGGCGGCGCAGACGCCAGCCGCGGCGCTCCCGCCGGCCGCGGACAGCGCCCTCCGGACCATCTTCGCCAGCCGCACCTTCGCCGGCGAGCGGTTCGGGCCCGCGCGCTGGCTCGCCTCGGGCGACTCGTACACGACGCTCGAGGCCGCGAGCGGAAGCGGCGCCGCCGGCGGCGCCGACATCGTCGAATACGACGCGGCGACGGGGCGGCGGACGATCAAGGTGGCGGCGCGCCAGCTCACCCCGGCCGGTCAGAACGCACCGCTCTCGCCCGACGACTACGTCTGGTCCGCCGACGGCAAACGTCTGCTCGTCTTCACGAATACGCGGAAGGTCTGGCGCGACAACACCCGCGGCGACTACTGGGTGCTCGATCTCGCCACCGGCTCGCTGCGACAGCTCGGAACCGGCGCGCCGGAGGCCTCGCTCATGTTCGCGAAGTTCTCGCCGGCGGGGGACCGCGTCGCGTATGTGCGCGACGGCGACATCTACGTGGAGCGCGTGGACGGTGGCGCACCGCTCCGCCTCACGAGCGATGCCTCGCGCACGCGCGTGAACGGGATGACGGACTGGGTCTACGAGGAGGAGTTCGGGCTGCGCGACGGCTTCCGCTGGTCGCCCGACGGCCGCGCGATCGCCTTCTGGCAGTTCGACATGACGGGGATCCGCGATTTCCTCCTCATCAACAACACGGACTCGCTCTACCCCTTCACGACCCCGGTGCAGTACCCCAAGGCCGGCACCACCAACTCCGGCGTGCGCGTCGGTGTCGTGCCCGCCGCCGGCGGCGCGGTGACGTGGGCCGCGCTCAGCGGCGATGCGCGCGAGCAGTACGTGCCGTGGATGGAATGGGCCGCGCCCGGCGAGCTCGTGCTCCAGCAGTTGAATCGGCAGCAGAACAACGACGCCTTGCTCCGCGTGAATGCCGCCACGGGCGCGGCGAGCCCGATCCTCGTGGAGCGCGATTCGGCCTGGCTCGACGTGGTGGACGAGATGCCGTGGGTGAACGGCGGGCGCGAGTTCCTCTGGGTGAGCGAGCGCGATGGCTGGCGACACGTCTACGCCGTGTCGCGCGACGGGCAGCGCGTACGGCTCGCGACGCCCGGCGCGTACGACGTGACCCGTGTTGCCGCCGTGGACGAGCGGGCTGGATGGCTCTACGTGATCGCCTCCCCCGACAACGCCACGCAGCGCTACCTCTATCGCGTCTCCCTCAAATCGCCGGGCGCGCCGCAACGCGTCTCGCCCGCCGGCGCGCCCGGCACGCACGATTACACCGTCTCGCCGAACGGCCGCTGGGCGCTCCACACCTACTCCCGGTTCGACACGCCGCCGGTCACCGACCTCGTGTCCCTCCCCGCGCACGCGAACGTCCGTACGCTCGTGCGCAACGAGCGGCTCCGCGCCGCGGCCGCCGCCTGGACCCGCTCGCCGGTGGAGTTCATCACCGTGCCCGTGAGCGACGGCGTCACGCTCGACGGCTGGATGCTCAAGCCCAGCACCTTCGACCCGGCGAAGAAGTATCCGCTGCTCGTTCACGTCTACGGCGAGCCCGCATCGCAGACGGTGACGGACCGCTGGGGCGGCACGCGCATGCTCTGGCACCGGGCGCTCGCCGAGCAGGGGTACGTGGTGGTGAGCGTGGACAACCGCGGTACGCCGGCGCCGAAGGGGCGTGCGTGGCGGAAGGTGATTCACGGAGCGATCGGTCCGCTCGCGAGCAAGGAGCAGGCGGATGCGGTGCGCACGCTCGTGTCCACGCGCTCGTACCTCGACGCCTCGCGCGTCGGGATCTGGGGGTGGAGCGGCGGCGGCTCGAGCACGCTCAACGCCATGTTTCGCCACCCCGCCGTGTACGCGATGGGGATGGCCGTGGCGCCGGTTGCCGACCAGCTCCTCTACGACACGATCTACCAGGAGCGCTACGTCGGCGTACCGGGCGAGAACGCCGAGGGCTTCCGCACCGGCTCGCCGATCAACTTCGCCGAGGGGCTGCGCGGGAAGCTGCTCCTCGTGCACGGGACCGGCGACGACAACGTGCACTATCAGGGCACGGAACGCCTCGTCAACCGCCTCGTCACGCTCGGCAAGCCGTTCGACGTGATGGTCTACCCCAACCGCTCGCACTGCATCTGCGAGGGCGCGGGCACCACGCTGCACGTCTACTCGCTGCTCACCCGCTACCTGCTCGCCAACCTCCCCGCCGGCGCCCGGTGACTGGGCGCCGATCCGGCCCCTCGGAGCCATCACGACCATGACATCACACGAGAGTGAACGCCGTGCCATCGCGACCGGCGTCGCCACGACCGGCGTCGCCACGCGGTGCGCCATCGCGCTGCTGGCCGCCACCTTCCTCGCCCCGACCCTGCTCCGTGCGCAGGTCGCCGGCGGCGCGCGGCCGACGCAGGGCGCCGCGCGGCGACCGGCGGCCGCCGTCACGCCGGTCGTCGGACGCGTCGGGACGCGCGGGAGCGATCTCGCCGATGTCGTCCAGCTCTACTCCGCCGATCGGGCAGCGCTCGGCCGGCGGTACGACGCGGAGTCGTCGTCCGAACGGCGCCGGCGGATGCGCGACTTCTACCAGGGGTGGCGCAGCCGGTTGCGGGAAGTGGACTTCGGGAAGCTTGGCAAGGAGGGGCGCATCGACTACACGCTCCTCGACGCCAAACTCGGCTCCGAGCTCGCGCAGCTCGCGCGCGAGGACACCATCGCCGCGCAGGTCGTGGCGCTCGTCCCCTTCGCCGACCAGGTGCTCGCGCTGCACGAGGCGCGGCGCCGCCTCGACCCGATAGACCCGCAGAAGGCCGCGCGCATGCTCTCGGCCGTCGCGCGGCAGGTAGACAGCCTCCGCCTCCGCCTGGAGCGGGCTCCGCGGCGCGACTCGCTGGCGGCGACTGCCACGCGCGCCGACGCGGCGCCGGCCGACGGGGCGGTGGCAGGGAGCGCCGCGGCATCCGCCGCACCAGCAGTCGGCCCCGCCATGTCCGAGGGCGCCGGCACGCCCGACAGCGCGCGGATGCGGAAGATCGTCGGACTGCGGGCCGCGCAGACGATCGAGTCGGTGCGCACGACGCTCGACGCGTGGTACAAGTACTACGCCGGCTACGACCCCACCTTCACCTGGTGGCTGAGCAACCCGGACCGGCAGGCGGACAGCCTGCTCAAGCGCTACGTGAAGACGGTGCGCGAGCGCGTCGTGGGCGTGAAGGAGGGTGAAGACGATCCGATCATCGGCTACCCCATCGGCTCGGCGGCGCTCCGCGCGGACTTGCAGTCGCAGTTCATCGCCTACACGCCCGAGGAGCTGCTCGCGATCGCCGAACGGGAGTTCGCGTGGTGCGAGGCCGAGATGCGGAAGGCGGCGCGCGACATGGGATTCGGCGACAACTGGAAGGGCGCGCTGGAGAAGGTGAAGGAGACCTACGTGGAGCCCGGCAAGCAGCCGGATCTCATCCGCGACCTCGCCGACGAGGCGACGGATTTCGTCGAGAGCCGCGGCCTCGTCACCGTACCGCCACTCGCGAAGGAGACGTGGCGGATGGAGATGATGACGGCCGAAGCGCAGAAGGTGAGCCCGTTCTTCCTCGGCGGCGAGGTCATTCGCGTGTCGTACCCCACGGACGCAATGACCTTCGACGACAAGATGATGAGCATGCGCGGGAACAACCCGCACTTCTCGCGCGCGACGGTGCATCACGAGCTCATCCCCGGGCACCACCTGCAGCAGTTCATGACGCAGCGCTACAACGCGCACCGACAGGCCTTCGCCACGCCATTCTGGGGCGAGGGTTGGGCGCTCTACTGGGAGATGCTCCTCTGGGACCTCGGATTTCCCAAGACGCCGGAGGATCGCGTCGGGATGCTGTTCTGGCGCTCGCACCGCGCGGCGCGGATCATCTTCTCGCTCCGCTTCCACCTGGGCACCATGTCGCCGCAGGAGGCGATCGACCTGCTCGTGGACCGCGTGGGGCACGAGCGCGCGAACGCCACCGCCGAGGTGCGCCGCTCGTTCAACGGAAGCTACGCACCGCTCTACCAGCTCGCCTACATGATCGGTGGCCTGCAGTTCCGCGCCATGCACCGGGAGCTAGTGGAGAGTGGTAAGATGACCGACCGCCAGTTCCACGACGCCGTTCTCCAGGGCGGCAGCATGCCCGTGGATCTCGTGCGCGCGCGGCTCACCGGGCAGACGCTCCCGCGCGACTACCGCGCGACCTGGCGCTTCGCCGGTTCGCTCCCCGCCTCCACGCGTGGCGGCGCGCAATGAGGCGGCGCGACTCGCCTTCCCCCCCCACGCCCGTGGTGCTCCTCCCCCTCCCCATGCCGCGGCGCACGATTGCCGGCATGGCCGAGGATGCGCTGCGCGAGCGCATCCTCCGTGGGGCATACCATGAGGGCGCGCCGCTCCGCCAGGATGCGCTCGCGGCGGAGCTCGGCGTCAGCCGCATCCCCGTCCGCGAGGCGCTCCGCCAGCTCGAAGCCGAAGGGCTCGTGACCTTCAGCCCGCACCGCGGCGCGACAGTCTCCACGCTCTCGCTCGCCGAGATCGAGGAGGTGTTCGCGCTCCGGGCGGAGATCGAGAGCGGGCTCGTGCGCCGGGCCGTTCCACGTCTCACGGCCGAGCAGATCCGCCGCGCGGATGAGATCCTCGACGCGTACGAGCGCGCGCTCCACGGTGGCGACATCGCCGCGTGGGGAGAGCTCAACTGGCAATTCCACTCGACGCTCTACGCGCCGGCCGAGCGGCCCATTACCATGGGCATCGTGCAGCGGCTGCACCGCCACAGCGACCGCTACCTCCGCATGCAGCTCGCGCTCACGCATGGGGAATCCCGCGCGAACGAGGAGCACCGCGCGATCGCCGAGGCGGCGCGCGCGCGCGATGCCCGCGGCGCCGCCCTCCTGCTGCGCGAGCACATCCTCGGCGCCGGCCGCTCGCTCGCCGGCTTTCTCGAGGCGCAGCGGGAGCAGGATACCGCCGGGCGCCGCCGGAGCGCGCGCGCGTGAGCGCCGCCTCGTCCACCCCCACAGACGCGTCCGCGCGGCTGCGCCACTTCATCGCCGGAGGGTGGCGCGCGAGCGAATCGGACAGCTGGTTCGCGAGCATGAACCCGTCCGACTCCGACGACATTGTCGCGCACGTGCCCGAGGGGACGGATGATGACGTTCGCCTCGCGGTGTCCGCCGCCGCCGACGCGCTGCCGGCCTGGCGTGCGCTGACCGGCCCCGCGCGCGCCGAGTACCTCTACCGCTGGTCCGGCGTGATCGGCGGGCGCGTCGAGGAGATGGCGCAGGCGCTCGCGCGCGAGGTGGGAAAACCGATCGCCGAATCGCGCGGCGAGGTGGGCCGCTGCGTCACCATCCTCCGCTACTACGCAGGCGAGGCGGTGCGCGCGGAGGGCGAGGTGATCCCTGCCCAGGCGGCCGGCGCGCTCCAGTTCACGCTGCGCGAGCCGCTCGGCGTCGTCGCGCTCATCACACCGTGGAATTTTCCGCTGGCGATTCCGCTCTGGAAGGCGGCGCCGGCACTCGCGTTCGGGAACACCGTGGTCCTCAAGCCCGCGGAGGCCGCATCGCATGCCGCGACACTGCTCGCCGAGACCGCGGCCCAGGCCGGCCTGCCAGCCGGCGTCTTCAACGTGCTCCTCGGTGCCGGCTCCGTCATTGGACCGGGCCTCCTCGGTGCCGAGGCCGTGCGCGGGGTGAGCTTCACCGGCTCCGGCGGGGTGGGCGCGGGCGTCGCCGCGGCGGCGGCCGCGCGCAACATCCGCTTCCAGACCGAGATGGGCGGGAAGAACGTCGCCATCGTGTTGCCGGACGCGGACCTCGCGCGCGCGGCCGGCCTCACCGCCGGCGGCGCCATGCGCTACGCGGGCCAGAAGTGTACGGCGACGAGCCGCGTGGTGGTCGCGAAGGAAGTCGAGCGCGACTTCCTGGCCGAGCTGCGCCGGCAGGTGGAAGCGCTGCCGCTCGGTCCCGTCACGGATGCCGCCGCGGCCGTGGGCCCGCTCATCTCCGGCGAGTCGCGCGCGTCCATCCGGCGCGTACTCGACGAGATCGGCGCCGAAATAGTAAGCGAGGGGGTGGTGCCGAACACCGAAGCGTTCGCGCGGGGGAACTGGATGTCCCCGATCGTGGTGCGCGGCGCGGCAGCCGATTCGGCGCTCGCGCAGCGCGAATTGTTCGGGCCGGTGCTGGCGTCGTTCGTGGCCGAGGACCTCGAGCACGCCGTCGAGTTGGCGAACGGGGTGCCCTACGGGCTGAGCGCATCGCTCTTCACGCGCGACATCGCGAGCGCGCTCCGCTACATCCGCTCCATTGACGTGGGGCTGGTGCGCGTGAACGGGGATACCACGGGTGTGGATCCGCACGCACCCTTCGGCGGCATGAAGCGATCGAGCTCCGGCAGCCGCGAGCAGGGCTCGGCCGCGCGCGACTTCTACACGGAGATCAAGACCGTGCAGATCAACCCGTGAGCGCACCGACGCTCGAGCCCATGGCTCACCGTGACCGCGCGCCCGCGGCCGACATCCCGCTCGCCATGCGGGTGGTGGACTCGCACACGGAGGGCGAGCCGACGCGCGTGGTCGTGGAGGGTTGGCCGCAGCCCGCGGGCGCCACGATGGCGGAGCGTCGTGACGATCTGCGGGCGCGCTACGACCACCTGCGCCGCGCGGTGGTGTGCGAGCCGCGCGGCCACGATGCCGTGGTGGGCGCGCTGCTCACGCCGCCGGTGAGCGATGGTGCGGCCGCGGGAATCATCTTCTTCAACAACGGCACCTACCTCGGCATGTGCGGCCACGGGCTGATCGGCGTGGTGCGCACGCTCGAGCACCTCGGCCGCATCGGGCCTGGCGAATGGCGATTCGACACGCCGGTGGGCACGGTGCGCGCGGAGCTGGAGGCCGGCGGCGCCGTCACGATCGAGAACGTCCCCGCTTACTGCCATGCGCGCGATGTGATGCTCGACGTACCCGGCGTGGGCCGCGTGACGGGCGACGTCGCCTACGGCGGCAACTGGTTCTTCATCACGCACCTGGACGCCGTGCCCGTTGACCTCGAGCACGCGGGCGAGCTCACACGGATCACGCAGGCCATTCAGGACGCGATCCGCGCACAGGGTGTGACCGGCGCGGCGGGAGCGGACATCGATCACATCGAGATCTCGCAGCCGCCAACGCGCGCGGATGCCGACCGCCGCAACTTCGTGCTCTGCTCCGGTGGCGACTACGACCGCTCACCCTGCGGCACCGGCACCTCGGCCACGATGGCGGCGCTGCACGAGCGCGGCGAGCTCGCGTTCGGCGACCTGTGGCGGCAGGAGAGCGTGACGGGGAGCCTGTTCACCGGTTGGCTCACGCCGGGCGAGGGGGGCGCACTCGTCCCACACATTCGCGGCACCGCGTTCATCACGGGCGAAGCGACGCTGCACTTCGACCCGCGCGATCCGTTCCGGGGCGGGTTCGGGCGAGGGTGAGCGGCCCGCAGCATCACGACGCGATCGTCATCGGCGCCGGCATCGTCGGCGCCGCGTGCGCGGAGGCCCTGGCGCGTGACGGGCTTCGGGTGCTCGTGCTCGAGCGCGCGTACGCGGCCTGCGGCACGACGGCGGCCGGGATGGGACACCTCGTCGCGATGGATGACTCCCCCGCGCAACTGGCGCTCACCGCGTACTCGGCACGCCTCTGGACCGCGTTGCGCGGCGACCTCCCACGCGCCGTCGAGATGGAAGAGTGCGGCACGCTCTGGGTGGCCGAGGACGACGCGCAGCTCGAGGCCGTGCGCGCGAAGGCGCGCGTGTACGCGACCGCCGGCGTCCGCGCAGACGTGCTGGGCCCCGGCGAGCTATTCGCCGCCGAGCCACACCTGCGGCGCGACCTCGTGGGGGCGCTCCGCGTACCGGGCGACGGCGTGCTCTACCCGCCGGCGGCCGCGCTCCACCTACTCGACCGTGCACGCGCGCTTGGCGCGTCTGTCCGCGAGGGCTCCGCGGTGACGGCGATCGGCGGCCACTCTGTGCGCTGCGGCGCCGAGGTGTTGCGCGCCGACGTGATCGTGAACGCGGCCGGCGCGCAGGCGCCCGCGCTCACCCCAGGGCTGCCGATCATTCCCCGGAAAGGACACCTCGTGATCACGGACCGGCACCCGGGGTTCTGTCGCCACCAGATTGTGGAGCTCGGCTACCTCGCGAGCGCCCACGTGATGACGAACGAATCCGTCGCCTTCAACGTGCAGCCACGCGCCACGGGGCAGGTACTCATCGGCTCGTCGCGCGAGCTGGCGGGGTGGGACGCCGCGATCAATCCGCGCATCGTGCGCCGCATGCTCGAGCGCGCCCGGCACTTCATGCCGCGCATCGGCACGCTGTCGGCGCTCCGTACGTGGACAGGCTTCCGCCCCGCGACGCCGGACAAGCTCCCGCTCATCGGCCCCTGGGAGCCGACCGCGGGATTGTGGATCGCCGCCGGCCACGAAGGGCTCGGCATCACCACATCGCTTGGAAGCGCGCAGATCATCGCCGACCTCGTGACGGGGCGGGAGCCAGCGGTGAGCGCTGCCCCCTTCGCTCCAACGCGCGTACTGGCCACCGCGGCGAGTGAGCACGCGCCGCTCGCCGCCGCTTCGGGCTCCCGGTGAACCCCGGTACCGATGTCTGGGTGAACGGCCGCCCCGTACGCGCGGCGACCGGATCGAGCGTCGCCGCGGCGCTGCTCGACGCCGGCATCGGCGCGTTCCGCACGTCGGTGCATGGCGAGGCGCGCGGACCGCTCTGCGGCATGGGGATCTGCCACGAGTGCCGCGTCACCATCAACGGCGTGCCGCACCGCCGCGCGTGCGTGGAGCTGGCGCGCCATGACATGCGCGTGGAGACGGGCGTCGCGAGCGAGGAGATTTCCTGGCGCGACGGCGCCGCGGCCGAACCGGCGGAGGACGCGCTCGAGCAACTCGAGGCCGACATTGCCGTCGTCGGCGCGGGGCCGGCCGGGATCGCGGCCGCGGTGAGCGCGGCGGAGCGCGGGCGTCGTGTCGTACTCCTCGACAGCGCGGCCGAGCCGGGCGGCCAGATCTGGCGGCACCGCCGCGGCTACCCCGTGCCGTCCGACGCTGGCCGGTGGCTGCGGCGGCTGGAGCGCTCCGGCGCCCAGATCATCCGAGGCGCAGCTGTTGTGGACGCGCGGGCACTCATGACGGGCGGCTTCGAGCTGTTCGCCGAGCGAGGGGGCCAGGAGGAGGGTGGGGCACTGCGTGTGAGCGCGGCGCGTGTCGTGATCGCTACCGGCGCGCGAGAGCTTTTTCTCCCCTTCCCTGGCTGGACGCTCCCTGGTGTGATCGGCGTGGGCGGCGCGCAGGCGCTCCTCAAGCTTGGCGCGCCTTTCGCCGGGAAGCGTGTGGTCGTCGCGGGTACCGGGCCGCTCCTCCTCCCCGTGGCGGCCGCGCTTGCCCGCTCCGGCGCGCGACTCGCGGTGGTCGCCGAGCAGGCGGAGCGGCGAGCGGTCACGCGGTTCGCGCTGGGGCTCTGGCGCGAGCCACGCACGCTCCTCGATGCTGCACGATACCGCGCCGCATTCCCCGGCACACGCTACGTGACCGGCACATGGGTAGTGCGCGCGGGGGGCGACGATGCACTCCGCGAAGTCACGCTCACCGATGGACGCACGGAGCGAACCCTCCCCTGCGACGTCCTCTGCACCGCTTTCGGGCTGGTGCCCAGCACAGAGCTGGCGCGCCTGCTCGGCTGCACGACGCGCGACGGCGCGGTGATCTCTCATGACGGTGGGGAGACGAGTATTCCGGGCGTGTACTGCGCGGGCGAGCTTGCGGGCGTGGGCGGCGCGGAGCTCGCGCTCGCGGAAGGCGAGCTGTCGGGATTGAGCGCGGCCGGTGCCTGCCACGGCTCGGATGCGCGCGTCCGGCGCCTCGAGGCGCGGCGAGCGGCGGGCCGGACACGCGCGGCGGCACTCGCTCACGCGTTCGCCCCCCGAGCAGCATTGCGCGCCCTCCCGACGCCGGAGACGATCATCTGCCGCTGCGAGGACGTGCCGCTCGGCGCGCTCCGCCCCGAGTGGACGGCCCGCCAGGCGAAGCTCTACACGCGCGCGGGCATGGGCCCCTGCCAGGGCCGCGTGTGCGGCGCGGCGCTCGAGTTCCTCTTCGGCTGGCCACCGGACGCCGTACGCCCGCCGATCGAGCCCGTGCTCGCATCGACACTCTGCGCCGGCGGCGCGTCGGCGCCCGCCGAGCTCGCGACATACGCATGAGCGAGTGGGCGGGGGCTCATGCCGGACTTTTCGCCATCGAGGAGGCTCGTAATGCCGATGCCCGCGATTGCAGGACCAGGATGCCCGGCGTCACCCGGGCCGTCGGTTTCGAAAAGTCCGGCATGAGCCCCCGCCCACGACCCTGACCAACCAACCACGGAGCGACCGACGCATGGAGCAAGCACACTGGACCGGCGTGTTCCCGGCCATCACGACCCCCTTCGCGCGCGACGGCTCGGTGGATCACGAGTCCCTCGCCGACCACGTCACGTGGCTCGCGGCCAACGGCTGCGTCGGCATCGTCGCACTCGGCTCCCTCGGCGAGGCGGCGACGCTGTCCTTCGAGGAGAAGGTCGCCATCCTCGCCACCTGCCAGCGCGCGCTCGACGGGCGCGGCGTCCCTCTCGTCGCCGGCATCGCAGGGCTCGCGACGGCCGAGTGCGTCGCCCTCTCGCGCGAGGCCGAGCGCGTTGGGTGTGACGGGCTCATGGCGCTCCCACCCTACGTCTACCGCGGCGACTGGCGCGAGACGGAGGCACACTTCTCGGCGGTCATCGAGGCCACGCCGCTCTCCTGCATGCTCTACAACAACCCCATCGCCTATGGCACCGACGTGAGCGCCGCGCAGCTCGAGATCCTCGCGCGCCACCGGAATCTCCATGCGGTGAAGGAGTCGAGCGGGGACGTGCGACGCGTGACCGCCGTGCGCGAGCGGCTCGGGCGTCGCCTCGCCATCTTCGCGGGGCTCGACGACATGATCGTCGAGGCCGTGGGCATGGGCGCGAGCGGCTGGATCGCCGGCCTCGTGAACGCGCTGCCGGCCGAGTCCGTGCGGCTGTTCGAGCTCGCGGCGGCTGGGCGGCACGAGGAAGCTCGCGCGCTGTACGAGTGGTTCCTCCCACTCCTCCGCCTCGACACGCTGCCCAAGTTCGTGCAGCTCATCAAGCTGGCGCAGGCGGAGGTCGGGCGCGGCTCGCCGGTCGTGCGCGCGCCACGACTCCAGCTGCAGGGCGAGGAGCTCGCGGACGCCGTCGCGCTCATCCGCGACCGCCTCGCGAACCGTCCAGCCTCACCGCGGCTCGCCGCCGCGCCGGGCGCCATGGCGACGGCGACCGTCGCCTAGCGTCCCGCATGCTACACTCCCATGCTCGTATCTCCTTCACCGGATCTGGTATGCGCTTCATCTCGTCACGCATGACACGCGCGCTCGCGGTGGCCGCGGCTGCTGCCGCGGCGCTCGCGCCGTTCGCGGGCCTCGCCGCGCAGCAGCAGCCGCCGCCGAGGCGGCAACAGCCCGCGCAACCGCCACAACGGGCGGCGGGGGACACGACCACCGGCTTCCCGCGGGGCGCGCGACCGGACACCTCGCGCAGCCTCGGCACCGGGCAGTCGGATTCGACCGCCGAGGGAGGACGCGGGGGTGGCGGGGGCGGGCCACTCGGCGGGCTCCGCTTTCGCTCGATCGGGCCGGCGCTCATCTCCGGCCGCATCAGCGACCTTGCCGTGCATCCAACCGACAAGAAAACCTGGTACATCGGCGTCGCGGCCGGCGGTGTGTGGAAGACGACGAACGCCGGCACGACGTGGACACCCGTGTTCGATCGCGAGGCGTCGTACTCGATCGGCGCCATCGTGCTCGACCCCAAGAACCCGAACATCGTCTGGGTAGGCACGGGCGAGAACAACGCGCAGCGCGCGGTGGCGTATGGCGACGGCATCTACAAGTCGGTGGATGGCGGACGCACCTGGCAGAACATGGGGCTCAAGGCCTCCGAGCACATCGGGAAGATCCTCATCGACCCGCGGAACTCGGATGTCGTCTACGTGGCCGCGCAGGGGCCCCTCTCGGTGAAGGGCGGCGATCGCGGTCTGTACAAGACGACGGACGGTGGACGTAACTGGAGCAAGGTGCTGGATGGCGGCACCTGGGCGGGCGTCAGCGATGTGGTGCTCGACCCGCGGAATCCCGACGTGCTCCTGGCGACGACCTGGCAGCGCGTGCGTCGCACCTATGGCTACGTCGCCGGTGGGCCAGAGAGCGGGCTCTATCGCTCGACGAATGGCGGCGTGACCTGGCGGCGCTCGCAGGCCGGCCTGCCGAACGACGAGCTGGGCCGCATCGGGCTGGCCGTGTCGCCGCCGAACCCGGATGTGGTGTACGCGATCCTCGAGGCGGGGGATGACCGCGGCGGCTTCTACCGCTCGCACGACTTCGGCGCGAGCTGGGAGCGGATGAGCAGCTACAGCACGACGGGCCTCTACTACAGCGAGATCTTCGCCGACCCGCACGACGTGGATCGCGTCTACGCGGTGGACGTCCGCAACATGGTGACGGATGACGGCGGTCGTACCTTCCGCGCGGTCGGAGAGCGGAACAAGCACGTGGACAACCACGTGATCTGGGTGGACCCGGACGACGCCGACCATCTGCTCATCGGGTGCGACGGCGGCCTCTACGAGACGTTTGACCGCGGGTCTACGTACAAGTGGTTCGCCAACCTTCCGCTCGGACAGTTCTACCGCGTGGACCTGGACAACTCCACGCCCTTCTACCGCGTGTACGGCGGGACCCAAGACAACGCGTCGCTCGGCGGCCTGTCGCGAACGCGCGCCCCAGCCGGCATCACGAACGCCGATTGGTTCGTCACGGCGGGCGGCGACGGCTTCCAGACCCGCGTGGACCCGAAGGATCCGACCACCGTCTACTCCGAGTCGCAGCACGGCAACCTGCAGCGCTTCAACCTCAAGACGGGCGAGTCGGTGAGCATCCAACCGCAGCCCGATCCCGGCGAGGACGCGCTCCGCTGGTACTGGGACTCGCCGCTCATCATCAGCCCGCACGCGAGCACGCGGCTCTACTTCGCGGCACAGCGCCTCTACCGGAGCGACGACCGTGGCGACACGTGGAAGCCGGTGAGCGCGGACCTCTCGCGGCGGCTCGACCGGAATCGCATCAAGCTCATGGACCGCCTGTGGAGCGTGGATGCGATCGCGCGGAACACCTCCAGCTCCTTCTTCGGCGCCATCGTGGCCGTGGCGGAATCGCCGCTCAAGGAGGGGCAGCTCTGGATCGGTACGGATGACGGCACCATCCAGGTGAGCGAGAACGGCGGCGGCACCTGGCGAAAGATCGAGCGCTTCCCTGGCGTGCCGGACACGACCCAGGTGGCGCGCGTCGTCCCGTCGAGCCATGACGCGAATACAGTCTATGCGGCGTTCGACGGCCACATGTCGGGCGACTACAAGCCCTACGTCCTCAAGAGCGCGGACCTGGGCCGCACGTGGACCGCGATCGCGGGCGACCTGCCGCAGCGGGGCACAGTGTACGTCGTCATCGACGACCCGAAGGACCGCAACATCCTGTACGCCGGCACGGAGTTCGGCGTCTTCGTCACCCGGACCGGCGGTGGGAGCTGGACGCGTCTCCGCGGTGGGCTTCCGACGATTCAGGTGAAGGATCTCGCGGTCCACACGCGGGATGACGACCTGGTCGTCGCCACGTTCGGCCGGAGCTTTTACGTGCTCGACGATCTCGCGCCACTGCGCGCGATGACGCCGCAGGTGCTGGCGAAGGAGGGAGGACTCCTGCCGGTGACGCGTGCGCCGATGTACGTGCCGTCGAACACCTTCAGCTCGGGCGGCGGCGCGCAGGGGAGCAACTTCTACTCGGCGCAGAACCCGCCCTTCGGCGCGGTGTTCAGCTACTATTTGCGGAGCGAGCTGCGCTCGCGGCGCGCGGCGCGACTAGCGTCCGAGCGGTCGGCGGCGCGGCGTGGGCAGGACATCTTCCCGCCCTCGTGGGATTCGCTACGCGTCGAGGACCGTGAGGAGCCGCCCGCCGTCATCCTCACCGTCACCGACGCGCAAGGCCAGGTCGTGCGCCGTCTCACGGGTCCGGCGCAGGCCGGCGTGCAGCGCGTCGCATGGGATCTGCGATTCCCAGGCGTGAACCCCGTGCGCGCCGGTGGGGCCGGCGGCGGACGGGGCGGCGGTGGCGGAGGTGAGGGTGGAGGCGGTGCCGGCGGCGGGGAGCCCGACGACGATACGCCTCGCGCCGCCGGCCCGTCGGGCCCGATGGTGCTCCCCGGCACCTATCAGGTGGCCCTCGCCAAGCGCGTGGATGGCGTGACGACGCCGCTCGGCGAGTCGCAGAAGTTCGAGGTCTACATGCTCGATCAGGGCGTGCCACCGCGCGCGGCGGCCGTCGTCGCTTTCCAGCAGCAGGCGGCCAAGCTCCAGCGCGCCGCACTCGGCGCGAACGCGATGGTGGGTGAGGTGTCGGACCGGCTGCAGGCGCTCAAGCGCGCGATCGTGGAAACGCCGGGCGCAGATGAGAAGTTGGGCGCGGAGCTGCGCACGTTCGAGGCGAAGCTTCGCAACGTGCAGGAGTCGCTGAATGGCGACCCGACCGTGGGCCGGCGGCAGGAGGCGACGGGCCCGTCGCTGCTGGGGCGGGTGAACATCATGGCGCAGTCGTCGCGCTCGATGGACGCGCCGACGGCCACGCAGAAGCGTCAGTACGAGATCGCCGCCGAAGAGTTCGGCAAGTCGCTCGCGCAGCTCCGGACGCTCGTGGATACGGACCTCAAGCGCCTCGAGGGAGCCGCGGAGGCCGCCGGTGCGCCATGGACGAGTGGCCGCCTCCCGGCGTGGCAACCGGAGTAACATCGAGCGCGTAGGATCGCGGGGGCGGCGGCGAACGGGAACACATCGCGGCGGAAGGGTGATGGGAAATCACCGATCCGTCGCGATCGTGTCGTTCGGGGGGGGCCCCCCAAGGTAGCGAAGCTTCGGCTACGCCCTCCCTCACGCCGTACGGCCTCTCCGTACGCGCTGCGGGAGGTCCGTGAACAGCGCGTGGTAGACCAGGTGCGTGGCGGCATCGACCCACTGCTCGACCTCCACGTCGGGCGACCGCACGGCGTCCGCTAACAGACTCCAGAAGAACCGGTCGAACGCGTGCGCCAGCGCCGGGATGTCGAGCCCGGCGCGCGCGCCAGGTAGCTGCTGCATGTGTTGAAGCGCGGTCGCGACGCGAGCCGTCGTCCAGGCGTGAATCGCCTCCTGCTTCCGCGCCAGGTCGGGGTCCGCGAGCGCCGCCTCTTGCCAGGCCCGGTAGGCGCCCAGATACCGGAGATCGCTCGACAGCGCGCGTGCCAGCATCTCGCGCAATCCCACCCGCACGTCGCCCCCCGCGCTCGGACGGAGATCGAGGCGGCCCAAACTCTCCAGCAGCTCGTCCGTGAGCGCGAGCAGGAGCTGTCGCTTCGAGCGGAAGTGCCCGTAGAAGCCACCGGTCGCGAGGCCCGCGCGGCGGGCGATCTCCTCGATCGAGGTGCCCTCGTATCCCTTCTCCCCGAAGAGCGCGAGCCCGGCTGCCTCGAGCCGCGCCCGCTTGTCGAGGCTCCGCTGTTGGAGCGGCGCCGGCGGCAGCTTCTCACCGGCGAGGAGGTCCGGGCGCGCGGGCGGAGCGTGTGTTCGCATCCCGGACCGTGTCCGGGATCGTGTCACGCCCGCCCTGGTCGGCGGATGGTCGCGCCGACGAGCGCGCCCGCGCAGCAACAGAGCATCCACCCGCCAAATGTGCCGGCCACCTCGGGCGGCATGTTGGGAAAGACGAGGGGGAAGTACGCGCTCGAGAACGGGTCGAGTAGGAGTGTCGGCAGCAGCAGCGCCACGGCGCCCGCCGGCCACTCCTCAGGCCGGAGTCCAAACCGCCGGCAGAGCGCGCGCACGAGGACGGCCGTCACGGGAAAGCTCACGGCGAAGAGGATGAGCGTGCTTGCCGAGCTGGCGGGACGGAGGACGTACTGCCCCGCCAGCCGCAGCGCGACGGTCGCCCCGGTCCAGATCCCGAAGCCGCAGAGCACGAGCCGGAAGTCCACGCGCGAAACATGAATATATATTCATGTTTTCGCAAGGGCTTCTGCGGCGATGGGGACGGGCTCCGTGTGGGGCAGCCCGCCCCGGTTGCAGCACCGCCGCGTTACGGCGTCGCGATCACCGACACGGTGAACGGTAGCACCGGCGGGAGCCCCGCATTACGACGGTCGAACTGCGAGTTCACCACCATTAGCCGCCCGCGCACGCCGACAATCGAAGTCGGATACATGAACGATGGGTCGGTCGTCTGCGACACGATCTCGCCCTTCGTCCGGTTCGGCCGGAGCCTGATCTCGCTCAGGATCTCCTGCGCGTTCTGCGTGATGTAGAGCGTGTTCCCGCGGACGAAGAGGCCGTCACCGTTCGTCAACCGCGTGCCCGCGAGATCAACTTCCACCACTTCCTTCGTCCGCGTATCGATGCGGAAGACCTGCCCCGTATTCGATTGCACGGTGAACAGGTACTTCCCGTTCCGCGTCGCGTCGATGCCGTTCAGGTTGATGCCTGGCTGATACTGGATCGCCGTCCCCGTGAGATCGAGCCACGGGTCGAGCTCGTAGCGACCCGCGCGATTCCGCCTCGCTTGATAGATCACCGGGTTGCGCGAATCCGTCACGTACGCGAGGCCGTCCGTTGTCACCGCGATGTCGTTGAGAAAGGCGTTCGGCCTGCTATTGCCCATCGCGTTGATCAACGCCCCGGTCCGTGTATCGTACGCGAATACCTTGCCCGTCGCGCCGCCCGCCACGAACAGGTGCCCGCGGTCGTCCACCTCGATCCCGATCGCGGTGGTGCGGCCATCCTGGCCACCGGGGAGGAAGGTGACGAGCACCTCATCGTCTATCTCGCCGCGGTAAATCGTGCCGTCCGTGGTGCTGCTCACGAAGATGGAGCGCGAGCGCCCCTCGTATGCGATCCCCTCGGGATATACAGCGCTGCCGGGGATGACGTAGCGCTCGGGGAGCCCGCCGCCCTTTTTGAGTGCCGGCGTCGCCACCGGCGATGTGACGTCAGGGCTGCACCCTGCGGCCGCGAGAGCGACGGCGGCGAGTGTGCCCGCCGCGGCGGCGCGGCGGATGATCTGGTGAAGCGACATGCTTCTCCTCCGGGGCGGCAAGCGCCCCCTCGACGTGGCGCCCTCCGCTGCGGCATCCGGCAGAGTCCGGCGGCAACGCGATCTCGAGGGACGGCAGGCCTCCCCATTGAGGCAGGATGCGCGCCGAGCCTCTCACTCGGCACGCAGCGCGATGCCGGGCGGCACCCGCGTCGCGCGCCAGGCGGGCACCGCGCAGGCCGAGGCCGCCACCGCGAGCAGCACGAGCGCGACCGTAGCGAGCACGGCCGGATCGCGTGGCGCGACGTCGAAGAGCAGCGGCCCTACCCAGGGTCCCGCCGCGAGCGCCACCGCGCCGCCGAGCGCCACTCCCACCGCCGCGATGCGCACCCCTTCCCCCACGACGAGCCGCAGCACGTCCGCGTCGCGCGCGCCGAGCGCCATCCGCACGCCCATCTCGCGCGTGCGCTGGGCCACGTCATAGGCCACGACGCTGTAGAGTCCCAGCGCGGCCAGCACGAGCGCGAGCGCGCCGAACAGCGTGAACATCGTCGCGGCGAGGCGCCAGGGACGGAGCTTCCGGTCCACGTTTCGCGCGAGCGGTTGCACGTCCACGAACGGCACGCGCGGCGCGAGTGCGCGCGTCTCGCGCCGCACCGCGAGCGCGACCGCCGACAGGTCGCCGGCCGCGCGCACGAACAGCACACGGAGCGGCAGCTCGGCGAGCCCCTGCGCGAGCGATGTGTACATCTGCATGCGCGCATCCGCGTGCAGGTCGCTCCACTGCACGTCGCGCGCGACGCCCACGACTTCGAGGCACGGGCGTCCCTCGCGCTCGGTCAGGATCACGCACTGGCCAAGCGCGCTGCGGCCCGGCCACAGGGTGCGCGCCATGGTCTCGTTCACGACCGTCACCGGGGGCGCTCCCACCCGGTCGCCGTCCGTGATCGCGCGCCCCTGGCTGATCCGTGTGCCGACGGTCGCGAAGTAATCCGTGCCAATCGCGTTGATGCGCGGCGGCCCGGAGGGCGGGAGCCGCAGCGAGTCACGCCCCGGCAGCGCGATGCTGGCGTCGAGCGAAGTGGCGAACGGCTGTGTGACGCCAAGACTCGCCGCGCGCACGCCGGGGAGCGATGCCACACGCTCGCGCAGCCGGTCGTAGAGCGCGAGCGACTCACCGATCGAGTAGCCGGCGCCGATGAAGTCGGGGCTTGCCGCAAGCACCTCACCGGCGGCGAAGCCGAGGTCCACCGCGCGTGCGTTGCTCAGCGAGCGGAGAAACAGCCCGGCGCCCGAGAGTAGCAGCACGGAGAGCGCCGCTTGCCCGATGACCAAGGCACTCCGCGCTCTCGTACGCCGGCCGCCGCCCTCGCGTCCGCCGCCCTTGAGCGCGCCCACGAGATCTACCGCGCTAGCCTGCCGCGCCGGAACGAGGCCGGTCGCGAGCCCGGTCGCCAGCGCCGCGGCCGTCGCGAACGCCAACACGCGCGGGTCGAGCATCGCGTCTCCCCAGGCAACATCCGGCAGGAGAAGGCGGCGCACCACGCCGCCCCCCCAGTGCGCGACGAGCACCGCGCCGATCCCGCCGAGCGCGCCGAGCATCACCCCTTCGACGAGGAGCTGCGCGACCAGCCGCCCGCGACCGGCGCCGAGCGCCACGCGAAGCGCGATCTCGCGCCGGCGCCGGAGTGCGCGCGCGAGCAGCAAGTTGGCGACGTTGGCGCAGGCGACAAGCAGCACCACCACCGACATCCCGCCGAGCCAGAGCGCGATCCGCGCGCTCGGCGTCCGGTCCGGGCCGCGGTCGATGAGGAGCGGCCGGAGGAGCGCGCGCGGGCGCACCGAGTCTCCCCGGGCCCCGCTCCACCTGTCTTCGGCCGCTCGCAGGAGGCCGGCGGTCGCCTCGGCCGGCCCGCGCGCGGCCGCCCCCGCGTCCGGGTAGCGTGCCACCGCTTCGAGCCAACCGACGTCCTTCGCCACGTGCCAGGGCTCCTTCACGAACTGCCCGTTGATGATCTCGGCGGCCGCCGCGGCGATCGGCACCCACACGTCCACGGGCGCGAGATTCACCCCGGTGAACCCGCGCGGCGCGACGCCGACGATCTCGTAGCCATCGCCGGCGATGACGATGCGCTTCCCGAGGATGTCCGGCGCGCCGCCGTACTCGCGCCGCCAGAGCTCGTCGCTGATCACGGCGACCCGAACGCCTACCGGCGGCACATCCTCGTCAGCTACGAAGAAGCGCCCGAGCATTGGCTGGACGCCGAGCAGCGCGAAGAAGCCCGCGCTGGCGAGGGTGACGGGCGCCTGCCGTGTCGCCTCTCCCTCGCCAAGTGGCAGCCGCGCAGCGAAGAACGCCCCCACGGCCGAGGCGGAGCGCATGCTCTCGCGCAGGCGGACGAGCTGCGGGTAGCCGATCTCCGGGCGGATGTCGGGCGTGCCGTCCTCGAGCGTAGAGACATAGATCCGCCGCAGCTCACCAGGTGAGCGCACGTGCGCCGGTGGGCGAAGGAGGAGACGGTCCACGATGCCGAACATCGTGACGTTCGCGCCGAGCCCGAGCGCGAGCGTGATGACGACGGCGAGCGTGAAGCCAGGCTGCCGGCGCAGTCCGCGCATCGCCTGGCGCGCATCGCGCGCGGCGGCGCCCCACCACTCGGCGCGTCCGCGGCGGCGTCCGCTCCGCGTGTCCACGCTCTGGCAGTAGCGGCGTGCGTCCTCGAGATCGCCGAACTGGCGTATCGCTTCGGCACGCGCGTCGGCGGCGCTCAGGCCGTGCGCGCGCAGCTCCTCGGCGCGCATCTCGATGTGGAAGCGGAGCTCGTCGTCCACATCCCGGCCGACGTGGCGCGCGTTCCACGGCAGCCGGAAGATCGCGCGGTGCAGAGGGTCGCGTCGCATGCGCGTCTATGCCGGCTCGAGGATCTTGTGCACGGCGGCCACGTACCGGCGCCAGGCGCTCGTCTCCTGGCGGAGCGCCGCCCGCCCGGACGTGGTGAGCGAGTAGTATCTGGCGCGGCGCTTGTTCTCGGAGAGCCCCCACTCGCTCTCGACCAGCTCCTGTGCCTCGAGGCGGTGGAGCGCCTTGTAGAGCGCGGCATCCTCCAGGTCGAGCACCCCCCCCGTGCGCTGCCGGATCCAGGTAGAGATTCCATAGCCGTGCGTGGCCCCCCAGGCGAGCGTCCGGAGGACAAGCAGGTCGAGCGACCCATAGAGCAGATCGTGCGGGGCCTTGGGCATACGGGTATCACTCTCCACCAACCAGGTTAGTGGAGAGTATCGGGTCGAATTGCCCGCGTCAACCCCGCTCTGTCGCTACGACGGCTCGCGGCGGGGCGATCAGCGCTTCGCGGCGGGCGCCGGAACCTTCAACTTGCTGAGGTACTCGAAGCTCACGCGCGCGTCGGCGAGGGGGGCGCGTGGCTCGTCGTGCTCCACGAAGTAGTGCCGGATGCCAGCCGCCTTCGCGCGCGCGAAGATCGCGGCGAAATCGATCGTTCCCATCCCGACGTCTACCATGCTGCCATCCCGTGCCATGTCCTTCACGTGCACGAGCGGGAAGCGTCCCGGGTACGCGGCGAAGTAGGTGAGCGGATCCTTCCCGCCCTTCACGATCCAGAAGAGATCCAGCTCGATCTTCACCAGCTCTTGATCGCATTCAGCGAGGAGCAGGTCATACCCGGTCGTGCCACCGAGCGGCTTGAACTCGAAGTCGTGATTGTGGTAGGCGAGTTGAAGCCCGGCCTGTTTCGCGGCGGCACCCGCCACGTTGAGATCCGACGCGATGCGCTTGTAGCCGTCCACCGTGCGATCGCCCTGGTCGATCCAGGGGCAGACGATGTAGCGGTGGCCGAGTGTCTGCGCCTCGCCGAGGACGCGCGGCCACTCGTCGCGGATCTCCTTGAGCGAGAGGTGCGTCGCGGGGGCCGAGAGGTGATGGCGGTCGAGGATGGCGCGCGTCTCTCTCGCCGTCTTCCCATGGAGCCCGGCGAGCTCCACCTCGCGGTAGCCGATCTTCGCGAGCGCGGCGAGCGTCCCTTCGGCGTCCGCGCGCATCGCGTTGCGGACGGTGTAGAGCTGGATGCCGAGGGGAGCGAGCGCCGAACCGGGCGTGGTGTGCTCGGCAAGGGCCGAGCGCGCAAGCGGGAGGGTCAGCGCGGCGGCACCGAGCGAGCGGAGGAAGGCGCGGCGATCGTGCGCCGGTGCATCTACCCCGTCGCCGGCGCTGTCGCGTCGCGGATCACGGCGCACGGTTACCTCCAGGGAACGAGACGACCTCCGAGGAACCTAGACGCGGATCTCTGGCGGGTCCAGCGTCCGACGCGGCCAGGGCGCTCGGGCTGGGGCGCGATGCCATGGCAACGCGGTGTTGCGGGGCCTCACCCGCCGCCCCACATTCGGCCGGCCGCCGCATCCACCCCGCCACCCGGAGCACCGGACACATGACCGCTGTGCGAGCGAGACTCTCCGCGATGATGTTCCTCCAGTACTTCATCTGGGGTGCGTGGTTCGTGACGATGGGAACGTACCTGTCGCAGACGCTTCACTTCACGGATCAGCAAGTAGGGCTCGCCTATGGTGCGACGGCGATCGCGGCGCTCGTCTCGCCCTTCTTCATCGGCATGGTCGCCGACCGGTTCTTCGCCAGCGAGCGGCTCCTGGCGATCCTGCACGTGGTGGGCGGCGCACTGCTCTGGCTCGTCTCGCTGCAGCAGAGCTTCGGCTCGTTCTACCCGCTGCTCATCGCGTATGCGCTCTGCTACATGCCGACGCTCAGCCTGACGAACTCCATCTCGTTCCACCACGTACGCGACCCGGCGAAGGAGTTTCCGCTCATCCGCGTGCTCGGAACGATCGGGTGGATCGCGGCCGGGATCGTGGTCGGCAAGGTGCTGCATGCCGACGCGCTCGCGCTCCCGATGCGCGTGGCGGCGGTTGCCTCGGTCGCGCTCGGCCTCTTCTCCCTCGCGCTGCCGCACACACCGCCGCGCGCGGCCGGCGCGCCGTTCAGTGCGCGCGATGCCATGGGGCTCGACGCGCTCGCGCTCCTTCGCGACCGCGCCTTCCTCATCTTCGTGATCGGCTCGTTCCTGCTCTGCATCCCGCTCCAGTTCTACTACACCTTCGCGAATCCTTTCCTCAACGAGATCGGCGCGCCGGAGCCGGCCTTCATCCAGACCTTCGGGCAGATGTCGGAGATCGGCTTCATGATCCTCCTCCCGCTCGCGCTCCGCCGCTTCGGGATTCGCGGCATCATGCTCGTCGGGATGCTCGCGTGGGCGCTCCGCTACGTGGCGTTCAGCCAGGGGAACGCCGGCGCGGGGATGTGGCTCATCTACCTGGGCATCGTGCTGCACGGCGTCTGCTACGATTTTTTCTTCGTCGCCGGCCAGATCTACACGGACGAGAAGGCGGGGGCTCGCGTGCGCGCGGCGGCGCAGGGCTTCATCAACTTCGTGACAAATGGCGTGGGCTACTTCATCGGCGCCTTCGTTTCCGGCACGGTCGTCAACCGCTACTCGTCGGCGAACGCGGCGTGCGACTCCGCCGCCGCCGCGGCGCGCCAGTGCGTGCAGGTGGTGCACGATTGGCGCGCGATCTGGCTCGTGCCCGCGGCCGGCGCGTTCGCGGTGTTCGTGGTGTTCGCGCTCCTCTTCCGTCCTCGCAAGGAGTCGACCGACACGAGCCCCACGCCGACCCCGGCTATCCCGGGCGCGTGACAGGCGGCGCGCCGCCGGGATCGGGCGCGAGCATGTAGTTGCGCGGTGGAGGTGGTTCACTACGCGCGAATCTGGTTGCGTAGTGGTTCCACGATCCGGCTACCGTCCCTGACATGCGGAGGGAGAGCACCGCTCGCGCGAACGCTGCTGACGGACCCGGGCCACATCGCCCGAGGCTGCTCGATTGAGTACGCACCGCGCTTCGGTTGCGGCACTATAGTCGTCGGACCGAGCAAGCGTACGTCGCATGGGTCAGACGATTCGTGCTCTTCCACGACCGGCGACACCCAGCGGAGCTCGGCGAACAGGAGATTACGCGCTGTCTCTCGACACTCGCCGTTCGGGATCATGTGGCGGCAGCCACTCAGAATCAGGCGCTCTGCGCAGTCCTGTTCCTCTATCGGGAGGTACTTGGCCGGCCCGTCGCCCTTCGGACCGACGCCATCCGGGCAAAGCGAGCGAAGCGATTGCCGGTCGTTCTCACGCGTGAGGAAGTGATCGCCATACTTGGGCAGTTGGAGGGAACGGCCTAGCTGGCGGCGTCGCTCTTGTACGGCTCAGGCCTTCGGCTCATGGAGTGCCTGACCCTACGCGTGAAGGACGTGGATTTCGGTGCAACGCAAGTCGTCGTTCGCGGCGGCAAGGGGGACAAGGATCGCCGCACCATGCTGCCGGCGGTCGTCCGCGTTCCCCTGGCAGCCCACCTGGAAACTGTTCGGCACCTCCACGCGCGCGACCTCGCTCGTGGGGGAGGGCGGACGGCGCTGCCGGTCGCGCTCGGGCGCAAGTATCCCAACGCCGCAACGGAGTGGGGTTGGCAATACGTGTTCCCGGCCACGCGCCGCTACGAGGATCAGAGAACGGGCGAGCAGCGCCGGCATCATCTGCACGAATCAGTGGTGCAGCGTGCCGTGGTGGAAGCAGTGCGTAGCGCCGGCATCGCAAAGCGGGCGACGTGCCATACGCTGCGCCACTCGTTCGCAACCCATCTCATCGAGGCTGGCTACGATATCCGCACGATCCAGGAGCTCCTGGGTCATCGGGATGTCAGCACGACGATGATCTACACGCACGTCCTGAACCGTGGTGGCCGCGGCGTGGTCAGTCCAGCGGACATGCTCACGGTACCAGAGGTCCAGTCGCGAAGCGCTGCGAGTTCGTACACTGTGCGCTGAAGCAGAAAGGACCATGCGGCAGAAATCGTGACCAGTCGTGTAGGTTTCGCCGTGTTATCCCGCTTAGCCCGCAGCATATCTCGAGCACAGATCCTCGGTACTGCGAATCGGAATTCCTTGCATCCGCAGTGGTTACGGTGTTCCGGGCACGTCCGGCACGACCTCGAATAGACTGTGAGCGCAGCGGCAAGGGAAATGCTGCATTCGGGGGTCGAAACCTAGTTATGTGGCGATACAGTCATTCATAAGCTCAAGGAGGGCGTATGGGTCTCATCGCACGCCTCGCGCGCCGGACCGCGACGCGGTTGATACCTGGGGCCGGCCGCCCGGCCCGCTGCGGCGGCTGTGGGGCGGGGTGGGGCGAGGGCGCGCGGATGGTCTCCGGGCCGGGCGTCTACCTCTGCGAGCCCTGCTTCGGCCGCGCCGCGGCCCGACTGGCGCCGCGCCGGCCGCCGGCGGACGCGGTGCGCTGCCGGTTCTGTCGCCAGTTGCGCCCACCGGCCGAAGTGACGAGTGTCGGGTCCGTTGCGATCTGCGCCGACTGTCTCGGCGTCATGGAAGGGGTGCTGGCCGAGCGCGCCCGGTTATCGCCTCACGCCACATAACGTGACGCTGCTGCCGACGAGGGCGCTCTGGATGCTCGCTGCGCTCGCAATTACTGGATGCCCTCGCAGCAGAGCTCGGCGTTAGGTTGCCACGTACTACGGATTCGGGAGGGTCTGGTCCTGTCGCTCGTCTGGCTCGGCGACGCCCGAGGTCACCTGATCGATTGGCTCACGCAGCGCTGGGTCCAGTTCACGGGGCGCCGCGTCGACCTCGCCCGCGACGCGTGGCTGGACGGCCCCGTCGGCGACCCCGGCGGCATCGGGGCCGACTTCTTCGATCGCCTCGCCTCCGTGCGCGGGCTCCGCGTCCGACGCGGCGACCCGGACGCCGGCTTGATGCCTGCCTTCGGCTCGCTGGCCGGTCCCGCCTTCGATCCCGGCGCGGTGGATCCGAGGGTAGCCGCCTTCTATGAGCGGACCGCCGGCTTTGACCTCGACGCGTGGGCCGAGTGGTGCGGCCTGTTCCGCCCCTTCGGGCAGCTGCTCGCCTGGCTGTTCAGCCGGCGGTTGCAGCAGCTCAACGTCCCGCTGACTGGCCTCGACACCAGCCGCGGCATGACCAGCGAGGTCATCCAGCTCGTGGACCCGGCTACCGGTGGGGTGCGGCTGACCGCGTGGGTGCGTCGCCTACTCGGTACGGGCCGCGTCCTCTACGCAGGCAGCTACTCTGTCTGCCAGGTGCCCGGCTTCGCTGGGCCGTGCGTGCGCGTCGTCTTCCCGCTGCCCAATGGCAACGCGATGGTCGTCATGCGCCCAGTCGCGCACGAGGACGGGTCGTTCTCCGTCGTCTCGGCCGGCCGGAGCTTCGGGGAGCCCGGCTTCTACTTCACGGTCCACGGGCGCGAGGCCGTCTGGGCGCGCTACCTCCAAGCACTACGGGAGACCATCCGGGTCTACGCCGCGGAGGACGGCGGCGTCCGCGCCGATCACGTGCTCACCCTCTGGGGCGCGACGTTTCTGCGGCTGCACTACCGCTTGCGGGCCGGGCGCGCGGTCATCGCCGCGCCGGCAACCTAACATCGCCATGAAGCTGCCGAAGCGGGCCGACCGCGTCGCATGCTTCCTTGAGCGCCAGTTGGCCCGCTTCGCAGCTTATGGCGGGCGTTAGGCCGCAACGCACATCGCCGGATGTCGTCGGCACCTCGCCCGGGCCGGGGCCCTGCCCGAGGAGGCCGGGCGGGACGGAGCGGCCGGCGAATGATGCTGAGCGTGCGCATGCGTGGGTCCAGGTGGTAGGTTCCCGGGGTGCCCAGCGTACTCCGCGTCGGCGGCTATCGGTTCTTCTTCTGGAGCCGGGAGAACCTGGAGCCGCCGCACATCCACGTCGACCAGGCCGAGCGCTTCGCCAAGTTCTGGCTGGTGCCGGTCGCACTGGCCGACGCCCGGGGGTTTCGGAGCAACGAGCTGGGCGAGATCCGGCGATTGATTGAACAACACCGGGACTTCTTCGAGGAGAGATGGCGTGAGCACTTCCGCAGCCAGAGCCCACAAGGTCCAGCCTGAGGCGCTCGCCGTCGAGGCGGACTGCACGAGTGATGCGCTCCGTGTCCGGTTGGCCGACGGACGTGAAGTGTCGGTGCCGTTGGAGTGGTTCCCCCGGCTGCGCGACGCGACGCCAGAGCAGCGCCGCCGGTGGCGCCTCATCGGTGGGGGGGTGGGTCTCCACTGGGAGGACGTGGACGAGGATATCTCTGTCGAGAGCCTGCTCGCGATGCGGTGACGCTGAGGTCCGTCCGCCTACGGCCTAACGTGGCGCTGCAGCTGACGGGCGGGTTTCGGAAGCGGGCGCTGCGCACCCGCGGTGGTTGAAATCCGCCCGCAGCTGAGCTTGAGCGTTGGGCCTACTATGGAGCATTGTCGCAGCCAGAGATCGCGCGTGCTCTAGCCGCGTGCACTCGATGGTCCGCTCAAAGACTCGTAGCCGCGGAGCAAGCGCCGCAAGCACCAGCCGAGTAGGTGTACGGCGCAGTGCTGAAACCCGGCCGAATGGCCCTCGTATGGGACAACCATATGAGGCCACCCTCCACCCGCCCCCCGGGACACCGGTGAAGCCCAACACACTGACCATCGCATCCCTGCTCTCGATCATACTCCTGCCATTTCACATCGGCGGCGACGTCGTCCTCGGGTTAGACCGGGGAGGGTCTGGGCTCGTCTTCGTCGTGGTGCCCATCCTGCTCGTCGTGGCGTGCGGAACGTTGCTGCTCGCCGAGCGGAGATCGGGGCACGTCATCATGTTCCTCGGCGGGCTCGCGGCGCTGGGCATGCCCATCATCCACCGGAACAACGGGTTCACTGCGGCGGTCGCCAAGTCGCCCGGGGGCCTCTTTTTCATCTGGACCCTCATGGCGCTCGGCGTCACCGGTGGCCTCGCCATGATACTCTCGGCACGCGGACTGTGGCACCTGCGTTCGCGGAACACCTGATGCTCAGTCGTATGGGGTGCCACGGAAGGCTCTTGGGCGTCGCCCTTGTCGAGGCCTAACACACGCTGAAGCTGCCAAGCGATCTAATGAAGCTCGCTTCGCTCGCAATTTGTTTGGTTCGCTTGCAGCTTAGCTGAAGGCGTTAGGCCGCAACCACCAGAAGCGGGGATTCCAAGATGGCAGGAGGCGCCGTAGTCGCCGCTGCCGCCGGGGCACGCCGGCGGCGGCTGGCCGAAGTGGTGGAGGCGTTCCGCGCGGCCGGGGCGACCGCGCCGGACCGGGCGCGCCGGCTGGACGAGGTGCTGACGGGCCATGCCGGCGAGGTCGCCCGGCTCGCGGAGGCCGGCGTGCTGGCGGCCGGTCCGGGTGACGGGCGTTGGTACCTCGACGAGGCGGCGCACGCCGCCTGGCAGGAGGCCCGCCGGCGCGGCCGCCCGCGGCGCGTGCTGACGGCGCTCGGCGTCGCGCTCCTAGTCGCCGGGCTGCTCGTCCTCCTGGCGCTCCTGATCGCCGCGCCCGGTCGGCCATAGCGTGTGGCACCCCGCACGTGCACGCCCGCCGGCAGACCACTGAGCAACCGGGGACATAGGTGACAGAGTAAACCGGCAACATGGGTAACAGCGCCGGGGTGAATGATCAGCCTCGGATGATGTGATCGCGCTCATCGAGGCGGGCGAGTAAGACCGTGCCGAAGTAGATCGACCAGACGCCGTCGTCGACCTCTTCGAGCCCGGTGTGGTGCTGCTTCAGTGCATTCGCAATGAACAGCAGGCGGTCCTTGAAGCGGAAGGTGCCAGCGTTCGGTACCCGCTTCACGAGGAAGTACCCCCGGGTACTCGAGTGGCGGGAGATGCTCGCAGTAGGGGCGAGTCGAGCCCTCGTAGAGCGCGCCCGGTGGGTGGCCGCCCACGGCGGTATGCGGTCGTTCGTCGTTGAAGAGCTGCCGGAAGGTGTTGAACGCGCGCTGCTGCGCCGCCAGCGTGCCGCGCCGCCGATCGGGCCGAGGGGGAAAAACGCCGCCGCGTCCGTCCGCGTCGGCGTACCGCCTGTCGCTCGCGCCACTCGAGCCAGACCAGGAAGCTGTAGCTGAGCATCACGGTCACCGCGTGCCGATGAAACGCGTCATAGCGTCGCCCCTGGAACTGATCCCAGCCGAGCTCCCCCTTGGCCTCCTCGTAGTACTGCTCGTAGTACTGCTCGATCCAATGGCGGCGGTGCGCGTACTCCAGCATCTGTTCCAGCGGTGTCTGCGGTCCGTAGTTGCTCCAGAAATATTTGCGCGGGCCACTCGGGCGCTGCGGCGACCCGCGCGCCTGACGGTGTGTCCGCCGAGCGAACCGGGAGTGGCTACACCGGCGACACCAGTCTCCCCCGCACCAAGTGCGACATGGTGGACGAGGCGCGGCGTTGTGTGCTCTGGGGGCCATCACTGGTGGCGCTCCTCGCGCGTCCGGAGCTGTACAACGGGACGCGCGTGCGCGTGGTCGGCTTCGTGAACTTCGAGTTTGAGGGCAATGGCCTCTATCTCTCCCGCATCGACTGGGCGCAGAGCATCTACGCGAATGGCCTGTGGATCGACACACCTGCCACCCAGCCGCAGTGAGCCGGCTCGCCTGCGGGGACGGCACGATGTGCCCGAGCGAGTGTACGGGCGCCCTCGCGAGATCTATCGTGCGCCGCACCGTCACGTTGACCCCGCCGCCGCGCCCGCCGCATCCTTCCGCATGCGTATCCTCGTTGTCGGCAGCCAACAGTGGTGGCGGATGGAGTCCGGTGTGCAGCGGGCGCTGCGCCGGGCGGGCCACGAGACGTTGCTCCTGAACGACCGCGTGCTGCGGCAGTACCTCGGTCGATCGCTCGCGCAGCGAGTCGTCCGTCTAGCAGCTCGCCGGTTCCGGCCCGACTTCGTCTTCCTGGGCAAGTGTCTTGGGCTCACGCTGGAGACGGTCGCGGAGCTCGTGCGCGGCCGGCGAAGCGCGCTCTGGTACCTGGATGCGCCGTACTACGCCGTGCCCGAACGCGCCGACATCGCGCACACGATCGGCGCCGGCCGGCTCGCCGACGTCTTCTTCGTGTCCGGGTTCGAAGCGGAGTGGCGAAAGCTCGGCCTCAACGCCGTGTTCCTGCCCGCGGCCGCCGATCGCGACATCGTGCCCGCAGCGCCGCAGCCTGCGTACGCGGCCGATCTCACGTTCACCGGGAGCAGCTACGACACGGCGCGCGCCGAGTTCCTCGTGGCGCTGTCCCGCCGCTTCCGGGTGAAGGTGTGGGGAGATGACTGGGCGGCCTGGCGGGACCGGCTCGACTGGGGCGGACGGAAGGTCGTCGAGCGCGAGTTCGCCGCGGTCTGCTCGAGCAGCGCGATCATGCTCGGCCTCCTGCCCGGGGTGGCGCGGGCCGCGACGACCTACGCGTCGGACCGAATGTGGGTCACCGGGCTGGCCGGTGGTTTCTACCTCGGGCAGGGATCGCCTGGAGTAGACCGACTGCTCCTCGACGGCGTCCACTGCGCCTGGTTCACCGACTTCGACTCATGCGTGAGGCAGGCCGAGCGCTACCTCGCCGCGCCTGGTGAGCGCGAGGACATCCGGCGCCGCGGCGAAGCCTTCATGCGGCGCCACCACACGTTTGACGAGCGGGTACCGCACCTGCTCGCAGGTACGGAATGGGTCAACCCACTGTCCTGAGCCGGCGCGACCGCGGAGCGCAGGACAGAGCCAGCGCAACCCAGCTACGCCGGCACACCGTGCCTGACGCGCCGGCTCTGTAGCACCGATCGTGCGAAGTCGAGCGTCTCGCTCGCGACGCGATCCCAATTGAAATACGTCTCCACGAGGGAGCGACCGGTGCGGCCCATGGCCTCCCGCCGCGACGGATCACGAAGGAGGTCGCGGATCGCGCCGGCCACGGCGTGCTCGTCGGCCCGCGGTACGACGAGCCCCGTCTCGCCGTGGCGCACGGCCGACCGCACGCCGCCCGAGTCACCAGCGACGGCCGCGGTAGCGCTCGCCGCCGCTTCGACGAAGGACAGACCAAAGCCCTCGACATTCACCGCATCGTGCAGGCGCGAGACGCCCACGTAGAGCGTGGCGGTCGCGTGCGCTTCGGCGACATCAGGCGTGGACAGGTCCGATTCGAATAGCACCCGGTCCGCGACCCCGACGTCGGCAGCGAGCTGTCGCAACGCCCGCTCATGAGGACCGGAGCCGACGATCAGGTAGCGGAGTTCCGGAAACTCGCCGGTCAGCAGAGCGACGGCGCGGATCGTCACGTCCTGGCCCTTGTGTGGCAGGAGGCGCGCGACGGTGAGGAGGAGCAGGGCGTCGCCGAGTCCGAGTCGCGCGCGGAGCGCGCCGGTGTCGCGCGATGGATGGAACGCGCCTGGATCCGTACCCAGATCGATCGCGACGATCGGCGGCAGTCGTCTGATGCCGACCTCGCGCATCACGTCGGCCGTCGTCTCCGCGGTCCACGCCGAGTTCGCGACGATCCCGGCGGCGCCGCCGAGGAGCGCACGCGCCAGTACGCGGAGTCGCGCCTGGCGTGCCCGACGCCGCTCGAGCAGCACGTCCAGCCCGTTCACGTACAGGAGATAGGGAACACGCGCTCGCCGAGCGGCCCACCCGACGGCGAGGCTCGTCGGACGGATCTCACCGCAGTGGAACAGCTCGGTCCCGCGGCGACAGTGCGTGGCGAGCCAGTGCGCCCACCGCGCGGTGTTGGTGAAGCGCTTCGCCTCCCGCTGGGTGAATGGCTGCCGGACGATCTCGTACGGCTCGGCGCGATCGAACGACGCCGCGTCAGGCTGCACGCTACGCACGGTGGACACGACCGCGCGATCGGGGAGGCGGCGGCAGAGCTGCACGTGGCGCTGGTCCATGCCGCCCCAGTCCGGTCCAAAATTCTGCGTCACGAACACGTGTGCCAAGCGGACGCCCCATGCGTATGATCCGCGAGCAAGCTCGTACCTCGGTATCCGAGATTCAAGGTTGCGGGCGCGGCGGGTAGTGGGTCAGCTTGGAGTTGTCGTCCCGCGGGAGATCACTCGACGATGAGCTCGATAAGGCTGTCGGATCGGTTAGCCGGACTCGGTGCTGCGGCGATCGCCTCGGTCCTCCTTGCGTGCGCGGACACGAACACGGTTCCGCAGCCGGCTGGCGCCGATGAGCAGCTGGTCACCGAGCTCGCCGCGGCGCGTCACATGCGCGAGACCTACCCTGGCCAGCCGCTCGCGCTCGACCCGGCGTTTCAGCGGCCCGTGGACGCGCCCGGGTGGCCGAGTGCCGGGCGACGTGACAGCGCTAGGACGGCGGCGCTGGCGCGCGAGCTCGGCGCCCGGATCACGTCTGATCGTGCCGGCGGTGGGATCTACCTGCTCTTGTCGGAGCCGGTTGTCCGTGGCGACACCGCCGCCGTCACGGTCACGGCCGCGTGGTCGGGCGACCCACGTCGCAGCGGGTATGAGACACGTGCCCTCACCCTCGTCCGGGAGCGTGGCGCCTGGAGGGTGGTCGGATACTCGCAGCTCGGCATCTCGTAATCAGGCAGCGAGCCGCGTCGCGCTCACCGAGGCCCGGAACGCATGAAAACCATTCGAGTCAAGGTCAAGCCCAATGCGCGCGCCAGCACGCTCGAGGAAAGACCAGAAGGCATCTGGCTCGCGCGAGTCAAGTCGCCTCCGGTCGATGGCAGAGCGAACGAAGAATTGGTGGCACTCGTCGCCGAACACTTCGCGTGCCGCAAGTCCGCCGTATCGATCAAGAATAGCGCGTCAGGGCGGATGAAGTTGGTCCGGATCGCCGAGACATGAACGCAGCGCACGACGCTGACGCGTGACACCCGGCGACGGCTGCTCGTCGTCAGCTACTTCAGCTACTTCAGCTACTTCAGCTCCCGGATCCTCACGTTCCGCAGCGTGAGCTCGCCATCGTGGTCGCCCTGGATGCCAATGTAGCCCCGCGTCGCGCGGCCGTAGCCCGGATACGCGCTGAACTTGCTCGCCTTCACCTTCGCCTCCCAATCCGGACTCCCCAGCTCGTACTCGAGCAGCTTCTGCCCATTGAGCCAGTGCTCCACATGCGCGCCCTTCGCCACGATGCGCGTCGAGTTCCACTCACCGGCTGGCTTCACGACCCCCGCGGGCGGCGGGTAGAGTCCGTACGCCGCACCGGCGGATGTGAGGCGGTAGCGGCCGTCGCGGGCGTTCGGGTCATCGAGCAGCTGATACTCCGGCGCGCTCCAGTAGGGGTGGTCGTACTCCTCCGTCACGCGGTAGAAGATGCCGGCGTTGCCACCCCGGTCGAGCTTCCAGTCCAGCGAGAGCTCGAAGTCGCCGAACTGCTCGGCCGTCATGATGTCCTCCGTCCCGACGCTCTTCGTGAGCGTGCCATCCACCACCTTCCACCCGCTCGGCACATCGGGCGTCTTGTAACCGCGCCACCCGGCGGTCGTGCGCCCATCGAAGATCGGACGCCACCCAGCCGCGCCCCCGGTGTCCGTGGGCTCAGCCTGCGTGCTGCTCCGCGCCGCGGCCGGCGTGCTCTCCTCCCCACCCGACCCCGGCGCGCGCGCGCAGGCGCCGAGCGCGATGACGACGGCGAGGACAACCGGCGCGCGCGTCACAGGGTCCACCCCGCGCGATAGTCGCGCGTGAGGTACTGGTTCGCCTCCGGCACGTTCGTCACACGCATCGCTTCCCCATCGTAGAGGATCTTGCGGCCCTGCCCCACCCGCAGCGCCACGATCGGCAGGAGCATCACTTCCGTGAGCCGCGCGGCGTACTCGAAGGGGGAGCTGGCCTGGCCCTGCCCCTTGCACGCCTGCGCCCAATTCGTCTCGTGCGCCACGTCCACGCGCGCGACGCTCTTCGGGACACGCGCGGCCGCTTCCGCCACCGACTCCGGATACACGGTCGGATTGTTCCCGTATGTCTCGTACGTGATGATTCCCTTCTCGCCGATGAACACGCCACCCCCGCCATCCCCCAGCGCCAGCGGCGTGCCGTCCGGGATGAAGGGTGGACGTGGCGGCATGAGTCCACCGTCATACCAGTGGAGCATCACCGGAGGCTGGGAGCCCCGCGCCGGGAACTCGTAGTGCGCCGTCATCGCGAGCGGGTACGACGCAGGATCGTTCGCCCACCCGCCCCACGGCGTGGATGACGCAACCACGCTCGTCGGATACGTGAGGCCGAGCGCCCAATAGGGCTGATCCATGAGATGCGCGCCCATGTCGCCGATCGCGCTCACGCCGAAGTCCACCCAGCCGCGCCAGCTGAACGGATGGTAGACGGGGTGATACGGGATCTCCTTCGCCGTGCCGAGGAAGAGATCCCAATTCAGTCCGGGCGGTGGACTCTGCGGATTGTCGGCCATGGCCTTGAGGACCGCCGTCTCGACCGTGCGGATGTTCCAGCGCGGCGGCGGCGGTGGTCCGGGCGGCGTCTGCTGGGCGGCCGGCGCGCTCGGCGCCGGGGCGGCCTGCCCGGCCGGACGCGCCGCCGCCTCGCGCGCCGCGCGCTCGGCCGCCTGCTGCTGCTGCCAGGCGCGTTGCGCGACGTCCTGCGCGGGGCGCGGAATCCCCTGCGCCCAGTAGCGCTGCGGCCGGTCGGTCCAGACGTGAACCTCGCGCACGGGCCCGATGACGCCGCTCGCAATTAGCTCGACGATCCGGCGCGTTCCCTCCTTCGAGTGCCCCTGGTTGCCCATCTGTGTGGTGACCTTCGTCTCCCGCGCCGTCCGCGCGAGCAGCCGCGCCTCGTACACCGAGTACGTCAGCGGCTTCTGCACGTACACGTGCTTCCCCGCCTTCATCGCCATGAGGGCGATGGCCGCATGCATGTGGTCCGGCGTCGCGATGACGACCGCGTCGATGTCCTTCTGCTTGTCGAGCATCTCGCGGTAGTCGGCATACTTCTTCGCCTTCGTGTACGCAGCCTGCAGTTTCGTTGCCTCGGGCGATACCGCACCGCCGCGGTTGGGCCGAAGCCGTCCGGCGAGCGCCCGCTCCACGTACGGGAAGTCCACGTCGCAGATGGCGACGAGGTTCTCTCCCCGCGCGGAGGCGAGGGCCGCGTACTCCGGGAGAAACGCCGTGGGACGCTCGTTCTCCGTCCGCTCGCCAGCGGGGTTGAGCAGGCGCGCGAGATTACTCATCCCTATGCCGCCGATGCCGACGCTCGCCACATTCAGCGTATCGCTCGGCGCCTGATAGCCGGGACCACCGAGCACATGGCGCGGCACGATGGTGGGTGCGATCACCGCCCCGAGCGCGAGCTTGCTCGTATCGGCGATGAATTCGCGGCGAGTGACATGCGAGTCGGCCACGTGCGTCTCACTGCGTCGAGGGTAATCCGGCCACGCGCCGCCGCCAAGCGGGCCGGTTCGTCCATGACGGCGGAATCCGCGCATAACGTGCGCGCGCCGCAGGCCGTGCGCGAGGGGGCAGCGGCGGCTCGCTCAATGGCAGGTACCGCTTCCCGAATCCGTGAACGTCGCACCCGCGACCGGCACGAACTGCCAGTCGTAGCCGCCCGTGCGCAACGTGAGCTTGAGGACACCATAGGTGTTCCCCTCCCGCACCTCGCTGTTCGGCTGCGGGACCATCTGGAACGTGTAGTGGCTCCGCCCACCCGTGCCCACGGTGAACTGCCGGATGCCGCGCGCCGCGTCGGCCACCGCGGCCGGCGTCTGCGGCGCGAAGCGCTCGTAGATGTGCTCGTGCCCGTTGAGGATGACGTCCGCGTTGTACTGGTAGAGGGCATCCCACAGCGGCGCCACGCTCGTGTTGTTCCCGTGACTCGCACCCGAGTTGAAGCGCGGGTGGTGCCAGTACGCGAGCGTGCAGCTCTTCGTGCTGGCCGCGAGGTCGTTGCGTAGCCACGTCTCCTGCGCCGATCCGGCGGCGCAGCTCACCGTGGTGCAGCTCGAGTTCGAGTTGAGAACGACGATGTGCCAGTCCCCGAGATCGTAGCTGTAGTAGCCCTTCGCCGGATCGCCGGCCGCCGAGCCGAAATAGCCGTAGTAGCCCGTCGCGTTGACGGTGTTGTACTCGTGGTTCCCGGGAGTCGGCTGCGTGCGCGCCTTGTGGCGCCCCCACGAGGGGGCGTAGCAGTCCGTGTACTCGGTGGCGGTGCCGTTCTCGTAGACGTTGTCGCCGAGGTTGTAGACGGTGCCGGCTATACCGTCGAGCAGCGCGGCGGTGGCCTCGTCGCCAGACGACGCGCAGCTCGCGATATCGCCAGCGCCGACGAGGACGACCTCGGTGGGTGGGGGTGGTGGAGGCGGTGGAGGCGGAGCACCCGTGACCGTGATTGCCGACGAGCCGGTCTTGCCCCCGGCGGAGGCGGTGATCGTCGCGCTCCCGCCGGCCACGCCGGTCACGAGTCCGCTCGAGGATACCGTGGCGACCGAGGAATTCGTTGAGGCCCACGAGAACGTGGTGGCCGCGTTGGGGGGAGACGTAGTCGCGCTGAGCTGGACGGTGGCGCCCGCAGCGAGCGTGGCGCTCGCGGGCGAGACGGTCACTGAATTCACCTTCTTGAGCGACGCCGATTCGAACAGTGGCGCCGTGGGGACGGTGCGCTGGACAACTCGATCCGAGCACGCGAGGCCGAGCACCAAGACTGCTCCCGCGGACGGAAGTAGGAACTTCATGCGCATGACGTGTCGTCCTGAGAGGAGGGTTGCCTCAGTTGTGCAACTCTCGCACCCACACGATACGGAAGCGAACCGCCACGCCACGATCCTGATGACCTGCCGCGGGCACTCACGCCTGATAGACCGTATCGCCGCCGACGACCGTGCGAACGATCGCGATGTCCTTGATCTTGTCCGGGCTGACCGTGTGGGGGTCGTCCGCGAGCACGACGAAATCCGCCAGCTTGCCGGCCGTGACGGACCCCTTGAGTGACTCTTCGCGCGAGGCGAAGGCGCCGTTGACCGTGTTGACCCTGAGCGCCTCGTCCACGCTCAAGCGCTGATTGGCGCCCCACGTCGTTCCGTCCCAGCCGGTGCGCGTCACCATGCCCTGGATGCCCATGAGCGGGGCGAACGGACCCGGGCTGAAGTCCGAGCCGGCGGCAGCACGAATGCCGGCATCGAGCATCGTGCGGAACGCCATGCACCGCTTCATCAGCTCCGCACCGTAGAACGGGAACTTGTCGGTGTTGTAGTAGGCGTAGGTGGTAAACATCGCGGGGATGGCGCCCAGCACTTTCATGCGACGCACCAGGTCGTCGTTGATCAGCGTGCAGTGTGTGATCTTGGGACGCGCGTCGGGGCGCGGCGCGCGCTGCTGGGCGCGCTCGAGGGCGGTGAGATACATGTCGATGGCGACGTCGCCGTTGGCGTGACAGTTCACCTGAATGCCGGCGCGGTGCACTCGCTCGACCCAGGCGTCGAGCTCGTCCTGCGTCTCGGTCACATTGCCCCGGTAGGACGTGCCCGGGTACGGCGTGCTGAGCGCCATCGTGCGTTCGGAAAACGACCCGTCGACCGTGTGCTCCGAGGTAGCGCCGAACTTGATCCACTCGTCGCCGAATCCGCTCATGATGCCGCTCGCGATCATCGAATCCAGCACTCGGCCGCTGGCCTCGTAGCTCACGCGGTGATGCAGGTCGCCGCGGGCGCGGACCTCCTGAAGCGCGGCCAGGTCGCCGCCCTCGTGATGCACGCTCGTCAGGCCGTAGCGAACGAACTGCTTCGAGATGTGGGCAAGCCCGTCGCGCTCGCGCTGGTTCCGCTGCTCCGCCGTGAACGAGGGCCGCTGCCCCACGCCGTTGAAGACGGTGCGCGCCAGATCCGTCACGCGGCCGTTGAGCTGCCCGTTCGCGTCGCGGTCGAACGTCCCACCCGGCGGATTCGTCGTGTCCCGGGTGACCCGCGCCAGCTCGAGCGCCTTGCTGTTGTAGAACGACGTGTGGCCGCCGCGATGACGAACGACCACCGGGTGCTCGGCGGACACCAGGTCGAGGTCGTGGACGTTGAGCGACCGCTTGTCCTTGAGCTTCGTGTCGTCGTGGAAGTACCCCTCGACCCACGTCCCCGCCGGCATCTGGCGCGCTCTCGCCCGCAGCTTGTCGATGATGCTGGCGATGGTCACGAACTCGACGTCGAACGGATTGCCGACGAGCACCTCGTAGAGGAGGGTGGTCCCGCCCGCGTGATTGTGGCAGTCGGTGAACCCCGGCACGATCGTCATCTGCTTCGCGTCGAGGGTCCGGGTGCGCTTGCCGATCAGCCCCCTGATGTCGGCGGTGCTCCCCACGGCGACGAACCGCCCGGCGCTCGTCGCAAACGCCCCCGCTCGCGGCGCGGCCGAGTCCATGGTGTAGACCTTCGCGTTGAACACGACGAGGTCGGCGTCCGCACGCTGGGCGCTTCGCGACGTGCGCGCGGTCGAGTCGTCGCCCGAGTCGCCACCCAGTGGCCGTCCGAGAACACCGGCGGCGCCGATCGCGGCGATCCCCATGAAGTCTCTGCGGCTGTAGCGATCCGGCATTGCTCCTCCGACTGGGTCGCTGAGGTTTATGTGACAGTCACGGAGCGATGCAAGGCGGGCTCGGTGATCGACGCGCACCCCACGCTCGTGGCTGGCCGACCACTAGGCTTCATCTGCACAGCAACCCAGCGAGCACTACTCACGCCCCGCGAGCTCACGCACCCAGATGTTGCGGAACCGCACCGGCTCGCCGTGGTCCTGGAGGGAGATCGGCAGCGTCGCCGCGTGTGCCTTGTACGGCGGCCGCGCCTGATGCGCCGTCGGCCCCGTCAGCTCGACGTCGTGCTGCACGAGGATGCCATTCTGGAACACCGTGAGGCGTGCAGGGCTCGCGAGCGCGCCCGTCGCATTGAAGCGTGGCGCACGAAACACGATGTCATACGTCTGCCATTCGCCCGGCCGGCGGCTCGCGTTGACGAGCGGCGGATACTGGCCGTAGACCGCGCCGGCCTGCCCATCCGGATACGTGTCGTTCCGATATGAATCCAGCACCTGCACCTCGTACATTCCCATGAGGAAGACGCCGGAGTTGCCGCGCTCCTGGCCCGCGCCCACCGCCCGCAGCGGCGCCATCCATTCGAGGTGAAGCTGGCAGTCGCCGAAGGTCTGCGCCGTGTGGATGGCGCCCGTGCCCTTGACCACCTCGGCGTAGCCGTCGCGCACCGCCCAGCGCGCGGGTCCGCCGCCCTCCGCGCGCCAACCCGAGAGATCGCGACCGTCCATCAGCACGACCGCGTCAGACGGTGGCGCCGCCGGTTGCGCCCGGCTGACCGCACCGGGTGTCACCACGCGAGGGCGTGGCCGCTTCATGTCGTGGATCGGCCAGTCGCCCGGCTTCCCCTGCGACGAGGCAGTCAGCGTGGCGAGGGACAGCGTGGCGAGGGACAGCGCGGCCAGGGTGGCGAGCGCGGGGAGCGCGGGGAGCGCGGGGAGCGCGGGGAGCGCAGCCGCGATCAGCGTGCGGGCCTCTTTCATCGGGCAGCGGCCTCCGCCGCGCGCGCGGGATTCCAAGCCCCCCGCGCCACCGCCGGCACGAACTCGTCGAGTCCGTCGGGGGGGAAGTCGAGCGTGCGCCCCTCTTCCGCGCTCTGGTACGCGGTCATGAGGATGCGCACGACGTCGAGCCCATCGTCGAACGTCAGCTTCGGCGTTTCCTTCCCCAGGAACACGCGCACGAAATGGCGGTCTTCCGCCTCGTAGCCGTAGGCCGCCGCCTCGTTTGCGACGACCGGCATGAGCCCCACCTCGGCGTTCTGCTTCTCGACGAGATCCTCGCCCGCCGTCCCCCGCACCTGTCGGCTGAAGAAGAGCTTGAGTCCGCTGTCGAGCGTGTTCCAGCTCATCGAGTACTCGGGGCCCAGCAACTCCGCCGACAGGCGGAGTCCAGCGCCAACAAAGCTCCACGACGTACTCGCTTCGCCGATCGCAATGTGACCATCCTCCGTGACGAACTCGATCGTCGTGCTGGCGAAGTCCTCCGATGGCGCCCGCGTGTAGTCCACGCCCGGCATCGTCCGAGCCAACTGGCGCGCGTACTCGGGGCGTGTCCACTTGAGGCTGGCGATGTGCGCGGTGACGCGGACGGGGCGCACCGTGGACAGCGGCTCCCCGGGCTTCGTGAGCAGGTGCCGCACGACGAGCGCCGAGTGGCACATCATGTCGTTGAGGACCCCGCCGCCCTGGAGCGCGCCCTGCCAGAACCACGGCATGTGCGGCCCGGAGTGCTCCTCGGCGGCGCGCGCGAGGTACGGGCGGCCGGTCGTCGCGGCGCCGCGCGCCCAGAGCAGCGCTCTCCCGAGCTCCACCTGCGGCGCGAAGACCTGGTTCTCCAGGTATCCGTGCGCCAGCCCCGCTCCCTTCACCAGCTCCGCCACGCGCGTCGCCTCGGCGACGTTGCGAGCAAGCGGCTTCTCGCAGGCGACACCCCGCAGCGTTCCCTTCCCGCTCGTGACCGCGTGGACGATCTCCTCGACGTTCTCGATCCGCGCCTGATTCGGTCCAGTGAGCCAGATCGCGTCGATGGCCGGATCGGCGACCATCTCGGTGATCGAGGCGTATGGCTTCGCTGCCCCAACATCGAGCGACCGCGCGTACTCGGCCGCGGCGGCCGCGTTCGCGCCATTCGGGCTCCAGACGCCGAGGACGTCGGCGTCGCGCACGCCGGTCCAGCCGAGCATGTGAAACTTCGCGTTGAAGCCCGAGCCGATGAATCCGACACCGAGACGGGGATCGCGCGTCATCTCGCGTCGCGCTTCGGCATGAGGTCATAGGAGACGCCGAGCTTCCGGAGCGCCGCTTCCGGGCATCCCTTCCACTCGGGGATGAAGACGTTGCCCATGTAGCGCAGATCCTGGTAGCCGAGCGCGCTCGAGAAGAAGCCGGAGGCGACCATGTCGCGGCAGCGTGTGAAGAACGCGGCACCGTACGCCAGCTCCGCGCGCGCCTTCTCGGGCCAGGCGATGTCGTCGAGGATCTGGTGGCGTTGCACGAGGGTGGCGGCGGCGTAAGCGACGCTGAATCGGCGGCGGCTCTCCGCGTCCATCCAGCGGAGTCCGCCGCGCCAGGCCGTGCGCGTGTCGGCCGTCGTCTCCTCCACCGACAGATTGAAGTCGATGAAGTCCACGACGCCGGCCTCGCTCGCGCTGCCGGAGTGCGCGTCGCGCGGGATGATGTCGTCGGCCAGCGTGCGGAGCGTGCGCGCCTCGCGCGCGTTGAAGAACTTTGCCTTCCGCGGCGATGGCGGGGGCTGCTTGGTGTCGCGCGCCGGCTGGTTGGGTCCCTCGTGCGTCTGCCGCGTCTGCGCCTGACCCGTGCCCTGCCCGTCGGTCCACGCGAGGGCGCCGGCGAGCGGCACCGCGCCGAGCACGCGGAGGGCGGCTCGGCGGGTGAGTGGCGCCGCGGGGCCCCCCCCCGATGAATCGATAGCGTCGGCCGGCCGCTCGGGCATCACCGAATCGTCGCGCGCATCATCCTTCGGCTCCTGGCTCATAGCGCCCCCTCCTTCCGCTGCCCCGTGATGTAATCTGCCGTCCGCCAGGCCAGCGCGAGGATCGTCCACGTCGGGTTCTTGTCCGCCTGCGACACGAACGGGCCGCCGTCGGTCACGAAGAGGTTCCGGCAGTCGTGCGCGCGGCAGTTCGCGTCGAGGGCCGAGGTCTTCGGATCGGCGCCCATGCGCACCGTGCCGAGTTCGTGGATGATCCGCCCGCCCGTCGCGATCCCGTAGCCTTGCTCCTTCGTCGGCATCGCCGAGAACACCTGCCCGCCCATCTCGCTCACGAGCGCGCGGAAGGTCTCCTGCATGTGCTTCACCTGCCCGTACTCGTGATCGCTCCACGCCCAGTGGAAGCGGAGCACCGGAATGCCCCACTGGTCCACGACCGTCGGGTCCAGCTCGCAGTACGACGCCTCGTTCGGGATCATCTCGCCACGCCCGGAGAAGCCGATCGTCGCGCCGTAGAACCGGCGGTAATCATCCTTGAGCTTGGCGCCGTAGCCGCCCGCGCCGGGATAGCGTTGGATGCCGCCCATGAATCCGTACGACGGCTGCCCCAGTCCGCCCCACACCTCGATGTGGTAGCCACGTGGGAAATCGAGCTTCTTGTTGTCGATCCACCACGGCATGTAGATGTGCGCGCCGCCCACCCCTTCCTCGTTGTGCGGCACATGGTCCACCATCGCCGGGATGAATCCCGCGACATCCGTCCCCGTCGTATCCGTGAGGTATTTGCCGACGACGCCACTCGAGTTCGCGAGCCCGTGCGGGAAGGCGCTCGACCGCGAGTTGAGGAGGAGACGCGCCGACTCGCACGCGCTCGCCGCCAGGACGACGACCTTCGCGCGCGCGACGCGGTCCTCGCCCGTCGCCTTGTCGATGTACGCTACTCCCGTGGCCAACCCGTCGCGCCCCACCGTCACCTCGCGCGCCATCGCGTTCGTCACGAGCGTGACGCGCCGGGTGGCGATTGCGGGGCGGAGCAGCACCTCGGGGCTCGAGAAGTTGGCGTTCACCCCGCACCCGCGGTTGCACTGCCCGCAGTAGTGGCACGCCTGCCGGCCATTGTGGGGCTTCGTGATGATGGAGAGCCGGGCCGGGATACAGGTGACGCCGAGCTTGTCGCTCGCCTGCTTCACGAGCAGCTCGTAGCAGCGCGGCGTGGGGGCGGGGAGGAAGTGGCCGTCGGGGTGATTGGGGAGTCCCTCGTGGCTTCCGAAAATCCCGACGAGGTCGTCCACCCGGTCGTAGTACGGCGCGAGGTCGTCGTACGAGATCGGCCAGTCGTCGCCCAGGCCGTCGTTCGACTTCCCCTTGAAGTCGCGCGGGCCGAAGCGGAGCGAGATGCGCCCCCAGTGGTTCGTGCGGCCGCCGAGCATGCGGGCGCGCCACCAATCGAAGCGCGTGCCCGGCGCGCGGGTGTAGGGCTCGCCCTCGATGTCCCAGCCGCCATCGCAGGCATCGAACTCGCCGAACGGCCGCGTCTTCGTCGAGCGGCCCCGCCGCATCGAGGCATATGCCGGTAGCAGCATCGTCGAGTTCTTCGTGCTCCACCACTCCGGGCCGGCCTCGAGCACGAGGACGCGCGCGCCGGCCTTCGCGAGCGCGTAGGCGGCCATTCCGCCGCCGGCGCCGGAGCCGACAATGCAGACGTCGTAGGTCGTTCCCTGGGGCATCGACAACTCCACTGCGTGGCGGGGGCGGCGGGAGCGCGCGCCGGACGGCGGCACGTCGCGAGCCGGCGCGATGGGGAAGCCGAATGTGGCGCGACGATTCGTCGTCCGCAACAAATGCCGCGCCGCGGGTAGATTATCCCGTCTCACCCCACCCCTCACCCACGCCCACGCATGATCCGGCTACCCCTTCGCGCCAGCCGCCGCGCGCTTGTCACCGCTCTCGCTGGCCCGTTCCTCGTGGCCACCGCGTGCACGGGCCAGAACCGGCCCGGGTCGGCGCCACGCGCCGCCCCGGGCACGGGCAGGGACATCTCGCCCGCCGACCTTCGCATGCGCCTCTTCGCGCTTGCCCACGACTCGATGATGGGGCGCATGACCGGCGAGGCGGGGAACGCGAAGGCAGCCGAGTACGTGGCCGCGGAGTTCCGGCGCCTCGGGTTGGAGCCGGCAGGTGAGGGTGGGACATACTTCCAGACCGTCCCGTTCTACCGGATCGGCGTGGACGAGCGCGCCTCGCGGCTCACCGCGAACGGCACCGCACTCGAGATGGGGCGCGACTTCCTTCCGCTCTCGCCGCGTATCGCCTGGCGGCTGTCGGGGTCGGGCGAGATTCCCGTCGTCTTCGGCGGCGTGGCGACCGACTCGTCCACGTGGATCCCGGCCGATCAGGCCGCGGGGAAGATCGTCGTCCTCGGCTTGCCCGGCTCGCCCTCGCGCGACCTCGCGAACCGCGGCCTTGTCATGCGGCTCGTACGGCACCCGCGCTTCGCTCGCGCCGCCGCCGTCGCCATCCCGCAGCTCGACCGCTACGGCCCGGAGGTCGTCGCGCGCATCCGCGGCGGCGAGACCACACTCGACACGGCGCGGCTCGACATTCCAGCGCCGCTCGCCATCTCGCCCCGCGCCGCGTCCGTCCTCCTCGGCGCCGACCCGGCCAGCCTACAACCTGGTGCGATGGGCGCCACCGTCCGCGGCTCGATCGCTTCGACGATGGGCCCGCTTCCCTTCCCCGCGCGCAACGTCGTGGCCGTGTTCCGCGGTGCAGACCCGGCGCTCCGCGCGCAGTACCTGTCGCTCACGGGGCACAACGATCACGTCGGCTTCGACCACGCGCCGGTGGATCACGACTCGCTCCGCGCCTACAATCGCGTCGTGCGACCGATGGGCGCGGACTCGCCGCTGCGTGAGCCTACCGCGGAGGAGGCGCCGCGCATCCGCGCGCTGCTCGACAGCCTGCGCCGGCTCCATCCGCCACGACTCGATTCCATTCGCAACGGGGCAGACGACGACGGCTCGGGAACAGTCGCGCTCCTCGAGATCGCCGAGCGGCTGGCGGGTGGACCCCGGCCGCGCCGCTCCATCCTCTTCGTGAGCCACACTGCGGAGGAGATCGGCCTCGTCGGCTCGCGCTGGTTCACCGACCACGCGACCGTGCCCGTGGACTCGATCGTCGGGGAGATCGACATGGATATGATCGGCCGCGGCGGCCGCGACGACCTGCCCGACGCCGGCCCCCAGTACCTCGAGGTGATCGGCGCCAAGCGCAACTCGGTCGAGTTTGGCGAGATCCTGGAAGCGGTGAACGCGCGGCAGCCGCTCCCCTTCGCCTTCAACTACGAATACGACCGGCCCGGCCACCCGCTCCAGTACTACTGCCGCGCGGATCACTACTCGTACGCACGCTACAACATTCCGGCCGTCGCGTTCTCGCGGGGTGAGCATCTCGATTACCACCAGGTGACCGACGAGCCGCAGTACATCGACTACGACGCGCTCGCCAGAGTCGCCCGCTTCGTCCACGACGCCGCGCTCGAGCTGGCGAACCTGGATCACCGGCCGAAGACGGACCGGCCGAAGGGGGACCCGCGCGCCCCGTGCCGGCAGTAGGGCCGGGCGGAGGCGCCTGAAGCAGAGGGAACGAGGAAGAAGGCGAAGTGGCGGTCGGGACCAACGTTTCGGCGGCTTCGTGTGTCTGAACGAGAACCCACCTCCTCGTCACCGGCAGCCTCCAGGAGCAGCGTATGCGGTTCCACCCCGTCCCGATCGGCGCCCTCGCCCTCGTCCCCGCGCTCCTTCCGCTCCTCGGAAGCCCGGCCCGGGCGCAGACGCAACGCACCCCCGCCTCATCGCGAACCGCCAGCGCGTCCGCGCCGGATCCGCGCACCGTGCTCGGCTTCAGCGCTGCGCCGTCGGGCGACGAGCGCGATACGCTCGGCTTCCTCGTCACCTCCGTCCGCGCCGACGGGCCGGGCGCCCGCGCCGGCATCCGCGGCGGCGATCGCCTGGCCGAGATCAATGGCGTGGGCCTGCGGCTCCCATCGGCCGAGGTTGGCGAGCGCGACTGGTCCGAGCTCCTCTCCCGTCGCTTCGCGCGCGAGGTGCAGAAGGCGAAGAACAGCGAGGAGATCCCCGTCCGCATCTATGTGGACGGGCAGTTCCGCGCGGTGACGGTGGATCTGGGCGACACGGTCACCACCGTCACCTCCCGCGGACGCCTGGCGACGCCGGACTCGGCCGATGCCGCGTATGCGACGGGCTCGCGCGAGACCGTACGCGAACCGGCGCGCGAGAGCACGCGGGACAGTGGGCGCGGGGGCAGCACCCGCGAGAGTACCGTCCGCGAGAGCAGCGCCCGCGAGAGCAATACGCGCGAGAGCGATGCCGCCCGCCGCCCCGTCGCGCTCGACAGCGTTGCCGAGGCGATGCGGAACCTCCAGGGCTTCGTGCAGCGGGTGTCGGAGGAGCAGAGCCGCGGCCGCGTACGCGACGCCCTGGGCGAGATCGACCGGCAGATCGGCGAGCTGCTCGACGGGCTCCGGCAGGCGCGGAGTGACGCCGGCACCGGGCGCGAGCGGCCGTCGGAGGGCGTGCGGCCGGGCGTCTCCAGCCGTCCGGAGGGCGCGGACCGCATGGAGGAGGCCGAGCGCGCGGGGAGCACGGCGCCGCCGGAGCGCGCGGTGCCGGCCGACCGGTCCGCCGACAGCGCGGCCGAGCACATCGACAGCGCGGAGACGTCGCGGCGGTCCGAAGGCTCACAACGCGCCGAGCCGGCCGACCGACCGGACCGGCCGGAGCGGTGGGGTACGGCCGCGCGAGATTCGGCGGCGCGTGACTCGTCGAGCACCGCCAGCTCGCAGTGGCTTCACGTCCGCCCGGTGACGAGCGAGATGGCCTGGTACTTCGGCGAGGGGAGCGAGCGCGGCCTGCTCGTGATGGAGGCCGGCACGAGCTGGGCGCCGATCCGCTCGGGCGACGTCATCCTCCGCGTGAACGGCTCGGCTGTCTCGACAGTCGAGCGGCTGCGCACGAGCGTGGATCAGCGGCGCGAGAACGCGATCGACCTGCTTCGACGCGGCCGGGTGGTGAGCGTCACGCTCCCGAGCCGGTAGCGCCGGCGGGCTCCGCGGCGTACGGAGCCCGATCCGGCACCGCCCGGCCGCGCCGCTCCGGCCGTATCATTCCGAGCGCCGATCGCACCGCGTCGCGCACGAGCGGCCACGCGGAGGTCGTCGGCGCGATCACCTCGAAGTGCCCCGCACCCGGCACGGTGATCTGCTCCACGCGGTCGCCGGCGCGGAGTGCCGCGGCGACGTACGCATCGCGCCCCGCCTGCGGCGCGATGCGGTCGCTGTCTCCGGCTATCAGGATCTGCCGCGTGCCGAGCGGGAGGAGCTCGATCGGCGACGCCTGCGCGTAGCGTTCGGGCACCTCGGCCCGCGTGCCGCCCATGAGCCGCGCGACGACCGGCCCACAGGTGGCGCGGTCACGCTCGCCGAACTCCGCGAGGTCGCTGATCCCGCCGAGCGAGACGACCCCGCGGAGCGGCAGCGGATTGCCGGGGGCGAGGGGCGAGCCCGCCGGTAGCCGTTTCCGCGCGGCGAGCCAGAGCGCGAGCTGCCCGCCGGCCGAGTGGCCGACGGCGACGACGCGCGTGAGGTCGAGCGGACGGGCGCGCGCGAGCGTGCGGAGAAAGTCAGCCGCCGCCGCCACGTCCTCGAGTGTGCCGGGCCACCCTCCACCCGGGTGATCGAGCCGCCGGTACTCGACGTTCCAGGTGGCTACCCCCTCGCGGCGGAGCGCGTCCGCGAGCGCCGCCGTGTTCCGGAGCGACGCGAAGCGCGACACCCAGCACCCGCCATGGATGACGATCGCCACGGGGAACGGCCCCTTCCCCGCGGGCAGACGTAGCTCGCCGAACTGGAGCGAGTCGGCGCCATACGCGCGCCGCAGATCGGCCGGGCGGGACGGGAGCGAGTCCACCGCGCGAGCGCTGAGGCGCTGCGCGGCGAGGCCGCGAGAACGGCAGAGGCGGCGAGCGCCACGGCGACGGAGGCGCGGAATGGGGAAGGCACGGCCGGTGAGTTCGAGAGTGCGGGGGAGGCGGGCGCCGGACGAAGGTAACGCACGAGCCGCGCTTCGCCACGCCGCCGCCCAGCGGGCACGACGTCGAACGCGGGACGGGGCGAGCGCGTAGCTTGACGATGCGGCCGCGGTGTTCACGGTGAGGCGACCCGCCGTGACGGGGCAGCGTCCAGCGCCGCGAACATCACCTTCGTCACCTTCGTCGAACACCGGGAGGCACCGTGGGACACGAGCTCGCGCGGGACATGCAGGGGGCGTGGCGCGGCTTGAGACGCGCGCCTGGTCTCCTCGTCGCCGGCATCGCCTCCCTCGCGGTCGGCATTGGCGCCAACCTCACCGCGCTCGGACTCCTCCGCGCGATCGAGTTCCCCGCGCTTCC
>JBBJNN010000109.1:0-17038 GCA_037720885.1 Gemmatimonadaceae bacterium | reverse complement strand
CGCGCTCACCTTCCTCCTCTACCCCGCACGCCGCGGAGCCGGCGCCGCGCGTCGCGGCGTCGCGCCGCTCGACTGGGCGCTCATCGCCGCGGTGACGGTCGCGCTCGGGTGGCCGCTGCTCGATGCCGCCGATTTTCCCTACCGCGCCGCGACGCCGACGACGGTGGACCTCGCGCTCGGCGCCGCGACCATCCTCCTCGCGCTCGAGGCGACGCGCCGCACCACGGGGTGGATGCTCCCGGGCACCGCGGCCCTCTTCATCCTCTACGCCTACCTCGGGCCGCTGCTCGATCTCGTGGGGCTCGGCGCGATCGCGCACCGCGGCTACTACCTCGACCGCCTGGTCGGGATCCTCTACATGACGCTCGACGGAATCTTCGGCACTCCGCTCGATGTCGCGTCGTCGTACATCATCCTCTTCGCGCTCTACGGCGCGGTGCTCCAGGCGTCGGGCGCGGGCGCGTTCTTTCTCGACTGGTCGCTCGCGGTGATGGGACGTTCCGGCGCGGGCGCGGCGCCGGGCCGCGCGGTCACGGCGGCTGGCTTTCTCCTCGGCACCGTGTCGGGCAGCGGCGTCGCGACGACGGTGACGCTCGGTTCCGTGTCGTGGCCGCTCCTGCGCCGGGCCGGCTACACGCCCGAGGTGGGCGGCGCCATCCTCTCTGCGGCGGGCATTGGCGCCATCCTCTCGCCTCCTACGCTTGGCGCCGCGGCGTTCCTCATCGCCGAGTTCCTCCAGATCTCCTACGGCCGCGTGCTGGTGATGGCGAGCGTGCCGACCCTGCTCTACTACCTCTCGATCTGGCTGATGATCGAGGCCGACTCGCGCCGCATGGGCACGCGAGGCACGGTGCCCGGCGCCGCGAACGTCTGGGAGCTGACCCGGCGGGGGTGGTACCACTGGGCGTCGCTCGGTGCCATCGTCGTGCTGCTCGCGCTCGGCGTGTCGGCATTCCGCGCTGTGTTCTGGGCGACGCTCGCTGCGGCGGCGCTGAGCTACGCGCGCCGCGACACGGCGCTCGGACCGCGCCGCCTGCTCGGCACGCTGGAGGCGGGCGGGCGCGGGGTGCTCTCCGTCGCGGCGACGACGGCGACGGCGGGCATCATCGTCGGGGTGGTGACGCTGACCGGGCTCGGGCTCAAGCTCGCGGGGATCATCGTCGCGCTCGCCGGCGGACGCGTCGCCCCGACGGTGCTCTTCGCCGCGCTCGCCGTCTGGGTGCTCGGCTTGGCGGTGCCAGTGACGGCGTCCTACATCATCGCCGCGGTGATGATCGCGCCGGCGCTCACGCAGGTGGGCATTCCCGCCGTCGCGGCGCACATGTTCATCTTCTATTACGCGGTGCTCTCCGAGGTGAGCCCACCCACCGCGCTCTCCCCGTTCGCCGCGGCGGCGCTCACCGGCGGCAATGCGTTCCGGACGATGATGCTGACGTGGAAGTACACGCTCCCCGCCTTTCTCGTCCCGTTCGTGTTCACGCTCAGCCGCGAGGGGCTGGGGATCCTCCTCCAGGCGCCCCTGGCCGATGTGCTCCGCGCCTCGTTCACCGCGGCGCTCGGCGTCGCCGCGCTCGCGGTCGCCCTGGGTGGCTGGCTTCTCCGCGCCGCATTACCCGCCGAGCGCGCGGTGGCCGGCGTCGCGGGGCTCCTGCTCTTCTACCCGCACCGTGCGACGGACGCGATCGGCCTCGCGCTCCTCGCGCTGGTAGCGGGGGCGCATGTCGCGCGGGTGAAGCGCCATCGCACGCCGAGCTTCTAAGGCGAGGTGCGGAGCAGCTCCGGCACCACTTCGGCCGCCGCGCCGCGCAGCGAGAGGGTCGCCGTCCGCGTGAGCGGCGTCTCCTCCGGGTTCACCTCGATTACCTGCCCGCCGGCGTGGAGGGTCGCCGTCGCGATGCTCGCCGCCGGATGCACTACCGCACTCGTCCCCACTACCAGGCATACGGCGGCACGCTCGGCCGCGCGAAAGGCATCGTTGAGCGTCGCGTGGTCGAGCTGCTCGCCGAACCACACGATGTCTGGCCGGAGCAGAGCCGAGCACCGGTCGCAGCGCGGGAGCGTGGCGTCGCTGCTCGCGTCGATCGGGCGGCGGTGAGCGTAGCGCGCTGGGCACGCCGTGCAGCGTACGCGAAAGATGGAGCCGTGGAGCTCGAGCGGGAGCGCGGCCGACGCGTCGCCCGTGCCTGCCGCGGCGCGCGCCGCGTCGGTGTGGAGCTCGTCCACGTTCTGCGTGATCACGCGGACGCCCTCGCGTGCGAGCGCCAGCCGGGCGAGGGCTGCATGGGCCGCGTTCGGGCGGCACGCGCCCACCCGCTCGCGCCGCCAACCGTACCACTCCCACACCAGGCGCGGGTCGCGCGCGAACGCGTCGGGCGTCGCCAGCTCCTCCGGCCGGAAGTTGCGCCATAATCCCTCGGGCCCGCGAAAGGTGGGCACACCCGACTCGGCACTCACTCCGGCACCAGTGAGGACGACGATCCGGTGTGCGGCGGCGAGCATCGCGCGGGCGGCGTCGCGAGCGTTCGTGGGGAGGGGCGTGGTCATGGTTGCGGGATGGTCGCGCACTGCTTCGCACGCCGCAACCCCGCACGCACTCCAACACGCACTCCCGCACGCAACCCTTCCCCGGGTGACCGTGTCACAGGGTCGAGCGCGTGGGACCGCGGGTGATCCGCCGCTGACGAACTCCGAGATGCGAGACCTGGTGCACCACGACGAACACGGACTGATCGCCAGGATCCTCGCCGGCGACCCGGCGGCCGAGCGCGCGCTCTACGACGCGCACGTGGACCGCGTCTACCGGCTGGCGTTCCGCATGGCCGGGGATGACGACCTCGCTCGCGAGTGGACGCAGGACACGTTCATTCGTGCATTCGAGCGCCTCGGCGACTTCCGCGGGCAATCGGCGTTCGGCACGTGGCTGCACACCATCGCGATGTCGGTATCGCTGAACGGCCTGCGGAAGGTGAAGCGGTTCCGCACGCGCGAGGCGTCGCTCGATGAGGCAGCATCGGCGCCCGCGCGGTCGCGTGAGGCCGAGCCGGACCTCAAGCGGCGGCTGAAGCAGGCGATCGACGCGCTGTCGGACGGGTATCGCGCTGTGTTCGTGATGCACGACGTCGAGGGGTACACGCACGAGGAGATCGGCGCCGCACTCGGCGTCGAGGCAGGGACGAGCAAGGCGAACTTGAGCCGGGCGCGCGCGAAGCTGCGTGAGGCGCTCGCCGATTTCCGGGGAGAGTGGGTGGTATGACGGACGACACGGACGACACGGAAGGACTGGACGGTATGGACGACCGGCTCGACGACACGATCGGTGAGATGGCGCGGAGCTATCACCAGCCGCCCGGCACACCGCGCGACGAGATGTGGGCGCGGATCGAGGAGGCGCGCATCGGGACTCGGGCGGGTACCCGCTTGCGGGCGGGTGGAATCAGTACTCGGCGGTGGGTAACCTGGCATGACACACCGATCCGGCGGCCCGCCCGGCGCGTGTGGGCCGCGTGGGGCATCGCCCTCGCCGCGTCGCTCGTGCTCGGCTTCGGGCTCGGCCGCTGGCAGAGTGTCATCCGTGGGGAGCGCACGACATCGAGCAACCTGTCCGCGACGGTGGCAGACCGCGCGATCCCAACGCCCGAGCCGGGCTGCCGAGTGCCGAGTGCCGAGTGCCGAGTGCCGAGTGCCGCATATCAGGTGGCAGTGGTTCAGCATCTCGCGCGGACCGAGGCGCTGCTCACGTCGTTCCGCACGGATACGCGGCGCGGACCCGCGGACGATGTGCAGCTCTCGGCGTGGGCGAAGGAGCTGCTCGGCACGACGCGGCTCATGCTCGACTCCCCCGCGGTCGCGGATCCGCGCATGCGGAAGCTGATGCAGGATCTGGAGCTCGTGCTGGCGCAGCTCGCGCAGTTGGGCGCGGCACGCGACACCAGTGAGATGAGTCTGATCGAGGACGCGGTCGAGGGGCGCAACGTGCTCCCGAGGCTGCGGACCGCCATCCCTGGCGGGCTGATCCCCGCCGGCAGTTGAGGAGAGTGAGGAGAGTGATGACCGTGACCAACCTGAGAGTGATCGCGATCGCGTGGCTGGCGGCGTGCGTGCCCGCCGTGATGCAGGCGCAACGCGCGCAGCCGCGCCCCCGCTTCGCGGCGGTCGCGGCGCCGGCCAGCGCCGCGCGCGGGGCCCCGGCCCAGCAGGCCTCGTACCCGCAAGACCCCGCGGATTCGCTGTACCGCACCGCGCGCGGCGCGCTCAATCGTGGCGACTACGTCCGCGCCGCCGCCCTCTTCCGCGACGTGGTGGAACGCTACCCGCGCTCGGCGTACGCGCCGGACGCGCTCTACTGGCGTGCCTTCGCGCTCAGCGCCCGCGACGCGAGCTCGGACGACGATCTGCGCGATGCGATCGAGGCGCTCGAGATGCAGCTCCGGCGCTACCCCGACGCGGCCACGCACGACGATGCCGCGGAGCTCGCGGTGCGCATCCGCGGCAAGCTCGCGCAGCGCGGGGATCCGGACCAGGCGATGCGAATTCGCGACATCGCCGGCGATCGGGACAAGGGCGACAAGGGCGACAAGGGCGACCGGCGCACCTCCGCGCGCGGCGGCTCGTCGTGCAGCGGGGATGACGATGACGACATGCGTATCGCCGCCCTGAACGCGCTCCACCAGATGAACGCCTCGCAGGCGCTCCCCATCCTGCGCGAGGTGCTCGCGAAGCGCGATGCGTGCTCCGTCGGTCTGCGCCGGAAGGCGGTGTTCATCGCCGCGCAGACGAACACGGAGGAGGGCGGCCAGCTCCTCCTCGACGCGATCCGCTCCGACCCCGACCCCGAGGTGCGCCGCGAGGCGGTGTTCTGGCTCTCCGAGGTGCCGGGCGAGCGCACCGTCGCGGTCATCGATTCCATCCTCCGCAACGCGCGCGACCCGGAGATCCAGGACAAGGCGATCTTCGCGCTCTCGCAGCACAAGAGTGCCCGCGCGCGCCAACTCCTCCGCGGATTCGCCGAGAGCGAGCGAACACCTGAGGAGCTTCGCGGGAAGGCCATCTTTGCGATCGGCCATCACTCGGGCACGCGCGAGGACGGCAGCTTCCTCCGCGAGCTCTACCCCAGGCTCACGAGCGAGCAGCTCAAGGAGCAGACGATCCAGGCTGCCGCGCAGGTGCGCGGCGCGGAGGTCGGCGCATGGCTCCTCGCTCTCGCCACCAGCCGCTCCGAGCCGACCGAGCTGCGCAAGAAGGCGCTCTTCTGGGGCGGGCAGCAGGTGCGCGCCGTAGATGACCTCATCAAGCTGTACGACGTGTTGCCCGACCAGGAGATGAAGGAGCAGCTCATCTGGGTGCTGTCCGACCGCCGCGAGGCCGCCGCGACGGACAAGCTGATCGAGATCGCCCGCACCGACCGCAACCGCGAGCTGCGCAAGAAGGCCATCTTCTGGCTCGGCCAGAAGAACGACCCGCGCGTGAAGCAACTTCTGCTGGAGATCATCAACCAATGACCCGCTCCGCTCATCTGACCCGCTCCGCTCGTCGCGCGCTCGTTGCCGCATCGGCCCTCGCCCTCCTCTCCGCGCGCACCACGTCGGCGCAGGACGCGCGGGAGATCGCCGCGCGGGTGGCGCGTGCCTCCGACGGCGTCATTCAGATGTCCTTTCCCGCGCGTCCTGGCGCATGCGGCGACGGTGGGAACATCGTCGGCTTCTCCCGCGCGCTCTACATCCACCCGAACGTCGAGACGCACGGCAGCTGGTCGGCGGTCAACTGCGTACCGGGCCCGGCCGCCGTACGGCTCACGATTGCCGGCGGCACGGTCACGAGCGTTCGCACGTATGTCGGCACGCCGAAGCGCGCCCTCCTCGGCGGCACCGACCTGGGGGATGTGCGCCCGCAGGACGCCGCCGACTATCTCCTCTCGCTCGCCGCGGGGGCCGAGGGGAGGGTCGGTAAGGACGCCATCCGCGGCGCCGCGATTGCCGCCGACGCGGTGGTGGGCCCCAAGCTCCTGCGCCTCGCGCGCGATGCCGACCGTCCACGGCAGACCCGAACGGAGGCGATCCTCTGGATCGGCGAGCTCGGTGAGGAGGGTGCGCTCCCCGCGCTCGAGCAGATGGCTGGCGACGGGGCGTCAGACATGGCAATCCGCGAGGCCGCGCTCATGGGTCTCGCGAGCCTCCCGGCGGCGGCCGGTGTGCGCGCCCTCACCCGCATCGCGCTCGACGACCGCGACCCGCAGCTCGCGAAGAAGGGCATCTTCTGGCTCGCGCAGACGGACGCCGCCGGCGCGCGGCGGACGCTCCGCGACATGGCTGCATCCAGTGATGCACCGGAGACGATGCGTGGCGAGGCGATCTTCGCGCTGGGTCATCTGAATGGCACGGTCGAGGACGGGCGCTTCCTGCGTGGTCTCTACGGGCGGCTCACGAGCGAGAAGCTCAAGGACAAGCTGCTGCAGTCGGTAGCGCAGATCGAGGACGACCCGGAGGGCGAGCGCTGGCTGCTCGGGGTGGTGAAGGACGCGGGCGAGAGCCTGGCGATGCGGAAGCAGGCGCTCTTCTGGGCTGGCCAGCGGGACGGCGGCGACGCCCGCGCGCTCGTGGCGCTCTACCCGGAGATCGAGGGACGCGAGCTCCGGGAGCACTACACCTTCGTGCTCTCGCAGAGCGGGGAGCGCGAGGCGACGGACCGGCTCATGGATATCGCGCGCTCCGACCCCGACCGTGAGGTGCGCAAGAAGGCGCTCTTCTGGCTCGCCCAGGACAAGGACCCGCGCGTCGCGCAATTCCTCCAGAAGGTGATCGTCCAGCCATGAGCCCATTCATGCGCACGTTCATGAGCGCACCTCGCAGGGTTCGGCGCGCCGCCATCGCGGTCATCGGCGTCACCGCCGGCATCGCCCACGCCGCTTCCCCTCATGCGGCCGGTGCCCAGTCCCTCGCGCGGCGCGTGGCATCCGCGCCCTCCGGCCCGGTGCAGTTCACCTTCGCCGCGCGCGACGGTGTCTGCGGCGACGGCCGGACGATCATCTCCGTCGGGCGTGGCTTCTTCATCGAGAACGTCAGCGGCCTGCACGGAGACATTCCGCGCGACCAGTGCCGCGCGGGCCCCGTACGTGTAGTGCTCGCGCGCGGCGTGGAGAATGGCGAGGTGACGGGCGTGCGGACGTACGTGGGCGGGAGCGAGCGCGGCCCGGTCACCGACCTCGGCGCCGTCCCCGCGCGGGAGGCAGCAGCCTATCTCCTCGGCCTCACGACGCGCGTGAACGGGAAGGCGGGCGACCGCGCGGTGCTCGCGGCCGCGCTCGCCGACAGCGCCGTCATCTGGCCCACGCTCCTCCCGCTCGCGCGGGACAGCACACTCCCCCGCAACACGCGCCACGCGGTCACCTTCTGGCTCGGGCGCGCCGCCGCGGCCGTCGCGACCGGTCGCCCCGATGCGTCGTTCGACGACGAGGACGAGGATGACGCGACCTCCGTCCGCACGCAGGCCGTGTTCGCGCTCTCGCAGCTCCCACGGAATGGCGGCATCCCCGAGTTGATCGAGGTGGCCCGCACACACCGCGACCCGATCGTCCGCAAGCGCGCGATCTTCTGGCTCAGCGCGTCCGGCGATGTGCGCGCCCTCGCCTTCTTCGAGGACGTACTTCGCGGGCGGCGGGGGTAGGACGGCGCTGTCGCCATCCACTGTGGCGCGCGCTCATCATGGGGAGCGGCTTGGCGGCCACAGAGGGAAGGGCAGGAGGAACGTAACGAGCGCGCGGCCGGCGGATTCCCACCGCCGGCCGCGTCGCACGAGGGCTCGCGCTACGGAAGGACGAGCCGACCCGGTGGGGCACGGCGGTTGCTCGTGGGGTCAACCAAACGGGACGATGCCGGTGTCAGAGTGTTGTAGCGTGTCACACGACACCGTGCCGCATCGCCGTCGCCGCCATACCTTCGCTGCCATACCCTGGGCGGTCGCGCCACGTCGCGATCGTCCGGCCTACCCCGCGAGTGCCCCGATGCGCCCAGCCCGCCCCACGCAGCCTGCCCGCTCCGCCAGGAAAGTCGCTGTCAGAATCCTCTTCGCCGCGGTCGTCGTCCCCGTCGTCGCCGGCGCGTTCATGCTCCAGTCGCGCGACACGCGCGACAGCGCCCGCCTGTTCAGCGAGGTCTTCAGCCTCGTCACGAGCCGCTTCGCCGACACGCTCGACATGGCGACGCTGTACGAGAAGGCGGCGCGCGGCCTGGTGCAGCAGCTCAACGATCCGTACGCCGCGCTCTACACGCCGAAGCAGCTCCGTGACTTCACCGCGAACACCGGTGGGCGCTACGCCGGCGTGGGGATGTACGTGGAGGAGCAGGACGATGACGTCGTCGTCAGCCGCGTCTTCCCGAACACGCCCGCGGCCGAGGCCGGCGTGCTCGAGGGCGACCGCATCATCGCGATCGATTCATCGTCCACCGCGCGCTGGGCGCTCGACCGGGTGTCCGAGGCGCTGAAGGGCGCTCCGGGTACGCCGGTCGCCGTCACCTTCGAGCGTGCGGGCCTCGCGCGTCCGGTGCGGTCGCGCTTCACCCGCGCGGTGATCCACATTCCGGCAGTTCCCTACGCCGTGATGCTCGATGGCGGCATCGGCTACGTCCCGCTCGTGCAGTTCAACGAGACGGCGAGCGCCGAAGTGCGGGCCGCGGTGGCGCGGCTGGCGCGCGAAGGGGCGCGTGGCTTCATCCTCGACGTCCGCGGCAACGGCGGTGGGATCGTGGACGAGGCGCTCGAGATCAGCAACCTGTTCCTTCAGCCCGGTCAGACGATCATGAGCACCCGCGGACGTGGCCAGAAGCCGCAGAGCTTCATCGCCCGCGAGCGCCCGCTCATCCCCGCAGCACCGCTCGTCGTCCTCACGGACGGTGGCTCCGCGAGCGCGACGGAGATCGTCGCCGGGGCGCTCCAGGATCACGACCGCGCGCTCGTCGTCGGCACGACATCCTTCGGCAAGGGGCTGGAGCAGTCGGTCTTCCAGCTCGAGGGCGGCTACGCGCTCAAGATGACCACCGCGAAGTGGTTCACGCCGAACGGGCGCTCCATCCACCGCGAGCGGAAGCTGGTGGACGGCCGTCTCGTCGAGGAGCGTCCCGATTCGCTCGAGGCGGATTCCGCGAAGCTGTCGCGCCCCCTCTTCCGCTCCGACGCCGGCCGCACGGTCTACGGCGGCGGCGGCATCACACCGGACGTCACCGTGCGCCCCGATACGTTGACCTCGGCCGAGCAGGCGTTCGTGCGCGCGGTGGGCCCCCGGTCGCAGCAGGTCTACCTCGCGCTCTACCGCTACGCGCTCGAGCTCAGGCCGCGAGTGCAGCCGGGCTTCGCCGCGACGCCCGAGTGGCGCGACGAGTTCTACCGCCGTCTCCGCGCCTCGGGCGTCGGGGTGGATCGCGCGACGTACGACGCGGCCGCCCCGTACGTGAACAACCTCCTCGAGAACCGGGTCGCGCGCTTCGCCTTCGGCGACTCCACCGCCAAGCGCCGCACGGTGAGCGATGACGCAGCGCTCCGCCGCGCCCTCACCCTACTCCACACGGGCCAGACCCAGCGCGACCTCTTCGCCATCGCGCGCCGCGGCCCAGACGGCACCTGACGCGCGGTCTCGCTCCGGCGAGCCTGGAGCCGTTCACCCGAAGCCCGGCGGCGCGACCCCTGCGCCGCCGGGCTTCGGCTCGTATCTTGGGCAATGCCGCTCACCCACGTCTTCTTCGACATCGGCGGCGTCCTCGGCACCAACGGGTGGGACCGCGAGCAGCGCGCCCGCGCGATCGAGCACTTCGGGCTCGACGAGGAGTTCAACGGGCGGCACGCGGAGCTGATCGGCGAGTGGGAGAGCGGGCGAATCACGCTCGCGGACTACCTCGACAGCACCGTGTTCTTCGAGCCGCAGCCGTTCGCGCGCGAGGACTTCCGCGCGTTCATGCTCGGGCAGAGCGAGGGGTGGCCAGCGAGCATCGCGCTCGCCCGACAGGTGGCCGAGCGCGGGCGCGTGCGCCTCTTCACGCTGAACAACGAGGCGGAGGAGCTCAACGCGCATCGCATCGCGACGTTCGGTCTGCGCGGCATCTTCGATGCCTTTCTCTCCTCCTGCTGGCTCGGCATCCGGAAGCCGTCGCCGGTGATCTTCACGCGGGCGCTGGGCATCGCGCAGGCGGCGCCGGCCGGCGTCCTCTTCGTGGATGACCGCGAGCAGAACCTCGGCCCCGCTCGGCGCATGGGCTTCGAGACGCACCTGTTCCGCGGCGCGGAGGGACTGGAGGCGGCGCTCCGCGCGCACGAGCTCCTCTGAGCGGGCGCTGACCGGGCGTTGAGCGGGCACGCCTGGGAGATTGTCCTGACACATCGCGCGGCGGCCACACGTAGTGCCGCTTCGACCCGCCGCTCGCGCCTCGCGCGGCGCGGCGCACTCGGTGACGGAGGAATCCTGTGGAAGAGTTCATGGCTGTCGTCGGCGTCTTCTCGTTTCCGCTGGCCGTCGGCTTTCTGGTGGCCTGGCGGATGACGCGCGCCGAGCTGCGGCGGCTCCGGGGCGACACACGCGTGGCACCCCAGCCCGTGGCGCCGGCGTCGGCCGACCGCTTCGAGCGGCTCGAGCAGGCGGTGGAGTCCATCGCGCTAGAGGTCGAGCGCATCTCGGAGGGGCAGCGCTTCACCACGCGGCTCCTCTCCGAGCGTCAGGCGCCCGCCGAGCGCGCTGGGCAGCGCTAGAGCGCTAGGCCCCTCCTTGTCATCCCGCAGGAGCAGCGCCGGAGGCGCTGCGAGTGTCGGGATCGCGCACCTCGCTCATCAAGGCCAGCACGTTGTCGTCCGCGTCGCGCAGGAAGGCCAGCCAGAGGTCGTGGTCCGGCATCTTCGCCACATGGTGCGGCTTGCCCTCGAAGCGCACGCCACGCCCGGCGAGGGTCTCGTGTGCGGCGTGGATGTCGCCCACCTTGTAGTAGATGATCGAGCTCCCATGCGCCTCGCCGGGCTTCTCGGCCAGCCCGAGGAGCAGCCGCACGCCGCCGCAGTCGAAGAACGCCATGCGCGGCACCTGGAAGAGGAACGGGAGGCCGAGCGTGTCGCGGTAGAAGGCGATGGCGCCGTCCAGGTCGCGCACGGTGACGGCGATCTGGCCGACGCGGGCGCTACTCAGGTCGGCGGCGGCGGCGGCGGGCGTGAGCGGGGCGCTGGTCATGGCGGGAGTTCTCCGGGAGTGGCTATATATAGTTAGCTTGGCTAAGTAATATGGAGCATGCCGACACGCCGCGCAAGACCGCCGGGCGCTGACGCCGGCCTCGTCGCCGACCGCCTGCACTCCGCCGCCATTCACCTGCTCCGGCGCCTGCGTCGGGAGGACGACGCGAGCCGCCTCAGCGCCCCGCGTCTCTCCGTACTCTCGGTCGTCGTCGCCGCCGGCGCTCCCACGCTCGGCGCGCTCGCGACGGCCGAGCAGGTGCGCCCGCCGACGATGACGCGGCTCGTCGCGGCGCTGGAGGACCTCGGGCTCGTCGCGCGCGAGCCGGATGCCACGGACGGGCGACAGGTGCGCGTCCGCGCGACGGCGAAGGGCCGCGCCGTGCTGGCGCGCGGCCGGGCGCGGCGGGTGGACGTGCTCGCGGACCGCCTGCGCGCCCTCGACCCCGCGGAGCTGGGCGCGTTGGACGAGACGCTCGCCGTCATCGAGCGCGTGGTCCGCACGCTCCCCTGACATCATCTGGCCGGCGAACGCGGCCGGGCACATCTCCTGCTCTGGGCGCGTTTCCCAACAAAGCCTACAGCCAGCAACTAGCAACCAGCACCTCAGCCGGGACCGCTCATGACCGACCGCGCGACGGAGAAGGAGCAGGACGACCTCGTGCCGACCGACAAGAAGCTCGACGACCTCTATGACCTGATCGACGGGATCGAGATCGCGATGATGACCACGCGGTTGCCGAATGGGCAGCTCGTCTCGCGTCCGATGGCGACGCAGGAGCGGCAGTCATTCACTGACCTGTGGTACGTCACGAGCGTCGAGACGCACAAGCTCGACGAGATCGAAGCCGATCCCAACGTGAATCTCGCCTTCTATCGCGACCGCAACCGAGAGTGGGTATCGGTGAGCGGGACGGCGAAGATCTCGCAGGACCCCACGCTCATCCGCCGCCTCTACAAGCCCGACTGGAAGGCGTGGTTCGGGGACGAGGGTGGCGAGCGCGATGGCGGGCCCGGCGATCCGCGCCTCGCCCTCATCTTCGTCACCGCGCAGTCGGTCACCTACCTGAAGGTGGACAAGCCGAAGCCCGTGGTGCTGTTCGAGGTGCTGAAGGGGATGATCACGGGGAGCACGCCGGATGTCGGCGAGATGCGGCACCTCGACGCGAAGGAGCTCGGCGGAAAGGCCGGCACCAGGTAGCCTGGCTCACCCCTCCGCGCCGGGGTCGGACATTCCCATCGCGTGGTAGCCCTTGTCCACGTAGACCACCGTCCCGGTGATCCCGCTCGCCAGCGGGCTCGCCAGGAACGCCGCCGCCGAGCCCACCTCGGCGGCGGTGAGTGGGTCGGTGAGTGGGGCATTGCGCGACACGTACTCCACCATCTTCTCGATGATCCCGATTGCGCTCGCCGCCCGTGACGCGAGCGGGCCGGCCGAGATGCAGTTGACGCGCACGCCGTGGCGGCGTCCCGCCTCGTACGCGAGCACGCGCGTGTCGCTCTCGAGCGCCGCTTTCGCCGATGACATGCCGCCCCCGTACCCCGGGATCACGCGCTCGCTTGCCATGTAGGTGAGCGACAGGAAGCTGCCGCCCGGCCGCATGAGCGGGGCGAGGTGGCTCGCCAGCGCCACCATGGAGTACGCGCTCACGCTCAGCGCGGTGAGGTAGCCGCCGCGGCTCGTGTCGAGCAGCGCCTTCTTCACCTCGGGGCCGTTCGCCAGCGAGTGGACCACGATGTCGAGTGGCCGTTCGCCGAAGTCGGCGGTGAGGCGCGACGCGAGCCCCGCGATCGAGAAATCGCCCACGTCCTTGTAGCGCTTGTTCTCGCGCACGTCGGTGGGGGCCTCGTCGAGCGTGGAGTAGGCCGCATCGAGCGGGTAGATCCGCTCGAAGGCGAGCGTGCCGCCATCGCTCATGCGGCGCGACGCGTCGAGCTTCCCGCGCTCCAGCAGGGTGAGGAAGATGTTGAGCGCCGGCGGCCACGTCGCCACGGAGACGGAGGCACCGGCCTCGGCGAGCGCCTTGACGATCGCGAACCCGTAGCCCGCGTCGTCGGCGACGCCCGCGACGAGTGCGCGCTTCCCAGCGAGGTCAATGGAGAGCATGGCCGAGGGCGAGAGGAGAGGGAAAGGAAAGGGGTGGGGCAGGGGTGATAATACCGGGGGCCGGCGCGTTCAGCGAGGCGCGTGCGAGCGCCCGATCGGCCTCGCCCTTTCCCCGGCATCATCCTGTATTCCCTCCGCTCCCGGCTCCGCTCCGGCATCGCGAACTGCCCGCACGACGCCCTCGATGTCGTCCTCCGTCGTGCGGAAGCCGAGCACGCAGATGCGGAGCGAGAAGGCGCCGCGGAGGCGCGTGGACGAGATGAAGTAGCGCCCGCCGGCGTTGACCGCGGCGTTCACGCGCTCGTTCAGCGCATCGAGGCGCGTGGGGTCATCCACTCCTGCCGGCCGTACGCGGAAGCAGACGACGCCAAACTGAGCGGGCGAGAGAATCTCCATCGCCGGCTCCGCGCGGACGAGCGCCTCCGCGTACGTGGCGAGCTCCATCCCGCGCTCGATCGCGCGCCCTATTTCCACGACGCCGAAGTAGCTCACGGAGAGCCAGACCTTGAGCGCGCGACTGTAACGCGTGAGCTGCTCGCCATAGTCGGCGAAGTTCACCTGCTCGCCGGCCGCCTCCACATCCTGCAGATACTCGGGAAGGATCTGGAACGCCGCCTTGAGCCGGGCGGGCTCGCGGACGAGGAGGCAGCCGCACTCGAAGGGGACGAAGAGCCACTTGTGCGGGTCGAGGGTCACGGAGTCGGCACGCTCGATCCCGGCGAGCGCCGCGCGGCCGCGTGGGGTGAGCGCGGCGAAGCCGCCGTACGCCGCGTCCACGTGCATCCACAGCCCCTCGCGCTCGCAGAGGTCGGCCACGGCGTGCAGCGGGTCCACGGACCCGGTATTCGTGGTGGCGCCCGCGGCGACGACGAGAAACGGCTCGAGCCCGGCACGTCCGTCGCGCTCGACCTCCTGCGCGAGGGCGCGGGCGTCGAGGCGGTATTCGGCGTCCGTGGCGACGAGCCGCACGTTGGCGCGCGGGAGCCCGGCCATCCACGCGGCCCGGATCACGGATGAATGCGTCTGGTCGGACGTGTACATCACGAGCTGGGCAACACGCCCCGCATCATCCCCGATCGCGGCGTGGCGTGCGGCAATCACCGCGGTGAGCGTCGCGGCCGACCCGCCGGTGGTGAGGAGCCCGCCAGTGCCGGCCGGCATGTCGAGCCACGAGCGAAACCAGTCGAGCACCACGAGCTCGATGGCGTTCGGGCCGGCGGCGACGGGCCACACGCCGGCGAAGAAGTTGAATCCCGTCGCAATCCAGTCCCCGAGCACGGCCGGGAAGGTGGGGCAGCTCGGGACGTAGGCGATGAACCCCGGATGCGGCTCGCGGGCGGCGTAGGGGATGACGCGCTCCCGGAGCGTCGCGAGGAGCGTGTCGAAGTCAGCCCCCACGTCCGGCGGCGGCCCGGCGACGAGACGCTCGGCGTCGTTCCGGCCGAGCGTGGCGACTACCCGCTGCTCGCGCAGGCTCGCGAGATGGTCGGCCACGAGGTCGGCGACGCGGTACCCGAGCCGGCGCATGGTCTCGCGGTCGAGATCGAGCGGGGAGCGAGCGGGGAGGGACATTTGGGGGAAGATAGGGAGGGCGGAACGTGGGGAGCGGGATGTGGGGAGTGGACGCGAAGATGCAGGGGGCGGATGCCGATCGCGACCGTTCGATGATGCTGGCACGCGGATTCGGCGTAGCTTCGCCGATTGGGGGGGCCCCCCAAGGTATGAGTAGAGGAACCGGCATCCCGCTTTCTCCGTCCCACTGTCCCGCATCCGCCCTTCCGACGCGCCCGGCGCACGACATCATTATCCGTATGCATTCCACGCTGCCGGCGGCAAAGGCCGTCCTCCTCGCGGCTCTTATCGCCATCGTCCCTGCGGTCCGTGCGCAGGCACCGGATAGCGCACGCGCTCCTTCGCCCGATCCGCTCTTCACCTCTCGCGACGCGCTCTACGCCGGCGCCGTCGGGCTGGCGACGCTTGCCGTCGCGCCGCTCGACAAGAAGTTCGCCGACTTCCTGCAGGGTACGCCGCAGGCCAACCGCTGGCTGCGCCGACTCTCGCGGGGCGTGGAGACGATCACGCTGCCGGGCGCGTGGATCATTGGCGGCGGGTTGTACGGTATCGGCCGCATCGCCGGCAACGACCGGATGGCGGACCTCGGACTCCATGGCACCGAGGCCATTGTCGTCGGGCTCGGCGTCACCAGCGTGATCAAGTTCACCGCGGGCCGCGCCCGCCCGTACGTAGGGCGTGACCACCCGCACGACTTCGCGTTCGGCCGCGGGTTCAAGCATGAGGAATACCGCTCGTTCCCCTCCGGCCACACGCTCATCGCCTTCGCCGCCGCGACCGCCGTCACGGACGAAGCGCGCCGGTGGGAGCCGAGCTCGCTATGGTACGTGGCGCCGGCGATGTACGGCGGCGCGGCGCTCGTGGGCCTCTCGCGCATGTATGACAACAAGCACTGGGCGAGCGACGTCGTGATGGGTGCGGCGATGGGTGCCTTCAGCGGGCGGAAGGTGGTGCGCTACCACCACGAGCATCCACGGAACAATCTCGATCGCTGGCTTCTCAACGCTTCGATCACGCCTGCGGCGGGCGGGGGGCGGACGGTGCGGCTCTTCCTCATTCCGCAACGCTGACCGTTGGCGCACCGCGTCACGACCGGTGTGTTCGACGCGGTGGCTGACGGGCTGGCGTTACGCACCGCCGCGCTCGCGCAACGCGAGCAGCGCTTCGAGCTCCGGCAAGTGTGACAGGTCCTTCGGCCGCGCTGCCGCACGCTTGGCAGCGATCAGCGCGGGCAGGGAGAGCACGTGCACGGTCACCCCGAAGGCCTCGATCGCGTCGGAGCGATGGCGGACCGCGGCGTAATCGCCGACCCCCGCCACGCGGTCCATCACGTCCAGCTCGCCTTCGGTGGTGGATAGCGTCATCAGCGGTGTGTCACGAAGCGTACGGGCATCCATTGTGAAGGGAAGGCCCAGCTCGACTCCACGTAGGTACGCCCGCCAGTCGGCGAGGAGACGCGCCAGTCGCCCGCGGTTGTCCGGCGATGCGTCGTAGCAAATGTCGAGGTCATTCGTGACGCGCGCCGAGCCGTGCGCCGCCGCTGCTACGCCACCGATGACCACGAACTCGACCTCGGCCATGGTAAGGCCGCGGATCAGCGACGCGAAGCTCACCCGCCGCGCTCGCTCCCGCGTCCACCGCGCGTGACCCGCCGTGCCGCGCCGCGCAGCTCTGTCAGCGCGGCGGCAGCTTCATCGAGGCGGGCGAGTCGCTGGGCCGGCGTGAGGCATAGCGACGCGCGCAGCAGCGATAGGTCAACCCCGTAGGCCCGCGCCGCCGCGAGTCGCGCTTCGATCCCCTCTTTGTCGAGCGCGTGTGTCACCATGCACGAACAGTGTGCCGGCGGCGACCTCGGATCAACCCCGGAGCGCGGATGACCAGGGAACCGAATTGCCCCGGTCACGCTCCAACCGTAGCTTCCGCGTCCGCCCCGCGGGCGCACACGTTGCAGGAGGAGGCGATGGATGGTGGCGCCGCGGCCGCATGCTCTGCGGCCGCGAACGTGTGTCGCACTGGAGAGGACGCATGACGGACCGGACGGACGGATCGGCGGACGGCGACGCGGAGGTCTTGGAGCTGGGGGTCGGGGATGCCCCCCCGGCACCCGCGGGCGCCGCGCTGGCCGCGCCCACGCGCGCGACGCCGGTCTCCGCGACGCCGGTC
>JBBJNN010000108.1:0-17185 GCA_037720885.1 Gemmatimonadaceae bacterium | reverse complement strand
GGGCCGCCCGTCTGTCCGCGGCGGCCGAGGGCGCCGAGACATCGCTCGGCATCGACTGGCTCGGCGACGGGACGGGGCGCGTCCTGCTGCCCGCGGCGGCCGCGGCCGCCGCGGGCCGGCCGGCGCCGCAGCGTTCCTGAATCGCACGCCTCACGCGCGACATGTCGACGGAATCGAGCAGCGCGCCCAAGGTGTTCGGGATCGGACTGAGCAAGACCGGCACGTCGAGCCTCACCGAGGCGCTGAACATGCTCGGCGTCCGGAGCGTCCATTACCCGCACGACGACGACACCTTCCGGGAGCTGCGCGACGGCAACTATCGGCTCTCCGTGCTGCGCGAGTACGATGGCGTGGTGGACATCCCGGTCGCACCCTTCTTCGCCCAGCTCGACGCGCAGTACCCCGGCAGCAAGTTCATCCTGACGGTCCGGGGCCGGGAGGCGTGGCTCCGGTCCATCGAGCTCCACTGGCGGCTGATGATGGACTGGTGGCACAACTTCCCCCAGTTCAAGCGCTTTCACGAGTTCATCAGCGCGTGCGCGTACGGGTCGATCGGCTTCAACGCCGAGCGGTTCTCGTACGCATACGACGCGCATGAGCGCGAGGTGCGGCGCCACTTCGCCGGCCGCCCGCACGCCCTCCTGGTGCTCGACATCTGCGGGGGCGAGGGGTGGGAGCGGTTGTGCCCCTTCCTCGGCGCGGCCGTCCCCGACGTCCCCTTCCCCCACGCGAACGAGTGGATGCACCTGCTGATGCAGGCGAGCCAGGAGATCGCGTCGCTCGTCCCCGAGGGCGCAGCGTTCATTCTCGTGGACGAGCAGGGGTTCGGGCGGGAGGTGGGGGCGGGGCGGACGGTCGTCCCCTTCCTGGAGCGGGACGGGGAGTACTGGGGGGCGCCCCCCGACACCGACACCGCGATCCGCGAGTTGGAGCGGCTTCGCGCCGCCGGCGCGAGCTTCGTGGTGTTCGGCTGGCCGGCGTTCTGGTACTTCGACCACTACACCGGGCTCCGGGAGTACCTCGATCGGACCTCACGGCGTGTCCTCGGGAATGACCGGGTGATCGCGTACGACCTCCGCCGCGCCTCGTGACGGGGGCAGTACGCGGGACGCGGCGCCCGCCCGGCGGGCCGCGCCCGTCGCTATGATTAGCATCCAATCGCGTACTCCACCACCGCCGGCCCCGGCCGAGGCGCCTGGCGCGTGAGGTTGCGGCCGAGCGCCTCGGCGCGTCAACCATGTTGAGCCGGCGGCGGGCGGGGTCGGGCAGCCCGCGAACGCCGCGCACTCCTCTAGCCACCCCCGTTCGGACAGAGACTAATCATCATGCCGATGAGCGCGGCTGACGCGCTTCCCACGCTTCCCGCGGCGAGCGGCCTCGGGGCCGCGCCTCCCGCGGCCGAGGACCGCCGCGAGCGCCTGAGCATCGTGATCGGCGGCCACGTCGATCACGGCAAGAGCACCATCGTCGGCCGCCTCCTCGCCGACACCGGGTCGCTCCCCGAGGGGAAGCTCGAGCAGGTCAAGGCGCACTGCGAGCGCACGGCCCGGCCGTTCGAGTACGCCTTCCTCCTCGACGCGCTCAAGGACGAGCAGGCGCAGGGCATCACGATCGATGCGGCGCGCGTCTTCTTCAAGACGGAGAAGCGGCACTACATCATCCTCGACGCGCCCGGGCACATCGAGTTCCTCAAGAACATGGTGACCGGCGCCGCGCGGGCGGAGGCGGCACTCCTCGTGATCGACGCGCACGAGGGCGTGCAGGAGAACTCCCGCCGGCACGGCTACATGATGTCCATGCTCGGCGTCCGCCAGCTCGCCGTGCTCGTGAACAAGATGGACCTCGCCGGCTACGACGAGGGCGCCTTCGCCCGCATCACGCGCGAGTACACCGCGTTCCTGCGCCAGGTGGACATCGAGCCGGCATACTTCATCCCGGTCGCCGGCCGCGACGGCGACAACGTCGCCACCCGGTCGGCCGCCATGCCGTGGTACGGCGGGCCCACGGTGCTCGAGGCGCTCGACCGCTTCGAGCCCGAGCACTCGCCGGTGGACAAGCCATTCCGCATGGCGGTGCAGGACGTCTACAAGTTCACGATGCAGGGCGATGACCGGCGCATCGTGGCCGGCACCGTGGACACGGGCACGGTGGCCGTGGGCGACGAGATCATCTTCTACCCCTCGGGGAAGAAGAGCCGCGTCAAGGCGATCGAGGCCTTCAACGCGCCGCCGCGGCGCGAGGCGCGTGCCGGGCAGGCGACGGGCTTCACGCTCGCCGAGCAGATCTACGTGGCGCGCGGCGAGATGGCGACGCGGGCGACCGAGCCGCCGCCCAAGGTGACGACGCGGCTCCGCGTCAACCTCTTCTGGCTCGGCAAGCAGTCGCTCGTTCCGCGCAAGGATTACATCCTCAAGCTCGGCACCGCGCGCGTGCCGGCGCGCGTGGAAGAGATCGTCCGCGTGATCGATGCGTCGAATCTCGAGACCACCGAGGCGAAGAAGCGCGTGGACCGGAACGACGTGGCCGAATGCATCCTCACGCTCAACCGCGCGATCGCGTTCGATCTGGCGCACGAGGTGGCGCCGACGAGCCGCTTCGTGCTGGTGGACGACTACGAGATCCGCGGCGGCGGCATCATCCGCGAAGCGCTCCCCGACAAGCAGGCGTGGGTGCGCGACAAGGTGATGCTGCGCAACTACAAGTGGGAGCCGAGCTCCATCGTCCCCGAGCGGCGCGCGGAGAAGTACAACCAGCGCTCGGCGCTCGTCCTGGTCACGGGCGGGCCGGAGGCGGAGACCCGGAAGTCGCTGGCCAAGGGGCTCGAGGCGCGCCTCTTCGACGATGGCAAGGTGGTCTACTTCCTCGGCATCGGGAGCGTGCTGTACGGCGTGGATGCCGACATCGAGCGGAAGGAGGAGAACCGGGCGGAGCACCTGCGTCGGCTGGCCGAGGTGGCGAACATCATGCTCGACGCAGGCGTGATCCTCATCGTGACGGCCGCCGAGCTGACGCAGGACGACCTCGAGATCGTGAAGACGACTGTGGACCCGGAGCGGATCGAGACGGTGTGGGTGGGCGATGCCGTGACGACCGACATCGCCTACGACGCGTGGGTCACGGAGGGAGAGGTGGGTACGGAAGGGGTGGAGCGGCTCAAGGTGCTCCTGCAGGACAAGGGCACCATCTTCCGGCCATGGTGACTCCCACCGTGGCGGCGCCAGCCGTGATGGCGCGCAACCTCATGCCCGTGAATGGCGAGTCGCTCGCGCGGCTGGAGGGGATCGCGCGCGAGGCTGGAGCGCGCATCCTCGAGCACTACCACGCCGGCGTGTTGGTGGAGCAGAAGGGCGACCGCGGCCCGGTGACGGCGGCCGACCGCGCCGCGCATGCATCCATTCTGGCGGCACTCACGGCGTGGGATGCGGGAGTGCCCGTGATCTCGGAGGAGGGCGACATTCCCCCCTATGCCGAGCGGAGGGAGTGGACGCGCTTCTGGCTGGTGGACCCGCTCGATGGCACGAAGGAGTTCATCCACCGGAACGGCGAGTTCACGGTGAACGTCGCCCTCATCGAGAGTGGTGAGCCGGTGCTCGGCGTGGTCTACGCGCCGGCGCTCGATCTTCTCTACCTGGCGGGGAAGGGTCTGGGTGCGTGGAAGGCGGAGGGCGGCGGCACCGCGGTGCGCATCCAGTCGCCGGCGCGTGGAGCGGGTCGGCGACCACTGGTGGTGGTCGAGAGCCGCTCGCACCCGTCGGCCGAGCTGGAGCGCTATCTCTCGACACTCCAGGTGGCGCGGCGGGTGCAGGCGGGCAGCTCGCTCAAGTTCTGCTGGGTGGCGGAAGGGAAGGCGGACATCTACCCGCGGCTTGGCCGCACGATGGAGTGGGACGTCGCCGCGGGAGACTGCGTGTGGCGGAATGCCTCCCGCGAGGGGCAGAACCCTTCGCCGCTCACCTACAACACGCCGGAGCTGTCGCACGACCGCTTCGTCATCGGACTCTGACCCACCGCCACGCACATGCATCACGAGACACATACCCGGTCGGTCATCAAAGCCGTGTCGTGGCGTATCCTGGGGACGCTCGCGACATCGCTCCTAGTATTCGCGTTCACGCGCCGGTTCGCCCTCTCGCTCGCCGTGGGCGCCGTGGAGTTCGTGTCGAAGATCGGACTGTTCTGGATGCACGAGCGCATCTGGGATCGCGTCCAGGTGGGGAAGACGAAGGAGGAGCCGGCTGTCCTCTGGCTCACGGGCTTCTCGGGGTCGGGCAAGAGCACCATCGCCCAGTTGGTCCATGCGGAGCTCGAGCGGCGCGGGTACACCGTGGAGCTGCTCGACGGCGACAGTGTGCGCGACATCTTCCCGAACACCGGCTTCACGCGCCCGGAGCGCGACGCGCACATCCGGCGGGTTGGGTTTCTCGCGAGCCGGCTCGAGAAGAACGGCGTGTTCGTGGTCGCGTCGTTCGTGTCGCCGTACGCGGACTCGCGCGCGTTCGTGCGCGGGCTGTGCCGCAACTTCCTCGAGATCCACGTGGCGACGCCGCTCGAGGAGTGCGAGCGCCGCGACACGAAGGGGCTCTACGCCAGGGCACGGCGCGGCGAGATCGCCAACTTCACCGGGATCAGCGACCCGTACGAGGAGCCGGTGACGCCGGAGCTTCGGATCGACACGCGGGGTATGACCCCGGAGCAGGCAAGTGTGGCCGTGCTCGAGCTGTTGCGGCGGAAAGGACGCCCGGAGCGCGCTGGCGCCCGCGACGAGCGCGCGGGCACTCGACAGGAGCAATTGGCATGATGGGGATGATGGGCACAGCGGGAGCAATGGGCACGGCGGCGATCAAGGAGCCGATGGCGTCCCCGGTTGGCGGGGAGCGGATGGATCAGCTCGATCCCCTCGAGCAACTCGAGAGCCGGAGCGTGCACATCCTGCGCGAGGCCTACGCCAACTTCAAGAGCCTGGGAATGCTCTGGTCCATCGGGAAGGACTCCACGGTGCTGCTCTGGCTCGCGCGCAAGGCGTTCGCCGGACACGTGCCCTTTCCACTCGTGCACATCGACACGTCGTTCAAGATCCCGGAGATGATCGCGTACCGGGACCGGCTCGTTGCGGAGTGGAACCTCAACCTGATCTACGGGCAGAACGAGGAGGCGCTCGCCGCGAAGCAGACCTTCCCCGACGGCGCCGTGGACCGCATCACGTGCTGCGGCCTGCTCAAGACGGAAGCGCTGCGGCGGACGCTGAGCGGCGAGGGCCCGCGCTACCGCTTCAATCACGCGAAGAAGGCGTACGAGCTCGACACGAACACCCAGCCGTTCACGGGCGTGATCGTCGGGGTCCGCGCGGACGAGGAGGGCAGCCGCTCGAAGGAGCGTTACTTCTCGCCGCGCACGAATCACAACGCATGGGACGTGGGTGACCAGCCGCCGGAGTTCTGGAACCAGTACAAGACGGAGTTCGCGCCGGGCACGCACGTGCGCATCCATCCGCTGCTCGACTGGACCGAGCTCAACATCTGGGAGTACATCGAGCGCGAGCGCATCCCGACCGTCTCGCTCTACTACGACCACGGCAGCGGGATCCGCTACCGCTCGCTCGGCTGCGGCACGTGCACGAAGGCAGTGGAATCGGACGCACGGAACGTGGCGGAGATCATCGTCGAGCTGCGGAGCGGCAAGTTCCGCAACATTGCCGAGCGCTCGGGCCGCGCGCAGGACAAGGACGATGGCGGGGGGCTGGAGACGCTGCGGCGCGACGGCTACATGTAGGCCCACAGATCGGCCCTGAGCCAGCCGGCTCCCGCTCCCGGCGCCACGGCCGCATTTTTGCCCTGCTCGCCGAGCGAGCGGCCATCAGTGGCCGCGCGGGTGGTGTGAACACGGAGGATACATGCGCTGGTCACCTGGTGGGTCCCGCCGGAACGTGGACGATCTGCGTGGGGCGGGCGGCGGCGGCATGTTCGGCGGTGGTGGCGGGATGTTCGGCGGCGGCGGTGGCGGCGGCGGCATGCTGGGGGGCGGGCGGCGCCTCGGCTGCGGCGGCCTCCTCGTCCTGCTCGTCCTCAGCTTCGTCTTCAAGACCGACCTGTTCTCGCTGCTCGGTGGCGGTGGCGGCACGGTCGCCGAGCCGGTGCCTGGCGCGCAGGCGCCTCCCGCGCAGCAGACGGCGGATGAGGCGAAGCTGGCCGACTTCGTGACCTTCGTGCTGAACGACGTGCAGGCGATGTGGGCGAAGACCCTGCCCACGGTCGGCACACGGTACCAGGACGCGCGACTCGTGCTCTTCCGGAATGCCGTCCGCTCCGAATGCGGCGTCGCGCAGTCGGCGATGGGCCCCTTCTACTGTCCGGCCGATGGCCGCGTCTACATCGACCTCGGCTTCTACGAGGAGCTGCGCCGGCGCTTCGGCGCTCCGGGCGACTTCGCGCAGGCGTACGTGATCGCGCACGAGCTGGGGCATCACGTGCAGAACCTCCTCGGTACGTCGCAGCAGGTGACGCAGGAGCAGCGCCAGCGTCCCGACGCCGCGAACGCGCTCTCCGTACGACTCGAGCTGCAGGCCGACTGCTACGCCGGCGTCTGGGCAAACGCCGCATCCGACTCACTCGAGACTGGGGACGTCGAGGAAGGGCTGGCCGCCGCCGCGGCCGTCGGCGATGACCGTATGCAGCAGGGCGCGGGCAGGTCGGTGAACTCAGAGAGCTTCACGCACGGCTCGGCTGCGCAACGGGCTAGCTGGTTCCGGCGCGGCCTCCAGAACGGACGCCCGCAGGACTGCGATACCTTCGCGCGGTCGAGCAACCCGTAGCGCCGGCCGCGCGATGATCCGCCGGCGCCGCGCGTCGCGCTCCCCGCTGTCGCTGCTCGCGCTCACAGCCGTGGTAGTCTGGGACGCGAGCTCCGTTCGCGCCCAGCAGACGGTGCCAGCGCGGTCGGCCGAGGGGTCTGCCGACAGATCGACAGATGGCGCGCGGCTCTTCGAGGCCGGCCGCTTCAGCGAGGCGAGAGTGGCGCTCTCCGCACACGCCGCGGCGCGGCCGGACGATCCCGTCCCTCCCTTCTACCTGGGCCGCATCGCGATGCTCGATGGCGACTTCGAGGCCGCCGCACGGCTGCTCGAGCGCGCCTCGAAGCTCGATGACCGCAACGCGCGCTACCATAGCTGGCTCGGCCGCGCGCTCGGCCAGCAGGCGGTGCGCGGGAGCAAGCTCAAGGCGCCATTCGTGGCGAAGCGCGCCAAGCTGGAGCTGGAGCGCGCCGTGGCACTCGATACGGATGACGTGGACGCGCGGCTCGCGCTCGTGCAGTTCTACCTCGTGGCGCCAGGGATGGTGGGCGGGAGCGTGAACCGGGCGCGCGCACACGCGGCCGAGGTCGCGACGCGGAGTCCGTTCGGGGGGCACATGGCCAGCGCGTGGATCGCGGAGGATCGCAAGGACTTCGGCGCGGCCGAGCAGGCGTATCGCGCGGCGATGGCCGCCTACCCCGATAGCACGGACGCAGCGTACGGACTCGGCTTGCTCTACGGGCGAATGGGCGATACGGAGAAGGCGTTCGCGATCCTCGAGGAGCTGGTCGCCGCGCACCCGGCGAGCACGAAGGCGCTCTACGCGATCGGCCGGCTCGGCGCGGAGACGGGGCAGCGGCTGGAGCGCGCGGAGGCCGCACTGCGTGCGTACCTCGACGCACCGCGCCGCGAAGGGAATCCGCCCCTCGCGTCGGCGCACTACCGGCTCGGGATGGTCCACGAGCGGAAGGGCGACCGGGCCCGCGCGCGCGAGGAGTATGGCGCATCCCTCCGGCTGGAGAAGCGCGGCGAGGTAAAGGAGGCGCTGGCGCGAGTGCGGTAGAGGCGGCTGCTGTGCAAGTCCGCGCGTGGGCGGCGTCTCTCCATGCAACCCGATGGATGACCACGCCGATTGGAGGACCGTATGACACGACGCCGCACGGCGCGCTTCGCGCTTCGCCCCTGCCTGCTCGCCGTCGCGGTCGCCGCCTGCGCGAACAAGGTGGATCAGGCCGCCCCGGCCCCCGAGCGCGATGGCGGCGCCCGCGTTGATGCCCAGCATGCCGCCACGTCCGACTCCGCGTCCGCATCACCGGCGCGTGGGGCGACGAGCGCTCCGGCGAACGTGCCGGCCAGCCAGCCGACGTCCCGGCCCTCCGTATCGCGGACAGCCAATGCAGGCTACGCGGACGCCACGGCGCGCGAGATGTCCGCTGCGACGATGAGCGCGGATGAGCTCCTCGTGATCGCCGAGCCGGGAAGCGCGCGTACGGAGAAGCTGGCGCGCACTCCCACATTCGCCGCGCCGCGCGGCGCCGCGCAGTCACGCGTGATGGCCGGCGTGCTGGGAGGGACGGATGAGGCGCGGCCGACGGCGGCACCGGCCGAGCCTCGCGCCACCCAGGGCACGCTGCGCGCGCGAAACGTGAAGGGCGAGACCGTCGGCGAATTCCCGCTCCGGCACACGGACGTGCAGGCGGAGATCTCCGGCCCCGTCGCGCGCACGGTCGTCGAGCAGCGCTACGCCAACCCGTTCGACGAGGCGATCGAGGCCGTCTACATCTTCCCGCTTCCGGGCATGGCGGCGGTGAACGACTTCGTGATGGAGGTGGGCGGTCGGAAGATCGTCGGGGTCGTGCGCCCGCGCGACGAGGCGGAGCGCATCTACCGAGACGCGCGCGCGCGGGGCCAGACGGCGAGCCTCCTCACACAGGAGCGCCCGAACATCTTCACCCAGAGCGTCGCGAACATCGAGGCGAAGGGCTCGGTCACCATCCGCATCACCTACTTCGAGCGGCTCCCCTACGAGCACGGGGAGTACGCGTACATGTTCCCGATGGTCGTCGGCCCGCGCTACGTGTCGCGGCAGGTGGCGACGACGGCGGGACTCGGGACTCGGGACTCGGCACTCGGCTCCGCCAGGAGAGTTGGACTCGCGATCCGGAGCACTACGCCACGGCCAGGTCCCGAATCCCGAATCCCGAGTCCCGAGAACAACCCGCCCGTGCTCCGTCCGGGTCAGCGAAGCGGTCACGACATCGCGCTCACCGTCCGCCTCAACGCCGGCCTGCCGATCACACGGCTCGCCACGCCGACACACCGCGTCGTGGTGGACAGCGCCGCGCCCAGCCGGCGCGTGCTCCGTCTCGCCGACGGCGACTCCATCCCCAACCGCGACTTCGTGCTCCGCTGGCGCGCCGCCGGGACCGAGACGCAGTTCGGCGTGCTGGCGCATCGCTCGGGGGACGCGGGGTTCTTCTCCCTCAGCATGCAGCCGCCGCTCGCGCCGCGCGACGCGCAGGTGACCCCGCGCGAGGTCACGTTCATCATGGACGTGTCAGGGAGCATGACGGGCGTGCCCCTCGACATCTCGAAGGGCCTCATCACCCGCACGCTCGACCGGCTCCGCGATGGCGACCGCTTCAACATTGTCTACTTCTCCGGCGGCAACGCGCAACTCTGGGAGCGCGCACGCGAGGGCACGCCGGCGAACGTTGCCGAGGCGAAGCGGTTCCTCGCTTCTGTGAGCGCCGGCGGCGGCACTGAGATGATCGCCGGACTCCGCCGCGCGATGACTGCGCACCACGACCCGGAGTTCCTCCAGATGTACGTCTTCCTCACCGATGGCTACGTCGGCGAGGACCAGGAGATCCTCGGCATCCTCAAGCACGAGCGTGGCGACGCGCGCTTCTTCGGCTTCGGCATCGGCTCGAGCGTCAACCGCTACCTGATCGATGGCATCGGCGAGCACGGTGGCGGCATGTCGCAGATCATCCTCCCGCGCGACTCTGCGGGCGCCGCCGAATCGGTAGGGCGCCTCTTCGACGCGATCGACTCGCCCGTTCTCGTGGATGTGGCCATCGACTGGAACGGGCTCCCGGTGCGTGAGGTCTACCCGGGCCGCCCGCGCGACCTGTTCGCCGGACAGGTCATCGACGTGATCGGCCGCTACGATCGCCCCGCGCGCGGAACGGCGTACGTCACCGGGCGCGTCGGCACGCGCCGGGTGCGCTATCCCGTCACGGTGGACTTGCCGGCCGAGCGCGCGGACCATGCCGCGCTGGCGCCGACGTGGGCGCGGGGGAAGATCGCGGACCTCTCGGGCGATTTACTCACGGCGAGCGAGGGCGCGCGCGCGGAGATCGAGCGCGAGATCACGGATCTGGCGGTGCGCCACCATCTGGTGAGCCAGTACACGGCCTTCGTCGCGGTGGACGAATCGCGCGTCGTCGGCGACGGGCGCCCGCTCCGCATCATGCAGCCGGTGGAACTCCCGGAAGGTGTGAGCTACGAGGGGATCTTCGGCCGCGAGGGCGAGCGCCCGGTCGGCGTGCCGGCGAGCATCGGCGCGTGGGGGGTGACGGTCCAGGAGACGGACAAGGGCGCAGTGCGCGTGGGCGCCGTACGGGAGGGGAGCGCCGCGGCGCGGGCCGGCGTGCGCGCGGGTGCCGCGATCACCGGCGTGAACGGTTCGGCGGTGCGCGGAATGCCGGGGCTCGGCCGGCTGCTGATGCAGACCGGTTCGACCGGCGCGCGCGTGCGGCTCGAGCCGGGCGGGGAGGTGGTGCTGCCGGTCCCGTAGAGCGCGCTCAGGCCGCTAATTTCCGTGCGCGTTCGCCGGCCAATCGATTCTCTCGAGAGAGGAAGCTCTATTATGCGGGTCGCGGCACTCTATGACATTCATGGAAACCTCCCCGCACTCGAGGCGGTGCTCCACGACGTTCATCAAGCAGGGGTAGATCATGTCGTCGTCGGGGGCGATGTGGTGCCGGGCCCGATGCCGCGTGAAACACTCGCGTGTCTGCTGGACCTCGACCTTCCAGTCCAGTTCATCCACGGCAATGGCGACCGTGAGGTGCTGGCGCCGACAGGCACTGTCCCGGAACAGTTTCGAGAAGCCATGCGCTGGAACGCGGGGCAGCTTCTTCCCGAACACGAACGCGAGTTAGCGAGCTGGCCCAGTACCCTTCGTGTCGAGATTCCCGGGCTTGGCGAGGTGTTGTTCTGCCACGCGACCCCGCGAAACGACACCGAGATATTTACCCGGCTCACCCCAGACGACCGCCTCGTGCCAGTGTTCGAGGGGCTCGACGTCCCGCTCGTCATCTGCGGTCATACCCACATGCAGTTCGACCGAACGATCGGACGGGTTCGCGTCGTGAACGCTGGCAGCGTGGGAATGCCGTTCGGGGAGCCTGGTGCCTACTGGCTCTCCCTCGGCCCCGATGTGCAGCTCCGGCATACCCCCTACGATCTCGCGAAAGCCGCCGAGCGCATTCGCGCCACGGAGTATCCTCAGGCGCAGGCGTTTGCGTCACAGAACGTCCTGCAACCTCCCTCGGAGGGCACAATGCTCGAGATCTTTACCAAGGTCGAATTGCGGTGAACGCGAGCGAGACGACGTATGCCCCGCGGCGGACTACCGCCTCGCCAGCGCCAACCCGTTCGCGACCCACCCGGAGAGCACGGCGCCGCCAAAGAAGATGACGAGGAGCGTCAGAGCGCCGGCCGGCACGTCGGCGCTCGCCGGCGCGGCCAGCCAGAGCGCGAGGCCGAGCGCGCCCGCGGCGGCGGCGACCGCCGTGTAGACGGCCATCACGCGCCGCGGCCAGCCGCGCCGCGTGTGGAAGACGCCGCCGAGCGGGAGGAGCAGCAGCAGGCACCCGGCGGCGCCTACGGCGAAGGCGCTGCTCCGGAACGCGAGCGCCGCCAGCCCGAGCGTCGCCGCGCCGGCGATCGCGAGCCCCACCCAGTTCGACGCCACCGTCTCGTCGCGCGTGAGTGCTCGGCGCCCGTAGCGGTTGAAGCGGAGGAGCAGGTTGAAGAGCGGATCCGCGGTCCAGCTGAGGAGCACGAACAGGAAGTAGGCACCGAGAAGGGGCCATACGATCGGCCGGAGTGCGGGCGTGTCCTTCGCGAGCGAGCGCAGGAGCCGCGACGCGAACACGCCGCCCAACACCACGAACATGCGCGTGCGGCGGTCGAGCTTCGACATCCAGAGGAAGTAGCGAAGCATCACGCCGTAGACGGCGTAGCGCGCCTTGAGCGCCGTCACGAGTCCCTCGCGCGCGAAACCCAGCCCCGGCTCGAGGCGTAGCGCCTCGGCGAAGTGCTCCATCGCCTTCGCGTGGTCGCGCCGCTCCAGCATCAGCCACCCGCGGCTCGCGTGGGCGAACGCGTTCTCGGGATCGCGCTCGAGCGCTCCATCAAGGGTGGCGTGCGCCTCGTCGGCGCGGCCGAGCTGGCGGAGCGCGAGCCCGCGGAGGTTCGTGCTCCCCGTGTGCTCCGCGTCGAGCGCCAGCCCCGCCTCGGCGGCGGCGAGCGCACTCGCCCAGCGCTCCTGCGCGTAGAGCACGCGCGCGCGGAGCGCGTGGAAATCCGCGTGCTCCGGATCGAGACGGATCGCCTCGTCCACGGCGCGGGACGCGTCGGAGAGCTTGTCGCGGTCCGCCAGCACGCTCGCCCGTGCGTAGTGCGCGAACGGCATCTCGGGGTCCAGGCGCACCGCCTCGTCGGCCTCCCGCATGGCGTCGCCGAACTGCTCCTGCTCGGAGAGGCAGAGCGCGAGGAGCGCACGGACGAACGCGTCGCCCGGATCATCGGCGGCCGCCTGTCGGAGCTCCCGCGCCGCGTGATCGTAGCGCCGCTGCTCGAAGAGGACGAACGCCCGCTGCTGATGGACGCCGCTCACGCCACGGGTCTCACTCGAGCTTCAGGTACGCGGCGACCGCGTCGTAGAAGCCGCCCTGGTTGGCGTAGAGCGCGTAGTTGCGGGCGGTGGAGAACCACTCCTTCGTGGTCGCGCGCACGTCCTTCACCGCCGCCGCCAGATCGCGCGTCGTGATCGGTGTCGGCGTACCACGCCGGATCGCCTCCGCGAGCTTCCGCTCGACCGCCAGATCCACCGCGCCCTTGAGGTCCGCGCCGGAGAAAGCGTCCGTCTTCTTGGCGACGTCGTCGAACGCGATCGGCTCGGTCGGCTTCCCGCGCAGGAGGATGCGCAGGATGGCCGCGCGCGCCGGTGCGTCGGGCGGCGGGACGAAGAGGATGCGATCGAACCGGCCCGGCCGGCGGAAGGCGTTGTCGAGGTGCCACGGCGCGTTCGTCGCCGCCATGATCAGGACGCCGTCGTTCGACGCCTGCACTCCGTCGAGCTCCGCGAGGAACTGGTTGATGAGCTGGCGTCCCGCGCTCGCCCGGAGGTCGCTCCGGCTGGCCGCCAGCGCGTCCACTTCGTCGAAGAAGAGGACGCACGGCGCATCGCGGCGCGCCTGCTCGAAGAGCTCGTGGAGCTTCCGCTCGCTCTGTCCGATCCACATGTCGAGCACGTCGGAGATGCCCACGGCCATGAAGGAGGCGGAGATCTCGCCAGCGGTGGCGCGGGCGATGTGCGTCTTGCCGCAGCCGGGTGGCCCATACATGAGGATCCCGCCGCCTACCGGCTTGCCGTACGCGCGGTAGAGGTCCGGGTGCGCGAGGGGATGCACGATCTTGAGCTGGATCTCTTCCTTCAGGTCGCCCATCCCACCCACGTCCGCGAACGTCACCCGCGGGCGCTCCGTCGTGCGCCCACGCTCGGCCGGCGCCTCGGCGGCCGAGGCCGCGCGCACGCGGCCCTCCACCACTTCCGCCGTGCCGCGCACGGGTGCGCCGAGCCCGAGGCGGTCGGCCAGATCCGGGTCGGCGGCCTGCGGGTCGAGCCGCTGCGCCGCGCGATACTCCTCGACGGCCCGCCCGGTCTCGCGGAGCCCGGCGAGGATACGGGCATTGAGCAGCCGCGCCTGCGCCAGCGTGCGTGCGGCGTCGCCGGCCGCGGGGGGTGGGGGCGACGAAGCGATCAGATCCTCCACGACTACCTGCGCCGCGGACACCTTGCCGTTCCGGTGGAACACGTGGGCCAGGGCGAGCTTGAGCTCCGCCGCGCGCGGGTCGAGCCGCAGCGCTTCCCGCAGCTCCGCCTCGGCCTCCACGAGGTACCCTCGCTCCGCGAGCGACTCGGCGAGGAGGCGGCGCAATCCGGTGTCAGCCGGCGCGACGCGCACGGCTTCGCGGAGGGCCAGGATTCGGGGATCGTCGGCGGCCATGGAGCGTGCGTCGGCGCGGAGAGCGGCTCGGGAGAAACAGGCACGAGAGGAACGACGGACGCCACGACGCGACCGGGGCGACGAGGGGCCACACGAGAGCGCCCGGCGTCGCGGCGTGCAGCTTACCCGTTCGCCGAGCGCGGCGTCAAGGGGCATGTGGGGGCGGGTAGCGGCTCAGGCTCCCTATAACAATTCCAGTCCAGAAGGTTGTCAATCGTACATATCGGAGCCGCGAGCCCGGTCGCCATTGCGGGGGTCCTCCCGTCCCCACCGCGCTCCCTCGTGAGCGTCATGTGCGGGCGGCACCAATTGTAGAACGCGAAGCTCCAGCGCCGATCACGCGAGGGGCGCGCGGGGTGCCCAAAACCCGTACATTCCGCGTCGCCGATGAACATCCCTTCCTTGTGTTTTCGGTGTATATTCGGTATGCAACGTTTTCGACTTGTACGGTCATGAGTCTCATCCTGACCGACCCGGAAATTGATGCCCTAGTGCGAGAGCCGAAGCCCTTACCGGCGAACTATCGGCAACGGCTCGCGTTGGTCATCGACAACAGGCACAAGCGGGCCAATCTAGAAGTGCGGGGGGGTGAAGGGCATCAGTTTCGCATCATGCTTCGCCAGGCGGAGCTGAACGCCTTGGATTTCTCGGTCATCTTGGCGGTCGAGCCCCCAGGGTATTCCAAGCCATTCCTGCTGCGCCGCTTCAACGGGAAGTCGCACGAACACAAGAACACGCTGGAACGATAAATACTGCCCTACGACTATCACATCCACCGTGCAACCGAGCGGTACCAACGCCCGGGCTTTAGCGAAGAGCATTTTGCGGAGGTGACTGCACGATACGTAGACCTGCCTGGCGCGTTCGATTGCCTTATGGCGGACTGCAACTTCATTGCACCCGAGAATGAGCAGTTCGAGCTACTCGATAGGGGGCTGCTATGAGCAGCATCGCGGAGATTGAACGGGACTTCGAGACAAAGGTTTGTAGCGGCGTGCGCCTTCTTCGTGAAGGCGCGGGGCGGTTCCGTGTCTTCACCCCGTTCAGCTTCGATGACGGGGACCGCCTGTCTGTTGTGCTGCGTGGCGAAGACCGCCAGTGGATGCTGTCCGATGAAGGCAACACCTATTTGCGGTTAAGCTATCGGCTTGACGACCGTGCGATACAGGCAGAGGGGCGCCAGAAAATCATCGAAAACGCCCTCAACGCTGGAGGGGTCGAAGACCGGAACGGCGAGCTGGTGGCCCACGTCGAGCAAGAACAGTACGGGGACGCACTTTACAGCTTGGTGCAGGCGATTCTGCGAATTTCTGACGTGGCCCTGCTGACTAGAGAGCAGGTGCGCGCGACGTTCTTGCAAGATGTTCGCACCTTTATCGAGGATGTGATTCCGCCTCCCTTGCGTGTGCACAAGTGGCACGAGCCCGAGCGTGATCCGGCAGCGCACTATCCGGTCGATTGGATGCTACGGGCAAACGGAGACGGGCCGATATTCGTCTTCGCGCTTCAGACGGACGATAAGGTGAAGGACGCTACGATCACGCTTCACCAGTTCGAAAAATGGGACTATAAGCACCGCACCATAGGCATCTTCCAAGAACAAGAGGAGATTTCACGGAAGGTGCTTGCCCGGTTTACGGATGTCGCGGACAAGAACTTCTCGGCCTTCGAGGGCAACCAAGACAGAATCAAGAAATACTTAGAGAGCACCGTATTGTCGGGGTTGCTACCGGGGGGGCACGGAGAGGAGTAGAGTTAGACCCACCCCCGCAATTCTTCAGGGCGCCGAGTCGAGACTTGGTGCCCTTTGTAACACCTCAACTTGCGCCATTACCGCGAGGGCGCCGGCAGATCGGAGCGGGCGAGGCCCCTCGGAGCTTTGCCCACCGCGCCCGAGCGTCGTACGATCGCTCCGCGCCATGGCCACCGACGCCGGGCGCGCCCTCCCCCATCCCCCGCCTCCGGAGGTTGACCATGCCCACGGGGTCGCCGCACGCGACGGGGTCGCCGCACGCGACGGGGTCGCCGCACGCGGGCGTGCCCCGCCCACTCGCCCGGCGCGCCTTCCTCGGCGCCCTCGCGCGACGAGTGGCAGGCGCCGGTGGCGGCCTCCTCGCGATCCCCACCCTCGCCGGCTGCGACCCGCGCGAGTATGCGCGGAAGCACGGTGCGAAGCAGCACCTCTCGGTCGCCAGCGGGCCCGCGGGCGGCGTCTACTACCTCTACGCCGGCGGCATCGCGAAGGTGATCAGCGCCCACGTCCGCAGTGTGGACGCGACCGCCGAGGTGACGTCGGCATCCGTGGACAACCTCAAGTTCGTGCGCGACGGTCGTGCCGATCTCGCACTCACCCTCGCTCCCACGCTCGACGACGCGTACCGCGGCGCCGGCGCCTTCGCGCGCACGGCGCGCGTGCCGGCGAACGCCATCGCGTCGCTCTTCGTCCAGTACACGCACGTCGTCACCTTCGACGGCTCGCGCATCGCGCGTGTCGCCGACCTGCGCGGCAAGACGGTCGCCGTGGGCGGGCAGGGAAGCGGTACGGAGGACATGGCGCTCCGTATCCTGCGCGCCGCCGGCCTCGACCCCGCGCGCGACATCCGGCGTCAGGGGCTCGGCGTCGCCGCGGCCGCCGAGGCGCTCAAGGACGGGAAGATCGACGCCTTCTTCTGGAGTAGCGGCATTCCCGCCGGCCCGATCCTCGACGTCGCGAACACGCCCGGTCGGCGCATGCGGCTCATCCCGAACGACGACGCGCTCCCCGCACTCCAGGGTATGCACGGCTCCGGGCTCTACCGGCGCGCGGTGATCCCGGCCCGCACGTACCCGGGCGTTCCGGGCGATGTCCCCACGACCGGCACGACCACGCTACTCGTGGTCGATGAGCGCATGAGCGACGCCCTCGCCTACGAGATCACGCGCGCGCTCTTCGACTACCGCGCCGACCTCGAGGCCATTCACCCGGCCGCCCGCGAGCTGCGCCCCGAGACGGCGAGCACCGGCTCCCCGGTGCCGTTCCACCCGGGCGCCGTCCGCTTCTACACGGAGCGCGGTGTGTGGACGGCGTGACCGCGCCCACACCACTCCCCACCGG
>JBBJNN010000107.1:2510-17336 GCA_037720885.1 Gemmatimonadaceae bacterium | reverse complement strand
GCGGATGCGCGAGCGTGCCGATGAGGAGCGCCGCGGCGCCGGGCGGGAGCATCGTATCGCTGTCGAGCGTGATGACGTAGCGCACGCCGCGGAGCCCGCGCACGTCGCCCACGATCGCCGAGAACGCGCGCTCCGCGCTGGCGTCCCCGCGCAGGAACCGGTTGAATTCGCCGAGCTTCCCGCGCTTGCGCTCCCACCCCATCCACACGCCCTGCCGCGGGTTCAGCCGGCGCGGACGGTGGAAGAGGTAGAACGGATCCTCGCCGCCGTCGCCGTCGCTGTCTCCGTAGCGCGCGTTCAGCGCGCGCACGCCCGCCGCCGCCGCGGCGATGATCGCGTCATCCCCGGGCGCCGACTCGGCGCCCGCGTCGATGAAATCGGTGAGCAGGGCGAAGCGGAGCTCGGCCTCGCGATTGGCGAGGAACTGGACCTCGAGGTGCTCGAGCGCCTCCTCCACCGCGCGCACGCTCCCGAAGAGCGTGGGGACCACGACAGCCGTGCGGTACTCGGCCGGGATACCGCCGTCCGCACCGCGCGCGCCGAAGTCGAGCTTCGGGAGCGTCCGCGGCGGCAGGAACGCGGTGACGAGCTGGTTCACCGCGCGCGCGGCGATCTCACTCGCCGGAATGAGCGCGACGAGCAGCACCGCGGGCCACGCCGCGCGGGCCGCCGGGCCGCCGAGCCAGAGCACGGCAGCGAGCGTGGCGAGCGTACTCGCGAGGATGCCGCCCACGAAGACGATGTTCGGATGGCGGAGCACCCAGCGGTGTACCCACTCACGCGGGCCCGGCCGGTACCCCATCGCGCGCTCCAGCGTCACGCGCCCGTCGGCCACCAGGTAGAACCCCACGTGCGCGCGCCGCGTGTCGGTCGTCTCACTCGCTCCCTCACTCGCGGCCGCACGCGCGAGCGCCACCGCCCGCATCGCGACCACGACTTCGTCCTCCCCCGTCCGCTTTGCGATGCCCTCCACGACGTGGCGGTAATGGTCGCGCGTCCCGAACGTCATGCGCGGGTAGTGACCGGCCGGATCCCCGCGGAGCACGGCCTCGAGGCGGCTCGAGCGCTCGATGAAGCGGGGCCAGTCCATGCGGCCGACCGCGCGCAGGCTCATGATGCTGTTCGCCATCGCCACCTGCGTCTGCGCGAGCCGGCGCGCCGCGCGCGACGACGCTTCCTCGGCGCTCATCGCGTCTTCGGCGATCCACTGCTCGATCCAGGCGAGCGGCGTGAACGGACTGTCGGTGGCGCGGAGCTGCTGGAGAAACCGCGACACGAACGCCGCGCCGAGCACGGGTGGCGATGCCACCAGCGCGTTGAGCGCGTCGCTCAGCGCGTCGGCATCGCGCCCCATGGCATCGTGCAATCGCGCCGCCCAGCGGTCGGCTTCCTCCACCTCGCTGAGCCGCGCCACGGTGCGCAGCGCCATGCGCCGCACGCTCTCGATGAGCCCGAGCCGGAGCATCGCCGGCAGCGCCCACAGCTCGCCGATGGAGAGCGCGCGCACCTCCTGAAACGCGCCGACCACGAGCTCGACCTGCTCGAGGTCGATGCGCGCTTCCGTGTGCGAGATGAGCGTGATGGCGATCTCGTAGACGCGCGGGTAGCCGGCGAGCGGGCCGGAAGCGAGCTGCGGCAGCTCGCGGTAGTAGCCGCGCGGCAGACTCTCACGTACCTCGCGGAGGTGCTCGTCCACCACGTGGTAGTTGTCGAGCAGCCACTCGGCCGCCGGCCCCACAGCGAGGTCACGCTCGGCGGCGGCCGCGAGGCGCTCGTGCGCACGGTCGAGGATGCCCCGCGTCTCATCGAGGCGTTCGAGCAACGGCGCAATGCGACGACGGTCGCCGGGCTGCGCCACGCGCTGCTCGTGGGCGAGCCCACGCGCCCGGCCGGCGAGCCGGTCGGCGCCGAGGAGCTCGCCGCGGATCGGGCCGGCGATGATGTCGGACGGTTTCGCTGGAGGGCCCGCGCGCGCCGGCCGGGGCTCCGCGCGCGGCCGGCGGGGAAAGGTCGGGACCACGAAGCGCATGATCTCCGCAAGAGCTACACCACCTACCCGGTGCGCGCCGGCGCGATGCCCATACGCGCTCTATCCGAGCGCTACCCGACTTTACGTGATGACCGTCGGCGCGCTGCGACCCGTCCGCTCGCGCAGCTCCGAGAGCTCGAGCGCGGCCGAGATGAGGGGGGCGAGCGCGTTCTGTGGGTCGCGGTCCTGCCGCGCCGGGTCGGGCTCGTACCCCTCGACGTAGAGGCGGAGCGTGGCGCCGGCAGTGCCGGTGCCGGACAAGCGAAGGACGATGCGCGCGCCCGACGCGAAGAGGATGCGGAGCCCCTGGCCCGCGCTCACGCTCCCGTCCACCGGGTCGTGGTAGGCGAAGTCGTCGGCAAGCGTCACCTGGTCGCCGGCGACGAGGGTGCCCGGGAGCGTGGCAAGCCGCTCCCGCAGGCACGTCATCACGCCGCGCGCCGACTCGGCGTCCACCTCCTCGTAATCGTGCCGCGTGTAAAAGTTACGGCCGAAGCGGGCCCAACCCGCGCGCACGATCGCCTCCACCGGCTGCCGCCGCGCCGCGAGCAGGTTGAGCCAGAAGAGCACCGCCCACAGCCCGTCCTTCTCGCGCACGTGGCTCGACCCGGTGCCGAAGCTCTCCTCCCCGCAGAGCGTCACCCGTTCGGCGTCCATGAGGTTGCCGAAGAACTTCCACCCCGTGGGGGTCTCGTAACACGGAATGCCGAGCGCGCGGGCGACATGATCTACGGCCATGCTCGTCGGCATCGAGCGTGCGACGCCGGCGAGCCCGCGCGCGTAGGCGGGGGCGACGGTGGCGTTCGCCGTGAGGATGGCGAGGCTGTCGGACGGAGTGACGAAGAAGCGGCGGCCGAGGATCATGTTCCGGTCGCCGTCGCCATCGGAAGCGGCGCCGAAGTCGGGGGCGTCGGGCCCGAACATCTCCTCCACGAGCTCGTGCGCGTAGGTGAGGTTCGGGTCGGGGTGGCCGCCACCGAAGTCGGGGAGCGGCTCGCCGTTGATCACCGTGCCCGCGGGCGCGCCGAGCCGCCGCTCTAATATCTCCGTGGCGTACGGACCGGTGACCGCGTGCATCGCGTCGAAGCGCATGCGGAACGTGCCGCCGCCGAGCAGCGCGCGGATGGCCTCGAAGTCGAAGAGCCGCTCCATCAGTTCGGCGTAGTCGGCGACCGGATCGATCACCTCGACCGTCATCCCACCGAGCGCCGAGTCGCCGAGCGTGGTGTGGCCGATCTGGTCGAGCGCGATGTCGGCGGTGTCGAGGGTGCAGTACTCGCGAAGCGCGCGCGCCCGCGCGGCGATGGCGGCCGTCACCTTCTCCGGTGCGGGGCCGCCGTTCTCGATGTTGTACTTGACGCCGAAGTCGCCCTGCGGCCCGCCGGGGTTGTGGCTGGCGGAGAGGATGATGCCGCCCGCCGCACCCCGCGCGCGGATCACGCACGAGGCGGCGGGCGTCGAGAGGATGCCGCCGCGCCCGACGAGGATGCGCGCGACGCCGTTGGCGGCGGCCATCCGCAGGATCGTTTGGATCGCCTCGCGGTTGAAGTAGCGCCCATCGCCGCCGACGACGAGCGTGCTCCCCTCGGGGAGTGCCACGGCGTCGAAGATCGCCTGGATGAAGTTCTCCAGGTAATGCGGCGCCTGGAAGACGCCGACTTTCTTCCTGAGCCCCGACGTCCCCGGCACCTGGTCGGCGAACGGCGTGGTGGGAACGTGGCGGATGGTCACGTGGCTGCTTGCCGAGCGTCGCCAGTGGAGCGCAGCAGCGCGACACAGACGCCGGCGCATCGACGGGCGGAGTGGCGACGGGGCATCGAAGCGCCTCGCTGACGTGGCGAACGGGGGCAACCATCATGCGGCGGTAGAGACGCGGGCAGACGGGGCCAATGGTACGACCACCGACGACATGCCGCAACGACGCCGTCCCGTCACCTCGCTCGCGGGAGCGGCCGCCACCGGGTCGCTGGGAATGGGGTGAGCGGCGCCCGGTGCAGGACTCCGCCGAGGGCAGCGACTGGCGTCGGATCTCGCAGAGCCAAAGGGTGCTTGCACTTCGCCGCGCGATTGTCGGCCCGGCAGCGTCGGGCCATGCTGCACACGGTGCAGGCCGCGCGGTATTAGACTGGGCGGCCCAATGCGCGTTCGGCGGACACACTCGCCGGGTGTAGGTTTCTGGCATGCGGCGCCAGCACATCCATCTCGACACCTCGGTGCTCGACGCGATGTACGAGGAGACGGCGAGCATGAGCCCGGAGGAGTTTGCCGCGTACGTCGCGCGGAAGGCCGCAGCCGTCCGGGCGGCGGACGCGGCCCGTGTCCCGTCCGCGTCGGCCGCCGAACGAGGCGCTGCAGTCGACGACGGCGCGCGGGCATCATCGCGCGAGTAGCGACCTCGCACGCGCCGTCGCAGCTGAGCTGTAGCAGCCGGGGGTGCGGGTGCAGACCGTCGCCGCCGCGCTGGCGATCCGCCCGTTCACGTTCGTTCATGCTGTCGAAGTGGCGCAAGGACGCCACTTGCCTTCGAGCGAGACGCGGCGTAGAACCTCAGTGTCAACGAAAGTGAGGCCAGATCCCAAGCGCGCTGCGGTACGCGGCGCCTACGGCGCCATTCGGTTGGGTGCGCTCGCGGCTGATGCGACAGCGCTAGGCCGTCCGCAGTACGTTGCGACGCGGCAGCCGCGCGTGCCTGCCTGATAGCGACACGCATTCCTCTCTCTCACTGGACGTCCATGACCTGGCGCATTCGATCGATCGCGACCGCGGCGCTGCTCATCGCAGGCGCCGTTGGATCCACGGTGAACGTCGGCGCCCAAGCCACCCCATCGCCCGTCACCGCGAACGCCGAGGTGGTGGGTGCCGAGCGGCTCTTCTCGGCGTGGATGGAAGGGCAGCGGGCGTATCGGGGACTGCCCGGCGTCGTAGTTGGCGTGGTGGCCGACCAGCAGCTGGTGTGGGCGCAGGGCTTCGGCTACGCGGACGTGGAACGCAAGGTCCCCATGACGCCCGATGTGAAGTTCCGCATGGCGTCGCACAGCAAGCTGTTCACGGCGACGGCAGTCATGCAGTTGCGTGAGCGCAACAAGGTTCGGCTCGACGATCGGGTTGCGCAGTACCTTCCGTGGTTTCAGGTGAAGCCGGCCGGTGAGGACGACGGCCCCATCACCATCGAGCAGCTGCTCACGCATGCCTCGGGGCTGCCGCGCGAGGCGGGCGATCACTGGACCACGTACAACTTTCCGACCGCCGACCAGCTGCGTGCGCTGATGCCCGCGCGCGAAGCGCCGTACGCGCCGCAGGTCAGATGGAAGTACTCCAACTTGGCGTATAGCGTGGCCGGCATGGTGGTGGAGAAGGTCAGTGGCGAGCGGTGGGCCGACTACGTGCAGCGTCACATCTTCGATCCGCTCGGCATGGCGTCGTCCAGCGTCGACACCGACGTGCCGGGGCTCGCGAAGGGATACGGACGGCGAATGCCCGATGGGTCGCGCGAACGCTTCCCCTTCGTGGACGCGCGCGGCATGGCGGCGGCGACGGGGATCACGTCGACCGTGGGTGACATGGCCAGGTTCGTGTCGGCCCAGTTTCGTCACGGCCCCATGGGCGGCGCCCAGATCCTCAGCACCGCGTCGCTGCGCGAGATGCATCGCGTGCGCTCCCTGGAGAATACGTGGACGTCCGGGAATGCCATCGGTTTCTCGGTCACGCGTGTAGGTGACAAGACGTACGTGGGCCACGGCGGCGGGTATCCTGGCTACACGACGCAGACGCTCATCAATCTCGACGCGAAGGTCGGGGTGATCGTGTTGACGAACGCAGGGGACTCCGACCCCAACGCGATTGCGCTGCAGCTGATGAGCTCCGTGGGCGAGGCCGCCGCGAAGGCCTCGGTGGCGAAGCCGACGCTGCTGGCGTGGGATCCGCAATGGGCGCGGTTTGCCGGACTCTATCGCTCGCGGGGTGGCGACGCGCAGATCGTGCTGCTCCACGAACGCCTCGTGATGCTCACGCCGAATGCCACGACGCTCGACAATCCGAGTACGCTGGAACCCCTCGGCGGCGGCCGCTTCCGGCTCGGGGCCCGCACTGGCGGTGGTGCCGTCGGTGAAGTGGTCCGTTTCGTCGAGGAGAACGGGCGGGTGGTGCGGATGTACGTCGGCGATGGCTTCTCGGAGCGGATCCCCGATTCGCGCTAGGAACGCCGCGACTCGCTCCGCCTGCTGGCGCGCAGGAATGCTCTCCTTGACAGCTTAGGAGAGGCCGCATAGGCTTCTCCTAAGCGACATAGGAGACACAGGTGACCGATCAGGCAGGCGTCCTCCCCGGCACCCTCGACCTGCTCATCCTCAAGGCCGTCTCGCTAGGGAAGCTGCACGGCTACGGCGTGCTGCTCCGGATCGAGCAGATCTCGGGCGGCGCCCTGCAGATCCAGCAGGGCGCCCTCTACCCGGCGCTCTATCGCCTCGAGCACCAGGGATTGATCGCCAGCGAGTGGGGCACCTCCGAGAACAACCGGAAGGCCAAGTATTATCGCCTCACGGCGGCCGGCCGAAAGCGGTTCGGCGAGGAGACGATGAGCTGGAACCGGTCGGTCGCGGCGATCGCCCGGGCGCTCTCGGCGACGCCGCAGGAGGGCTGATGCTCGCAGGTCTCATCGCGCGCGCACGCTCTGCCTGGCATGGCGTCCGGCACACGTCCGACATCGACGCGGACATGCAGGAAGAGTTCCGCGCCCACCTCGCGCTGCGCGAGGACGACCTCATGCGCGCGGGCCTCTCCCCCGCCGCCGCGGCACGCCAGGCGCGTCTCGAGTTCGGGAGCCCTGACCGCTACCGCGACGAAGGCCGCGCGTCCCGCGGGCTGCGGCGCTTCGACCAGATGCGTGTATCGTGGCTGGACTTCAAGCTCGGGTTTCGGATGCTGGCCCGGTATCCCGGCCTCACCCTCGTGGGCGGCCTCGCGATGGCGTTCGCCATTTGGGTGGGCGCCGGCACCTTCGAGCTCACGACCCGGCTCGTCCGCCCGACACTGCCGTTCCATGACGGCGACCGGATCGTCGGCATACGGACCTGGGACGCGGCGGCCAATCGCCCGGAAGCGCGCGTCGCCCACGACTTCCTCACGTGGCGCACGGAGCTGAAGACGGTCAGGCAGCTCGGCGCCTTTCGCGCCATCAAGCGCAACCTGATCACCGGCGACGGACGCGGCGGCGAGCCCGCCAACATAGCCGAGATCAGCGCCTCGGCGTTCGGCATGACTGGTGTGCCTCCGCTCCTCGGCCGCTCGTTCGTCGAGAGCGACGAGCGGCCGGATGCACCGTCCGTCGTTCTCATCGGGTATGACCTCTGGCACGCGCGCTTCGGCGGTGACCGGAGCGTCGTCGGACGGAGCGTCCGCCTCGGCAACGTCCAGACGACGATCATCGGGGTCATGCCGAAGCGCTACGCTTTCCCGATCAGCGATAATCTCTGGATCCCGCTCCGGCTGACCGACGGCGTCTACGCGCCTCGCGAGGGCCCGGGCCTCCAGGTGTTCGGGCGCCTCGCGCCGGGCGCCACGATCTCGGAGGCTCAGGCCGAGCTGACGACGGTCGGCACGCGCGCATCGGCCGATCTCCGCGCGACCCATGAGCACCTGCGCCCCCAGGTGATTCCGTACTCCCGGTTGATCTTCGACCTCTCGGGATGGAGGATGGCGGCGGCGCTGTCGGTGAACGTGCCGCTCGTGCTCTTCGTGATGCTGGTCTGCGCCAATGTCGCGCTACTCATGTTCGCACGGGCGGCCACCCGTGAGAGCGAGCTCGTCGTGCGCAGCGCGCTCGGCGCGAGCCGCGGCCGGATCATCACGCAGCTCTTCGCCGAGGCCCTGGTACTCGGCGGCCTGGCGGCGATCGTCGGGTTGGGCGCCGTGCAGCTCGGCCTCCTGTGGGTGGTGCGCGTCGTCGAAGGAGAGATCCTGGACGGGGGGAAGCTGCCGTTCTGGTTCCACGACGGCCTGTCGCCGCTCACCGTGCTGTACGCCCTGCTGCTCACGGTATTCGGCGCGTGCATCGCCGGCGTCGTGCCCGGTCTCAAGGTGACGCGCGGCATGGGCGAGCGCCTCAGGCGAACGACGGCCGGCGGCGGCGGCCTCCAATTCGGCGGCGTCTGGACCGCGGTCATCGTGATACAGATCGCCGTCACCGTCGCGTTCCCGCTGGCGACCTACATGGTGCGGCGCGACGCCGTCTACATCCGGTCGGTAGACGTCGGATTCCCCGACGAGCAGTATCTCACCGTCCACCTCGAGATGGATCGCGAGAACGAGTCCGGCGCGGTGATGGATACGTCGCGGGCGGCGTTCGCCTCGCGCTTCAGGGCCACGTACGAGGACCTCGAGCGCCGTCTGCTCGCGGATCCGGCGGTGGCGGGCATCACCTTCGCCGACCGGCTGCCGCGCATGTACCACCCGCACCGTCTCATCGAGGTGGATGCCGGCGGCGCCACGCCGCTCCATCCGGAGTGGCCTGGATACCGCGTGAGCACGGCCGCCGTGGGCCCCACCTTCTTCGACGTGTTTCACGCGCCGATCCTCGGGGGGCGCGCGTTCACCTCGAGCGAGCACGAGGCCGGCCGGGGCGACCCCGCCACCGCCGACGCGCGCGGTGGCCCGGTCATCGTGAATCAGTCGTTCGTCAAACTGGTCCTCGGAAACCGAAATCCCGTTGGCCGGCGGGTTCGATTCATCCGGTTCGAGGAGCACGAAGTCACCGAGCGCGCGAAGACGCTGGCGCCGTGGTACGACATCGTGGGCGTGGTGCAGGACATGGGCATGACGGTGGACGGGCACGACCCGAAGCGCGCAGGGATCTACCTGCCAGTGCCGCCCGGCGGCGCCTACCCGGCCGAGATGGCCGTGCAGGTGCGCGGCGACCCGGCCGCGTTCGTGCCGACGCTACGCGCCATCGCCACGGCGGCGGATCCGACGCTGCGGCTGCACGACTTCATGCCGCTCGCGCGCGTCAACGACGCGGAGCTGCAATTCTATGCGTACTGGACGCGGCTGCTCCTGGTGGTGAGCGGGATCGCGCTCACGCTGTCGCTCGCCGGCATCTACTCGGTGATGGCGTTCACCGTCGCGCGCCGCACGCGCGAGATCGGCATTCGTGTCGCGCTCGGTGGCAACCCGCGACGGGTGGTTGTCGCGATTCTCAAGCGTCCGCTCATCCAGGTGACGCTCGGCATCGTCGTGGGAGGAGCTCTCATCGCGGCCCTGGTGTCCGCCGCCTCGTCGGGCGGCGTGCCGATGGAGCACGTCGCGATGATCGCGGCGTACCTGGTGGGTATGCTGTGCATCTGCCTGCTCGCCTGCATCGTGCCGACCCGGCGCGCGCTCCGGGTGCAACCGATCGAGGCGTTGAGGACGGACGACTGACGATGCCGGCACCGCCCGCGGAGGCAGCCCCGACACCTGCCCCGATGAGGTCGAGCTAGCGCCCCGCCACGCTCATCCGTGCCACGAGCACCGTGACGTTGTCCGTCCCCCCCTGCTCCAGCGCATCGTCGACGAGCGCCCGGCACGCCTCCTCCGCGCTCGGGGCCGATTCGAGGAGATGGGCGATGCGGTCGTCGGGTACGTGCTTGGTGAGGCCGTCGGTGCAGAGGAGGAGCACATCCTCCGGCTCCAGATCGAGGAGCCCCACAGCCGGCACCATCTCGCCGCCGACGGCGCTGGCGAGGATGTTGTACAGCCCCATCTTCCGTGCCTGCTGCTCGGTCACCGTCCCCTTGTCCACGGCCATGTCGCCGATCGTCTGGTCCGCCGTGAACTGCCGCAGCCGGCCGCGGCGCATGTAGTAGCCGCGGCTGTCCCCGACGTGCGCGACGTACGCGCGCGGCCAGAGGAGCGTCACCATCGTGAGCGTGGTCGCGGGCCCACGCTCGCCGCGGCCGAAGGTGTCCTTGAGGCGCTGATGCGCCCGGTCCACCGACGCCGTGAGCTGATCCACGAACGCGTGCTCCTCGGCGTCGGAACCGTGATAGCAGCTCACCGCCTCGGCCACGTACTCCACCACCGAGCGCACGGTGAGGTCGCTCGCAGCGTGCCCCCCGGCCACGCCGCCGACGCCATCGGCGGCGACGAAGACGTGCGCTTCCGGGCGCGTCAGACGGCTCATCACGCCGACGTCCTCGAGGTTCGTGTGCAGCAGGCGCACGGACTTGTGCAGCGTCATGATGGCGAAGTGGTCCTCGTTCGTCTGCCGGACCTTCCCCACGTGCGAGAGGCCGTAGCAGTCGATGCGCCCCTGCTCGGCGCCGCTCACTGGCGCTTCGCCCCGGCGCGGAGCGTCGCGTCCGCGAGCCAGCGGAAGGCATCCTCGACGCCATCGCCACTCTTCGCACTCGTCCGCACCCGGTGCATCCCCCTCTCTTCCAGCAGCGTCTCGTCGTGCTTCGTCAGCATCCACCGGTCGGTCAGATCCGTCTTGTTGAGCGCGACGAGGGACGGCACCTCGCCGACCGTCGAGCGCACCAGCTCCTCGATGTCGCGAAGCTGATCGAACGTCTCGCGCCGCGTCCCGTCGGTCACGTAGAGCACTCCGTGCGCGCCGCGGATATAGGCGGCCGTCAGCTCCTGCTCGGGGGTGCGCCCCTCGATGTCCCACAGCAGGAGGTTCACCGGCGCACCATCCACCTCGACGATCTTGCGGTCGATCTTCACGCCGACAGTGCTGTGGTATTTCTCCGAGAAGAGCGAGTGCACGAACTGCTGCACGAGGCTCGTCTTCCCCACACCGGCCACCCCGACCATGCATACCTTTTTCTGAATCACTGGCTCCCGCTCCCCGCGCGCCGCTCCGCGCGCGCCTCGACACTGAAGGACACGCTGCGGTTGAGCCGCGCGCGCTCGGCCTCATCGCGACCCGGCAGAGGGCTCGACGAGGCGAGCGCGTCCGCGGCCGCGAGAGCTCGCACGCCGAGCGGCGCGAGCTCGGCCCGCACGGCATCCACGCGCCGCTGGCTGAGATCCTGATTCCGCGCCTCGGTGCCCGTGGGGTCCGTGCGCCCAATGAGCCGGAGCGTCACCGTGTATCCTTGCGCCTCGGCGCTACGCCGCAGCCGCTCGAACGCCGCGGCGAACGCCACCACTGCCGCGCGCGCCGCGGAGTCGAGCGCGGCCGACGCCCGGTCGAAGAGCACGCGGTGCCCTTCAGCCTCGCGCCGCAGCGCCTCGAGCTCGGCTGGCAGCCCCTCCGACACGCGCGCGAGCGCCACGGACGAGATGCCGGGGAGCGCCGGCCCGATCGCCGCCGCGCGCGCGATCCACGCCGCGGGCGCCACTCCCTCGGCCACGAGCGTGTCCTGCGCCAGCCGCAACGTCACGGTAGGTGGAGGCGCGAGGATCCGGCGCGCGCGTGCCAGCACGAGCGGCGGTCGCGTGGAGACGAACGGCTCCCACGTCGCCGCGACTGACGCCGTGTCCGCGCCGAGCGCGGCGAGCAGCGCCGCTGGATCGCGGGCGAGGGGATCGCGCAGGCCAGCGAACTTCCACCGCCCCCAGTCGCGCTCGGCCCGCACGAGCACGATCCCCGGCTCCGCCTCGAGCGCGGCGACCGCGGTGTGCCAGCGGCGGTTGGCGCGGACGGTGAACCACCCGAGTGCCAGCAGGGCGAGGGCGACCGGCAGTATCCAGGCGAACCGCGCCACACCCGAGCGGCGCACTCGCTGGTCACGGGCGAGCACCGTCTCCAGGCAGCCCTCGAGCAGCGGCCGGGTTCCGGTGAACGGCTCGGTGTCCCCGTTGAACGCGCCCAGTGCCTCCCACCACTCCACATGAATCGTCTCGAGCGTCTCCTGCAACGTCCGCGGGAGCGACTGCGCTGCCTGCCCGCGCACGACCGCGGCGAGATACGATTGCGGACCCGGCTCCACCAGCACGCAGAGATCGCCCACGGCGAAGGTGCGTAGCTCGCCGGTGTTCCTGGGCTCGAAGGCGTCGGCGACGAAGTCGCGGATGGCCGTGAGCATGCTCGAGACGAGGTTGGCGTCGTCCCCACTCCCCTCGGGCGCGTGGGCGAGGAGCAGCCCCGTCTCGGCGTGGATGAGGAAGACCTGCTCGACCCGGTAGACCAGCGTGTGCTTGATGACGATCTGCGCGAACGGCACGCCGCTCCGCCACGACTCGAGGCGCCACCCGAGCCCCCGCGGCGAGAGGCTGTGCTCCATGGCGCGGTTGATCCGCTCCACGAGGCCGGTCATCGCCTCGGCGATCGCCTTCCGGATGGACGGGCCGAGAACGGGGAAGATCGCCGTCGCGATCTCGCGCGGGTTGCGGCGCACCGATTCGGTGATCGCCCGCTCCACGGTCGGCGCGAGCGCGACCGCGAGCTGCCGGTCGCGCGCCGCGCGCATCGTGATCGCGTGCGGCAGGTGCTCGGCCATGTCCTCGGCGCTCAGCTCGTGCGTGTCGAGCCGGCGGCGCAGCTCGTCGAGCTGGCGCCGCTCGGGGCCGAGCAGGAGCTCACGCAGCTCGGTCAGCTCCGTGAGAGCCTGAACGCCTCCGTCGGCTCCCGGCGCGGACGAGGGGTGCGCCGCCGATCGCGGGGCGCGGTCGTCCGGCACGATCAGCTCCCCGGGCCGTCCCTGGCCGCGGCGCGCGTGCCGCCGAGCGCACCGTCCAACCGGCCGGCCATGTCGGAGAAAATGCCGACGAGGGATGCGATGTCCACCTTGTCATGCCGGAGTGCCTGCGCCTCGCGGTTCAGGTCCGCGGACACTCGCTGGGAGAGCCGCTCGATCTCCGCGGCGACCGCGCTCATGTGCTCGAGGATGCTGTCGCGCAGCTCCGCGTCGGCCGCGCCAGCCATCTCCTCCAGCTTCACGTGCCGCTTCTCGAGGGCGCGCAGCATCTCCTTGAGATCGGCGCCGAGCATCTTCAGCTCCTCGGCGCGCCGGGTGCGCTCGGCGGTGAGCTGCTCCGCGAGCGTGCGGAGCTCCCGCTTGGTATCGTCCTCGACGCTGGCGAGCTGCTTGCCGAGGTCGGTGCGGATCGCGTCCTGCTCGCGGAGCAGGCGCTCCTCCAGATTCTGGAGGCGGGTCTCGACGGCGCGCATCTGGCCGCCGAACAGGATGTCGCGGACCTTGTCGAGACTTTCCGGCGCGGCGTCCGCTGGGGGGAGATCAGCCGTCCGCGGGGTACCGGCGACCTTCTTCTGCTGCTCGGTCTTCGTCATGGCTCGCTGACCCGAATTGGTCGGAGGGGAGGGAACGCCGTGGGGGTACAGCCGCGCCCCAAGGTATGACAGGGCGGGACGGTCCGCCACGGCGCGGGCCGTTGGCTCTGTTCCCGCGAGCGGAGCGAGTGTCGCCATCCCGCAGGAGTGCGCGAAGCGCGCTGCACCTGGGTGGTCCGGCGGACGCTGGCGTCGTCACCCGCCGGATCGCTGTTCCGGCGGCTCGGGTGGGTCGGGATGCGGTGACAAGAGCTTCGCGTACCGAACGGTGTCGGGCACGTACCCCGCACGCTCATAGACGGCGCGCGCGCGCGCGTTGGTGGCGAACACATTGAGTGTGAGGAAGCGATAGCCCAACACGGCGGCCCAGCGCTCGACGGCGGCGAGGAGCGCGCGGCCGGCGCCCTGCCCTTCCCCGGACTCCGCGACCGCGAGGATCGCCAGATGTCCGTGGCGCTCGCGCGTGAAGTAGTCGATCTCCGTCTCGGCGTACGCCATGCCGAGCAGGCCATCGCGCACATGCTCCGCTACGAGGAGGACCGCGTCCGAGGGGAGGGCGTCGAAGGCCCGCTCGAGCGCGATGCGCTCCGCCGAGTCGAGCGCATCGGTGGAGCGGAGGGATGACGGTCCGAACGCGCGAAGCCGCGGCACGAGGCCGAGCACGAATGCCCGGTCGGCTGCGATTGCCGGACGTACGATCAGGTCGCGAGCGTCTTGCATGTCACGTGACGGCGGTGGTCGCTGGTCTGCAGGCGTCGCAGCGATCATGGCTCTGCAGGCAATGATACCTCGCCGTACGCCGTGTCGCGGCCACCGGGTGCAGAGAGCCTCTCGAGTGCCGGCGCGGGAAGATCGCGCGCCCGGAAGCGCGCAAGCTCAGCGCGAGACGACCTTGCCGCGCGACATCACGAAGTACGGCGCCCGCAGCGGGGCAACGTCCCGTAGGGGATCGCCGTCCACCGCGATCAGATCCGCGAGCATTCCGGCGCGCACGGACCCGAGCGAGTCGGCGAGGCCGAACGCCACCGCCGCGTTCGTCGTCGCCGCGCGCAGGGCATCGAGCGGAGAGATGCCGGCGCGGACGAGTGCGGCGAATTCAACCGCGTTGCCCCCGTGCGGAACGACCCCGCCGTCGGTGCCGAACACGAGTCGCACGCCGAGGCGATGGGCCAGAGCGACGGACGACACCAGCGCGCGGGCGGCGGCGCTCGTGTCCTCGCCGGCGAGCGAGGCCAGCGTCGGGATCATGAACACGTTCTTGGCGCGGATGTCGAGCGCGGTGGCGGAGTCGAGGTAGGCGGCGTGCGCCAGACCGTCCACGTTCGCACGCAGCGCGGCGCGCACGCCCCCGCGGCTCAAGTCGTGCGCCACCACGAGGCGCCGATGCTCGTGCGCCTCCTGGACGCTGGCGGCGAGGACATCGTCCGGCATCTCGTACTTCTCCGGGTTGGCGAATGCGTCGGCGGCCCAGCCGGAGACGCACAGCTTGATGACGTCCGCGCCGGCCGCGACGTTCTCGCGCACGCGGGCCCGGAACTGCTCGGGACCACCGGCGACTCCGATCCCGGTGAACTCGCACACGCCA
>JBBJNN010000107.1:0-2500 GCA_037720885.1 Gemmatimonadaceae bacterium | reverse complement strand
CCACCCTTCACGCCGATCCACATGCCGGCCGCGAGCACGCGCGGCCCGGGAATGAAGCCCGCGTTGATCGAGTCGCGGATGCGCAGCAGCCGGTGCGCGACGGCCCCCAGGTCCACGACCGTGGTGAATCCGGCGCGCAGGTCCGCCAGCGCATTCGCCCGGACCGGTCCCCCGAGACTCAGGTGAACGTGCGCGTCGATCAGCCCCGGCAGCACGATCTTCCCCGACAGGTCCACCGTGCTGTCCGCCAGGTCGGCGCGGTACGCGGCCGCCGGTAGCACGCGGCCGAGCCGGCCTCCCTCGACGAGGATGACGGAGGGCGCGGAGTACGTGCCGCTCCCCGGGTCGAGAATGCGCGCCCCCCGCAGCGCGTACGACGCGCGCTGTCCTGCACCGGCGGCTGCGCCGCTACCCTCGCCGGCAGCGGAACCGGCGCCGGCCGCCGCCCCGCAGGCGGTCACCCCACAGGCAACCACACTGGCGAGCGCGAGACGCGCGGCGAAGCTCGACCCTGCTGTCATGACGTTGATCCTTCGATTGGCGTTCACGTTCACGACGGCACCGTCACCGCGGCGGGCGGCGGTCCCAGTAGTCGGCCGGCCGCGTGTCCGTCCGCTGCACGTCGGGCGCGGCCCAGTAGCGCGGGCCGAAGGGGCGCCGCTCCGGCCACAGCTCGTCCACGGTCTCCGCGTCGTACAACACGCCGCCCTTCATCACCGAGCCAATGTTCGCCGTCTGCCGGACGTCGTCGAGCGGGTTCCCGTTGAGCACGAGGAGGTCGGCGACCTTCCCGACCGTAATCGACCCGAGGTCCTGCGCCAGCCCCACCGCGTGCGCACCGTGTGCCGTCGCCACCTCGAGCGCCCCCATCGGCCCCATCGCCGAGGCCAGCATCCAGATCTCCCAGTGCGAGCCCAGTCCGTGCTGGTCGCCGTGCCCGCCGATCGCGCCGTACCCCCCCTCGGCGACGATGTCGGCCAGCCCCTGCGCGAGGACCGGGTAGGTGTAGTCCGTCACCGGCCGCAGCCACCGCACCCGCGTCTGCGACACGAGCCACCACCAGGGGAGCCACGCCCGCTGCTTCGGATCCTTCCACACATCGCTCGACTGCCACCAGTACTCCTCGTTGAGCGGGCCCGGGCCGTCGGTGACGAGCGTGATCGAGTAGACCGCACGCGCCTTGCCGAAGAACTTTGCCACATCTCCGTAGACCGGCGTGTGCGTGATGTCGTGCTCCCACCCCGACTGGCCGTCCATCACCATCGCGAGGTCGTGCTCGAGCGAGCCTCCCTCACCCGTCATCATCACCCCGCGTTTTCGCGCCGCCTCGGCGATCCACTGCCACTGGTCGCGGCGCGTGACGAGGAAGTTCTTGAGCGACGTCGCCCCCCACTCGGCGCGCCGGATCACCTCCTCCTCGGCCACCGCGTAGCTCGTGACGTCGTTGTGATGGCTGCCGTCGCCAGCATGGAGCACATCCCCCGTCGTGAACGTCCGCGGCCCGACCGCCAGCCCCGCCTCGATCGCCTCCGCCTCGGGGAAAACGTCCTGCGACCAGGCCGCCGGGTCGAGTGTCGTCGTCACGCCGTAGGCCAGGTAGATCGCCGCTTCGTAGTTGCGGAGCGGCGCGACCCCGCGGTGCAGCGTGTGGTGGTGCGAGTGCAGGTCAATGAGCCCCGGCATGATCGTCTTCCCGCGCGCGTCCACCACCCGGTCCGCCCCGCGTACGTCGCACGCGCCCACGCAGGCGATGCGGCCGCGCGTCACGACCACCGCGCCCGAGTCGATGACGCGCCGCGCATCCATGGTGAGGATCCGCGCGCCGTTGAACGCGATCGTCCCGGCGGGGACCGGCCGCGGGAGGGCGAGGCGGATCAGCGTAGTATCCGTCCTCCCGTCGCTCACTCGATGGATGTAGTGCCGAGTCCCGCCACCGTACTCCAGCCGGCCGGCGTCGAGCCAGCGTGGGAAGAGGCCGCCGTGGCGCGTGAGCCGCCGCACCCCCGCCACGCTGTCCGCCTTCCCGATTCGCGGCGGCACGGCGCCCACGGCCGGAAAGGGCGCGACGTAGATGTTGTCCCCTTCAGCGAACGCCACGCGCCGCCGGTCGGGCGAGACGGCAACCTCCTCGGCCCACGCGAAGCTGGCGTGCACGCGCGGGTCGACACCGTCAGTCGTCACGGATTTGAGCAGTTGGCGCTGCGCGCCGCCCGGGGCGCTGGCGCCGCCGGCCGACGGTTCGGCGCCGCGCTCGAGGAAGTACACCCGCCCATCCCCGGGCACCGACGCCCGCGGCAACGACCCCAGCTGATCGTCGGCGACGCGGACGATCAGCGTCGGCGCGACGCAGGGTTGTGGCGCCCCCGCCGCTGCCGCCGGCGCCGCGCACCCCGCGGCGGGCAGCCGCACCAGCTCGTACCACGCGTTGCTCGACCACGGGTGGCCGCGCGCCGTGGCCCCGGCGCCGCGCGTGACCACGAGCGTCCGGCCGTCCGGGGTC
>JBBJNN010000014.1:30101-72490 GCA_037720885.1 Gemmatimonadaceae bacterium | reverse complement strand
GGCGCCCCGACAACCCGTGGGGGTGGCGGCACCGCGCAGCGGTGCTCGACGCGCTCGGCTCCAGCGCCGCGGCCGCGACGGCGCGCCGCGCGCACGACCGGCTGCGCGCACGGCAGGCGGGCGATGCGTCGGCGGCCTGACGGCGGCGAGCGCGGGGACGGACGCGATGGCGGCGCCGGCGCGGGGGGCGACCGCCGCGTCGGCCGGGACACGCTCCTCGCGCACGTCGGCGGCGCGCCGAGCGACCGCCACGGCGCCGTGAACCCGCCGGTGTACCGCGCCTCGACGATCCTCTTCCCTACGGTCGCCGAGTGGGAGGCGTCTCGCGACCCGGCGAAGCGCTTCGACGTGGTGCGGTACGGCCAGCTCGGGACGCCAACGACGTTCGCGCTCGAGGAGGCAATCGCCGCGCTCGAGGGGGGCTACCGCGCGATGCTCCTCCCCTCGGGGCTGTCCGCGGTCACCGTCGCGCTGCAGGCACTGCTCCGGAGCGGCGACCACCTGCTGATGGTGGACACCGTGTACCCGCCGACGCGGCACTTCTGCGAGCACGTGCTCCCGCGCTCGGGTGTGAGCACGACGTTCTACGATCCGCTCGCCGGGGCTGACATCGCGCGACTCATCCGCCCGGAGACGCGCGTCGTGTTCCTCGAGTCGCCCGGCTCGATGACGTTCGAGGTGCAGGACATGCCGGCGATCACCGCGGCCGCGCATGCCGCGGGCCTTACCGTGGTGATGGACAACACGTGGGCGACGCCGTACTTCTTCCCGGCAATCGCGCATGGCGTGGACATCTCGATCATCGCGGCGACCAAGTACATCGGCGGCCACGCCGACGTGATGATGGGCACGGTGACGACGACCGAGCCGCTGTACGAGCGGGTACGCTCGATGGTCGCCGAGCTCGGCTACTGCGTGAGCCCCGACGACGCGTACCTGGTGCTACGCGGCCTGCGCACGCTGGGGCTGCGGCTCGAGCGCCACCAGCGCAACGCGCTGCGCGTCGCCGGGTGGCTGCGGGAGCGCCCCGAGGTGGCGCGCGTGCTGTACCCGGCGCTCTCCGACGATCCCGGCCACGCGATCTGGGCGCGCGACTTCACCGGCGCGAGCGGGCTGCTCGGTGTCGTCCTCCACTCCGTGCCGAAGGGCGCCGTGGACGCCTTGTTGAACGGGCTCGAGCTGTTCGGGATGGGCGCGAGCTTCGGGGGCTTCGAGAGCCTCGCCATCCCGGTAGACCCGGCGCCCTTCCGTAGCGCCACCCGGTGGGAGGCCGCAGGGCCGTGCGTGCGCCTGCACGTGGGGCTCGAGGATCCCGACGACCTGATCGCCGACCTCGCGCGGGGCTTCGACCGCATGCAGGACGCGGTGGCCACCGAGACCGCTCGTGGTACTGTGACGTGAGGCAGCCCCGCGGTGCAGCGCTTCTCGCGCGCGCCCTCCTGCTCCCCCTCCTACTCGGCGCGGCGGTCGCGGCCGGATGCACATCGGGTGAGGGTGTGGCGTCGGACGCCGCGGCGCGCCGAGCGGCGGGTGCGTCCGGCGCGGCCGGGTCCACGCTGCGAGCGGTGCGCGAGCGTGGCGTGGTCAAGTGCGGGATCTCGCAGGCCGCCGGCTTCGCGACGCCCGACAACGCCGGCCGGTGGCAAGGCTTCGACATTGACTTCTGCCGGGCGATCGCGGTCGCGCTGTTCAACGACCCGGAGAAGGCCGAGTTCGTCCCCTACACGCAGCAGCAACGGTTCGCCGGCTTGCAGTCCGGCGAGGTGGACGTGCTCGTGAATGGCACGACGCTGACCATCACGCGCACGCTGCAACGAGGCTTCCACTTCGGTCCAATCTACTTCTACGACGGTCAGGGGTTCCTGATACCGAAGGCATTGCGCCTCACGTCGGCGGCCAAGCTCGACGGCGCCAGTGTGTGCGTGCAGCAGGGCACGACGACCGAGCTCAATCTGACCGATTACGCTCGGCGCCACGGGATCAAGTTCCGGCCCGTTGTGATCGAGGATCTCCGCGGCGCCGTCGAGGCGCTGGCGGGTGGCCGGTGCGACGTCATCAGTCAGGATGGGGCAGGACTCGCGACGACGCGCACGATGCTCCGCTCGCCCGGCGACTACGTGCTGCTTCCGGAGCGCATCTCGAAGGAGCCGATCGCCCCGGTCGTCCGCTTTGGCGATGACCAGTGGCTCGAGATCATCGACTGGGTGTTCCGGGCGCCGGTGCAGGCGGAGGAGTTCGGGCTCGGCCGAGCCAACGTCGCACAGTTCGAGCGGAGCACCGATCCCTCCGTCCGGCGCTTCCTCGGTCTCGAGCCGGGCATCACTGACGGGGCGGGGCTCGACCCGCGATGGACATACAACATCATCGAGAAGATCGGCAACTACGGCGAGATCTTCGACCGTCACCTCGGGCCGAGCACGCCGCTCGGCATGCCGCGCGGGCTGAACCGGCTGTGGACCGACGGGGGGCTCCTCTATGCACCGCCGTTCCGGTGACGCGCCGAGGGGCATGGATGCGCCCGGGCGTGGGGCAACAGCTCCGCTCAGTCGTTCTGCAGGGCTTCGGGCTCGGCGTCGCGGCGGCCGCGCTGTGGTGGCTCGCGCGGAACACGAGCGCGAGCCTCGCGGAGCGCGGCGTGACGCTCGGCTTCGACTTTCTGCGCCAACCGGCGGGCTTCGACATCGGCGACGCCGCGGTGCGCTATGCTCCGGAAGACTCCTTCGCGCGGGCGATCCTGGTCGGGCTGGTCAACACGGCGCGAGTGTCCGTCCTCGGCTGGATCCTCGCGACCGCGCTCGGGTTCGCGCTGGGCCTCATGCGTCTGTCCGACAATCCGGCGCTGCGCGGCGTGGCGCGGGCGTGTGTCGAGCTGCTGCGCAACACGCCGCTGCTCCTCTTGCTCCTCTTCCTGGCGGCGACCGTGCACGCGCTCCCCTCGCCGCGGAACGCGCTCGAGCCGGTCCCCGGCATATTCGTGTCCGACCGCGGGCTCGTGCTCCCGCGCGTCTCGCTCGCCGCGGTACATGTCTGCCTCGGCGCGGCGGCGCTCGCCGCCTTCCTCGCGCGGCGCCGTGCGGGGCGATGGCGGTGGGCGCTCGTTGGTGGGCTCGCCCTCGCGTTCACCCTCTCGCTCGTGGTCGCGCCGCCGCGATGGGACCGCCCTCGGCTCGAGGGCTTCAACTTCGCGGGTGGACTCACGCTCTCCCCGGAGCTGGCGGCGCTGCTGGCCGCACTGGTACTGCACCATGGTGCGCACATCGCCGAGGTAGTGCGCGGCGCGGTCCTCGCCGTGCCGCGCGGGCAGCGGGACGCGGCGCACGCCCTCGGGCTGTCGCGGACACAGGTGATGCGCTTCGTGGTCGTTCCGCAGGCGCTGCGGGCCATGGTGCCGCTGCTGGCCACGAGCTACGTGAGCCTCACCAAGAACTCGAGCCTCGCCGTCGCGATCGGGTTCCCGGACGTAGTGAGCGTTCTGAACACGACGGCGAACCAGACCGGGCACGCCGTGGAGGCCATGCTGCTCATGATCGGGGTCTACCTCGCGCTGAGCCTCGCCGTCGCGGTGGCACTGAACGCGTACAACGCGCGCGTGCTGAAACCGGGGTGGTGAGCGCGCATGTGGCCGGCTACCGGCGAGGTCCGACGCCCCGCGCCAGCGGCGCGCGTCCGCGCCCTACTGGCGCGCTCCGTCGCGACCCCGATCAACGCGCTGCTGACGCTGGGCGCCGCGGCGCTTGCCGCCGTCGTCCTGCTGCCGCTCGCGCGCTGGGCGCTGCTCGACGCGACGTGGCACGGCTCGGCGGCCGAGTGCCGCGAGGCGGTGTCGGGCGCGTGCTGGGCGTTCGTCGCCCACAAGCTTCCGTTCATCCTCTTCGGCCTGTACCCGCCCACGGAGCGGTGGCGTCCGGTGCTCGCGACCGCGCTGCTCCTGGCGCTGATTGTCGCCACCGCCGTGCCGAGGAGCTGGAGGCCATCACTCCTGCTCGCGTGGGCTGCGGGGCTCGCCGCGGCGCTCTGGGTCATGCGCGGCGGCCCCGGACTCGTGCGCGTGCCGACGCGGCTGTGGGGCGGCCTCCCGGTGACGTTGATGCTGACGGCGCTCGGCCTCGCCGCGGGCTTCCCACTCGGCGTCATCCTGGCGCTCGGCCGCCGGTCGAGGCGAGCCATTCCGCGCTTCCTCGCCACCACGGTCGTCGAGGTGGTGCGCGGCGTCCCACTGATCGCGGTGCTCTACGTGGCCGCGCTGGTCGTGCCGTTGGCCATGCCACGGGGCATCGAGGTGGACAAGCTCATGCTGGCGCTGGCGGGCGTCGCCTTATTCGCGTCCGCCTATCTCGCCGAGGCGGTGCGCGCGGGACTGCAGATGGTTCCGCGCGGGCAGCGGGAGGCCGCGCTCGCGCTCGGTCTCCAGTGGTGGCAGGCGATGCGGCTCGTGGTGCTGCCGCAGGCGCTGCGTGTGGTGATCCCCTCCTTCGTCTCGATCGCCGTCGGCTTCTTCCAGGACACGAGTCTCGTCGTGATCGTCGGTCTCTTCGACCTGCTGAACACGGCGCGGCTCGCGGCGCAGGACCCTCTCTGGCTCGGCTTCCATAACGAGGCGTATGCGTTCACAGCGGTCATCTACTTCGCCGGCAGTGCCGCCGTCTCGCGCTACGGCCTCTGGCTCGAGCGGCACCTGGGTTACAATCCGCGAGTCCGCGCGCTACTTCCGCCCGGTGTGCGCGCGCCGGCCGAGCGGCCGCGGTGACGCCGCTTGCCCGCGCCGAGTGCCCGGCGTGCCGCCCGACGAGTGGCTGCTCGAGCGCCTGCGGGCGGATGACGCGTCCGCCCTGGCGGCGCTGCTCGACCGGCACTGGGCGCCGCTCGTCGCCTTCCTCGTCCGGAGCACCGGGAGCTCGCCCGACCACGCGAGTGACATCGCGCAGGAGGCCTTCTGCCGGCTGTGGGAGCGGCGCGCGCTATGGCGGGCGGAGGGGTCGGTGCGCGGGCTCCTCTTCCGCCTCGTGCGCAACCTCGCGGTCTCCGAGCACCGGCGCCGGGTCGCCCGGGACCGCGCGGCAAGCGCCCTCGTCGAGTCGCTGGACACGGCGGTACCGCCGGGTGGCGCCCCCGAGCGCGACGAGCTCCGGGTGGCGCTCGAGCGCGGGATCGCGGCGCTCCCGGCGCGGCGTCGCGAGGTGTTCCTCCTCCGACGCGTGGAAGGTCTCTCGCACAAGCAGATCGCCGAGCTGATGGGGACGTCCACACAGACTGTGGCCAACCAGCTCAGCCACGCGCTCGCGACGCTGCGGCGGGATCTCGCACACCTCGTGGAGTGAGCCGCGGGGCGGGGCGCGCGCGCCCCGGCCGTCGTCGCAGTTTCTACGTTCACCCCCGTTCACCCGAAGCCGGAGTATACGTCATGGATACCGACATTCGCCGCGAGCTGCGGATCCTCAAGGGCTACGCCGTCGTCGTGACGGCGCTACTCGGGACGCTCTCCCTTGCCGCGTTCCGCCAGGGCGCGCAGAACGCGCAAGCGGGGGCGGCGCAGAAGACGAAGTTCACCGAGATCGACGTCGAGCGCATCAACATCGTGGAGCCGGATGGGAAGCTCCGCATGGTGATCTCGAACCGGCCGCGCTCGATCGGGCCGATCTACAAGGGGACGCCGTTCGGGTACCCCGGCGGGACGCGGCCCGGCATCATCTTCTTCAACGACGAGGGGACGGAGAACGGCGGCCTCACCTTCACCGGGGGCCGCGGGGCGGACGGGAAGTACCGCGCGTCGAGCGGCTTCTCGTTCGACCAGTTCAACCAGGACCAGATCTTCTACTTCCAGTACTCCGACGACAACGGCACCCGCCGGACGGGGCTCACGATCGCCGACCGCGCCGACGTGGACATCTTCGACCTCGTCCAGCAGCGCGACTCGCTCAACAAGCTCCCCGCCGGGCCGGCGAAGGACGCGGCGCTCCGCACGCTGATGGGGCCGCGGAATGGCGCGCCGCTCTTCGCGCAGCGCGTGTACGTGGGCCGCGACCCGGCCAGGTCGGCGGTGATCAACCTGTCCGACCCGAACGGCCGGCCGCGGCTGCGGCTGCGCGTGGATTCGCTGGGCGCGCCGAGCCTCGAGTTCCTGGACGACAGCGGGCGCGTCACGGCACGGCTGCCGGAGGCGCGGCGGTAGCCACCAGACACGGCGCTGCCGAGCGGTTGCGCCGAGTGAGTGGTCAGTAGTTCCACGCGCCCGTGGCTTCCCCCGCGGGCGCGTTCTTCTTCACGTGGGCGCCCATCTGACGGACGAGTTCCGCCCACGTCCACGCGTGCCACGAGTGCCCCTTCATGGGGCGACCGTAGGTGAACGTGGCGTCGGATTTCGGGTTCGTCGTGCCCTTCAGGAATTCCTCGAAGCGGTAGACGGGGACGTTGAGGTAGAAGTCGTCCATGTCGCCGGCGAAGAAGTGGAGCTTGCCGGCAAGCTTGGGACCGAGCGTCGCCCAGTTGCGCTGCGCGTACTCGCGCAGGTCGAACCCGTGCTCGCGCATGTACTCGGCCACCGAGCGATCGATGGTGCCCGTCCGCTTGTCCCACAGCGGCTTCGGGTAGCCATCCGCGTCGGTGGGACCGTACACCGCCTCCCACGCCTCGAGCTGGTAGCCTGAGCGGCCGCGGGTGCCGAGGATCTGCTCGAAGAGGGAGAGCTGGCGGACGGTCCAGGCTGGCTGTCCCTCCACGGTGCGCCGGAAGGGGCGCTCGGTCGTGGTGAACTGGCTGTTGGGGAGGACGAAGGCGTTCGTGTCCGTGTAGATGTCCACGAGCTGGTAGCGGCGGAAATCGATCGGGTCGGGTTGGAGCACCCATGCACCACCGAAGAAGTCCGGGTGCTGGAGCTGGAGGGCGAGCGCCTGCCAGCCGCCGGTGGAGGCGCCCTCGACGAGGCGTGCGTACGGCTTGGGGATGAGGCGAAAGCGCCCCTCGAGGTAGGGGATCACCTCCTCGATGACGGCGTCGCCGTACGGGCCATTGTTCGCGGAGTTCACCGAGTACGAGTCGGGGAAGTAGGGCGTCTGCTGCTCGAAGCTGACGGCGACGACCCGTGGAGTGCTGTCCGACGCCCACGACCGGTAGAAGTCGTAGCCGGTCTCCAGCCCCGTGGTCGGGTTGAGCGTGCCGAGCCCGCGTGTGCGCGTGGAGTCCGTGGTGAAGCCGAAGGGGACGTTGTGCCCCAGCGTGTAGACTGCGGGGTAGCGCGCACCCGGATGCTCGGCGTAGCCCTTGGGGAGGAGCACGGTTGCGTTGATGTGGATCGGGCGCCCCCAGAACTGCGTGAGCTTCCGGCTCTGGACCCGCACGCGCTTCACCCACTCGGTGTCGGCTGGGCGCTCCTGCCGCGGGATGACGTGCGTGACGTCGAGCCGCACCGTGCCACCCTCGCCGACGCGGACGCGCCGCGCGTCGCCATAGAGGTTGCCGGCTGCGATCTGGAAGGTCTCCTGCGTGCCGTCGTTCAAGTGCACCCAGATCGTGTGTCCGTCGGCCCGCCGCGCCGGCTCGTACACGTTGATGACGGCCTGTACGGAGTACTCGCCCGGAGGCAGCTCGGCGAGCGGCATAGGGTAGCCGTCCGACCGCGCGTCCACGACCGCGGTCTGGCCGGGACGGAGCTGGTCCAGGTCCACGGCGAAAATAGCGGGGCCCTGCGGCGCGACAGCGAGGCGCGGCTCGGGCTGGGCGTTCTTCGAGACGACGACGACGAGCCGCCCGGTCACTGGCCCCGGGTGCGCGGCCGGCGAGATGGTGACCTCGAAGCGCGGTGCCTGCCGCGGCGCTTGCGCCCAGGCGGTCGGGCCGGTCGCGGCCATGAGCGCCGCTACCGCGACCGGCAGGCCGTGGGAGAATTGGATCCGCATCTCGTGCCTCGTTCGTGTGGAGTGACTGGCGTGGTGTCTATCGCGCCATCTATCACGCGGCAGCGTGCGGCGGTCTACCATCCGACGAGGACCGATCACCCCCCGCGGCCGCTGACCGCCGCGGCCGCGACCCTGGTCGCGCGGCGCGGCGCTACCCATGGGAGGGCCTGTACACACCGTCAACGCTGGTCACCGGCGGCGCGCGAGGCCGCCGTGACAGCCGCTCTGCCGCCCTGCATATTGGGCCATCACACGCCAGCACCGGCGTGTACGGATCTTCTCGCCGCCGTAGACGCCGTGACCGAGTGAGGGAGGGGCTGATGACACCTCTGATGTGGAGGACTGGAGTTGTTGCCGGCCTGGTGGCCGGCGTGCCAGTACTGACGCAATGCGAGGCCCAGGCAGGACCAGCCATGCGCTCCCCGACGCCGACGTCCGCCGACGGCGTCGTGCGCGTGGAGACGGTCGCTCGCGGGCTCGCGAACCCCTGGGCACTTGCTATCCTCCCTGACGGGCGCATGCTCGTCACCGAGCGAGCGGGCCGACTTCGCTTGGTCGAGCGAGATGGGCGCGTCTCCGGGCCGCTCGCCGGTGTGCCCGAGGTCTTCGCGCGCGGGCAGGGCGGCCTGCTAGACGTCGCCCTGGACCCGCGCTTTGCCGAGTCGCGCAGCGTCTACCTCTCCTACGCGGAGCCCGGCGAGGGTGGCACCGCGGGGACGGCCGTGGCGCGTGGGCGGCTCGGCGATGGCCGGCTCGAGAACGTGCAGGTGATCTACCGCCAGGAGCCAAAGGTGCGGAGCTCGAACCACTTCGGGTCCCGCCTCGTGTTCGCGCGTGACGGCAAGCTGTTCGTCACCCAGGGTGATCGCTTCAACTTCCGCGAGCGCGCACAGGACCTGTCGGCGGGAATGGGGAAGATAGTGCGGATCAACCCTGACGGCACCGTGCCCAGCGACAATCCGTTCGTCGGCCGCGCCGGCGCGCGCCCCGAGATCTGGTCGTTCGGCCACCGAAACGTGCAGGCTGCGACGCTCCACCCGGAGACCGGGCATCTCTGGACCGTCGAGCACGGCGCGCGCGGCGGCGACGAGCTCAATCGGCCGGAGGCGGGCAAGAATTACGGCTGGCCGGTCATCACGTATGGAGTGGACTACTCTGGCATGCGGATCGGCGAGGGGGTGGAGAAGTCGGGGATGGAGCAGCCGGTCTACTATTGGGATCCGGTGATTGCGCCCTCAGGCATGACCTTCTACACGGGGGACGTCTACCCGGGCTGGAAGGGGAGCGTCCTGATCGGCTCGATGCAGCCGGGCGCGCTGGTGCGGCTGACCATGGCGGCCGGCCGGGTCACGCGCGAGGAGCGCTACCTGGGTGACTTGAAGGAGCGCATCCGCGACGTGCAGCAGGGGCCGGACGGACAGCTCTACCTCGTGACGGACAGCCCGCAGGGGCGGGTGCTGCGGGTTGTGACGGCGGGGCGGCCGTAGCCGGAGGTGTTCGCCGCAACCTGCCGTGCGTACATCCCGCGTTCAGCGCACCCGGATCCGCTGTCGCAGGAGCGGCGCGTGCGGATCGGGGAGGCGCACGACGAGTGAAACGTCTGCGGGCGCAGCGGGCGTCCACTCGAAGTCGTACGTCTCCCCGACTCCGACCTTGAGCTCTGCTGGCGCTGGCCTCTGCCGTGCGCGTGCGAGTGCCGCGCCGTCCTTCGCCAGGAATCGCCAGGCGACCGGCGTGGAGTCGGAATCCGCATGCAGCCGTACGCGCGCCGGCTCCACCGGCAGCATGTTGATGAGGCGCAGCCGGTAGCGCGTGCCGGCCTGCAGCGCGAGCGGCGCCGGCTCAGTCCGCCCGTTCAGTACCGCCTGAACCTTCCCGCCGACCACCGCCTGTCCGAGCACTAGGACGAGGTCGGTGGCCGGGTCGTAGCGCTCACCCGGTTCGAGCACGAGGAGCGGGCCGTACATCCCATTGGGGAGCTGGTCTTCCTCGTCCATGTGTGTGTGGTAGATGAATGTCCCCGCGCGCGGCGGGGTGAGCACGACGGTGAACGAGTCGCGCGGCGCCACGAGCGGCGCAAGCCGGGCGCCCGCGCCGCTCCACCCGGACACCCCGTCGTAGACGCTCTCCAGCTCCAATCCGTGCCAGTGCACCGTCGTCGGCTTGGCGAGGTGATTCACGACGGTGATGCTCGTCGTCGCTCCGCGCGTGAGCACGAGCATCGAGCCAGGAATCTCCACCGAGTCGCGGCGCGGCGCCGTGCCGCGCTGGAGGACGTAGCTGTCGGCGCGCGCCTCCTGTGCGAGCAGCCGCTGGTGATCGCGCGGTGGCGATGCGGCCCGCTCGTTCGAACCGGCGCGCCTGGGCGCGTCCACCGTCGTGATGCCGAGGACGAGCCCTGCCATCGACGATGCGGGGTGGCGCGTCACGTCGTGCGCGTCGTGCGTCCGAAGGGTGTCGGCGCGCGCCGGATACGGCGTGATATGCGGGATCATGTGGCAGTGCATGAGCCAGTTCCCCGCGCGGGCCGGGACCCACTCGATGCGTGCCGTGCTGCCCGGCTCCATGAGCTCGGTGACAGCCAGACGCCGCTCGCCCGGCACATATGTGGTGTCCGCGTGCCCGTCCCCCTTCGCCAGCACGCGGAAGTGGAAGCCGTGCAGGTGCATGGGGTGGCTGCGGTCCGTGCCATTGATCCACCGCCACCGTGCTGTATCGCCCACCGTGTACCGCAGCCGCTCGGTATGCGGCCACGAGCGACCATTGATGGCGACCTCCCACACGTCTTCCTTCGTCGGTGGGCGCGAGGAGTCGGCGTAGATGTCGATGAGGGTCATGACGAAGATGCGCTCGCGCGGGTCCGGTCGTGCCCCGGCCGGATCCACCACGATCGCGCCGGTGAGTTGTCCGTCGCGCCCCCATCGCTCGTCGATCGCCGAACGAGAGGTCGTCCCCCAGTAGAGATAGGTGCCGGGCACGTCGGCGCGGAACTGCACCTCGCGTGTCGCGCCGGGCGCCACCTGGACCGTGTCATCCCCCGCCGCACCCGGCCGCAGCCCGCGCACCACAAGGGTGGAGTCGGGGATCAGGTTGCGGATCGTGACGCGTACCTCGGCGCCCTGCCGCGCGCGCAGCAGCGGACCGGGAATACGCGGCGGGCCGCCTCGCTCCGCGAACGCCTGCACGGTGACCGCGCTGTCCACGTCGGCGTCGGGGCGCCAGGCGGCGAGCCGCGCCTCGAGATGGAGCGTGAGGATGCCGCCACGCACCGCGCCGGCCGGCACACGATTGTCGTTCGGGTGAACGGGCACAGGTGCGGCGGAGCGAGCCGGGCGCAGAATGAACGGCATCGCGGCGAGCGCGAGGGCGGCGAGGAAGCGAGGGTGCATGGGCATGAGGAGGACTAGGGGGCGCCGACGAGCCGAATGTAGGCCTCGTGGACGAGGACCGTCGTCTGCAGCGTGTGACCCGGGTTCTCGCGGCGCAGGTAGCCCTTCGCCTGCCGGCGCAGCTCGTCGTAGACCGCCGGCAGCAGGCGGTCGAGCGCATCGCGGTCGCCGCCTCCCCAGGCCTGAAGGAGCTGCGTGACGTTCGGGGGAGACTCGGTCATGCCACCAGGGGATGGTGTTGGAGGGAGCGATAAACGTACACGGTTGTTCCCCAGTGCAATAGGCGACGGCCCCAGGTGGAAGTGGCGTGAGCCGATGTACGGCGCTCCTGCGCGCTATCAGCTATCAGATGAGGGCGGCGTCCTCGACTCGCCACCCCGGACTGAGCGACGGCCCTACCACCCGATCCCGCCTGGAGGCACCACCCCATGTCGCACACCGCAACTCCCGCCACGCCCGGCCGCAGTGCGCGGCCAACCGCGCTCCGGCTCGCCGCATTCACACAGGCGGTTGGTGTCGCGCTGGTCCTTTCGGCGGCGCGCCCGGCCGACGCGCCCGCCCAGCGCATGGGCGATGCACGCATCGACCGCTTCCAGCGCAGCGCGGCGGCGGCGCCCGGCGTCAACCCGCTCGTTGGCGCGCCGAGCGCGCGCACGGACGCCATCGCGTACATCAACTTCGTGAGCGAACACGTCGACCCCATGTGGGCGCGGCTGTTCGCGGGCGCGGGCGTCTCCTACGCCGCGCCTCGCGTTCTGGTCGTCGCCACCCGGCAGGACGTACGGAGCCTCTGCGGCAAGGTGGGCGAGAGCAGCGGCCCCGCGTACTGCGACGCCGATCGCACGGTCTACCTCCCGGCCGACTTCTCCTCGATGATCGCTAACGACCGCGAGTTGACGCCGGGGAATTTCGCGCCGGCGTACGTGATCGCCCACGAGTGGGGCCACCACGTGCAGAACCTCTATGGGCTGCGGGCGCTCCGGGAGCGGTTCTTCAGTGGCGCCTTCGGCTGGGCATATACCCGCCTTCCATCGGGCAGTCCGCCGTGGACTCGCTACGACACCCGCCAGTCGCTGAACGCAGCGTGGTCGGTCGCCGTCACGCCGGGCTACTACTACGCGGTCGTGAGCCAGGTGTACTTCGACGCGTCGCGGCAGTGGGTGAGCCAGGTCGAGTCCGCGCACGTGAACACCCCGGTAGGGCAGCCGGTAGCCGCGGCCCAGTGGTGCCAGGCCTGACGGGCAACCTCCCGCGGTGCGATTGCGGGTCGAGAGCCCGCCGCGAGTTCAACGCTGGCTCGTGGCGGGCGCTTTCGTTGCCTGGCCGGCGCAGGAATTGTCGATCATCACCTACGGGCACGGCGCGGGATGGGGCAGAGCATCGCAGCGCTACGGCAGCGGGGCGAGGTCGTTCAGAGCTCGATCTCGGTCCCCAGCTCGCAGACCCGATCGGGCGGGAGGCGGAAGAACTTCGTGGCCCGCAGCGCGTTGCGCGAGAGCAGCGCGAACAGCCGCTCCCGCCAGATCGCCATCCCCGGACGGTTCGTGGCGTGGAGCGTCTCACGCCCCAGGAAGAAGGTGGTCTCCGCCGGATCGATCTCCAGCCCTGCCCCCCGTAGCCGCTCGAGCACCGCTGGCACCTCGGGGTCCTCGGCGAACCCATGCCGCGCGATCACGCGGTACACGTTCGACGCGAGAGACTCGACGCGCACCCGGTCCACGTCCGTCACGTGAGCCTGCCCCTCGGTTAGCAGGGCCAGGAGCACCACGCGCTCGTGCAGCACCTTGTTGTGCTTGAGGTTGTGGAGTAGTGCATGTGGTACCGTCGCCGGGCTCCGTGCGAGGAAGATGGCCGTTCCCGATACCCGGGTCGGGGGCGCAGTCTTGATGCCCTCCAGGAACTGCTCGAACGACACCGCGCGCTCGCGGAGACGCTCGGCGAGGATGCTGCGTCCGGTGCTCCACGTCGTCATGATCGTGAAGACGACCGCGGCGATCACGAGCGGGAACCAGCCTCCGCTCGGGATCTTGAGCAGGCTCGCGCCCCAGAACGAGAGGTCCACGACGAGGAACGCCGTGGCGAGCGCGACGACGGCCGGCAGGCTCCACCGCCACCGCGAGCGCGCAACGACTGCGAACAGGATCGTCGTGAACACCATGTCGGTGGTGACGGCGACGCCGTACGCGGCCGCAAGATTGCTCGACGAGCGGAAGCCGAGCACGAGGCCGATGCAGGCGGCCATGAGCACCCAGTTCAGCCCCGGGATGTAGATCTGCCCGATCTGCGTCACCGACGTGTGCTCGATGTCCACTCGCGGCAGATAGCCCAGCTGGACGGCCTGCCGCGTGAGCGAGAACGCGCCCGAGATCACCGCCTGGGACGCGATCACGGTCGCCAGGGCGGTGAGCACTACCAGCGGGATCAGCGCCCAGCTCGGCGCGAGCCGGAAGAACGGGTGCTCGGCGGCGGCGGGGTCGCCGAGGACGAGCGCGCCCTGGCCGAAGTAGTTGAGGAGGAGCGCGGGAAGCACGAAGCCGAACCAGGAGAGCCGGATAGGCTTGACGCCGAAGTGCCCCATGTCGGCGTAGAGTGCCTCGCCGCCGGTCACCACCAGGAAGACGGAGCCGAGCACGAGGAAGCCGTGCCAGCCATTGTGGGCGAAGAAGCGTACGCCGTGCGCGGGGTTCACCGCCGCGAGGACGCCCGGGTGCTGCGCGAGCTGCACCGCGCCGAGCGCGCCGAGCGTGAGAAACCACACGAGCATGACCGGGCCGAACACGGCCCCGATGCGGGCGGTGCCCCGGCTCTGGACCGAGAAGAGGCCGATCAGGATGACGATCGTGATCGGCACGACGTATGGGCGAAAGACGGGGGTCACCACCTCGAGCCCCTCGACCGCGCTCAACACGGAGATCGCCGGCGTGATCATCCCGTCGCCGTAGAGGAGCGACGCGCCGAAGAGCCCAACCAGCACGAGGACCCGGCGGCGGAGGCGCGCCCGCTCGGACGTGGGCGTGACGAGCGCGGTGAGCGCGATCATCCCGCCTTCGCCGCAGTTGTCCGCCCGCATGACGAAGGCGAGGTACTTGATCGAGATGACGATGATGAGCGCCCAGAGGATGAGCGAGAGAAGCCCGAGCACGTTGGCCGGCGTCGGCGGTACACCGTGCACGCCGTGCAGAGACTCCCGCATCGCGTAGATGGGGCTCGTGCCGATGTCGCCGTAGACGACGCCGAGGGCCGCGAGCGAGAGAGCAGTAAGACTCGCGCGACCGTGTGGAGTGGCGTGTGCGTCGGCCGCCGACGACCCTGCTCGCTGTCTCTTCCTCGGGGTCGGTCAAGGCGCGGCCGGTGTGGCATACGGTGGCGGCTCCGCGAACACCGGCGCGATGTTGACCAGCGTCGCGCCCTTCCACATCGACGGGACGCCGCGGATGAAGGTGACCACGCCGGCGACGGGCGCGAGCACATCACCAGTGGCGCGGCCCAGGTAATCGGTGGTGTAGCCCACCCGCGACCCGCGCGCCACGTACGTCCCGCGACCCACTGCGGCGAAGAACATCCCGGCCGAGTCGGCGGCGACGCGCGCACCGGCGCCGGAGAGCCAGACGGGGTGCGCCACCCCGCGCCCGGCGTGCCCCATCATCTCGAGCACCTTGAGCGCGCCGAGTACGTTGAGCGCGCCGTCTACGAGGGCGTCCACGTCGCGCGGGTCCACGGTGCCGCTCCGTCCCGCCTCGGCCACGAACGTCGTCTTCCCCTTGGAGAGCGCGTAGCCGCTGAGTGAGCGCGTGCTCGCCGGTGTGGCAACGTTGATGTCGCGGATGATGATGTGATCGAGCCCGAACGCCATCGCGAGTGCGCGCGAAGCCGAGTCCTGCCGCGTGTTCCCGGTGCGGATCCAGTAACTGTATGGGCGCAGGTCCTCATCGAGGTCGCCGCCGTGGAGGTCCACGACCACGTCGGCCGGCTCGACCACCTGCCGCGTTACAAGGGCGAGCGCGCGCTGCGTCTGCGTCCCCGCGGCGTCGCCCGGGTACTGCGCGTTCATCCCCTTCCGGTCCACCGGGTTGACGTGGACGATCATCTGGTCGAACGAGGGGACGTTGAGCAGCGGCGCCACGATCACCGTCCCCGCGAGCGTCTTGGCGTCGAGCTGCCCGATCAAGCGCGTGAGCGCGACCACGGACGCGTACTCGGTGCCGTGGCTCCCGGCAACGAAGGCGATGACGGGGCCGGGTCGCGCGCCATGGATCACGGCCACGGGCATGGTCATGCCGGAATCCGAGCCCGCGGGGACGCTGATCGCGCCGTACGCCGTCTGCCCCCGCGCGGCGGTGGCGCTGCCGACGGTGAACGTGGGACGTGTGTCGGCCGCCGCGCTGGGCGCGGGCCGCGCTCTGCCGCGCTCCTGGCCGGCGGCTGGGTGCGCGAGTGTGAGCTCGGCGAGCGCAAGCCACGCGAGGGCGGGCGCGACGAGGGTGACGGACAGGACGCGCATTGTCGGTCGCGTTGTGGGATGAGGTGGGCGGCGGCTCGCTAACTTAGAACGCCGCGTCCACGGGCGCAAAGACGCTCGACCGCCCTGCGCATCATCAGCGACGGCTCGCCGGAGTGCGCACCCAGCCCCCGCGTTGCGGCCACGCACGCTCCTCCGCGGCGAAACCGATCAGCGCGAACGCGAGCACGGTGAGCCCGATGCACAATCCCGGCGGGAGCACCCACCACACCCACGCGTCGGTAAGGAAGGCGCTGCGCGCGTTGGCGTAGAAGAGCATCGTCCCCCAGCTCGCGACGGTCGGGTCGCCGAGTCCGAGGAAGCTGAGCGACGACTCGAGGAGGATGGCAGCGCTGGCAGCGCGGACGAGCTCCGGAACGACCAGCGGGAGCGCCGAGGGGAGGACGTGCCGCGCGAGCACACGCGGGGTGCCCGCGCCGATCGCGCGTGCGCCGACCACGTACTCCTGCCCGCGGATCGCGAGCACCTGCGCGCGCAGCACGCGGGCGGTGCGCGCCCAGAGCACGAGCCCGATGACGGCGATCTCGGTGCCGATCCCTGGCCCCGCGAACACGCTCACCACAATGGCGAGTGGGAGGAAGGGGAGCGTCAACATCACGTCCACCAGGCGCATGAGCACGAAGTCCGCGGCGCCGCCGGACAGGCCCGCGGTGAGGCCCACCGTCACGCCGACGAGCATCGCCGTCGTCGCCGCCATCGTGCCCACGAGGAGGGACGCCCGCGCGCCGGCGAGGAGCTGGCTCAGGATATCGTGCCCGACGTCGTCCGTGCCGAGCACATGCCCCGCGCCGGGCGGCGAGAATGGCGGTGAGACCTGAGACGCCGGGTCATACGGTGCGAGCGCCGGCCCGGCCACCGCGAGGACGATCAACACCGCGAGCAGCGCGGCGCCGCCGCCGAGGAGGCGCGTCGCCCTCACGCTGCGACGGCTGGTCCGCGCGGATGCGCGCCTGCGCGCGATGTCCCCGGCGTCGCGGCCCGCACCCGGGGGTCGAGCAGTGGGTAGGTGACGTCGGTGAGCCAGTTGGCGGCGACGACACCAACGACGACCAGCAGGAATGCGCCCTGGAGCACAGGGTAGTCGCGCGCCGCGACCGCGTCGAAGATGAGGCGACCCACGCCCGGATAGGCGAACACCGTTTCCACGACGACCGCGCCACTCGCCAGCGCGCCCAGGCTCAGCGCCGCGTGTGTGTACACCGGGAGCAGCGCATTCCGCAGCGCATGGCGGAAGACGACTGCGGCAGGGCGCAGCCCCTTCGCGTGCGCGGTCCGCACGTAGTCTTCCCCGAGTGTCGTGAGCATGGCCGCGCGCGCTACCAGAAACGTGTGCCCGAAACCGGCGATGACGAGCGCAGCGACGGGGAAGACGAGCGCGGTCGCGACCGCCCATCCCCGGCTCGCTCCGCTGCTCGGGAGCGCCAGCGCCGCGAACGGTGGAAGCCACCCGAGCTGACCGGCGAAGGCGGCAAGCAGGAGCATGGCGATCCAGAACACTGGCAACGAGTCGAGCAGGAGGATGCCCGTCAGGAGCGGCAGATCGCCTGCGCGCCCCCGGCGCCACGCGGCCCACGCGCCCACCGCGGTGCCGAGCACCGTCGTGATCAGGAGGGCGGGGATGGCGAGCAGCGCCGTCCAGCGCAGCCGCTCGCCGAGTACATCGGCCACGGGGCGTCCGGAGCGGATCGAGCGGCCCAGGTGGCCCCGCGTGATGCCGGCGAGATAGCGCGCATACTGCTCGGGCACCGGGCGGTCCAATCCGACCTCGCGCACGACCCGCTCGCGCTGCCCCGGCGTGAGGGCGCCCAGCTCGGCGCCGATGACGAACTCCAGCGGATCACCCGGGGCCAGACGCGGGAGGGCGAAGTTGAGCGTCACAGCCACCCAGAGCACCACCGCGTACTGGGCGACGCTCCTACCTCGGCGCATCACGCTCCCGCGCGGCGCTAGCCGACGCGGCGCGCGCCCCCGTGCCAACACGCGACTCCGGCGGGAGAAACGACCACTTGTGCACGATCCCATACCCTGGCGACTCCACCCAGCCGTCGTAGGCCTCGGGGCGGACGGCCCAGCGCTGGTCCGGGTACGCCAGCGCGATGCTCGTCGGCCGCTCGTTGAACAGCGCCTGCAGCGCGAACCCCGCGCTGCGGCGCGCGTCGACGGTCGAGGCGCGCTTCCACGCCGCGATGAGCGAGTCGAGCTCGGGGTAGGGGAGCCCGTCACGCCATAGGTAGCCGGACTGGAGCGCCATGACGAACTGATCCGGATCGGCCGCGCCGTGCGCACCAGCCTCGCCAATGAAGAGGTCGAAGTCCCGCGCGCTGGTCTGCGTGCTGAGCACGCCGGCCTCGAGCGTCTCGAGGCGCAGCCTCACGCCCACGGCCGCGAGTTGCCCCACGAGCATCTCGCCCATCCGGATCCACGTCGGCTCCGCCAGGTTCACCTTGAGCACGAACGAGAGCGGGGAGCCACCTGCCGTCTCGCGAACACCGTCCCGGTCGCGGTCCCGGAAGCCGAGCGAGTCGAGCAGGCGCACCGCACTGGCGCGGTCGAACGGGGTCCGCAGGTCGGGGTTCGACCACGGCGAGTCCGGGTGCGGGTACCCCCGCGTTCCCGGGCGGCCCTGCCCGAGCAGCACTGTGCGCACGAGCGTGTCGCGGTTCACCGCCAGCGACAGCGCGCGGCGGAACGCCGCAATGTCGAACGGGGGCCGCGTAAAATTCGGCCGCAGCTCGATGATCGAGAGCGACGAGGTGCGGATGATGCTGAGCTGCGGCAGTCGCGAGAACTGCGCGACGAGCTCCGGCGGAAGGTCGCGCGCCGCCGCGTCCACTCGCGCCGTGCGCAGAGCGATGAACGTCGCCGACTGCTCGGGGACGATCGGCATCACCAGCTCCTCGGCGCGGGCGCGCCCGAGGAAATATTTGCCGTTCGCCACGAACTTGTAGTACCGGTCGGGCTGGTACTCGGCGAGCCGGTACGGCCCGGTGCCAACCGGCAACGCCGCGTACTTCCTGGGCTCGGTGATGCGCTCCCAGATGTGCTTCGGCAGGATGGGGAGGTCGGCAAATGTCACTCGCGCCAGCAGCGGGCACGGGTACGCGCAGACGAAGCGTACGGCGAGCGGGCCCTCCACCTCGATCCGCTCGATGCGCGGCACGGCGCTCACGTGATGCGTGTAGCGGTTCGGGGGCCCGTCCCGGTAGTACTGGAACGTGAACCGCACGTCCTCGGCGGTGAACGGCGCACCGTCGTGCCAGGTGACGCCGCCGCGCAGCCGTACCAGCCAGGTGATCGAGTCCACCTGCGTCGCGCTCTCGGCGAGCCCGGGCCCGGGCTCGGGCACGAACGGGGAGGGCTCGAAGAGCTTGTCGTACACCAGGCCCAGGAGCACGCTGCCGTCGCCGATGTACGGGCTGAGCGGCCCCACGTCGCGCGGAATGGCCACCGTGAGCCGGGACCGCGGGCCGCGCGGCCCGCGATCGCAACCGGCCGCGAGCAGGGCGGCGCTCCCGAGCGCCAGGACGATCAGCCGGAAGGGGTGCATGGTGCGCCCCAATGTACAGCTCGCACGCTGGAAGCAAAGTCGACCGGCCTCGCCTTGCCCGGAGCATCGTATACTTGACGCGCGAGAGCGCGAGTCCCTAACCTGCACGGACGCTGCTGCGGCGCTTTCGCAGTGTCTGGACTGCACTCAAGGAGGCGCGCGTGTGTCTCGCGATACCGGGTAAGATCATCCAGCTCGACGCGGGCGCTCCCAACTTCGCGGTCGTGGACGTGGGCGGGGTGCGGCGCAAGATCAACGTTGACCTCGTGCGGGATGAGACGCTCGCGCTCGGCGACTGGGTGCTCATACACGTGGGCTTCGCGATGAGCCGGATCAGCGAAGTGGCCGCCGATGAGCAGATGCGCCTGCTGACGATGCTTGGCGAGGAGCGGTTCGCGATGGAAGAGCTGGAAGGGTACCGGTTCGAGTAGTTCGACTAGACGGCGATTTGCCGGCGCCGTGCGCGCGCGCCGGGTGGAGGATGACGCATGAGATACGTGGACGAGTTTCGCGACCCGAAGCTCATCCGGCAGGCTGCCGAAGAAATCGGCCGCCTGGCGGAGCCAGGCCGCACGTACCGCATCATGGAGGTGTGCGGCGGGCACACGCATGCGATCTACCGCTTCGCGCTGCAGGACCTCCTCCCGCCGAACATCGAGCTGATTCACGGGCCGGGATGTCCGGTCTGCGTGCTGCCGATGGGGCGCGTGGACGACGGCCTCTCGCTCGCTCGTGATCGCGGCGTCATCCTCACGGCGTTCGGCGACATGATGCGGGTGCCGGGCCGGACCGGGAGCCCTCTGGAGCACAAGGCGCGCGGGTCCGACGTACGCATGGTCTACTCGCCGCTCGACGCGCTCAAGGTCGCGGTGGACAACCCGGACCGCGAAGTCGTGTTCTTCGCGATCGGCTTCGAGACCACGGCGCCCTCCACCGCGCTCACGCTGCGCCGCGCGCGCCAGCTCGGCGTGCGCAACTTCTCCGTGTTCTGCAACCACGTCACGATCGTGCCCGCCATCCGCGCGATCCTCGACTCGCCCGACATGCGCGTGGAGGCGTTCATCGGCCCCGGGCACGTGTCCACCGTGATCGGGTGCCGGCCCTACGAGTTCATCGCGCGCGACTACGGGAAGCCGCTGGTCACCTCGGGCTTCGAGCCGCTGGATGTATTGCAGTCCATCGTCATGATCCTGCGGCAACTGAAGGACGGGCGCGCCGAAGTGGAGAATCAGTACGCGCGCGTCGTGCCGTGGGAGGGCAACCGCCCGGCGCTCAAGGCGATGGCGGAAACGTTCGAGCTCCGCCCCTACTTCGAGTGGCGTGGGCTCGGATTCATCTCGCAGTCCGCCCTCAGGATCCGCGACGCGTACGCGGAGTGGGACGCGGAGCGCCGCTTCAGCATGCCCGGCGTGCGGGTGACCGATCCCAAAGCTGCCCAGTGCGGCGAGGTGCTGAAGGGTGCCCTGCGGCCCCACCAGTGCAAGCTGTTCGGGACGGAGTGTACGCCGGAGCGTCCGGTCGGTGCGTTGATGGTGAGCTCCGAGGGGGCGTGCGCGGCGTACTTCAACTACGCGCTCCGGAAGACCGCGGCGGCCAGCGCGTGACCGCTGGCGATCACGTCTCCGTGCCTGACGCGGCGACGTCGGCGTCCCCCATGACCGCGCCGACCGTCCGCTTCCGTGACGCCCAGATCGAGATGGCGCACGGAGCCGGCGGGAAGGCGAGCCGGCGGCTCGTCGAGGGGCTCCTGGCGCCGCTGTTCGGCGGGCCGCTCCTCGGGCCGCTCGGCGACGCGGCACTCCTCGAGGTCGGTAGCGCGCGCGTTGCGCTCACGGCCGACAGCTTCGTCGTCCGCCCGCTCCGCTTCCCGGGCGGCTCGATCGGCGAGCTCGCGGTCAACGGGACGGTGAACGATCTCGCGGTCTCGGGGGCAAAGCCGATCGCGCTGCTCGTCACGCTCATCCTCGAGGCGGGTCTGTCGGCCGAGGTGCTGGAGGTCGAGATCCGAGCGATCGCGGCGGCCGCGCGCCGGGCGGGCGTCACCGTCGTGGGTGGCGACACGAAAGTCGTGGAACACGGGAAGGCGGACGGCATGTACATCACGACCGCCGGACTCGGCGTGGTAGACGGCCGGGTGCAGTGCTCCCCGGCGTCGGTGCGACCCGGCGACCAGATCCTGCTCTCGGGGCCGATCGGCGACCACGGCATCACGATCCTCCTCGCGCGTGGGGATCTCGACCTCGAGGCGGACCTCTCGTCGGACACGCGGCCGGTCTACCCGCTCATCGAGCGGCTGATCGATGCGGCGGCGCCCGGCGTCCGATGGATGCGCGACCCGACGCGCGGCGGCGTGGCCAGCGCGCTCAACGAGCTGGCCGCAGACGCGCGGGTGGGCGTCGTGCTGTTCGAGGAAAAGATCCCCGTGCGCGATCCTGTCCGCGGGGCGTGCGAGCTCCTTGGCCTCGAGCCCATGCACATCGCGAACGAGGGGCAGTTTCTAGCGGTCCTCGCGCCGGAGTTCGCCGAGGCCGGGCTCGCCGCGGTGCGAGCTGTGCCGGGTGGGGAGGGCGCCGTCATCATCGGCGAGGTCCGCGCCGAGCCGGCGCGCACCGTGCTCGCGGAGTCCGCGTACGGCGGGCGCCGCGTGGTGGACATGCTCGTCGGCGATCCGCTCCCCCGGATCTGCTGAGTCGCGCCGGCCGCCGTCGCGAGCCCGGGTAATCGGATGGAGAGCGTGAGGACCGAGCGCGCGGCCCGCGTCGAGACTGCCCTGCTCGAGCGCAACAGCGTCACCGCGGCATTCTTCGCGGCCGAGGCCGACCGGTTGGCGCGGGCGTGCCAGCGGATGTCGGAGCGGTTTCTCCGAGGCGGGCGCTTGCTCGCATTCGGGCGTGGGCCATACACGACGGACGCCCAGCACGTCTCGGTCGAGTTCGTGCATCCGGTCATCGTCGGCAAGCGCGCGCTGCCGGCGCTGGACCTCTCGGTCGCGTTTCGCGAGTGGGTGCCCGCGCTGGTCCAGCCGGACGACATCGTCATGGGCTTCGGCCCACCGAAAGGAGACCGCGAGGTGTCGGACACGCTCCGCGACGCCGCGGCGCGCGGAGCGCAGACGTTCGCACTGCCGGGCGTGGAGGGCGACTACGCCGTGGCGGCGGCGTCGGCGGACCCGTTCATCCACCAGGAGACGATCGAGATCCTCTACCACACGCTGTGGGAGACGGTGCACGTCTTCTTCGAGCACCGGGAGCAGGGGCACGATGTGGGGGAGGCTGGGTTCCTCTATCCGTTTCTCGGGCGGGAGCGGCAGGATACCGGAACGGTGCTCGACGACGTCGCGCGCTCGATCCAGGCGAAAGCGCGCGACGACGAGCGGCTGCGCGAGGAGGTTGCCCGCGATCAGTCGGAGCACATCGCGCGTGCGGCGATCGCGATGCACGAGCGACTCGCCCTCGGCGGGAAGCTCATCCTGTTCGGGAATGGCGGCTCGGCGACCGACGCGAATGATCTGGCGATAGACTGCGTGATGCCCCCGCGGGGGTACCGCCCCGTCCCCGCGGTGTCGCTCTCGATCGAGCCGGCGAGCATCAGCGCCATCGCCAACGATGTCGGGACGGAGCTGATCTTCCTGCGCCAGCTGATCGCCCACGCTCGCGCGCAGGATGTCGCGGTCGCGCTGTCCACGAGCGGTGGCTCAACCAACATCATGATGGCGCTGGGCGAGGCGCGGAAGCGCGGTCTGCTGACCGTGGCCCTCCTCGGCTACGATGGCGGCGAGATCCGGCGGCGCGGCCTCGCCGACTTCTGCCTGGTCGTGCCGTCGGATTACATCCCGCGTATCCAGGAGGTCCAAGCCTCCATCTACCATGTACTGCGTGATACGCTCGCGGGGCTCGCCGGTGGCTGACACGATCGAGCTGTACGGGGGAAGCGGCTGCCAGTTCACCGCCGAGATGCGGGAGCAGCTCGAGTGGGACGGGAGCACGTTCGTGGAGTACGACGTCGAGTCCGACATCGCCGCGCTCCGCCGCATGCTCGCGCTCACCGGGGGGCAGCGCACGATTCCGGTGCTGGTGAAGAACGGACTGGTCACCCAGATCGGTTGGCAGGGACGGGGGTGCATCGTGGCGGCGCCGCGCGACGAGGAACGCCACACGCCGCCGTCCGCGTAACGGCACGCTCCCATGGCGCCAGCCCGGTCGGTGCGCGTGCGCGGCGTGGTGCAGGGAGTGGGCTTCCGGCCGTTCGTCTATCGCCTCGCGGCGGCCCACGGGATCACGGGGTGGGTGCTCAACGCCGGCGACGGCGTGCACATCCACGCCGAGGGGTCGGAGGAGGCGCTCGGTGCATTCCTCCGGGAGCTCGAGGCTCACGCGCCGCCGGCGGCGAGCATCGATGCCGTGGAGATCTCGCCCGCCGATGCGGGCGGCTTCGCCGACTTTCGCATCCGCGCGAGCGAAGGCGAGCGCGATCACCCCACCGCGCGCATCTCGCCGGACCTGCCGGCCTGCGCTTCCTGCCTCGCCGAGCTGTCCGACCCGGCGAACCGTCGCGCTGGCTACCCGTACATCAACTGCACGGATTGCGGTCCACGTTACTCGATCGTCCTCGGCCTCCCGTACGACCGGGCGAGCACCACGATGGCCGGTTGGCCCATGTGCCCGCGCTGTGCCGGTGAGTATCATGACCCGGCGGATCGGCGCTTCCACGCCCAGCCGCTCGCCTGCGGCGATTGTGGTCCGCGCTACACGTTCCGCGGCGGGGCCCGCACGGCGAGTAGCGATGCACCGTCCGGTGATGCGCCGGCCGCCGCGGCGACCGGTGATGTGGCGATCACCGAAGCGGCACGCGCGCTGTGCGCTGGGCAGATCGTCGCGATCAAGGGGCTCGGCGGCTACCATCTGGTCTGCGATGCCTGGCGCGCCGATGCGGTGCGAGCGCTCCGCGAGCGCAAGTACCGCAAGGATCGGCCGTTCGCGCTGATGTCGAAGGATGTCGAGACCGCGCACGCCATCGCTCATCTCACCCCGGAGGCCGAGGCGCTCCTCACCTCGCCGGCGCGGCCGATCGTTCTCGCGCCGGCCCGCGCCGAGCTCCCGTACGTCGCGCCGGGCAACGGAGATCTGGGCGTGATGCTCCCGTACACCCCGCTGCACCATCTCCTCTTCGCGCGTGGCGCTCCGGACCTGCTGGTGGCGACGAGTGCGAACCGATCCAGCGAGCCGATCGCCTACCGGGATGATGACGCGCTCGAGCGGCTGCGCGGCATCGCCGACGCGTTCCTGATCGGCGAGCGGCCGATCGCTCGCCGCGTGGACGATTCGGTGGTGCGGGCTGGTGCCCTGGGCCCGGTGGTACTCCGCCGCGCGCGCGGCTACGCGCCGCGCAGCGTGGCCCGGCTCCCCACTCGGCAGCCCATCCTCGCGCTGGGCGCCGATCTCAAGAACACCATCACGCTGGTCGTGGACGGCGAGGCGTTCGTCAGCCAACACATCGGTGACCTCGAGTTCCATGAGGCATACCTGGCGTTCGAGGAGACGGTCCGCGATCTGGTCGCCATGTACGGCGTACGGTGGAGCGATCTCACGGTCGTGCACGACCTTCACCCGCAGTATGTGACGACGTCGTTCGCCCTCTCGCTGCCGGCACGGGTGACACGCGCGGTGCAGCATCACCGTGCACACGTCGCCAGCGTGCTTGCCGAACGGGGTGCGCTCGACGCACGCGCGATTGGCGTGGCCTTCGACGGCACCGGCTACGGCGACGACGGCGCGATCTGGGGGGGCGAGTTCTTCGCCGGGAGCGTACTCGAGGGATTCCGCCGGGTGGCGCACCTGCGTGCGGCCGTGCTCCCGGGAGGCGATGCGGCGGCCCGATGGCCGGTGCAGGCCGCCGCGGGGTTTCTCTCTGGTCTGGACCACTTGCCTGATCTGACGGCGCCGCCGTTCGGGTTCCCGCCGCGCTACGCCGCGGCCCGCCGCGTGGTGAGCGCCGGGCTGCGTACCTTCCCCACCACTTCGGCCGGGCGCCTCTTCGACGTGGCCGCTGCCATTCTGGGTTTCACGCACGAGGTCACGTACGAGGGGCAGGCGGCGATCTGGCTGGAGCAGCTGGCGCGAGGGGCTGGCTCGGCCGAGCCGTATCCCGCTCCGTTCGAGGCAGGGGAGCTCGACTTCCGGCCGGCGCTCCGCGCGGCGATCGAAGACCGGGCGCGAGGGCGCAGCGACGCCGAGGTCGCGCGCGCCTTCCACGCCGGGTTGGCCCGCGGGATCGCCGATGCGATCATCGCGCTCTGCGCGGCGGAAGCGACCGGGACCGCGGTGCTGTCGGGCGGGGTGTTCCAGAACGAGCTCCTGCTCGGCGATGTGGCGTCGTACCTGAGGCCGACGGTCATCCAGCTGTTGACGAACCGCGACGTGCCACCGAACGACGGAGGGATCAGTCTCGGGCAGGCGGCGCTCGCGCTCGGAGCCGATGACCCCGTACCAACGTCGCCCAGTGATCCGTGACCGCACGGCTGGAGATTGACTCGGCTCGCGCGCATCCGTACATCGCTGCGCGCAACTACTTTGCCCCGTCATCCAACGTGCCTGACGGCGGCGGCGTGGCACCCATAACGGAGCATCACGCGTGATAACGATCGCTGCGGCTCTGCTCATGTCGGTTCAGGTCGCCCCGGCTTCTGCGGCCGACTCGGCGGCCACCGCGCGCGGCGCGCAGGGCCCCGCGTACTCGGCCGACGGACGACTCGCGCTGAGCATCCGCGGCGACCTCTGGATCCGCTCGGGCACCGGCACGGAGGCGCGCGATTCGGTGCGCTGGGTCCACGTCACCCAGGGCGCGGCGTGGGACCGCGACCCGGCGTGGACGGCCGACGGCTCGGCGCTTGTCTTCGCGTCCGACCGGTCGGGGAATGGCGATCTCTGGCGGGTGCGCGTGAGCGCGACTGGCGCCGCGGGCGACGCAGAGCGCGTCACGAGCGCGCCGGAGTGGGAGGGAGAGCCGTCGGTGGCGCGCGATGGCTCGATCGCGTTCGTGCGTGGGCGCGGCGCGACTGCGCGGCTCTGGCTGCGCGCGCCCGATGGCACGGAGCGCCGCCTCACGAAGAGTCGCGCGGGCGCCGAGCGTTGGCCCGCGTGGTCGCCGAGCGGAGATCGCCTCGCTTACGGCGTGGTGCGCGAGGGGCGGACGCGGCTCCGCATCCGGTGGGTAGCGGGCGACTCGGACCGCGTGGTGGTCGAGGACCGCGACGCCGAGCGGCCGGCGTGGTCGCCGAGTGGGGACCGCATCGTGTTCGCGACGCGCACCGGGCGCGCCGGCGTGTGGGTGACGACGCCGGACGCGCGCTACGTCAACTTCGTGAGCGCGCGTCGGGCCGAGCCGGCGTGGTCGCCGGACGGGCGAACGCTCGCGCTGGCCGAGCTGCCGCTGGCAGACGTCGGCTACAACGGCGATCCGGACCGGCTCGGCGACCGGGAAGTCGGCGACGCGTTCCCGGGGGTCGGCCGGCTCTGGCTGGTGCCAGCGCCGATTCCGCCGGACGGTGGCACCGCCGCGCTCGCTCTCGCGCCGGCACTCGCGCGTGCTGACCGTCAGACCGCGAACGGGGAGACCTTCGAGCGCGTGTGGGCGCGCTCGGCGCAACTCTACTTCGCGGCGCCCGATGCGCGGCGAGCGCAGTGGGACGCGCTCAGGGCGAAGTACCGGCCCCGGGCGATGGGCGTGGCTACCGATCTCGAGCTCGAGACGGTGCTCCACGAGATGCTCCGCGAACGTCCGCCGCTGCGCGAGCCGGCCACCGGCCGCGCGGCGGTGTCGAGCGCGCACCCCGTGGCGACGTCGGCCGGGCTCGAGATTCTGCGGAAGGGCGGGAACGTCGTGGACGCGGCGGTCGCCATCTCGTTCGCCCTCGGGGTCGTGGAGCCGGATGCGAGCGGCATCGGAGGCTACGGGCAGATGCTCGTCCGGCTGCGCGCGATGGACCGGCCGACGCTCATCGAGTTCATGGCGCGCGCGCCCGAGGAGGCGACGTTGGGCAACGGTGCGCTCCTGCGCGGGGGAAGCTACCCCGACGATGGGCCTGTGCTCGTGAACGTGCCCGGCACCGTGGCGGCAATGGAGCTCGCCTGGCGGAAGTACGGGAGCGGCAAGGTGAAGTGGGCCGATCTCGTCGCTCCCGCGATCCGTGCGGCGGAAGGCGGGTTCGCGGTGAGCGAGGGCCTGGCGACGACGCTCGCCACCGAGCGCGAGCACTTCCTCAAATACGCCGGGAGCCGCGCGCTGTACTTCCCGAAAGGGGAGCCGAGGCTGGCTGGTGACACGCTTCGCAACCCGGATCTCGCCTGGACGCTGCGCCAGATCGCGGACAGCGGCGGCGCTGCCTTCTACCGCGGCGAGGTGGCGCGGCGGATGGTGACCGACCTGCGCGGGAACGGCAACGCGATGCGTCCGAGCGACCTCGCGCGCTACTTCGCGGCGGAGCGGGAGCCCGTGTCGGGCACCTACCGCGGGCACACCGTGTACTCGAGCGCACCACCCTCCTCCGGCGGCGCCACGCTGGTCTCGCAGCTCAACCTGCTCGAGGGGCTCGGCGCCCCGCGCCCGTACACGGAGGACGCGGCCACCCTGCACGCGATGATCGAGGCGTGGAAGCTGGTTCCGTCTGGGCGCGGCCGGATCGCCGATCCCGGCCTCTGGCCGGTGCGCGTCGACGCGTTCGTGAGCAAGGACTCGGCGCGCGCGCGCTGGGTGTGCTTCAACCCGCGCCGCAGCCTGACGCCCGACGACATCCGCGGCGACACCTTACCGTGCGCGAAGAAAGGGGCGGCAAGCACGCGCGCCGACACGCGCGACGACGCGGGCGATGGCGCGGGCGACGATGACGTCCCGAGCGTGCCTGCCGCCGCGCCTCAGGACGACCGCGAGTGCCCTGGGCATGGTGGCCTCCCCGTCTCGGGCGTGCGCGTGTGCCATCTGACGGGCACGACCTCGTTCGCCGTCGCCGACGCCGACGGCAATGTCGTGTCGGCGACGCAGACGCTCGGCACCTGGGGGGGCAACTTCTACATCACCCCGGGGCTCGGCTTCCTCTACAACGACAAGCTGGCTTCCTATCCCACGGATGCGGATGAGTACGGCGCGCGCGTGCCGAACGCGCGCCACGGGAGCAGCCTCGCGCCGACGATCGTCTTTCGCGGCGAGGGCGCCGCACGCCGTCCGGTGCTCGCCGCCGGCGCCGCGGGCAACGCGTGGATCACCTCGGCGGTGTACTCGGTCGTCACCGGCGTCATCGACCAGGGGCTCGACGTGCAGCGCGCGATCGAGCTCCCGCGCTTCCTGATCGGGCAGGGGCGCGGCGAGACCCGGCGCGAGTTCTCGATCCAGATGGAGGACGGTGTCGCGCCCTCGGTGACCCGGCAGTTGGCGGCGCTCGGCCACACCGTACAGCGCATCTCATTGCTCGGAGAGCTGCGGATGGGATATGCCGCCGCGATCACGCTCGGCGAGCAGTCGGTGACCGCCGGCGCCGACCCGCGCCGCTCGGGCGCCGCGGGCGCGATCGGGTGCAGCGGAGATCGCGGGGAGGGGTGCCGGCGGTAACGGAGCCGAGCGTCGCCGCGCGCCCGCGCCTCAGCGCAGCGGTGGGGCGGAGAGTGGTGCGTGGCGGTGATGCGTCGTCTGCTCGTAGGCGTACGCGAGCTTGATGAGCGCGGCCTCGCTCCAGGCTCGGCCGAAGAAGGTGATCCCCGCGGGGAGCGTGCCGCCGCGCGTGTAGCCCATCGGGACTTGGATCGCGGGCCACCCGGTGCTTGGCGAGAAGAGCTGGCTGTTGTCGCCGTGCGGGGTGTTCAGGTCGCCGATGAGTCGCGGCGGGTTGCTCCAGGTGGGGTAGACGAAGGCATCGAGCCGGAGGCTGTCCAGCGTGCGCAGCACGGCGGCGCGGAGCCCCTCGCGAAACCGATCGCGGCTGCGGCATCCGGGATTCTGCTCCGGCGCGAGCTCCACGGCCTGCGCGACCTCCAGCCGCTTCTGGATGGAGGGGTGATACCGTCCGGTCTTGAGGACCTCGTCCACTGTCTTGACCGGCGGCGGCCCGCCCGCGCTCGCCGCCCAGCGCGCGAAGTCGAACTTGAATGGGTTGCACCCGCCCGTCTGCGACCGAAGGAGCGAGTCGAGCCCGGGGATCAGCACGGTGTCAACGACCGTCGCGCCCGCGCGGCGCAGGTCGCCGAGCGCGCGGCCAAATACCGCTACGACCTCGGTGTCGGTGGTCGGGCGCTCGTAGGCCTGGCGGAGCACGCCGATCCGCGCGCCGCGGAGCCCATCCCGCACGAGCGACGCCGCGTAGTCCGGGATCGCGCGGTCGCGGCTCGCCGCGGTCACGCTGTCGTCGGCGTCGTAGCCTGCCACAACCTGGAAGACGGCGACGGCGTCCGCCACGGTGCGCGCCATCGGGCCGGCGATGTCGGCGGAGAGGTTGAGGGGCACGACCCCCGCGCGGCTCGTGAGCCCCATGGTCGAGCGGATGCCTACCAGTGCCTGGTGCGCCGATGGGCCGCGGATCGAGTTCCCCGTGTCGGTACCGAGCCCCACCTCGCCCAGGTTCGCCGCGACGGCCGCCGCGGTGCCGCCGCTCGAGCCCGCGGTCACGCGATCGAGCGCGTAGGGGTTCTTCGTGTAGCCCGGGAGGATGGAGTTCACCGTTTCGTACGGGCTGAACGCGAACTCCGCCATGTTCGACTTGGCGAGCACGATCGCCCCCGCCTCGCGCACGCGCCGGACCAGGAACGCGTCCCTCGTCGAGACGAACCCACTGAGCGAGAGCGAGCCCGCCGTGGTGGGGAGGCCCACGGTCTCGAAGTTGTCCTTGACGATAACCGGGATGCAGTGCAGCGCGCCGAGGGGAGCGCGCTGGCGGACGCGCAGGTCGAGCGAGTCGGCGACGCGCAGCGCGTCGGCATTCACGACGACGAGCGTGTTGAGCCCGGGACCCGTCCGGTCGTACGCCTCGATGCGCCGGAGGTAGCCCTGCACCAGCGTGCGGCAGGTGAGCGTGCCGGCGCGCATGGCCCGGTGAATGTCGGCGATGCTCGTCTCCTCGATTGGAAAGCGGAGCTGCCGCCGCTGCGCCGCGGCGCCGGCCGCGGTGAGTGCCAGGGCCGCGCCGCTCAGCGTGCAGGTCCGCAGCGTCCGCGACAACCGCAGCGTCGGCCGCATCCGCGAGATCACCATGCACACACCTCCGGGCGGGAGCGTCGTGACGTGGAAGACGTGCTAGACGTGGTAATGGACGCGGAAAGGTGATCGCCCCACCGGGGGCGCACCAGCCTGCGCGAGGGGTGTAGATTCCCGCCTCATGCTCTTCTCCGCTCTCCTCGCCGCGCTGATGCTCCAGGACTCGAGCCGCGTGTACAGCGGCCGCGACGGTCAGCTTCGCGTCGAGATTCCCCGGCTCGACACCGCCGTCACGGTGGACGGGCGGCTCGACGAAGCCGTCTGGGCGCGCGCCGCACGGCTCACGGACTTCTCGCAGCTCCAGCCCGTGGACTCCCGCCCCGCCGAGGAGCCCACCGAAGTGCTCGTGTGGTATTCGGCGACGGCCATTCACGTCGGGATTCGCGCGCGCGAGCTCCACGGGAACGTGGTCCGCGCGACGCGCGCGAATCGCGACAACATCGCGAGCGAGGATCATGTTCAGATCCTCCTCGACACGAACAACGACCGCCAGATCGCCTTCCTCTTCGGCGTGAACGCGCTCGGGGTGCAGCAGGACGGCACGCGAAGCGCGCAATCCGGAGGCGGCGCGGGCGGCTTCTCGGCCACCGGCGGTGGCTCGCGCAACATCAACCCGCTCGATGGCAATGTGGACCTCAACCCCGACTACGCCTTCGAGTCGCAGGGGCGGCTCGTGGATGATGGCTACGAGGTCGAGATCCGCATTCCGTTCAAGAGCCTGCGCTACCAGGACAGCCGCGTGCAAACGTGGGGCATCCACGTGCTCCGGCGCGTGCAGCACTCGGGCTTCCAGGACACGTGGGCGCCCGCGGTGCGGGCGAACTCGAATTTTCTCGCGCAGGGGGGCACGCTCGAGGGGCTGCGCGAGCTGCGGCGCGGGCTCGTCCTCGAGGCGACCCCCACGTGGACCGGGCGCGTGAACGGTGCTGCCACGGGCGGGCGCAGGGACTACGAGCCCGAGAGCGAGGTAGGCGCCGATGTGCGATGGGGGATTCGGCAGAACCTCACGCTCAACCTCACAGCCAACCCGGACTTCTCCCAGGTAGAAGCGGACGTCGGACAGGTACTGCTCAACGAGCGCTTCGCCCTCTTCTACCCGGAGAAGCGGCCATTCTTCCTCGACGGGCTCGAGCTCTTCGACACGCCCAACCAGCTCATCTACACGCGCCGCATCGTGGCCCCCGAGGTGGGGGTAAAGCTCACCGGCGCGTTGGGCCGGGCGACGCTCGCCACGATGGTGGTGTCCGACGCGCCCGCTGCCTCACCCAACGGGCACGCCTCGCCCCTCTTTGGCATCGCGCGCGTACGCGCCGAGCTGGGGCGCGGTGCCTCGCTCGGCACGGTGGTCACCGCGCGTGAAGACGGCGGCGACCATTCGCGGCTCGTCGGCGCGGATCTCCGCCTCTACCACTCGCGGCTCTACTACGCCGAGTTGCAGGCCGCGGGATCGTGGAGCGACGGCGCGAGCGGGGCGCGGAATGGGTCGCTCCTGCAGGCGGTGTGGGACCGGACCGGGCGCGCGTGGGGCTTTCACTACACGCTGAGTGGCATCGCACCGGACTTCGAGGCCGCCGCGGGTTTCGTGAACCGGACGGGCATCGCGAATGCCTCCGCCTTCAACCGCTTCTCGTACTACGGGGCCAAGGATGCGTTGGTGCAGACGGCCGGCGCCTTCGTCGGCGTCTCCCGGGTGTTGGACTATTCGGCGCTCGGACGCGGCGCGCTGGAGCATTCCGAGTCCATCTCGCCGAGCGCGACGCTCCGCGGCGGGTGGCAGGTGGGGGGCTCGGTCTCGCGCAACTACCTGGCGTACGACCCGGCGAACTATCGCAGATTCACCGTCGAGCGCACCGCCGGCGGCATCACCGATACTGCCGCCTTCGCCCCGCCCGGCGCGGAGCGGGATCAGTGGGGCGGCACGCTTCGCGTCACGACGCCGACGCTCCGGCGCTTCAGTGGAACGGCCAGCATCGGGCGGGGCGAGGTGCCGCTCTTTCTCGAGGCGGCGTCGGGGCGCAGCCTGCGGGTGGACGCGGCGATCGATGTGCGGCCCACCTCCGCCCTCCGCGGCTCGTTTCAGCTCTCGCGTCTCGCGCTCGCGCGCGCACTCGGCGGCTCGCGCTTCTCGACGGAGACGATCCCCAGGCTCAAGGTGGAGTACCAGGTGAGCCGCGCGATCTTCCTGCGGGCGGTCGGGCAGTACGCGGCGCGGTCGCGCGCGCCGCTGCAGAGCGCATCTGGCAACCCGATCCTTGTAGACGGCGTGCGTGATACCGGGACGGCGGGCAACCAGTTCACGATGGACTGGCTGTTCAGCTACCGTCCAGTGCCCGGCACGCTCGTGTACTTCGGCTACGGCTCCGCCCTCGAGGAGCCGCGCGAGTTCCGATTCCGCGATCTCCGGCGAACGACCGACGGATTGTTCGGGAAGGTGAGCTACCTCTTCCGGATGTGACTGCATGTACTGCGGCCATCCCGCAGGCCCCGGTACCAACGTTCGCGACGATTCCGGAGTCTCATCATCCGCACGCCCGCGCCTTCGTCCGCCTCCCGTTCCCTCTCCAGCCGCTCATGCCTCTCCCCCGCTCGGCCCTCGTCGCAGGCGCGGTGCTCGTCACCGCCTGCGCGCAGCCGCTCAAGCTCGCGCACGATGACTCGCGCCTGGTCCTCGCCAACCAGCGGCTCACCGCGCCAGACCCTACGGCCACCGGTCCGCTCACGGTGCGTACCCTCACCTACGGGAGCGGCACGGACAAGCGGCGGCGCGAGTACCGCCAGGTCGCGATCAAGACGAAGACGGTGGATGGCAGCAAGCTTGCCGCCGCGCCGAACCCGGCCCTCGGCAAGTCGCGCGCGAAGTACTGGGGATTCGACTTCGCGAAGCTGCCCGTCAACGGGCGCGTGTGGTACCCGGAGGGCGCCGGCCCCTATCCGCTCGTGCTCGTCGTGCACGGGAACCACAACATGAAGGACTACTCGGACCCCGGGTACGGGTACCTGGGCGAGCTGCTCGCCTCGCGCGGGTTCATTGTCGCCTCGGTGGACGAGAACTTCCTCAACGGCAACATCCGCGGCGAGAACGACGCGCGCGGCTGGATGCTGCTGCAGCACGTGAAGGCGTGGCGCGCCTTCAATGATTCCGCCGGCTCTCCGCTCAGCGGCAAGGTGGACCTGCACAACATCGCGTTGATGGGGCACTCGCGCGGTGGGGAAGCCGTCGCGGTCGCCGCCGCGTTCAACCGCCTCGCCTATTACCCCGACGACGCGAACGTCAAGTTCGACTTCCACTTCGACATCAAGTCGCTCGTCGCGATCGCGCCGATCGACGGGCAGTACCGGCCGGCCGACCAGCCAACGCCCGTCGAGAACGTCAACTACCTGGTGATCCACGGCTCGCACGACGGCGACGTGTCGTCCTTCTCCGGACTGCGGCAATACGACCGCGTCAAGTTCACGGACGGCGGATCGTGGTTCAAGTCGGCCGTCTACGTCTACCGCGCCAACCACGGCCAGTGGAACACGGTGTGGGGCAATAAAGACGGCGGGCCGAGGAGCGGGCGGTTCCTCGATCTGCGCGGGCTCATCACGCCCGAGGAGCAGCAGCGGTTCGGCAAGCTCTACATCGCCGCGTTCCTCGAGGCGACGCTCAAGGGGCGGAAGGAGTATCTCCCCCTCTTCCGCGACCACCGCGTGGCCGGCGGCTGGCTGCCCAAGACGATGTACATCACGCGCTTCCAGGACAGCCATTTCCGCTCGCTCGCCGACTACCGCGAGGATGTTGACCTGACGACAGGCAGCGCGCCGGGCACTCGCATCACGGGGGACAGCCTCGCGACGTGGAAGGAGGCGCCGGTGCCACTCCGCTGGACGAATCAGAACGTGGGGACGAACGCTGCATGGATCGGCTGGAACAACCGCATCGCCGGCCCCGACACGACCAAGGTGGGGAAACCAGCCTCCTACACCATTGCGCTCACTGACTCGCTCCGCGGCGCCTGGAGCGTGGGGCCGGACGCGTCGCTCGAGCTCTCGCTCGCGCCCACGGACGTGAAGCCCGGCCCCCGCCAGCCGGCGAAGGATTCGACGAAGAAGGGCGCGGACTCGGCCAAGGCCAAGCGGAAGGCGCCGGCGCGGAAGCCGGCCGCGAAGAAGAAGTCCGCCAAGCCCGACACCACGCCGATCGATCTGACCATCGAGGTCGTCGATGCCGCCGACGTGGCGGCGCGCCTGCCGCTCAGCCGCTATGGCGCGGTGCGGCGGCCGCTCGAGACGCACGTGCTCCGCCGCGCCGACCGGGAGCGGCGCAACTTCGCGAGCATGTCGGAGCTGGTGCTGCAGAGCTACGTGATTCCGCTCGCCGATTTCGCGCGCGCAGCGCCGGGCTTCGACCCCACGCGCCTCAAGGCGATTCGCCTCGTGTTCGACCGCACGCCGGCCGGCACCATCGTCCTCGACGACATGGGGCTCTCGGTGCTCGACCCGGCGTTCCTGTCGGTGACGGCCGAGGGGAGCGCCGCGCCGCGTGGCCGCCAGTGAGCGCGCATGCTGCGATTCCCGTGAGCGCGCGTGCCGTGCTCCTCGTCGGTGCCCTCACGCTCGCCGCGCTGGCCGCCGCGCCCGCAGCGCGCGCGCAAAAAACCGTGGGCTTCGCGCCGCTCGTGCTGCGCCTTCCGGCGAGCGCGCGCGCTCTCGCCATGGGGAATGCGTTCGTGGCGGGCCGCGGGAGTGAGATGATCTTCTACAATCCGGCGCAGCTTTCTTCCACGCCGGGCCTCGGCGTGAGCGTCGGGCGCTTCGGCTCCGCGAGCACCGCCGCCGCGCGCTCGGCCAGCTCGGCGCTTGGCGCCGGCGGCATCGGCCTCGGCGCGCAGATGCTCGACTACGGTGCCACCTCCGGCGCCACACCGCGCGTCGGGTCCGCGCTCACCACCCGCGGACCGGAGGCGAGTGCCAGCCTCGCGGCCTCGCTCGGCGCGGCGTATCCGTTCCGCGGCATCCGCTGGGGATTCGCGGTGAAGTACGCGCAGGAGCGCTTCCCCACGAGCCGAGGGAGCCGAGCGGCGTTCGACGTGGGCGTCGCAAAGGACGCTGGCCCCGTCACCCTGGCGGTCGCCGCGCAGAACCTGGGCGGCGGCTTCCGTGTCGGCTCATCGCTCCTCCGCTTGCCGCGTGCTGTCACCGCCGGATTCTTCGGCGGCGCGCTCCCCATGGGCGCATTCGACCTCACGGCGGGTGCCTCCGTCTCCGTGCGGCAGGGCGGCCGCGTGACGCCGGCTGCCGGCGCCGAACTGGGGTATATCCCGCTCGACGGGTGGTCGGTGGTGGGTCGGGTGGGCGTGCGGCGCGCGGAAGAGAGTGGGCCGGGCATCGTGACCTTGGGCGGCGGGCTCGGGCTCGACCGACTTTCCCTCGACTACGCGTATGAGGCGTTCGACGGGCCGGGCGGCGCGCACCGGGTGGGGATCCGCATCCGCTAGCCGGCGGCGACGCCCGGGGCTGGCCGCACGGTGCGCCCCGTCGTAGCGTCCCGCATCCGCATTCGACAGGCACTCCGATGCGCCGAGTTCGACTTCAGTCGCTGATTGTCGCTGATTTGTCTCCAGGCAGAGAGGTCGCCATCGCCCGCGGATGCGCGGCCTGCTGAGAGCACTCGACACGCTGCGGCTGACGCTTGCGGGGCCGAGCGAGCCCGACGCCGGTCATTACCGCATGCTGGGGCAGCTGTCGGCAGACATCGACGCGGCGCTGGTCCCTCTGCAGCCGTCAGGCGGGCGCTGTGCGCTCCTCGATTTCCCGGCGCACTCGAACGTCGGCGACAGCGCGATCTGGCTCGGCGAAAGCGTGTGGCTGCGACGGCATCGGGCGCGCGTCGTCTACGCCTGTGACGTCGAGACGTACTCGCCGGGGACACTGGCGGCGCGACTCGGCGGCGGCACCATCCTGTTGCACGGCGGGGGGAACCTCGGCGACCTCTGGGAGCAGCACCAGCGATTCCGGGAGACGGTGATTCGGGACTTTCCCGACAACCCGATCGTCCAGCTTCCCCAGACCATCCACTTCCGCGACGCGGAGCGCATCGTGGCGGCGCAGCGAGCGTTCAACGCGCACCGCGACCTGACGCTGTTGTGCCGCGATGAGCCTAGCCTGGCGTTCGCGCGCGCGCACTTCATGGGGAGGAGCATGCTCTGTCCCGACATGGCGTTTGCGCTCGGGCGGCTCCGGCGACCCGGGAAGGCGGCCGTGGACATCGTGTGGCTTGCTCGTACGGACATCGAGTCGGCCGACGCGTCGGCACCCGCGACGAGCGCGGATATCGAGCGGGGGGACTGGCTCGCCGAGCGAGGCACCCCGCTCTACCATCGCCACCGAGCGCTCAACGCGCAGCTTGCGGCCGGCGGTGTGGCCCACGACGCCGTGGTGGACCGCCTGATCCGCACGTGCGACCGGCTCGCGCGCGAGCGAGTGCTCCGGGGCTGCCGCATGCTCAGCCGGGGACGCGTGGTGATCACTGATCGTCTGCATGGTCACATCCTCTGCCTGCTCCTCGGCATCCCGCACGTCGTGCTCGACAACAACTACGGGAAGGTGCGCGGGTTCCACGAACAGTGGACGCGCAGCTCCCACCTGACGCGGTGGGCAGCGTCGCCGGCCGAGGCGCTCGACGCGGCGCGCGCCATGGCGCGAACACCGGTACGAGGCCGCTGACGCCGCCCGGCCGGCGTGCCCCGCGCCGCACCCGTACGGGTGTAACATTCTGTTGCGCGAGCCGTATGCGCGCGGGGTACATTACGGCGCACGAGGCGAGCACACGTTGCCAGGCACGCCTCCGAGGGGTTATCACTCCGAACGAACGCGGTTCCCGCGGTTCCGGCGCCACCAGGCCGGCGAGCTGCTGTTGGCGCCGTCGCCCGCTTGCGTCAGTCGTCGCGCTCGTGACGGCCGCGACGCGCCATTTCACGCAACGGTCTCGAATGCTGCAACGCCTTGCCTCGGACTTGCGCGAGATGCTCGGGGAGCTCGTAGAGTACCGCGAACTCCTCTACTCGCTGACGTGGCGCGACCTGATCCTTCGCTACAAGCAGACCGTGATGGGGTTCGGGTGGGCGATCTTCATGCCCGTGCTGAACACGATCATCTTCTCGATCATCTTCACGCGCGTGGCGCCGGTCGAGACCGGCCTCCCGTACCCCCTCTACGCGTTCACCGGCCTCTTCGTCTGGAACCTGTTCGCGTCGTCGCTGCGCTTTTCCCTGGTCTCCCTCACGGGAAACGCCCAGCTCGTCACGAAGATCTACTTCCCGCGCGAGGTGTTCCCCTTCTCGGCGGTCCTCGTGTCGATGGTGGACTTCCTCGCGGGCCTGGTGGTGCTCGGCATCCTGATGGCCTATTACGGCGTCGCGCCGTCATGGACCGCGCTCCTCCTGCCGGTGGTCCTGCTGGTCCAGGTCGCCTTTACGAGCGGCTGCGCGCTGCTCCTCGCGCTCGCCAACCTTTTCTACCGGGATGTGAAGTATCTGTTCGAGGTCATGATCACCGTGTGGATGTTCGCGACGTCGGTGGTGTACCCGGTCGAGCGGGTCGGCGGCCGCCTCGGTGCGCTCCTTCCCCTGAACCCGATGACCCCGATCGTCGAGGCCTACCGCAGCATCCTCGTGCGCGGCGAGCTTCCGCCCGCGGGTCCGCTCCTGCTCGCCGCGGCCCTGTCGCTCGTCGTCCTGATCGGCGGGTGGGTGACCTTTCACCGCGCGGAGATCACGTTCGCGGAGAGCCTTTAGTGAGTGGCGCTGCGATTGTCTTTGACCAGGTGTGGAAGAAGTACCGGCGCGGTGAGCGGCACGACTCGCTGCGCGACCTGGTCCCTGCCCTCGGCCGGCGGCTGCTGCGTCGCCGGTCGGCCGGGGTACTCGACCGCCAGGAGTTCTGGGCGGTCCGGGATGTGTCGTTTGCGGTCGAGCCGGGGGAAGCGCTGGGGATCATCGGTCCGAACGGCGCGGGCAAGTCCACCATCCTCAAGCTGCTGACGAAGATCATCCGGCCGACGCGGGGGCACTGCGAGGTCCGCGGCCGCATCGGCTCGCTCATCGAGGTATCCGCGGCGTTCCACCCCGACCTCACCGGCCGCGAGAACGTCTTCCTCCAGGGCGGCATCATGGGGATGCGCCGCGCGGAAATTACCCGGAAGTTCGACGAGATCGTCGACTTCTCCGGAATTGCGGAGTTCATCGACACACCGGTCAAGCGCTACTCGAGTGGCATGCACGCCCGCCTCGGGTTCTCGATCGCGGCACATCTCGAGACGGACGTGCTGATCATTGACGAGGTGCTCTCGGTAGGCGACTACGCCTTCCAGCAGAAGGCGCTCGACCGCATCAAAGCCCTCGTGAAGCAGCACATGCCGGTCGTCATCGTCTCGCATCAGCTCGAGAACATTAATCAGCTCTGCAGCAAGGCGATCCTGCTCCGGCGCGGCGCTGCCGTGTGCGTTGGGTCCCCATCGGAGTGCATCAACCGCTACGTCTCCGACCCCGCCTCGACGTCCGAGGCTGGCGAGGTGTCCGACCAGGACAGGCTGATTCGCATCGACGCGATCGCGGTGACTCCCGAGGGGCCGATCCAGTCTGGCAGCCGCGTCACCCTGCACATCTCCGGCACGGTCGCGCGTGATCCGGGCGACCGCGAGTCGGTGAGCGTGCGCATCCAGTCCCTCGCCACGCACGACGTGGCATCGGTGACTGGGAGCACGGCCTGCGGGGTGACGCTTCCATCGAGCGGCCCTTTCGAGCTCCGGCTCTCCCTCCAGATGAACCTCCCGCCGGGACTGTACCTGCTGGAGACGATCACATGGGACCGCCGGCTCGCGCGGGATTCGAGCCGGGGCCCCGCCGTCACCATCGAGGTCGAGCAGGGGGTGTACTTCTGGGGGAGCGCCCAGCTCAACCCACGCATGCAGTTGGTCCGTCCTGAGCTCGCCGGTGCCGCGGACGGGCCCCGCGCGGCCGTGATCGGGCCGGCGGGCGAGCACGAGCAGTAGCTCGCGGCGTGCCTCGGTACAACGCGCGACGCCGCGCGGCGCCGCTGGCGGGGCGCGGGGGGCGGAAGATCGGCATCTATCTCGAGCCGTCGGCCCCGGGGGCGGCGCTCGGCGGCGGGTCGTACACGGCCGCCATCCTCGTGGCCACGCTCGGACGGCTCCACCATATGGAGATCGTGCACCATAACCCCTCGCTGACGCTGGACCGCCTCTCGGCGTTCGCCGGCGCGGACCTCGGGGATCTTCGCCTGCGCCACATCGAGAAAGCACCGCGACCCGACGCGACACACCGCAACCTCTGGCGGCGATACCAGGAGCAGCGCTGCTGGTCCGCCGCCCTCAGCGAGCCCTACGACCTGTTCATCAACCTGACTCACGGCATCCCACCCTTTTGCCACGCCGCTAGGGGCGCGCTCATCGTGCTGTTCCCGGAGATCGACCGTGCGAGGCTGTGGCCGTGGAGCTACGGAGCGCCGGCCGGCAGGTGGTTGCTTCGACGACAGCTTCGTGGCGCCTACTATGACTGGGAGTGGGAACGGCGGTTCGGCAGCTACCAGGTCAAGGCGTCGATCTCGCGGTTCGCGCAGCAGTGGACGAAGCACTGGTGGGGGATCGATTCGGCGGTGGTCTACCCGCCCGTGGACACGCGCTTCTCCCACGCGGAGAAGTCGGACCTCATCCTCAGCGTCGGGCGGTTTACCGCCTCCCGGCGATCCAAGCTGCAGCTCGAGATGGCGACCGCGTTCGGCGAGCTGGAACGCGGGGGCATGCGCGGGTGGGAGTACATCAGCGCTGGCGCGCTCGGCGTCCGGCACGAGGATCGCGCGTACTTCGAGCAAGTCGGTGGCGTCGCCGCGGGGCGTGGGGTGCGGCTCATCGCGAACATCGAGCGCGCCCATCTGCGAAGCTTGTACGCGCGGGCGAAGGTGTTCTGGCACGCGGCTGGCTACGGCGCGGATGCGACCGCGAGCCCGCAGTTTACCGAGCACTTCGGCATCGTGACGGTCGAGGCGATGGCGGCGGGGTGCGTTCCTGTCGTCATCAACCGGGGCGGACAACCGGAGATCGTGGAGCACGGGGTGAGCGGCTTCCTCTGGGACACGCTGGACGAGCTGGGGACGTACACGCAGCGCCTGGCGAGCGACGACGCGTTGCGGGCGCGGATGGCCGACGCCGCTAGAGCGCGCGCCCGCCACTTTGATCGCGACGAGTTCGCGACGCGCGTCACTCGGCTCGTGGGGCCGTTGCTGTGACGGGGGACGGAACGACGGCCGGTGTGCGCCTCACGGTCGCGATCTGCACCTGGAACCGGTGCGAGCTGCTGCGGCAGACGCTGGAGCAGATGACCCGGCTGGTCATCCCGGCGGGCATCGATTGGGAGCTGCTGGTAGTCAATAACAATTGCACCGACCGCACGGATGACGTGCTCGCAGAGTTCGCGAGCCGCCTCCCGATTCGCCGGCTCTTCGAGCCCAGCGCGGGGCTGTCGCACGCACGCAATCGCGCGCTGCGGGAAGCGACCGGTGAGTACGTGCTCTGGACGGACGACGATGTTCTCGTGGCCGAGCGCTGGGTCGCGGAGTACTGCGCGGCATTCGCGCAGTGGCCCGAGGCGGCGATTTTCGGTGGCCCGATCGATCCGGTATTCGTCGGCACACCGCCGGACTGGCTTCCGGACGTTCTGCCGCGCGTCTCCGCCGTCTTCGCCCTCCTCGACCTGGGCGACGAGGCGCGCGCCTTCGACGCCGCCGCCACCCCGTTCGGTGCCAATATGGTCGTTCGCACGAGCGAACAACGCCGGTACCCCTACGACCCGACCCTGGGCCTATCGTGGGGCCGCCCCCGGAGTCTGTTGGGAGGCGAGGAGACGGCGGTGCTCGAGCGGATGATCGCCGACGGAATTCAGGGGCGATGGGTACCAACCGCCCGCGTCCGGCATTTCATCCCGACGCACCGCCAGCGGATCAGCGTCATTCGCCGGTACTTCATCGGCTACGGCGAGTACAACGCGCGGGAGGCGAAGGCAGACGGCGCGCCGTATCTGTTCGGCCGTCCCCGCTGGTGGTGGAGGCAGGCAGTGGAATCGGAGCTGCGATATCGCGTCAGGCGCCTATTCTCACGGCCGGAGGCGTGGATCGAGGACCTGATCACGTCCAGCGTCTACTGGGGCCAACTGCGCGCGTACGCCTCAGCTGGCCGGCCGGTGGGGGGCACGCCGCCCGCCGCCAGCATGACTGATCGCGCAAGTCCGCGGTGAAGGTCGGCATCTACAATGAGCCCGCGGCCGGCCTGGGCGGCTCCGAGTACCTCACCGCGGTGATGGCGCACACGCTGGCCCGCCGGCATGACGTCGAGGTCCTGCACCACAGCGCCGGACTCAGCGCGGGCGATCTCTCCAACCATTCAGGCCTCGACCTGCACCGGCTTCCCGTACGCTACGTCCCCCGGGAGCCGAACGACGCTGTGCAGTCGCGGGGCCGATGGCGGGCTCATCGCGCGGTGTGGTCCTGGCAACGGCGCCTGAGTGAGTCGTATGACCTGTTCATCGCGGTCACCCACGGCATCCCGCCCGTGTGCCACGCTCGCGCTGGCGCGCTGCTCGTGCTGTTCCCGGCCTTCGACCGCGCCGCGGTCTGGCCTTGGAGTGTCGGCACGGCGCACAAGGTCTCGCTGGCGGCACGGCTACGCCGCGCTTATCACACATGGGACTGGGAGCGACGATTCGGCAGCTACCAGGTCAAGGCGTCGATCTCGCGGTTCGCGCAGCAGTGGACGA
>JBBJNN010000014.1:4529-30001 GCA_037720885.1 Gemmatimonadaceae bacterium | reverse complement strand
ACACGCAGCGCCTGGCGAGCGACGACGCGTTGCGGGCGCGGATGGCCGACGCCGCCAGAGCGCGCGCCTCGCGCTTCGACCGCGAGGAGTTCGCGGGTCGGCTGATGCACGTGTTGGGGCCGGTCCTGTGAGGGGCGAACTCGGTGGACAAGGGACAGATACGGTGCGCACGCCTCGCATCTCGATCGTCGTGCCCGTGTACAACGCCGAACGGTACCTGGACGACACGATCCGCAGCGTGCTCGCCCAGAGCTTCCGAGAGTGGGAGTTGCTTCTCGTCGATGACGGCTCGACCGACGGGAGCACCGCCATCGCCAGGCGATGCGCCGCCGCCGACCCCGCCCGCGTCCGCTGCCTCGAGCATCCCGGTCACGCGAACCGCGGCCAGTTCGCCTCGCGCGTCCTGGGGGCGCGCCACGCGCGGGCCGACGTTCTGGCGCTGCTCGATGCGGACGATCTCTGGAACCCGAACTACCTCGAGGACCATCTGAGGCTCTGGCATGCCGCCGCGCCGCACGGCGTGGGCGTGAGCTACGGGCCGGCGCTGTACTGGTTCTCCGGGGAGGGCGCGGGCTCGCGAGACTACGTGCAGCCCATGCCGCCGGGTGCGCCGCGGGTGTATCGGCCGGCGGAGCTGCTCGAGAGCTTCTTCGACACGCGGTTCGCCAACACACCATGCCCCGCCTGCGCGCTCATCCGGCCCGAGGTGTTCGCCGAGCTGGGGCAGTTCGAGGAGATGGCCCACAGGTCCTGGTTCGAGGATCAGATCCTGTGGTGGTATGTGGCCGCCCGCTGGCCGGTCGCCGTACACTGTGACGTCTGGGTGCGATACCGGCAGCATGAGACGTCATTCAACCGGGCGGCCGCCCGCACGCGCCCGGAACAGTCCGAGCTGTCGTTCCTCCGGCTCGTCAGCAATGACCTGTCTCACGTCAGCCCCGGTCACGCGCTCCTGACGACGGGGAAGTTGACTCGACGAATCCGCGAGTTGGCGGCGAGGCAGTCGCTCACTGGGCGGAGCCGCCAGGTGCTAGAGCGCCACCTGCCGCTGGGCGTGCTCCCCGCCGCGAGCGGCAGCTACCGCGCGGCCAGCCGCGTGCTCGGACACGCGGTAGAGCTTCTCCGGCGCGTCGTGCCCGGACCTGTCAAGCGTCCCATCCGGCGTGCCCTCCAGCTCGTGAAGTTGAGTAGGACACGCGCGCGGCTGGCGGTCGGCGTGCAACCGTTGAGCTACCGGTGGGGTACTGACCGGGGATTCGCCATCCACCGGTATTACCTGAACCAGTTCCTGCAGGCGTTCCGCGCCGACATCCGCGGTGAATGTCTGGAGTTCCAGGACGCGACGTACGCGCCGAAGTACGGCGGGTCGGCCATCACCCGGATGGACGTGCTGCACCTCGACGCCTCGAATCCGGCGGCCACGGTCGTGGCCGATCTGACCAAGCCCAACGACATTGCCACAGATCGGTTCGACTGCATCATCTGCACGCACGTGCTGCATCTGATCCCCGAGCTGGACCGGGCGGTGTCGGAGATGCATCGCATCCTGAAGCCGGGCGGTGTGCTGCTGGCCGCCGTTCCGCACGTGAGCATGTGCGACCCGAACGAGCACGAGCTCTGGCGCTTCACGCCGGAAGGCCTAGCCGTGCTCCTGTCGAAGGCGTTCAGCGCCGAGCACGTCGTCGTGCGGGCGTACGGCAATGCGCTCACCGCCGGAGGCGAGCTGCACGGGCTCGTGGCCGACGAGTTCCGCCCGTCGGAGCTGGAGTATCACGACCCCCGCTTCGCGGTCGAGGTGTGCGCGCGGGCGGTCAAAGGGAGTGATCCGCAGGCCGGCCGATGAGCGCGCGCGGGTTCGGAGCGCTGCGCCGCGGTGCGGCGCGGCTCCGCAGAAGCATCGCTCGGCGGACGCTCGTGCTCTGCTACCATCGCGTCGCCGATGTGCGGCCGGACCCGTGGCGGCTGTGCGTGAGCCTGGCGCACTTCGCCGAGCACCTCGAGGTCCTGCGGCGATGCGGGCACCCCACGGCGCTGCGGCCGCTGGTGCGCGGCCTCGGGGCGGGAACGGTCCCGCGCCGCGCCATCGTCGTCACGCTCGACGACGGGTACGCCGACAACTTGCACTGCGCGAAGCCACTGTTGGAGCGCCACGATGTGCCGGCGACCGTGTTCGTGGCGACCGGCGAGCTCGGGTCCGGGCGCGAGTTCTGGTGGGATGACCTGGAGAGGGTGTTGCTCCAGCCCGGCGTGCTGCCGTCGGCCCTGCGCCTGCACATCGACGGCAGGAGCCATCAGTGGGATCTCGGCGACGCGGCCCGGTACGGCGGGGAGGCGTTCAAGAGCCACCGCTGGTGGAAGGGGTGGGGGGACGATGTCCCGACCGCCCGCCACGCGACGTTTCGAGAGTTGTTTCGGCTCGTCGCCCCGCTTGATGCTGCGGAACGCCGGCGGATCACGGACGAGATCGTGGCGTGGGCCGGCCTCAGTCCGACGGGGCGCGCCACCCATCGCATCCTGTCGCCGGACGACGTGCTGCTACTCGCGGCCGGGGGCCTGCTGGAAGTGGGAGCCCATACCGTCAGCCACCCCGTCCTCGCCGCTCAGCCAGCCGCCGTTCAGCGGGAGGAGCTCCGGCGGAGCAAGGCGCGCCTCGAGGAGCTCCTGACGCAGCCGGTGGTCAGCTTCGCGTACCCGTACGGCACGCGCCGCCATTTTACGCTTGAGACTGCCGCCATCGTTCAGGAGGCTGGGTTCACGTCTGCGTGCACTACCGAGCCCGGACTCGTCGCCTCGGGCGCGGATCCATTCACGCTGCCACGCGCCGCGGTGAGGGATTGGGACGGGGACACATTCGCGCGTCACCTGGAGGAGTGGCTTGCTGTCTAGACAGGTGCTACGGATTCTCCAAGTCAGTATCACCGACCGAGGCGGTGGCGCCGAGCAGATTGCCTGGCGCCTGTTCGAGTCATTCCGTGCGCGCGGCCATCGTTCCTGGCTGGCTGTGGGGCAGAAGCGCAGCGCCGACCCGGACGTCTTCGTCATCCCGAACCACGTGGGGCGCGGCCCGTGGTACGACTTCTGGCAGGGGGTGGCCGCGCGCGCGGAGGGGGTTCGCGGCGCGTGGCGGGTAGGCGAGCCCGCCCGGGCGCTGGCTGAGCCGACCCGGACAATTGACAGGTACCGGGGGTTCGAGGACTTCCATTTCCCGGGGACCGGGCGCCTGCTCGACCTGACGCCGGAGCTCCCAGACGTCATCCACTGCCACAACCTGCATGGGCGATACTTCGACCTGCGTGCACTCCAATGGCTGAGCCACCGGCGCCCGGTCGTGCTCACGCTGCACGATCCATGGCTTCTGAGCGGGCACTGCTCCCACTCTCTCGAGTGCGATCGCTGGGAGACGGGGTGCGGGCAGTGCCCGGACCTCACGCTCCACCAGCGCGTCGAGCGGGACGCGACGGCTCACAACTGGCGCCGCAAGCAGGCCATCTATGTGGCCAGCCGTCTGCACGTCGCGACGCCCAGCCGGTGGCTGATGGACCGGGTGCAGCGGTCGATGCTGGCCCCCGCGGCGGCAGAGACGCGCGTCATCCCACACGGTGTGGACCTGACGGTCTTCCGGCCGCTCGACCGACGCGCGGCGCGGGAGACGTTGGGCATCCCAGCGGACGCCAGGGTCCTGCTCTTCACTGCCAACGGCATCCGCCGGCACCGCATCAAGGATTACGAGACGCTACGGTCCGCCGTCGCGCTCGTCGCTGCGCACTTGCGCGCCCAACGGGTGTTGTTCGTCGCGCTGGGTGACGGCTCACCCTCGGAACGCATCGGTGAGGCGGAGATCCGCTTCGTCCCCTTTCAGGACGATCCTCAAGTGGTCGCCCGCTATTACCAGGCGGCGGACATCTACATCCACGCTGCGCGGGCGGATACCTTCCCCAACGTCGTGCTCGAGGCCCTGGCCTGCGGCAAGCCAGTTGTGGCGACGGCGGTTGGGGGGATCCCCGAGCAGGTCAGAAGCCTGGCCGGCGGCGTGGACACCGGCGCATGGCAGTCGTACACCCGGGACCAGGCGACCGGGGCGCTGGTGCCGCTCGGAGACGCTGCGGGGCTAGCCGCGGCGGTTGAGCGATTGCTCGGAGATGACGCGCTGCTCGAGCAGGTCGGCGCGAACGCGGTCGCGGATGCTCGCGCGCGGTTCGATCTGCAACGGCACGCCGACGATTACCTGCGTTGGTACGACGAGCTGCGGCGCCGCTACCCGTCGACGGCCGGCGAGCCGAGGTCCACCGTCGGCTCGTAGCCGCGCAGCCGGCCGAGACGAGGCTGCGCCGACCCCTCACGCTCCGGCGCACGCGACGGCGTCGCGGTGAGACCTTCGATCGCCGCGGCCATCCGACTGCTGTAGCCAGGGCCGAGCCGCTCACCGAGGAGTGTCGCGATGCGCGCGACCAGCACCCCCCAGTCGTGCTGGCGCGCGACCGCGCGGCGCGCGGTCCGCCGCGCCGCGGCATTCGCGGCGGGCTCCAGCGCGCTGCGGATGGCGGCACTCCAGTCATTGACGCTGGTCGCCAGGGCGACGACGCTCGCGAAGTCTTCGAGCGCGGTGACGCGAGAGCCGACGACCGGCTGCCCGCTCGCCAGATACTCGTGCAGTTTGAGGGGATAGATGTAGCGCGTGTACCCCGTCTGCGCATACGGCATGAGGCACACGTCAAAGTACTGCGGGTACGCTGTTAGCTCGTGGACGGTCTTGGCACCCAGGAAGTGTACGTTCGGCCGCGTCGCGAGCTGGCTCAACATGTCCACGATTTCGGGGTGCGGGCTCAGCGGGCCGACGAAGACGAAGTGCCACTCCGGGTGCCGCTGCGTGAGCTCCCGGAGCAGGACCCAGTTCAGCTGCTTCTTGATCTTTCCGGTATACCCGATGCGGGGGTGCGGCACGGCGGCCAGGTCCACGGGCTCCGGCCTCGGCATCGTGTACGCGTTGTAGTCCACGCCGTTCGGGACGAGCGCCGTGTGGCGGTTGAGGAATCCCTTCTTCGCTAGGAGCGCCTTGGAGTGGACGATCACCTGGTCAACGGCCATGATGACCCGCGCCTCGCGCTCGGCAATCGGGAGGTCCACGTCCGAGAAGCTGTACTCGTCGTCGATGTGATAGCAGCTGACGTCGAAGGGCGCGGCGCTCAGTGCGGGCTCGAATTCGGGGCGCCAGAGGTAGAGAATCGTCTTGCGGCAGCCGAGCGCGGCGAGGCGGCCCCTCGCCGCCCGAACGCGCTGAACCTGTAGGGTCCTGGAGAGCCACCCCTGGCGGTGTAGCGTGGGCAGCCAGCGGGGCGAGTCATACGGCTGGAACCCGCCGGTCCGGGGAGTCTCCGGGCCATCCTGGTCCGGGCGCCGGAGTCGGCCGTGCGCAAGCTGCCGCACCGTGTCTCGCCAGTGGCTGGCCGGGTTGAGCCACACGACGTGGAAGTAGCGCGCCAGCCTGCTCATCACGTGATGGCGCGGCTGCCACTGCGGACTCCACTGATCGGGTACCAGGGCGAGTACGCCGACGTCGGGTAGTTCCGGGTGGGCAGCGACTGTCATGTGGATTCCCTGCACGGATGACAGCGAGCGCGCTTCGCGCCGCCTAGCCGGCCCGGGATAGGCGGCCAGTGCGGCGCTGTGCAATGCCCAGCGCTTGCGCCGCAAACTGATGGGGTAGGGGTGCTACGCTACTTTTGCGGTAGGGGTGCTCCGCTACGCTGCTTCGATTTCACTCCACCACCAATGCTCCCAGTTCAGCAAGTGCCGTACCGAGTCGGGGCGGGCGTGGACCACTCCACCGTGCCAACCAACTGCTCGCATACTAAGACTCACTCCAATGTCATGCAAGTTTTGGGGCAGAGGCAGATGAGGCCGGCGACGATTTTTCGGATCAGCTCCGACCGGCGGTCTCCCCGCGCCCTGGGCGGACAGGCCCGATGATGCCGCGGTGAGGCGCTGGCTCGGCTTGGAGGACTGTGCCACCGCCGCACGCACGTCGGGAGGCCTTGCCATCTCCCTTGCAGCATCGCCTCCTTCCACGGCGCGCCGGCGCTCGCGCCACTGCGCGGGTATGCGCCCTTCGTCGAGCTGATCCGGCCGAAAGAGTCGCACGGCGCGATGTAGCCGGCCGGGCCGCGCCGACGGCGTGGGTCGCCAGGCTGCTTGGCACAGCGACCACGACGAATGCCGTTACGCCAGTGGCAGGCGCTTCCCTATCGGCACGTCGCTCCTCCCGGGCACCCCGAAGAGCGGCACCTGCTCCGCGCTCGTCGGTGCACCGAGCACGCGCATGTCGCTCCCTTCCACGCGAAGGAGCGTACCCTCGGGGAGCCCGAGCACCGGCACACCCGGGTTCGCGGTGACGAACTCGGCTAGGCGCTCGGCGCGCGTCTCGCCGCGGAATCCCGGTGGGTGAAAGTCCGTGTAGTGCGCGTTGATCTGGAATGGTACGAGGCCGAGCGCAGCGAGCGACGGCGGCTCGACGATCGGCATGTCGTTCGTCGTGCGGATGGTGGGGCAGGCGACCACCGAGCCGGCGCTCCACCCCACGTACGGTGTGCCGCCGCGCACGCGATCCCGGATCGCGGCGAGTAGCCCCGTGTCGTAGAGCCGGGCGAGCAGGTAGAACGTGTTGCCGCCACCGATGGCGATCGCGTCGGCCTGGTTCACCGCGGTCACGGCATCCGGCGCCTGGTGAGCGGCAGCGAGCCGGTAGCCGGCGCCCTCGACGGCACCGCGCACGCGCTCGGCGTACGCGTCCCACGAGATGCTCACGCCCGCGAACGGTACGAACAGCACCTCGCGCACGGAGGGGCCGAGGAAGTCGCGCAGATGCGCGCGCGGCCATTCGAGGTAGCGGCCCGCCGCGTCGGTGGAGTTGCTGAGGAGGAGAAGTCGGAGCACAGCTCGCACGAGTTACCGGTACGCCGCTTCCTCCTCGCGCACGCGTAGGCGTTCCTCCGCCGGCGGGAGCTCGACCCCCTCATAGATCTCATCGAGCGTGAGCAGGAGCTCCGGGCATGGGAGCGGGAGGTCGCCGTGCTCTGCGACCGCCGCGCGACGCCACTCGCCGCTCCCGTCGCGCCAGTGACGCTGCACGAGCCGCTGCTCCTGGTCGATGATGAGATAGGCGGCGAGGCTCGTCATGGTCTTGTAGACCATCGCCTTCTCGCGCTGGTCGGTCACCCTGGTTGACGGCGAGAGCACCTCGACCACGAGGCAGGGACGGTGCACGATGAGCGGATCATCGTCTGTCGGGTCGCAGGTGACGACCACGTCCGGGTAGTAGACGACGTCGCCCGCGGCGCGCACCTTGACACTCTCGACATAGACGTGGCAAGGTCCGCTTCGCGCCGCAGCACGGAGTAGGATGGCGATGTTGAGCACGATCTCGTTGTGCCGCCGGGTCGTGCCGGTCATGGTGTAGCGCTGGCCGGCCACGTACTCGTGGCGGACCGAGCTTGTCTCCTCGAGGTCGAGGTACTCCTCGATGCTGAGCGGGCGCTCACGGGCGGCGGGGTCAGCCATGCGGTGAGTCTACAGCGTGGCGAGCACCGGCGAAAGCGCGGCCTGCTCCGTCACATTTCGCGCACTGGTCCGCCGGGAAGCCGCGCCCTAATCTTGGACGCCGGCAGCGTGAGGCCAAGATCGCCGATCTACGCGAACGACTGCAGGGAGCGCTGGGCGAGACGTACACCATCGAGCGCGAGCTCGGCGGCGGCGGAATGTCGCACGTCTTCGTTGCGCGCGATGCAGCGCTCGGGCGGCAGGTGGTCGTGAAGGTGCTCCCGCCCGATGCCGCCGGCGCGATCCGCGCCGAGCGCTTCCGGCGCGAGATCCGGCTCGCCGCGCGGCTGCAGCATCCGCACGCGGTCCCGGTGTTGAGCGCCGGCGCCGTGGACGGGCTGCCCTACTACGTGATGCCGTTCGTGCCCGGCGAGTCGCTGCGGGCGCGTATCTCACGCTCGCGCGAGATGCCGGTGGGCGAGACCGTGCGCATCCCGCGCGACATCGCGACGGCGCTCGCGCACGCGGAGGGCATCGTCCATCGAGACATCAAGCCCGACAACGTGATCCTCTCCCGTCGTCGAGCGGGACGCGGCTGGCCGCTGGTCGGCGCCCCGGCGCCTGACCCGGGAGGAGGCGACGCTCCGCACGATGCAGCGCTGGTCGCCGGACGGCACGCTGATCGCGTATCGTCAGATCGGGGGCCCGATCAAGCTCATCTCGCGGGATGGGGGCGCGTCGCGCGAGCTGACGGGGCCAGGGCCCGAGACTCTGTTCTCCATCTGGTACGAGTGGCCGCCCGGGAGCGCGGACATCTTCTACCACACCATCTTGCCAGGCGGTGAGCACGCGTTCTGGCGTGTAGCGTCAGCGGGCGGCGTGCCACGCCTCATCGCGCGCTTCCATGGCATCGAGCGCCGCACGCGCCGCTCCGAATTCGCCACCGACGGCCAGCGACTCTTCTTCACGGTGATGGACGACGAGGCGGACGTCTGGATGATGGAGCTCGGGCAGCCCGGCGCGGGCCGGTAGCTCCGAGCCGGGCGGCGCCGGCACCCACTCCGCTAGCGGAGCAGCTCGCGGAGCGGCCGGAGCCGTGCCGCCACCTCTGGGCGCACGTCCCGCGCGATCTCATCCCACATCCCCTGCCAGAGTGCACCGAGCGAGGCGGCGCGCGCCGGCTCGACCGGGTCGCCGGCCCGCTTGTCGCGCACGAGCTCCTCGGCGCGCGCCCGGGTGCGAGCGAGGATCGCGCCCATCCGCTCCGTCTCTTCCGCGTCTGGCTCGCCGGTCGTGACGATCGCGTTCAGGTAATAGGCATCCCCGCCGCTCGCGAGCGCGAGCGCCTTCGCGTCTGCACCCGGCGCATCAGCCGGGCGAAGGCCGAGGCGGATGTAGGGGAGCGCCCAGTTGTCGGCGTTCCAGACGCCGGCGGGATTCGCGATCCACTCCCACGCGTGCAGCACGGCGACGCGAGTGTCGCCCGCGGGCGGCCGTGTCGCGTTCCCGTGGCCGAGTGGCAGGGTCTCGTCGGCGACCGAGCCATTGTGCTCGTGCCATGCGTGCGGCACACCCGCCGGAAACGCGGGGTACGGCGCATCGCGCGCGAGGAAGCGGGTGTAGGCGACGCCGGCGAGCACGGGGTTCCCGGCGACCCGCACGTAGATGAGCACCGAGGGCGCGTCGGGCGCGAAGGCATCGCGTACGGCGATCGATGGGTTCACCCAGTGCTCGCCCATGCTGGGTAGGTCGCCGCCGATGCGGCGGTATCCGTCGGCGACCGCCTGGGCGAGCTCACGGTACCGTGCGGTCGCCGAGCGTGCGGCGGCAAGGAAGGTGGTGGCGGCGGAATCGCCGTGGGCGGGGGCCGGGTGTGCGTGCATCTGCGCGGCGGGGCCGCGCGCGGGCGCTGCGAGAAGAGCGACGCCCAGCGCGATGCCCGGCGCGATGCCCCGCGCGAGTGAAGGTGCGACGCAGAAGCCGCGGCGACTCATTGGCGACTCATTGTGGCGAGATCACGATCACTTCCGTCTGGCCAGTGTGCGTCAGCAAGCGGCCGAGGGCGACGGCGGAGAGCCCGGCGGGAAACCGGCTCACCGGGCGCAGTCGCAGGAGGAGCGCCGCGTCGAGCCGGCCGCCGCGGTAACGCAGGGGGTAGCGATCGCGGGTGGCCCTGATGCCGCGCAGCGCGGTCGCCGGGACGAGCGCCACCTTGTCTCGCGCCAGCACGAGCAGCGCCGTGTCGCGCGCCTCGAGCAGCTCGCCCACGATCTCCGAGTCGTTGCGGAGACGTAGCGAGAGCTGCATCCCGCTGGGGTTGGTCGCCGGCTCGAACGACTTGACGCTCGGACCCGTAGCGCACGCGATGCCGAGCGTCGTGACGAGCATCGCGGCCGGGAGGAGGATCGCGAGGCGCATGATCAGTACACCGGGATGCGGCTGCGGAAGAACTGCCGCTCCATGGAATCGCGCTGCACGCTCCACGAGCGAAGCGCTTGCAGCAGCGTCGTCGAGGTCGGGGAGAAGGTAGTCGAGTCGTGCGCGCCCTTGAGCCAGCTCCCCCGCACCCACTCGGTGTACCACCCCTGCGAGGCGAGCAAGAACGTCCGGGCGCTGCTCCCTTCCGCGCCCACGTCGAAGGTCGCGGTGAAGCGCTGGCGTGGGGTCGTGCGCAGATAGCGTTCGTCAGCCGCACGCAGATCGGCGAGCGCGGCCGGCACCGGCGCCCCATCGCGGTCCGTCACGCTGGCAAGCGGCACGACGCGCGGCGTGGCGCGGCGCATGCTCCCGGCAAGGCTGAGGCGGTCGATCCGCCACTGATCGGCCACGAAAGAGATCCGAAGCCGGAGGCTGTCCCCCCTCGGCACCGGGATGGGGAGGGCGACGTCGCGCCAGGCAATCGGGCCGTAGTCGCTGAGCTTCGCGACCTCGCGCCATGCCGCGCCGTCACGCACCGCGACGCGCAGGCCGAAGTACTGGCCGTACCAGCGCCCCACTTCCGCCATGCGATCGATGCGATTGAGGTCGTGCGCCATCCAGTCGAGCGAGCGGCCACCCGGCTTCGCCAGCATGTAGTCGTAGAAGACGACCGTGTTCAGGAGGCTATTTCGCAGCCGGAGCACAAGCGCCGCACTGTCGACGCCGGCGGGCGCGACGGCGGTGAGCTCGATGTAGTCATCGTTGTCCTCGGGCGACACGGCGGCGAGCGCGCGCGCGTCGGTACGGAAGACGTCGCCGTCCGTGCGGGCCAGGGTACGGCGCAGATCCCGCCCAAGGCGGTCGCGCAGCAGCGTGGGCTCCGTGAGCGCACGCACCACGACGGGGCGCCCTCGCTCGTCCGGCAGCGCCATCTCATCTGATGCGTGCCCGATCTCGAGCAGCTCGAGGTGATTGATGTAATGCGTCTCCAATGCCTCGTTCCAGACCTGCAGCCGCAAGCGGCCGTCCGGGCCCGGCTGCGCGCGGAGTCGGTCCACGTCGCGCGCCTCGAGGAGCGGGGAGATGCTCGATGAGAATCCCTCCGCCTCGAGCACAGGCGTGCCGGCGCTGTCGGCGTAGAAGGTGGGGCAGGAGCCGAAGCACTTCGGGTCCGCCGCGCAGGCCAGCCCCACGGTGCCCAGGAGGGCGCCGGCGGTGGCGAGCGTCGAGTAGAGCACCGTCTTCGCGCCGTTGACCTCGGTCTGGAAGCTCTCCATCGCGAGGACGCTGTCGAGCGGGATGCGCGTGGCCACGCCAGCCCCGGCGAGCGCCACATCGAAGCGCGTCCCCTGTCCGCGGACGGTGTCGCGGGCGACCGTCACGCCGCGACGAAAGACGATCGTGGAGCCATCGGCGAGATGCGCCTTCACGGCGCTGCGCACGGTGACGGAGTCCGCCGGCCCTGCCCGCACCTCGCTGATGCGCACGCCGCGCGAGATGATGCATCCGACCGCGACGACCGACAGTGCGAGGAGGACGAGCCGCAGAAGCGTTCCACGCAGGAATCGAGGCACTGGCACCTCCCGAGTCTGGGACGGTGCCAATCTGCGAGCGCCGGCGGCGGCGGCGCGCTACGTCGCGTGACGTAGGCCGCGCGGCACGGTGACGTAGCGCCGGCCGCGGCGAGCGCGAACGCCTACCCCACTACCCGAGTGCCACGTGCTCGTACCGTCGCGATCACCGCACGCGCGCGCGCTCCAGGTGGAAGCCCGCGTCGTCGCGCGTGCCCAGGTAGACCACCCCACCCGTCCCGAAGCCGGCGATCGTCCGGCCGGCCGGCATCTGCACGCGGTCCACCAGCTCGCCGCGCCGGTTCACCACATCGTAGACGGGGCCACCCTGAACCGGCTTCGTCGCGATCGTCCGGATCCAGAGGTTGCCGTCGGCGTCGGCGCGGACCGAGCCGGCGAAGAAGGGCGGCTTGTAGTCGGGCAGCTCGCTCGGCGACACGAAGGTCACCTGCGGCATCGTCATCCCGGCGACGTTCGGGCCAGCGCCAGGGCGACCCGGTGGGGCGCCCTCGCGTCCCCCCGCGCCGCCGAACACCATGATCGTCTGCCGTTCCGGCGACGCGCCGGCCGCGGCCGCCTTCTCGCCGCCCGCCCCCGCGGCCTTCTCCCCAGCCGACATCGTGATCCGCTCGCCACTGGACGTAACGACCTGCCCGCTCGCCGCCATCCGCGCGCGCACGGCCTTCACGGAGTCGATGAACGCGACCTTGTCGTCATCCGAGAGCCGCTGCCAGTCGAAGGGCATCTTGGGCGACGAGCTCCGCGTGCCGTCGGCGTTCAGCCAGTCGATGTGGTAGTCGCGGCCGCGAACGAAGGCGATCGAGCCGTCGGAGAGGACGGCCCAGTCGTCCACGAGCGGGAGCGGGTTGAGCTCCGAGGTCATCATGATCCGACCGTCCCCACTCTGCGTCACCTGCATGTTGACCTTCGGGACCTTGATGAAGCCAGCGGTGTCGAGCTGCCGCGTCTTGAGGTCGACGCGGAGCACGGGCGCGGTGTCCGGCTGCTGTGGCATGATCGGCAACTTGTTCTCACCCCCACCCCCGCCTCCCGGCGGGCGCTTCGGCATGACGAAGTTGGTCGAGCGGTAGACGAGCCGCCCGGCCGCGTCGAACCCGACGCCACCGAATGCTCCGCCGGCGAGGAACGACGCATCCTGCGTGCGCGGCACGGACATCACGCGCGTGATCTTTCCCGCCGGGTCGATGACGAGCATCGAGAGCGACGCCGCATCCACGAAGAGCGTCGAGTCCCCGCGGTACTGGATGAGCCCACCCGGGCGCGGGCCGTAGGCGTTCGCGGTGCTGCTCGTCGAATCGGCAACGACGGTGAACGTCGTCATCGTCGAGTCGAACAGCAGTACCCGGCGCTTGACGATGTCGTTGACGAGCACGCCGCCGCCGGGAAGACCGCGGATCCCCGCCACCGTGGCGAGCGGCTCGGTCGTCTTGGCGACTACCGGGCCGAGCTGGCGCACGGGAGGCCCGTGGCCGGCAGCCTGCCCCGCGGCCGGCTGCTGCGCCGCGAGGGTAGCCGCCGTGGCGAACAGCGCCGCGGAAGCCGGCAGGGACGTGAGCGCGAAGTGGAGTGTCATGTGGCGTGTCCTCTGGCGTTGCATGCGGAGCCTCGTGTCGAGTCGCACTGATGGATGTTCGTACCGAAGTTCGTTCGGGATAGCGGCCGCTGCACGGTGGGTCGCCCTACTGCCGGATGATGATCCTCTCGCCGCCGCCGGGCAGCGCGACCGGCGCGCCGGCTCCGCCGCCCATACCCCCGCCGAAGCCCGCCGTGCCCGAGCGGATGGATACCAGGTACCGCGGATCGAGATAACTGGTCACCAGCGGAGGGAGCTTCCGTCGCTGCTCAGCGGAGAGCAGCCCCTTCACGGATGGGGAGAGCTTGAGCAGGAGATCCACCGAGCCCTGGCGCGCACGCTTGTAACGGCTGTACGCGTCGTCCCGATCGTACCGGTCGGGGAGCTGGGCCAGGTACCTGGTCACGGGGGACCAGATCGAGTCGATGCGGATCGTGTACCACCGGTTGAGCGTCGCCAGGCTGTCGGCCTGGTCGCTCGTCAGTCCGAGCGAGTCCTGCTGGCGAAGGATCGTCGCCATCGGATTCGGGAGCCCGCCGGTGCCGTACATCGCCTTGAGCAGCGCTTCCGGCGGCTTCGACCCCTGCGAGGAGCGCCCGCGGTCGAGCTGCTGGGTGAGCATCTGCCGCTCGCGCGTGGGGGCGGCGTCGAACCGGAGCATCGCCGTCAGCGTCACCGGCGCGCGGAAGGCGCCGAGCGCCGCGTTCTGCCGGCCGAAGCGCCCGTTCACCTCATACGTGTAGCGCCGCGTCTGCGGGTCGAAGCCGCGCACGTAGAGAAGCGACGGATCGAGAAAGGCGGGCTGCCCCCACCCGCGCACGTCGTTCGACCCGTTCACCAGCAGGTCCGCGGCGCCGAGCGGGTTCGAGACCTGGAAAGACAGCGTCGCACGCTGCGGCATGCGGACCTTGAGCGGGTTGAACGAGAACGATAGCGACGCCGTCGAGGTCCACGGCCCCTGACACGAGTTCCGTTCGGCGAGCCGGCCGAGCTGCTGGCGCAGACAGTCGCGCGCTGCGCCCGAGCCGTCGTCGAGGAGCGAGCGCATGCTCGCGGCGAGCGCGGGGTCGCCGCCGCCCGCCGGGTCGAAGATGAAGGCGCGGTCGTTCGCATAGCCATCGCCGTTCACGTCGCCGGCGATGGTGGGCGTGAATGGGTTCCCGGAGCGGACGGAGCCGAACCAGTTCACGCGCACGAAGTCGAACAGGTTGTAGCCCAGATTGTAGACGACCTGGTGGCGCGAATCGAAGGGCGAGCGCGCCCACTCGACGCTCAGCGGGTTGCCCACGGTCGAGGTGAAGCCGCGCACCTGCTCGCGGACGTTCGAGTACACGTAACTCAGACTCCAACTGAAGCCGGTGCTCAACCGCGCGGGCGAGAGGCGGAGCGAGAGCTGGCGGCTCTCCGAGCGGAGGTCGGAGCGCAGCTCCGTCACGCGCGAGAAGTCCTGCGATACGCGGGCGTCGCGCGAGGCGATGGAGCCCGTCGCGGGAACGATGCTCGTGGGCTGCACGAAGACCGGCCGCCCACCCTCCGCGTCGAGCGTGAAGCGGGGAACGGGGTTGAAGTTCAGATCGACCTGGCTGGACTGGTGCAGGTTGAGCGAATACGTCCCATCCACGCTCGCCGAGAAGCGGTTGTCGAGGATCGGTCCATTCCAGCCGAGGTTGGTGCGGATGCTCCGGGGCGCGCGGTAGTCGCGCGCGAAGAGCGTGACGTTCGGCGCGCTGTTCGCGAAGACCGTTCCCGTGGTGCCGTCGGCGCAGCGCTCGGGGATGAGCGCCGGGTTCTCGGCGTAGGCGGCCCAGTCGGGGATCGGGGTGGCGGCGCCGACGCAGGTGAGCTGCTGCAGCGCGCCGGCGAGCCCGGTATTGTCGAGGGCCGAGCCGATGAGATTGGTGCCGGGTGTGCTCTGGAAGAGGCCGATGCCGCCGCGCACCACGGCGCGTGGCCCGCGCACGGCGCCGGCAAAGCCGCCGATCTGCGGCGCGGTACCGTAGCTCCACGAGAACCCGACGCGCGGGCTCACGTAGAGGCGGTTGGGGACGTGGTCGTTACGGACGTCGAAGATGCTGTCCACCGCTGTGTTGAAGGCGGGGTCGGATGCGAAGAGGTTCCCGTCGAGGCGCACGCCGTACTGAAGCTGGAGGTCATCGCTCCGCCGGTACGAGTCGCCGAGCGCGAGGCCGCCAACGAGCTGGCTCGCGGTGCGGCGGCGCGGGGAGAGCTGCCGGGTGAACGACGAGGGGCGTCCGGCCTGGAGGTCGGCGAGCGAGTTGAAGGCGAAGGAGCCGAGGAGGTTCGTCGCCTGCTCCTGCGAGTAGGCTTCCCGGCGCACCTCGCTGGTGAGCTTGATGCGGTGCTTGTTGTTCGTGCTGAACCAGGAAAGCTGGTTGAGCGCGTTCGCGGTGTTCGTCGTCTGGCTCGAGTTGAGGAACTGGTTCCCGCCGAAGGCGAGCGTCGCCACGCCGCTCCCGCCGTCGTCCAGATCGGACGTCACGCGCACGCGCCCCGCGGGGAGATCGAGGTAGGGTGACGCCTCGTTCCGCGACGTGCTCACGCCGAACGAGGTCTCGCTGAGGAGGGCGCCAGCGACGTAGCCGCTGTGGCGCCCCTGAAGGCCCGCGCGCCAGTTCGTGCGGTCGCCGCTGAAGGCCGGCAGCTCGGTCGCGACGCCGGTCGCTGGTCGCTGCCGGTTCCAGTTGCCGTCGAAGGACAGGTTGAAGGCGTGTCCGGCAGTCGAGGAGGGGGGTGTGAAGTCGAAGCTTCCGAACACCGATCCCTGGTCGCTGTGGCGGTCGTCGGCGAGGCGGCCTACGGTGGCCGGCACGCTCGCGCTCTGGAGGATGGCGAGGAGGCGGGCGACCGAGTCGGCGGTGATGCCGGTCGTCTGGAAGCCCAGGGCGCTCGTGGTGAGCAGGCTCTGGAGGTCGTTCGAGCGGCGGCCGGCCTGGAACGCCACACTATAGAACGCCTTGTCCGTCGTGATCGGCCCGGAGACCCGGCCGCCAAGCGAGACGTTCGAGAACTGCTGGCCGAGCGAGCGCGCGGCCGGATCGGTCCACTGGAGCTGCGGCGCGTCCAGGTTCAGGCTCATGCCGCGGGTGACGAAGTTCGACCCCGAGCCGGTGCGGAGCGAGAACTGGCCGCCGCTGAAGCCGCCGCGGGACACGTCGTACGGCGTCGTCACGAGCGACGAGGACACGGCCGCATCGCGCGGGAGGTTGCTCCCGCCGAACTGGAGGCCGTTGAGCGTCATGTTGTTCTGGTCGGCGCCCAGGCCGAGGACGGAGAACCCGCCGGCGGCGCCCTCCTCACCCGGCACGAGCTGGACGCCGGGCAGCGACGCGGCCATCGCCGCGAGGTCGCCGAGCTGGTCGGCCGCGATGGCGGAGGCGTTCACCGTGCGCTCGGTGCCGCTGACATCGGGCGTGGCGGCGTTCCGGCTGACGCGCTCTCGCGGCGCGGTGATCTCCATCGCGTCGAGCACCGTGCCGACGCGGGAGAGCCGGGCGTCGGCGACGAGGATGTCCTGGTCCACCGTGCGCTTCACCTCGAATCGCTTGGCCGCGAAGCCGATAGCGGCGACGGCCACCATGTAGTCGCCATCGCCGCCGGGGAACGTGACGGTGAACCGGCCGCTCCGGTCGGTCCGCGCCGAACGGTTCACACCGCCGACGATGGAGGTCACGGTGATCGTGGCGTTCTCGATCGGCAGGCTGTCGGGCCCCGTGACGCGCCCACGGATGACGTCCGCCTGCTGAGCCTGAAGGGGGCGCGACGGGGCGAGGGCGGCCACGGCGGCGAGGGCGGCCAGGGCGGCAATGCCGAGCACCGCAACGATGGCGAGGGGACGACGAAGGCTCACAGGGCGAGTGGAAAGGGGATGGGACGGGAGGCCCCGGCCGGCGCCGGCCCGCCGTATCCGCGAACCAGAGTAGCGGTCGGGTCGAGGCTCCGCGTAAACGTTCTCACCCGGAGGCGGGGCATATCGTCGCAGACTGATACGTGGGGCATCCGGCATTGGACACGGCCGGGCGACGGACGGTTTCCAAAGATACGCGGGCAGCGCGGGCACCGCTGAAGGTGAAAGATTACGCGTCCTTTACGTGGGAGCGGTCCGGCTGGCCTCGCGAACGGGCGCCCACGTGCCCACTCTCCATGTCGGCCGACTCCCCCCGCACCCCGAGGCACCTGTGGACCGCCGTGGATTCCTTGCCGACCTCACCCGCGCCGCCGCCCTCTGCGCGACGGTCCCGAACGTCTGGCGCGTCACCTCCCGCCCGCGCCTCGCTGACGACCCTTTCTCCCTTGGCGTCGCCTCAGGCGACCCCACGCCAGCCGGCGGTACGCTGTGGACGCGCCTCGCGCCCCGGCCGCTCGAGCCGGAGGGCGGAATGGACGGGCAGCGCGTGGTCGTGGGCTGGGAGGTCGCGGACGACGAGGCCTTCACCCGCATCGTGCAACAGGGGCGCGCCGCCGCGGCACCGGAGCTGTCGTATAGCGTCCATGTCGATGTGGACGGTCTCGCACCCGACCGCTGGTACTTCTACCGCTTCTCGGCCGGCGACGCGCGGAGCACGGTCGGCCGCCTGCGCACCGCGCCGGCGGCGGGCGTCGTGACGCCGCTCCGCTTCGCCTTCGCCTCCTGCCAGCACTACGAGCAGGGCCTGTTCACGGCCTACGCGCACATGGCGCGCGAGGAGCTCGACCTCGTCGCACACCTGGGCGACTACATCTACGAACCCGCCGGCGTGACTGACCGCGTCCGCAGGCACGCGGGTCTCGAGATCCGCACGCTCGACGACTACCGGCGCCGCTACGCGCAGTACAAGGCCGACGCGAACCTCCGCGATGCGCACGCGCGCTGCCCGTGGGTGGTGGTCTGGGACGACCACGAGGTAGACAACAATTACGCCGGGCTCACCGGCGAGAACGCCATGGAGTCGGAGGAGGCGATGCGCGCCCGGCGCGCGGCCGCGTACCAGGCGTGGTGGGAGCACCAGCCGGTGCGCGTTCCCCGCGCGCGCTCGTGGGCCGACCTCTCGATTACCCGCCCGATCGGGTGGGGCGCGCTCGCACGCTTCTGGATGCTCGACACCCGCCAGTTCCGCAGCGCGCAGGCCTGTGGCGATGGCACGCGCGCCGTGCCGTGCGGCGACTGGGCCAGCCCGGCGCGCACAATGCTCGGCGACGCGCAGGAGCGGTGGCTCACCGGCGGGCTCGCCACCTCGCGTGCCCGCTGGCAGGTGCTCGCCAATCAGGTGATGATGGCGCCCTACGACTCCCAGGCTGGCGCCGAGCGCCGCTACTCGATGGACAATTGGGGCGGCTACCCGGCGGCGCGCGACCGCCTCCTCCGCGCGATCGCCGAGCGCGCTCCGAATCGGACAGTCGTGCTCACCGGGGACATCCACTCGAGCTGGGTGAACGAGCTACGCTCGAGCTTCTCCTCGCCAAACGCGCCGCGCGGCGCCCCGGTCGTCGCGGCCGAGTTCGTGGGGACGAGCATCTCCTCCGGGGGCGACGGATCGGACCGGTGGGCCAGCGCGACGCCGGAGGTGCTGGCCGACAGCCCGCACGTGAAATGGCACAACGCGCGGCGCGGCTACGTCTCGTGCACCGTCACACCTGACGTGTGGACCGCGGCCTACCGCGTCGTGCCCTTCGTGACGCGGCCCGACGCGCCAGTGGAGACGCCGACGTCCTGGCGCGTCACGCGCGGCAGGCCGGGCATCGAGCCGGTGTAGGCATGGGGCGCATGCTGGCGATCAGTCGCCACAAAACGATGCGCTCGGCGGCGACGCGATCCATCGCGCGCTCGGCGCGCCGCGCATGGTGCGGGCGTGCCCACTTGCCCCCTCTCCGCCGCCGAGCGTAGCCTATGTCCATGCCAGCGCCCCGAGCCACCGTCTGGACCCCGGAAGCCGTTCGCGCCCTCCCCGATGATGGAAAGCGCTACGAGCTCATTGACGGGGAGCTCATTGTGACGCCGGCCCCGGTGCCGCGCCACCAGCGGATGGCCAGGGAACTCTTCGTCGTGATCAATCCGTACGTGGTGCGGCATGGCCTGGGCGAGCTCCTCTGGTCGCCGGCCGACATCTCGCTCGACCCGGATTCGATCGTCCAGCCGGACCTCTTCGTCGTGCCAGCGCGCGAGGCGGGGCTCATCCGTGAGTGGAGCGACGTGCGGGCGCTCCTGCTCGCGATCGAGATCCTCTCGCCGAGCACCGCGCGGTTCGACCGCGGGGTCAAACGCGACTACTTCCAGCGGCGCCGCGTCCCCGAGTATTGGGTGATTGACCTCGACGCACGACTCATCGAGCGGTGGCGCCCGGACGGCCAGCAACCCGACGTCGCTCGTGACCGGCTGATCTGGCAACCTTCTTCGACAGTCGCGCCGCTAGATCTCGACGTCAGGGCGCTCTTCGCTGCGGCTGTCGGGGACGCGCAAGGCTAGCCAGCCAGTCGTAGGTCGGGGGGGCCGCGCCGTGTGGAGGCGACGTCACCGCGCCTCGCCCTGCAGCCAGAGGTGGAGTGCGGCGTACGCCCGCCACGGCCGCCACCGCTCCGCGCATGCGAGAAGCTCGGCCGCGCCCGAGACCCCTGCCGCGCGCTGCAGCAGGCGGTCGGAGACGGGGAGTGCATCCGGCCAGTAGAGCGCTCGCATCACGATCGTCGTCGCGAGCCGGTCGCCGATCCCCTCGATCTCGAGTAGGGCTCGCCGCGTTCCCGCAGTGTCGCCCCCGGGCTCCAGCCGCAGGGTACCGCCCGCGACCACCCGCGCGACCGTCGCTATGGCGTCGGCGCGCCCGCGCGGTACGCCGAGCGCCTCGAGCCTGGCCGCCCCGGCCTCGGCCACGCGCTCCGCGCTCGGCGCGAGCCGGGTGAGGGCGGGCACGCCCGTGTCGATCGACTCGCCCAACGCCGATACCACTCGGCGCGCGAGATCGGTCGTCACCGCCCCGGGCCACGGCCGGCCTCGGAGCAGCAGGCGTAGGGCGACCTCCCAGCCGCACAATGCGCCCGGGATGCGCACGCCCGGCCACCTTGTCACGAGCGCGCCGAGCCCGCCCTGCGCGAGATGCGCGTCAATGGCCGCTGGCTCCGCGTCGAGGTCGAAGAGCCGCCGCAGCCGCGCGAGCAATGGCATGAGGACGGGCACGAGCGATGGCGAGACGTCCACATTCAGGTGCGCGGCTGCGGGAGCCCCATCGGAGGCCGGCGCGGCAGCATCCTCCGCGAAGACGACGCCGCTCCGCCCCTCGAGTTGCACCGTCCGCCCATAGCGCTGCCCCTCCATGATGTCCACGCCAGGGATCGCATCGCGCCGGAGGAGCCCGAGGAGCACGTCCCAGGCGAGCGGGGCACGATAGGCGAGCGTCAGGCGCAAGAGATCACGCGCGGGGGCGGTCCCCTCCGCACGCGGATCGCGCGCGGCGCGCGAGGCGGCAGGGGCGCGCCGCAGTGCGCTCGGTGGCATCCGATACTGCTCCCGGAAGGCGGCATTGAACCGGCGCAGGCTCTGGAACCCGCTGGCGAAGGCGACGCGAGTCACCGAGAGCCCCGTATCGGACAGAAGGCGCTTCGCGAGCAACAGCCGGTGCGTCTGCGCGAGCTCCACGGGCGACACGCCCAATGCGCGCTCCAGCGCGCGCCGGAGGTGCCGATCGCTCACGCCGAGCTCTCGCGCGAGGTCAGCGACACTGTGTCCGTTCAGGGCGCCGGCGCCGATGCGTTGCGCCGCCGCATCGGCCAGGCGCGGGACCGCGTCGATGAGCGCCCGCCCCGGCGCGAGCTCGGGTCGGCAGCGGAGACACGGGCGGAAGCCCGCGTGCTCGGCAGCCGCGGCGGACTCGAAGAACCGTCGGTGCTCACGGTACGAGACGCGCGCGGGGCAGACTGGCCGGCAGTAGACCCGCGTCGTGATGATACCGACGAAGAAGAGGCCATCGAAGCGCGCGTCGCGGGCGTCGAGCGCGCGCGCGCAGACGTCCGCGTGAATCGCACGAGGCGCGTGGGGCGCGGTGGGCGGCGGGAGCTGAATGGTCGGTGCGGCCACGGCGCGAATCTACCGCGCGCACCAGGCACTCGACTCGCCGGATTCGGACCCCGAATTGGCGTCCCTGTGTCGCCACGCGCGCGGCCCCGCGCCGGGAATTCGGGGGCCGAATCCGGCAAGCGCGCACGGTCGCCTCACCCTAAGGTGCGCGGGCCCGTACCGATCCCGAGCTTCACACCGAAGGAGGATCCATGATGCGTACGATCTCCCGTGCTCTCACCCTGGCCGCCATGGCCGCGCTCGCCGGCTGCGGCGCCGAGGCCACGATCACCGAGGTATCGCAACCCCCGGACGCGACGGCGGCGCTCCACCGTGGCCGCGGCCAGAACTCGATCCTGTTTCCGAGGGAGGCGCACCCATATGGCGTGAGCATGGCGACCTGGGCCGATCGAGAATCACAGTGGGTATACTCGCAGCCCCTGGAGCACAACCCGCTGCTCGATCAGAGTGGCGCCGACTGCGGCGTCGGCCAGAATGGTCCCGTCTGGTTCCTCCCGCGAATCGCCGGGCCGAGAGTGTTCAGCGGCACCCGAACCTGCACCATCCCGCACGGCCGAGCAATCTTCCTGGAGATCGGCGCCTACGTGAACCCGTACCCGTGTCCCGATCCCGACTTCCGTCCCGCGCCGGGGCAGTCGCTCTACGACTTCCTGATCGCCGATGCCAAGGCGTTCATGGATGGGGTCAATCACCTGGAGGTCTCGCTCGACGGCCGTGCGCTGCACGACGTGCTCAGCTACCGGTACCACTCGAAGCGACTGTTCACCCTCACAGGCCACCCGAGCTTCGCTGCGCTCGACCCGTGCGTCACGGGGTCACCGCAGCCGGCGGTCGTGGACGGATTCTTCATGATGTTCAGGCCGCTCGAGCGGGGCACGCACACCCTCCGGGTGTACGGCACGGACAGCCGCGGCGCCGACAAGACGTACACGTACTACCTGAACATCGTGTAGCCACGAAATACGAGCGGGGTGCGGCCGAACGGCCAGCCGCGCCCCGCCCCGTCGTCGGGTCGTCCCGACACGCGTGCCGATTGCCCTACTGCTGCATGCCCGCCCGCACGTTCGGCTTCTGCGCCGTGCCTAGCACCGGCTCCATCTTGCGCTGGCGCGGGTAGGTCTCGTCGAGCGTGTTCCCGTCGTAGAGCCGGCCGTTCTTCATCACGAAGCGGATCGTGTTCGTGTTGCGCAGGTTCTCGAGCGGGTTGGCGTCGAGCACGACGAGGTCGGCGAGCTTCCCCATCTCGATCGACCCCAGGTCCTGGTGCAGGCCGATCGCCTCGGCGCCGAAGATCGTCGCGCAGCGAAGCGCATCGTGCGTGGACATGCCGCCGCTCGCCCGTGCGGCGAGCACGGACGTCAGCCAGTAGGCGGGCAGGATCGTCGTTCGGGAGGTGAGCAAGCGGCCCCCGTGAGTTCGAGCTCACCCTGAACGACACCGAGCGCGCTCGGCTCGCCGGGCACGCCTGCTCGTACGCTGCCGTACAGCCGAGTGCGCCGGGCTCCGGCAACCTGCGTGTGGTCCGCTGACGGCGGGAGCGACGAGACAGCACAGTAGGTCATCGGCTGACATTCTTCCCGCTACATACCCTCACCCCTAGCGATCGATGCAAAAGCCCCCGGGGAGTCCCGAGGGCCTTCGGATGTCACGGCGCGCGGTGCGCGGCGGCCTCACGCGCCAGCCGAGCAGGTAAGCGCGAGCGCCGACGTTACGGCCGCGCTCACTTTCGCGCCCACGGGGTCGTCCGCCGAGAAGGACTGTATGACCTGCGCCGGACGCGGCGAGTCTGCCATTTCCATCACGGTGACCGTGCCCTAAGCCTTTCTCGAACGTGGTACAGTAACTAATACTCGGAGGCGGGTCCGAAGGGCTGTTAGTAACGTTGGCAGGACCTCCGGTTCCCTCTCCCCGCCATTGTTCGGGATATCCTTGTAGAAAGCGACCTGGCATTCACCGCCGTGAAAGATGCCGACTCGTCGATCCGGTGCGCCAATGATGGCCGGTTGAGCGGCGGCGAGCTGATCATCGATGGAGGCACATCATGAAGCACACGCAGAAGCCCGCCCCAATCTCTCTGCGCTCGTATTAGGGATCGCAGCTGGCCTGGCTGCCTGCGCCGATGTCCCGGCTCCGAGTCGCGTAGCGGGCCCGCCCGCCACACGCTCGATGTCCATCCCAGGGATTACGAGTGGGATGCCGCGGACTATCGCGGACGAGTTCCGTGACTTATCGCGTCGTCTCCCCGGGTTCGCGGGAGTATTCTTCGATGATAACGGACAACTCACGGTCGCCGTGGCGACTGATCAGTTCCCCGAACAGGCGAAGGCCGAGGTTGTACGCTGGGCTGCGGCGTACACGCGGGCGGTGAGTCCCGAAGCGACAGCGCACACGAAACGAGTTGCCTTCGACTACTTGGCGCTTGATCAGTTCTTCCAAGCTGTCAGAGCAAGTGTCCCGCGCATTGGAGGGATTACCTCAGCCCGGGTCGACGAGACGGCTGGGCAGATTGTTCTCACCGTGGCCGATTTGGGGCGGGCGGAGCACGTGCGCGCGGAGCTTGTCTCGGTGAGCCTGCCGGCTGGCATGCTGCGGGTCGACCAGGGGGACGCTCCGGAACTGCGGGTCAACCTGCGCAGTTATTACCGGCCGACTTACGGCGGCTTCCAGATCAACTATTCTGACAGTCCCAATTGGGACTGCTCGCTCGGCGTCAACGCCTATCGGACGACGGGTGGAACGGCTGACCCGTCACTCGGGAAGTACTTCATGACCGCCTCGCACTGCCAACCTGGGCGCGGACAGGGCGGGGTGCCGGGTGGGGTCCTGGACACCAGCGTGCGTTGGGGCATGCCGAGGCTTACGAATTATAACGTCGGGCAGACTGTGGATGTCGCCCCGATCTTTAGTTGCTCGTACGGGTATTGTCAGTACGCCGACGTGATCGTTGGACGGTATGATGACTCCGTAAGCTCCACGTGGGTGTACGTCGCCCGCGCCAACAAGGTGTCGTCGCCATATAGCACGGCTCCCACTATGACCGGCACGCAGTCGATTACGAATAATGTGATTGGAGCCATCGTCGGTCAGACGGTCACCAAGGTTGGCCGGACTTCCGGTGAGACGAGCGGGCGGGTGATCCAGAGCTGCAGTGACAGCCCCAACGCTAATGACAACATCTGGGTTCTGTGCAGCCAGATCGCCAGTCTCGAATCCGCCGGCGGCGATAGCGGTTCGCCGGTCTGGCTGCCAGGGGCGTCGCCGAGGCCCGTAGGCATCCTGTGGGGCGGCCTATACTCCAATGGCTGGCGAACCTACTACAGCCCAATCAGCCAGGTGAACGGCGCTCTGGGCTATGGATACTCGTTGGGTTGGTAAGCTCGCATCTAGCTGCGGAATAGACCCGCCGAAGGGACACCAATTCGGGCGGTGCATTGAAGAAGGAGGCACACTATGACTAGAAATCTGGTACCCACAGTTCTTGGTGCGGCCGCAGCCTACTTTATGCTGGCATGCTCGCGTTCGGTGATTACAAGTCCACCATCCCCGCTGTCGATCGTCACTGACCGCGCAGAGTACTTCGGGGGCGACAGGGTTCGTATCCGCTTCACATACGCGGGCTCTGCCCAAGTATCATACAATGACTGCCGCGCCTCCCTTGAGCAACTCAAGGGCAAGGATTGGGTGTTTGTTACTTGGGGGCCTGGGGCGAACGTGCCATGCACAGCCCATCTGGGTAAGGGGTTGAAGGCCGGCGAGAGTGCCGAGACGACCTTCGGGCTGCCTGCAGATCTGCCGGCGGGAACCTATCGCTACGATTTCGACTCGGTGTTCAGTACCTCCAACGAGCCGCTCGTGCGTGTGACGAACTCGTTCACCGTCCGCTGACGCATAAGCCTGGAGCGGCGGATGCTCCGAGCGCTCTGCCGCAAGCATCGGATGGGACTCGGGAAGGGAGGAGCGAGGGGACGGAGCACAGTTTACGTCCCCTCGCCCTCCGCGATTGAGCGGGTAGTAGGGAGTACCGGAGCCCCGTCCCCTCCGCTTCGGCCGGAGCATGAGCGGGCCATCGTGGACACCGTCACTACCCCCACGCGCCGGTTCACGACCCGCGCTCGCGCGCTCGCGCGCTCGCCGTCGTTTCTCGGGACTCGGGACTGCGCAGCCCGCTCGCGCCGAGCCCCGGGCCGCCCCTACCGCATCCCCGCCCGCACGTTCGGCTTCTGCGCCGTGCCCAGCACGGGCTCCATCTTGCGCTGGCGCGGGTAGGTCTCGTCGAGCGTGTTCCCGTCGTAGA
>JBBJNN010000014.1:0-4429 GCA_037720885.1 Gemmatimonadaceae bacterium | reverse complement strand
ACCCCAGGTCCTGGTGCAGGCCGATCGCCTCGGCGCCGAAGATCGTCGCGCAGCGGAGCGCGTCGTGCGGGGACATCCCGCCGCTCCCCACCGACCAGAGCTCCCAGTGGTAGCCGAGGCCCTGGAGCTGGCCGTGGCTGCCGACGCCGACGCGGCCGCCCGCCTTCACGATGTCGTTGGCGACCTTCGCCTCCTGCTGAAAGACGTGCTCGTCCTTCATGAACCAGCCACCCGAGTTGCCGCCGCCGAACGAGCCGCGTACGCGGCGCCGCGCGGAGGACGCGAGCACCTCGTATGGTGTGAAGCGTCGGAGCTTGGCGTCGTCGTAGACGTTCTCCGTCTCGTAGTAATAGTTCTCCGCCCACGGGCCACCGTAGGCGACGAGGAGCGTCGGCGTGTAGGCGATGCCGCTCTGCGCGAAGACCGTGACGACGTCCTTGTAGAGCGGGAAGATCGGGAGCGAGTGCTCCTGTCCGGAATATCCGTCCTGCACCATGGTGAGATCGTAGCGGAAGTCGAGCGCGCCCTCCGTGGTGGGCATGATCTGCTGCTCGCGCGCCGCCTGAATGATCCACTGCCGCTGCTGCCGGTTGCCGGCGATGTACATCTTGAGCGTCTTCGTGTCGTAGTACTGGCTGTAGCGGCGCATGATCCGCCGCGCGTGCTCGAGGTCCCGGATGTCCTCGCCGATAGCGGGCTGGTACCCGGTGCTGAAGACGCCGGGGCCGGTGTGGTAGATGCGCGGGCCCACTGCCGCTCCGGACGTTACCGCATCCTCGTAGGTCAGCACATCGGTCGTCCCCGTCTGCGGATCGCGCGTGGTGGTGACGCCGTACGCGAGGTTCGCGAGGTACGACCATGGCTGCTGGTGGATCCCCTGCTGCAAGCGCAGGTGCGCATGCGTGTCCACGAAGCCGGGAACGATCGTCTTCCCCGTCACGTCGATCTCACGCGTGCCCGCCGGCAGCCGCACGGTCCCCGTTGCCCCCACGGCGACGATGCGGTTGTTCTGGATGACGATGTCGCCGCTCTCGATCACCTCGTCGCCCTTCATCGTGATGATGCGCGCCCCGCGGAGCACGGCCATCCCTTCGGGGGTGTCGCGACGCGCGCGGAGCGAGATGCGCGTCTCCACCGGCTGGTAGCCGCGTGGATTCGCGGCCGGGCTGGGTCCCGCGCGCAGCGTACTGTCGGGCGCTCCGCGCGTGCTGTCCGCGCCGCTCCGCTGGCCGCCCTGTGCCGCCGGGGGCGTGGCCGGTTCCCCCCGCGCTCGGCGCGCCTGCTCCGCGGAGTCTTCCATCTGCCGCGCGCGCTCGAGGTCGTAGACGAAGTGCGAGTTGCCGATGGACCAGTGGACGTTCCGTCCGTCGGCGCGCCATGCGGGGAACTGCCCGCCGACGTCGGTGAGCCGCCGCGCCGGAAACTCGGATGACGTCGGGTCGGCGAGCGCGACGGTCGGCGCCTCGCCGGCAAAGGGCACCTGCACGACGTACAGGTCGTTGGCGATCTGCACGAGCGCCTGGTCGCCAGCAGGCGACATGCGTACGAGGCCGGCCGGCGCGCCGCTCGGACCGCCTGGTGCCGGCTCCGGGAAGCGCGCCCCCGTCACGCGGAGGTGCGTGCGCTGGTCGCTCCCGTCCCACCGCACGGAGACCAACCCGTCGCCCTGGCTGTAGAGGAAGATGCGCGAGGAGTCGGTGCTGAAGTGCGGGCTGCTGCGGCCGAGCGCGCTGCTGATGAAGGTGGCGGCACCGCCCGCGGCGGGGACCCATACGAGCTCGGTCGGGCCACCGAAGCCGCCAGACTCACGGACCGTCTGCGCCGAGCTGCGGATGACGACGACCCGTCGGCCGTCGGGGGACCACGCGGGCTGCAGGTAGAGTGCGCTGGCCGCGGTGAGCCGGGTGGGGGCGCATCCGCCCGTCGCCCCGCTTCGCGGGGGCCCCGACGGGCACCCGCCGGCCGGCATCTTGTAGAGGTACCCGCCGGTTGACGTCCACGTCACGAAGGCGATCCACCGCCCATCGGGCGACCAGGCGGGCTGCGCTTCGTTCCCCTCGAGGTTGCTGATGCGTCGTGGAGTGCCACCGGGGAAATCCATCAGGTACAGGTCATCCATCGCGATGAACGCGAGCCGCTTGCCATCGGGCGAGGGGACGGCATCGCGAATTTGCCTGACGGAAAATTCCGGCATGCTGTCCACGCGGTACGAGAAGGCGAGCTTGGGACCGAGCCCGATCTGCGCGCGCACACGGAAGGGGATGGGCGTTGCATCGCAGCCAGCCGGCTGAGCGGCGCCGCTCTGCGAGCCCTGTGCGCCGTCGCCCTGCGCGCCGTCGCCAGCAGCCTGCGGGCCGGTGCCGGCGCGCGCGCTCACCGTCTGCGCGGGCGTGGCCGCGCACCCCACCGGCACGCGCCAGATCTTGCCGCCGTACGACACGACGATGGCCTTCGAGTCCGGCGTGAATGCGTAGCCTGGGAGGACGTCGAGCGATGCCACCGACTCCTGCTCGTCGCGTTGCACGGGGTAGGCGAGCCAGCGCTCCTCGCTACTCTCGAGGTCGCGGACGCGAAGCCCCGTCTGCGCCTCGTAGCGCGAGCCGTAGACGAGGTACTTGCCGTCGGGTGAGAGTGCGGGGCGGAATGCCGAGCCGTAGGCGTTGGCGCGCGGCTCTCGGCGCCCGGTCTGGCGGTCGAAGGTCATGATCTGGTACTGCGGGAGCCCCGAGTTGTACTCCCACGCGCCGGAGCGTTGCGCGAACCAGATGTACCGGTCTTCCTTGCCGAAGGCGGCGCCGAGCGTGCTGGCCGGGAAGTTTCCGGCAAGGAGGGGCTGCGGGTCGCGGATGAGCTGCGTGCCGCCGCCGCCGTCCCGGTGGATGAGCCAGAGCTTTGACGGCCCGATCGGACTCGGCGCTCGCGAGACGACGATGTACTTGCCGTCCGGCGTCCACTCCGGCGAGCGGTAGCGGTTCGTCTTTCCCCGCGTCACCACCTTGGTCGCCTTCGACGCCAGCTCCATCGTCCAGACGTTGTCCCCGCCGTCGCGGTCGGACGTGAAGACGATGTGCTTGCCGTCGGGGCTGAAGCGCGGCTGCGCGTCGAAGGGCATGCCGCCCGCGAGCAGTGTGGCCTCGCCCCCCGCGACCGGCATCGTGTAGAGGTCACCGAGGAGGTCGAAGACGATCGTCCGCCCGTCGGGCGAGACGTCGAGCGAGATCCACGACCCCTCGTCGGTGTCGATGTTGACCGTGCGCGTGGGCACGAGGGAGAGGTCGGGCTGCGCGGCCGTCGCAGTGCGCCGGGCGCTGTCGGCGGGCGCGGGTGGGCGGCGCGTGGTATCCTGCTGCGCGGCGACCGCGCTGCTCGCGCTGACCGCGGTGACCTGCGCGAGGCAGAGAGCTGAGATCGCAGCGAGCGCGAGTCGGCGAGGCATGGGGGGCTCCGTGAGGAGGGGAGGGGGACCGGCGCGCCTCCAGTTTGCAGCGCGCGGCGCCGCGGTGCCAGGGCCGCGGCCGTCTCCGTGCTGGTGCATCAAGCGGCAGTGAGCGGTGCCCAACCTTCTCGCGCGAGGCGGGGTACGACTCTGCATGCACAGGTTGCGAATCGTCGCCCCGGCAGCGTCACACTCACGCCCGGAATCGGCGCTTCCCGAAGGGGGAATCGCTCAGGTCGGCGTGCGTCCCGATCTGCGTGACGACGACCTCCACGAGCTGCTGACTGCGTTCTACGAGGCGGTCGCGGAGGAGCCGCTGCTCGCGCCCTACTTCGCCGGCCTCGACATGGGCGCCCACATGCCGCGAATCGTGGCCTTCTGGTCCACGCTCGTCTTCCACACCGGTCGCTACGCCGGCAACGCCTTCGGGCCGCACCTGGAGATGCCCGGCCTCACGGCCGAGCACTTCGCGCGCTGGATCGCGACACTCGAGCGCACGGTGGATGCGCGGTTCGAGGGCGCAACTGCCACGCGGATGAAGGAGCTGGCGCACCGGGTCGCGTACAGCATACAGGTGCGGCTGGGGATCGCGCCGTTCGCGGTGTATCCGGACCGGTAAGTCAGGCGAATCCGTCCGTGCCGGCCATCTCGCGCAGCGTCCGCTCGACCCACCGGACCAGGCGCGTGCGGAACTCCTCGTCGCGCGGCAGCGCGCGAAGGGCGAGGACGAGCTTCCGGGGCTTCACGAGCTTCTCGGCGATGAGCACGCGAACGAAGTCGCGGTCCTTGTCGCGGAAAGCCACGAGCTTGCTCGCGGCGAGATCGTGCGCCTCGACGCACCAGCCAATGAACTGCCGCGTATTCCCGTTCTGCACCTTGATCGCGCGACGTTCCCATCCGTCCGGAAGCACGGCGGCCTCGATCGGCACGCCGTGCACCTAAGTGGTCAGCCAGTAGTTGCCGGACTGGAGTCCGGCGAGGCGGAGTGCCTCG
>JBBJNN010000191.1:0-4387 GCA_037720885.1 Gemmatimonadaceae bacterium | reverse complement strand
CGGCCCGCCCTCGTACCCATGACCTCCACTGACGATCCAACCGGAAACCGCTCTAGTCCGTGGCGGTCAGTCCGTCTGGATAGCAGTGCACCTCGATGATCAGCCGGCGCCAGCTCGCGACATCGGCGCCCTTTATCTTCTCGACGGACGCGCCCGCGCATCCGCCGTCCAGCATCCACGGTTGCATCCAGCACGAGATGCTCTCGGGGAGGTGACCGATCACGTCGCCGCCACTTGCGTGGACCCAGACGAACGGACTGTCGGTGCCCGGCGGGTCGGGGACGAGGATCAGCCGGTCACCGGCGCGCAGCCGGTGCACCACGTTCATTCGCTGCCCGAAAACGGTGCCGTACACCGCGGTCTTGAAGCGCTCGTCGTGCGGCGGGATCACCGGTGTCTTCATCGCTCCACTCCTGGCACGAGACCGACGCGGGTGACAAACTGCCTGCCTCTAGTGTGACACATCGGTTCCACCTTTGCTAGCCATTGGCGCCCATGCTCCCCACCCGCCTCGCAGCTCTCGGCATTCTGGCCACTCTCGCCACGTCCGGGGCCGCCGGCGCCGCGCGCGCGCAGGGCGCCGTTCCCGCGCCGAGCGTCCACCTGGGCTTCGAGGTGGGTGCCGACCGGCAGCTCGCTGACTGGAACCAGATCGTCGGCTACTTCGGCAAGCTGGCCGCGGCACCGGGGGTGCGCCTCGATACGCTGGGGCCTACGACGCAGGGCCGCCCGCTCATCGTCGTGACGGTCACCAGCCCCGACAACCTGCGGCGGCTCGAGGAGATCCGCGCGGCACAGGCTCGGCTCGCCGATCCGCGCACGCTCACCGCCGCGGAGGAGACCCGGCTCGTCGCGTCGCAGCCCGGCGTGGTCGTGATCCAGTGCAACATCCATTCGAGCGAGATCGCGTCGTCCCAGATGGTGATGGAGCTCGCCCACCGGCTCGCCACGAACGACACGCTCCAGCGTGCACTGGCGAACACCGTGGTGCTCCTCATCCCGTCGGCGAATCCGGACGGGCAGGACATGGTCACCAAGTGGTACCGCCAGAATCTCGGCACCAAGTTCGAGGGCGGACCCCTGCCGTGGCTCTATCACCAGTACGTCGGTCACGACAACAATCGCGACTGGTACATGATCACGCAGGCGGAGTCGCGGCTCATCTCCGACTTCCTCTACCGGCGCTGGTTCCCCGAAGTGTTCTACGACGTCCACCAGCAGGGGAACGAAGGGATGCGGCTCACCGTCCCGCCGCATGTGGACCCGATCGATCCGAACCTGGACGCCTTGATCGTCCGCAAGATCAATCACATCGGCTCGGAGATGTCCCTCGCGCTCGAGGAGGCGGGCAAGACCGGCGTCGGCGATGGCGCGACGTACGACCTCTGGTGGCATGGCGGCGCGCGCTCGACGCCAACCCGCCACAACATGGCTGGCGTCCTCACCGAGGCTGCGAGCGTGCGCATCGCGACGCCGATCGAGCAGAAGCTGAGCGACCTCCGAGGGCATCCGCGCGGGCTCCCGAAGTACGAGCGGCGCGTGAACTTCCCGAATCCCTGGCAGGGCGGCACCTGGCGGCTCCGCGACATCGTGGAGTACGAGCTGATCGCGGCCGAGGCGTTGGTGAAAATGATGTCGCAGCAGCGCGAGCAGTACGTGCGTGACTTCGTCACCCTCGGCCGCCGTCAGATCCGCCTTGGCGAGACGGAGGCGCCCTACGCGTTCGTGATTCCGTCGGGTCAACGCGATCCGGTGGCGACGGACAAGCTGGCGCAGGTGCTGCGACTCGGCGGCGTCGAGGTGGATCGTGCGGGCGCGGCGTTCGCCGCCGGGGGGCAGAGCTACCCGGCGGGCTCCTACATCGTGCGCATGGCGCAGCCGTACCGTGCGCATGCCAAGGATCTGCTCGAGATCCAGCGCTTCCCGAAGATGGAGCAATACCCCGGTGGACCTCCCGAACGGCCATACGATGTGGCGGGTTGGACGCTGCCACTCCAGATGGGCGTGCGCACCGTCCAGGTGGATTCCGCGTTCACGGCGCCGCGCACCACCCCAGTCGCCATCCTGCCGCCGGCACACACGCCGTACAAGCTCCCGGCGCGGCGCTCGCGCATCGCGCTCTACAAGCCGTGGACCGGCAACATGGATGAAGGGTGGACGCGATTCATCCTCGAGCAGTTCGAGATCCCGTTCACCTCGGTGACGGACTCCGTAGTCAAGGGCGGCCGGCTCCGTGACCAGTTCGACGTGCTCCTCGTCCCTGACATGACGCTCCGTGAGATCCGGAGCGGTGCGTCGGAGAGCGCGGTCCCGCCGCAGTATGCCGGCGGTGTTGGTGAGGCGGGGATCGCCGAGATCAAGAAGTTCGCGGAGAGTGGCGGAACGGTCGTGCTGCTCGACCGCGCGTCCGAGCTGGGAACGGCGGCGCTCGGGGTACAGGCCCGGCTCATCCGCGTCAACGCTCGTCTACAGGAATCAGACGGATCGGACTCGTCCGGCGTACCCCAGCGGGCCGCCGCACAGCCTGCGGTACCGCTCTACGCGCCGGGCTCGATCTTTCGGATTCTGGTGGACACGAAGCAGGCGGTCGGCGCCGGTATGCCCGATTCCGCGGCCGTGTACTTCACGAACTCGGTGACGTTCGACGTCCCCGCTGGGTCGCCGGCCCGCGTGATCGCGCGCTACCCGGAGCGCGGAGCGGACATTCTCCTCTCCGGCTATCTGCAGGGCGAGGACGCGATCGCGGGGAAGGCGGCCGCGATCGAGGCGCCGGTGGGCGCCGGGCGCGTGGTGATGTTCGGATTCCGGCCGCAGTACCGCGGCCAGTCGTACGGCACGTTCAAGATGCTCTTCAACGCGCTGTTGAACGGGGGCGGAGGCGCCACCCGGAGATAACGGCGCACCGACCCGTTGGCACGAGGGAGGAGTTCCGTTATGCGCACGTTCCGGGTGATGGCCGCAGGGCTCGCCGTTCTCCTCGCGTCGGCGGAGGCCGCGTCCGCGCAGGCGGTACGCCCCTTCGAGGGGTCGTGGTTCTGGGGGGCGAAGGGCGGCATCTCGTCCTTCTCGACCACGACCGTGCACGGCAAGGTGGCTCCGCTCGTCGGCGGCGAGTGGCTCATCACCCGGAAGCGCTTCGGCCTGTACATCGCCGCCGACCAGACCTTCTTCGACGAGACGTCGGCGGTCGCGGACCGCTCGGGCGAGCTGCACGAGGTAGGGATCAAGGACCTGCGCCGACTCACGGTCGCCGGGCTTGCCTTCCCCCGCGCGTTTGGCGCGCTTCGCCCCTACGCGGGCTTCGGCTTCGCGCTCAACCTGATCTCCGAAGTGGCCCTCTCGGACGATTTCTCCGACGACAACGAAGCGCCCTACGTGGCGTACGCGGTCGAGGAGCGGAAAGACCGCTCGTCCTTCGTGGCGATGTTGGGTGCGCAGGGGCAGCTTGGTCGGATCTCGCCCTTCGCCCAGGTGACGTATCAGCCGTCGCAGATCGGTTTCCTGCTCAACGGGCGGCCGGCGTACTTCCTCGAGGGCGGCATCCGGATCAACATCGGGAGCGCGATCGAGCGCTTCGAGTAGAACGGCGGTCACCCCGGGAGCGACTCACGGGGGAAGTGCGGCGGGGTGCGCGACACGCAGTCGCTCCCGGCCACGAAGTAGCGCAGCGGCCAGTCCGCCGCGCGCGTGATCCCGATGCGCGGCGTCACGACCACGTCGCGCCCGGGCACCTCGGCGCCGCGCCGGATGGTGAGCGTCGAGCGAACGAGCGAGAGTCCGTCGTGCTCCCGGGTGATGGCGAGCGCCTCGCAGAGCTTCGCCGGCCCGTTCGTGAGGTCGCGGTCATGGCGAGGCCCGCGCCGGCGCGCGCGCATGAGCTCCACGCCCTCGAGCGGCTCGAGCGCCCGCACGAGCGCCGCGCTCCCATGCCCTTCCTCGCGGGTGACCGCGTTGAAGCACCAGTGCATGCCGTAGATGAGGTAGACGTAGGCGCGACCGGGAGGCCCGAACAGGTGCTCCGTTCGTGCCGTTCGTCCCGATACGGCGTGACACGCCGGGTCGTCGGGACCGAGATACGCCTCCGTCTCGACGATTCGCCCGCTCGCGAGGCCGGCCTCCGTCTCACAGACCAACACCGCGCCCAGTAGCTCCCGGGCGACGACGGCAGCATCTCGATCGTAGAACGCCGTGGGGAGCGCCGGCGCGCGGGAGGGAGCGCGAGCACGTGGCGTGCTCCCTCCCGGCGCGGCGCTGTAGATCACCCCTCGTCCCCGGCTGCCGGGGTCCGGCGCGCACGCGGCCGGCGCGCGCGCGGTGCCCGCTGGGCCTCGGCGGGTTCGACCGCCTCCTCGCGGGAGGGTGCCGCGGGTGCCGGCGCCGCCGCGGC
>JBBJNN010000106.1:12692-17440 GCA_037720885.1 Gemmatimonadaceae bacterium | reverse complement strand
CGACGACCGTCCACGAGCCGGCGATCCCCACCGGCGCGCCGCCGCCACCCGCGCCACCCGCGCCCGCGACCGTGCGCCCGCCTCCGCCCCGCCCCGCCCGCGCGGGGGATGCGACCTCGTAGCGCTCCCCGTCCACGAACACCTCCCGCACCCGGCCGCTATCGCTCAGAAGGTTGGCATCGGCGACGACCAGGTTGGCGATCTTCCCCACCTCGATGCTCCCCATCACATCGGCCACGCCGGCGATCTCCGCGGGCCGGATGGTGAGCGCTTCGACCGCGGTCTCGCGCGGCAGCCCGGCTGCCACCGCCTTGCGCACGTTGGCGAGGAACTCGCCGCGCGCGCCCCCGCTCGCCAGCGCGAAGCGGACGCCGGCGCGATGGAGCGCCGCGGCGTTCCCCTCCACCAGCTTCCGCACCGCCGAGTCCACGCGCGCGCTGTCGGTGAGGGGGTGACGCTGTGTCGAGCGGTACGACCAGCCGGTCACATCCGGAGCGCGTGGGAAGTTCACCGACACCACGACCGGACGCGCGCCCTTGAGCGCATCGAGCGCGCGGAAGCCTTCCGTCGCCCCGACGACCGTGAGCGTGAGGTCGAACTCCTTCCCGATCCGCACCGCGCGGCGGATCTCGTTCTCGTTGTTCGCCTCGAAGAACGCGGGGAGCGTGCCGCGGACGACGGGGACGAGCGCGTCGAGCGCGGGATCGAACTCCGGCCGCTCCATCCCGCGCGGGTTCGTACGGTAGCGGTCGAGGAGCGCGCCGTGCCGCTGCGCGTCGTAGAGCGCCTGCCGCTCGTAGGCGATGACGCCGAGGAGGGTGCCCGGATAGCGGCCGGCGACGGCCTGGAACCCCATGTGCAGCGCGACCGGCGAGCGGAGCACCCGCTCGGCGAGCCCCGTGTCGCGGAGTGGGACAAGCGCGGAGACACCGCGGAGCGCCCCGCGGGCCGGCGCCACGAGCGCGGCGGTGACGCCGGCATCGCGCGTGGCGCGGATGTCGGCGGCCGCCGGCCGGATCTCGCGCGCGACCGAGCGCTCGGGCTCGAGGCCGATGGGGGTGCCGGCCGGCGCGTCGGGCGCGGCGGCGCCCCGGCCACCGCCGAAGCCGCCGGCCGGCGCTGCCGCCGCTGGAAGGCCGAGCGTGGAGGTGAGGTCGATGAACCCCGGATAGACCGTACGCGCACCCATGTCGACGACGCGCGCGTCTGGCGGAGGCGTGACGTTCGCACCGACAGCGGCGATGAGGCCGTCCCGGATGACGATCGTCCCGCGCTCGATGACGCCGCGTGTGACGGTCTCGATGCGGGCGTTCGTGAGTGCCCACGTGCCGCCCTGCGCGGGCGCGGCGCGCGCGGCGCCGGCGGAGGCCGCGGCGAGGAGCGCGGCGCCGAGCACGGCACGGCGGAGGGCAGCCGAGCGGAGCGAGAAGACGAGAAGCATGACGCGGAGCTCCGGATGGAGTGCGGAGGCGTAAGGAGTACGGCGCTATCCTATCGCACCGGGGCCTCGCGCGCGAGGGCGGCGGACGTCTGACACGTTTCGGACGTCGCACGGCGGGCGCTCGCGTGACAACCGAATGCTGTGGCTCCCATATTCGCCGTCATGATCATGGTCATGCGACGCACCCCCCGAATCGTCCGACGCTGCGCGCTCGCGATCACGCTCCTGCTCGCCGCGGGGTCCGTGGCCGTCGCCTGTCGCGACGATGGCTCCGGGCCGGATACGCGTGCGGGGCGGCGCATCCTCTTCATCGGCAACTCTCTCACCTTCGTCAACGCTGCCCCTCTCATCGTCGAGGCTCTCGCCGACTCGGCCGGGAGCGGGCGGCTCGCGGTGTCGTCTGTCGCCTTCCCGGACTATGGCCTCGAGGAGCACTGGCTGGAGGGCACGGCGCAGGATTCCATTGCGAAGGGCGGGTGGAGCGTCGTCGTCCTCCAGCAGGGCCCCTCGGCGCTGCCGGAGAGCCGGGTGCTCCTCCGCGATTACGCGAATCGCTTCGCCGCGGAGATCCGGCGGGCGGGGGGGCGGCCGGCACTCTATGCGCCATGGCCGATGGAGAGCCGGCAGTTCGACTTCGCCGCGTCCGCGGAGTCGTACGCGCTGGCGGCGGCGGACGTGGGCGGCATGCTCTTCCCTGTGAGCCAGGCGTGGGTAGCAGCGTGGCGGCGCGACGCGGCGCTCCAGCTCTACGAGGTGGACGGGCTGCACGCCTCGGCGCGTGGGTCGTACCTCGCGGCCGGCCGTAGGGCGGTGATGAGGGCCATGGGGTAGCCACGAGGGCTGCCCCCACGGGCCTCATGGCTGTCCTATGGCAGCCGCTTCCCGGTCCCCCAGAGGTCGTCGTTCTTGCCGCGGAACTCGAAGCCGGTCGCCCGGCCCCCGACGACCGTGAACTGGAGCGCCCCGTCGTCCGAGGCCTCGATCATCTCGCCGCGCTCCACGCGGCCCAGATAGTACACATCCGCCGCCGCCTTCCGGGGGATGAGCACCCAGTGCTGGGACCCGCTCTCCTTGGACCCGCTCTCCGTCACCTTCGTCGGGGCCATGATCGCGCGGAGCTCACCACCCTCGTAGCGAATCGTGAAGTTCACCTCGTTCGACGGAGCGTCGGCCTTCCCGGCGGTCGTGTCCTTCGCGACCGACGCGTCCTTCCTGGCTGTCGTGTCCTTCGCGGCCGTCGTGTCCTTCGGCGGCTCCGGCGAGGGGGTCCACTTCAACCGGTAGCGGCCAGCCACGCGCTCGGCGGCGTCGCGCGCGACCGCCGTGGTATATGACGGCGTCACCTTGAGGTCGAGCGGGACGTAGACCGTGTCCCACTGCATGGCCAGCGTCATCCCCGCCGCACGCACGTCCGGGACCCACCAGGTGAGCGCCTCCATAAAAGGTCGGGTTTCCCGCCGCACGCGGAAGCGGATCTGGCCGGGCCGCTGCTTCGGTCCCTGCATGTGGAAGAGCGCCGTGTCGCGGTCGAGCACCATCTCCCACTCGGCGCCCTTCGCCACCACGATCCACACAGAGTACTTGCCCTTGGGCACGGCCATGCCCTCGATCGTCACGTCCTTCGAGGCGGCGAGGGTCGTCGCGGCGTTGGCGCCCGGCGTCCAGATCTCACCCCAGTACACCTGCGTCCCGAACAACCCGGTCCGCCCGCGGGCACGTGGGCGCGAGTACGTGACGGTCACCTTCGTGCCGTCCACGGTCTGGGCGATGGTGGCGGGTTCGCTCGCCATGAGCTGCGCGCGGGCGTTCGGCGCGACGAGTAGCGCGAGCGCGCCGGCGGCGAGCGTGGCGAGGAAGGCGGACGTGCGAGGGCGGGGGCGAGGGCGCATGGAGGCTCCGTTAGTCATATCGCGCATCGATCGCGGCCCGGATGTCGGCGAGGCTCTTCCCGGCGCGGTGGAGCCGGTAGGCCATCCGTCCCTGCCCCTGGCAGATCACGCAGTGTTGGGCCATCCCGTCGCCCTCGTAGCAGCTCAGGAGCGAGCGGAAGCCCGCCTGGCCCGCGCATCCGCAGTGGCAGCGGATCCCATCCGCGATCCCGGGGATCGTGCGCACCTGATCGAAGGCGGCGATGGCCGGGCGAGACGCATCCGGGAGCTGGTCGGCCCTGAGCACGCGTGACGCGTCCACGCCGGGCCGAGGCTCTGGGTGCGGGCCAGTGACGGGGTGATGGCGGCCGGGCTCTCCGTGGCCACACGGCACCTCGCCGCTCGGCACCTGGCCACTCGGCACGTGGAAGCCAAGCGTGGTAGCGAGTCCGGCGGCGATGCCGCTCGCGAGAAACGCTCGGCGTGAGATGGGGGGGAGCGGCATCCGGAGCCTGCTACCGGCGAGAGTGAGCGCGGGCGACGGCCGAAGGTTAATGCCCGCCCTTCCAGCCGGACAGATCCGACGCTCGCGGACGCCGCCACTCCACCTCCGCCGGTCCCGTCGGGGTGTCATAGCCCAAGTCCTCGCCGAGTGCGAGGACTTCGTGTCGCCACCTGGTTCGGCATGTGTTCTGGCAGCGGTACGTTCTCGCGCGAGAGGAGCTGATTGATGAACGCGCCATGACAGCGACGGCGGTGGCGAGAGCGGCCGACGCGAGAGTGGTCGGCGCGAGCGCGGCCGATACCCCGCCCGTGTCCGTCCTCGAGCTCCGGCGACAGCTCGGCGCCCGGCTCGAGCCCACGCCGGCCGAGGGGAGCGGTGGGGAGAGGCGCGGGCTGGCGACCGGGATCGAGGAGCTCGATGCGGCCCTCCCGGCGCGCGGTGTCCCACGCGGGCGTCTTACCGAGGTGGTCGGGGCGCGGGGGAGCGGGAAGACGACGTTCCTGCGGCGGCTCGTGGGTGAGACAGCCGCGCTGGGCGTGTGGGTGGCGTACGTGGATGCGGGCCGGACACTCGCGCCGGGTGATTGGGCGAGAGAGGGGGAGGGTGAGGGGGTGTGGATGGTCCGGCCGGCATCCGCCGCCAAGGGCGCCTGGTGCGCCGACGTGCTGCTCCGCAGCGGCGCGTTCGCGCTCGTGGTGCTCGACGGCGCGCCACCACTCCCGCGCGCCGTGGCAGCCCGGCTCGTCCGGCTGGCGCGCGGGGGGGGCTCGGCATTCATGGTGGTGGGTGACGACGAGCAGGCAATGACCGCGATCCCCGGCGCGCTCCGGCTGCGGATGGAGCGGCAGCGGGCGACAACTGGTGCGGGACGCGGGAGAAGCGGGCGGGTGGTGGCGATCACGGTGGAGAAGGGTGGAATCCGCAGACGGGTGGA
>JBBJNN010000106.1:0-12682 GCA_037720885.1 Gemmatimonadaceae bacterium | reverse complement strand
AAGAGTGAGCGGCGGGCGGTGGTGCAGGTCGAGCGTGGCGGAGCCAACCATTCAGTAGAGGTGAACTGTGCGATCGGTGTGGCGGGTTGCCTGTGTACGCATCCCGAGGTTCCCGATCGGCGCGGTGTGGCGTGGCGCGTGGGGCGCGAAGCCGCGCGCGGGGAGCGCGAGCCCACCCGGCGACGCGCAGTTGGCGCTCCCGCTGGCGCTCCCCTTCCCGTTCCCGCCAGCGAGCCCTGGCCCCGGCACGCGCGCGGGAAGCGCTTCGGCGAGGGGAGCTTCGGGCGAAGCACCAGGGAGCGCAGCCACTCCCACGCCGGGCGATGACGCGCTGGCCGCATCGTGGGATGCGGGGTGGGACGAACGGCCACTCGCCCTGGCCGCGCCGCCCGCGCGGCCAGCGGCACGTGCCGCTCACCCCACTCACGTCGATTCCCACGCGGCTCGCCCGCTGGAGCTCGGCGGCGCCGCGCGGCTGCGCGCTGTGTCGAAGGGCGCGGCGCAGCGACGCGTGCGCCACGGGATGACGGTGGCCGAAGCGCGCGCGCTGTGCGCGGAGCTGGAGGTGGGGGTGTGGGACGACGTCGCCATCGCGAGCGCGACGGATCGCGTGACCGCGGCGCTCCTCGAGGCCTCGCCCCAGGTGACGCCGGTCGCCGGCCGGCCCGGCACGTGGTGGGTGGGCGCCGCCGGCTTCGATGGGATCGGCGGGGAGCGCGAGCTGCTGCGGGCCCTCCTCGCGCTCGCTCGCCGCTGGCACCCGGATGCCCGCGTCGCCATCGCGGGCTCGTGCGTGGCCGCCTGCGCGGCGACCTGGGACGCTCGGCAGGGCCGGCGGGGCGGCACGCAACCCGGCCGCCTCGTGCCGCCCGGTGAGGACGCCGCCTATCTCGCCACCGCGCCGCTCGAGCTCATCCCCATCGCCGACGAGCTGCGCGAGGCACTCGTGTCGCTCGGCATCCGCTCCGTTGGCGCCTTCGCGGCGCTCGACCTGGCGGACGTGGAGCGGCGATGGGGGAGCGCAGGGATGCTCGCCTGGCGCCTGGCCCGCGGGGAGGACGCGCGCCGGCCGGTGCTCGCCCGCGCGGAGAGCCCGCGCTCGGTGGAGGCAGAGCTGGCGTCGCCCGCGGAGACAATGGAGCCGGCGCTCTTCCTCGTGCGGGCGGCGCTCGAGTCCCTCGTGCGCGCGCTCGTGGCCGAGGGGAAGGGCGCGACCGCACTCGCGATCACGCTCACGCTCGACAGCGCCCGAAGCGCCCTCCCCACCGGTGTCACCGCGCACACGGTGACGCGCGAGGCCCGGCTGCCGCATCCGGTAGCCCGCGTCGCCCCACTCTGGGAGCATTGCCGGTCGCTGCTCGAGCGCTGGCAGCTCTCCGCGCCCCTCTGCGGGGTGACGGTGTCGGTGGTGCGGACGGCCGCCGCCTCGGCGGAGCAGGGCGACCTGCTCGCCGGGAGCTGGCGCGACCCGGGCGCGGCGGATGCCGCGTTCGCGCGGCTGCGCGCCGAGCTGGGACCGGGGAGCGTGGTACGCCCCGCAGCGCGTGACGAGCACCGGCCGGACCGTGCGGGGGCATGGGTGGACGTGGTGGGGACTCAGCGGGACTCGGCGCTCGGCCGGGTGCCCGCCGAAGGCGGGCGGATGCACTCGGCGCTGAACGGATGTGGGTCGCGGCGGAATGGTGACGGTGAATCGCCACCCCGCCGCGATCGTGCTGTTCGGGGGGGGCCCCCCAAGGTAGTGTTCGCCCAATCGCGCCGAGCGCCGAGTCCCGATGAGGCGCTTCGCCTCCTCGAGACACCGGAGCCAGTGGAGGTGGAGTACTCGGCCGGGGTGCCGAGCGCGATGTGGTGGCGCGGGAGCCGGTTGGCGATCGAGCGCGCCGCGGGGCCCGAGCGGCGGGCGGGTGATTGGTGGAAGGAGGGCTACGCGCGCGACTACTGGCGGTGCGTGGGCGCGGCGGGCGACTGGATGCTCTTCCTCGGCGGTGACCGCGGGGCGAGAGGGTGGTACGTGCAGGGGTGGTATGACTGAGGGCGCGACGGATGCCTACGTCGAGCTGCACTGCCACTCCGGCTTCTCCCTCCTCGACGGAGCCTCGTCGCCGGAAGCGCTGGTCGAGCGCGCGCGCGCGCTCGGCTACCCCGCGCTCGCGCTCACCGACCACGACGACCTGGGTGGCGTCGTCGCCTTCGCGCAGGCGGCGCGCGAGGGGGGGATCGCGGGGATCATCGGCGCGGAGCTGACGGTGGATGTCGGGGCTGGTAAGGGTGGGTTTCAAACCCTTCCCAACGGTCCTACAGCCGAGTCCCGAGTCCCGATGAGTGCCGAATCCCGACATCATACCCATCTCGTGCTCCTCGCCGAGTCGCGCGAGGGGTACGGCAACCTGGCGACGCTCGTGACGCGCGCGCGGATGGGGGCGCCGCGCGGAGCGCCCGCCGTGTCGCTGGAGACGCTCGCGTCGCATACGCGCGGGCTGTTCGCCCTCACCGGCTGCCCGCGCGGCTGGGTGCCCTCGCTCGCGGCGCGCGGCGACCTCGCCGGGGCTCGCCACGCGGCCGGCACGCTCCTCGACATCTTCGACCGCCGCGTCGCCATCGAATGTTGGGATCATCACTTGCCGGGCGAGCGCCGCACGGCCGAGCGTCTCATCAGGCTCGCCCGTGCGCTCGGCACGCCCTGGGTGGTCACGAACGACGTGCACTACGCCACGCCGCGTGGCCGCGTCGTCCACGACGTGCTGTGCGCGCTCCGTCACGAGAAGACGCTCGACGAGATGGGCACCCGCCTGCGCCCGAACGGGGAGTGGTACCTCAAGAGCGCAGCACGGATGCTCCGGCGGTGGCGGGACGCGCCGGAGGGCGTGCGCGCCACCCTCGCGGTGGCCGAGCGATGTGAGTTCCGGCTGCTGGAGGAGCTACGGCCGTCGCTCCCGGTCTTCCCACTCCCGCCCGGCGTGACCGCGGACGAGTACCTCGCGCGGCTGGTGGAGCGCGGGATATGGGAGCGGTGGCCGGAGCGCGGTACGGTGCACGAACGGGGGAAAGCACAGATCGAGCACGAGCTGGCGGTGATCCGCCGCTTGGGCCTCGCTGGCTACTTTCTCATCGTGTGGGACATCGTGCGCTTCGCCCGGCGCGAGGGGGTACTCTGCCAGGGGCGCGGCTCCGCGGCGAACTCCGCCGTCTGCTTCTGCCTCGGCATCACGGCGGTAGATCCCATCCGGATGGAGCTCCTCTTCGAGCGTTTCCTGAGCGAGGACCGCGAGGAGGCGCCGGACATCGACCTCGACTTCGCGCACCGCGACCGCGAGCGGGTGATCCAGTACGTGTACGAGCGCTACGGGCGCGAGCACGCGGCGATGGTGTGCGAGCAGATCACCTACCGCGGGAGGTCCGCTGTGCGCGATGCGGCGCGCGTCCTCGGCTTCTCCCACGACCAGGGGACGACGCTCGCCGCGCTGAGCGACCGCTTCTCGGCGCGCGCGACGGCGGAGGCAATGCGCGGGTCATCGGGACTCGGCACTGGGGACTCGGCACTCGGCGGCGGGGCGCCAGGCTCCGACCGCCAGCTCACCGCCTCGGACCGACCGCGACCGCGTGCGGCGTACGAGCCGTACGGGAACCCGCCGGCGCGGGCATCGGGACTCGGGACTCGGCACTCGGCACTCGGCACTGCCGGGAGGCTTGTCCTCGGTACGCGGAGCCACTCACCACGGCCGAGTGCCGAGTCCCCAGTGCCGAGTCCCGATGAATCGCTGCTCACCCGCGCCGGCCTCGATCCGAGCGACCGCCGCGTGCGCTCGCTTCCCGAGATCGTCGGCGGGATGCACCAGCTCCCGCGCCATCGCTCCATCCACGTGGGCGGCTTCGTGCTCACGCGGGAGCCGCTGTCCACCGTCGTCCCGATCGAGCCGGCATCGATGGCGAACCGCACGGTGGTGCAGTGGGAGAAGGACGACGTGGAGGCGGTGGGGCTGGTGAAGATCGATCTCCTGGGGCTCGGGATGCTGACGCTCATCCAGGACTGCCTCAAGTACATCCGCGCGACGCGCGGGCACACGATCGATCTCGCGGCGCTCGACATGACCGACCAGGCCGTGTACGACGACCTGTGCCGGGCGGACACGGTCGGCGTGTTCCAGGTGGAGAGCCGGGCGCAGATGAACACACTGCCCCGCCTCAAGCCACGGTGCTTCTACGATCTCGTCGTGGAGGTCGCGCTCATCCGTCCCGGGCCGATCCAGGGGGAGATGGTGCACCCATATCTGCGCCGGCGGGCGGGGGAGGAAGAGGTCACGTACCTGCACCCGTCCCTCGAGCCGATTCTCAAGCGGACGCTCGGCGTCCCCCTCTTCCAGGAGCAGGGGATGCAGGTGGCCGTTGCCTGCGCGGGGTTCTCGGCCGGGGAGGCGGACGCGCTACGGCGCGCGATGGGGCACAAGCGGAGCCGCGAGCGGATGGCGGCGATCGGCGAGCGGCTGATCGAGGGGATGGCGCGCAACGGAATCGCCGAGCGCGATGCGCGCCGGATCTACAACCAGATCCAGGGGTTCGCGGACTACGGCTTCCCGGAGTCGCACGCGGCGTCGTTCGCGCTGCTCGTATACGCGTCGGCGTACCTCAAGCACTACTACGCGCCGGAGTTCACCGCCGCGATCCTCAACGCGCAGCCAATGGGGTTCTACGGCGCGGGGACGCTGATCGAGGACGCGCGGCGGCACGGGGTGACGGTACTGCCGGCGGACCTGACGCGGTCGGGGTGGGACTCGACCCTGGAGACGTCACTGGAGACATCACTGGAGACGTCGCAGCGGGGGCCCCCCCCCGAAGGACACGATAGGGTCGTTGAGGCGGCGGAGCATCATCGTTCGACCGCAGCCCGCACCCAACCATCGCGGGGGGCCCCCCCCCACGGGAACAGTACCACTCGGCCCTCAATTCGGTACCATCCGCCGGTGGCAGTGCGGACCCATTCGACGCGCGGCGACCGCCACGAGCAGCGTCCGGGTCCGTCCACCTCATCCTCCTCACCCACACTCCCCGCCGTTCGACTCGGCCTGCGACTAATTCGTGGTCTTGGCGCCCGCGCGCGCGAGCGGCTGGAGCGGGCGCTCCGCGATGGCGGACCGTTCGGCTCCATCGGCGATGTGGTGCGGCGCTCGGGGCTCGACCGGCGATCGCTCCGGCACCTGGCCGAGGCCGGCGCGTTCGACTCGCTCGTGCCCGATGAGCCGAGCGCGCGGCGGCGCCGGGCGGCGATCTGGCGGATGCTCGAGGAGCATCGCGGGGATGCCGGTCCGCTCGCGCCGTCGCCAATCCGGCTCGAGGTGCCGCCCGCGATCCCGGCGATGACGCCACTCGAGATCACTGCCGCCGACTACCGTATCACTGGCCTCTCGCTCAACGGCCACCCCATGCGCCACCTCCGCCCCCTCCTCGTGCCAAACGAGGTGCGGACCGCGCGCGAGATCCTCACACTGCGCGACGGGGAGCGTGGCGTCGCCGCCGCGGGGCTCGTGATCTGCCGCCAGCGTCCGGGAACGGCGAAGGGATTCGTCTTCCTCACGCTCGAGGACGAGACGGGGCTCGTGAACGTGGTGGTGACGCCGAAGCGCTTCGAGCGGCAGGCTCTTATGCTCTCCACCGCGCGGCTCCTCCTCGTGCGCGGCACACTGCAGGTGGAGAGCCGCGTGGCCAACCTGCGCGGCGAGACGTTCCGCGAGCTCAAGGCCGGCGCCGGCGAGGAGGGCGCGCACGCGCACGACTTCCACTGATGCCGGTGATGCCGGCCGCCGCGCGAATCGGCGGCTACGGCTCGACGCTGTGCTCGACGACCACATCGGCGGTCGCAACTGCGACCGTGCCGTAGAGGGGTCAGCGCCGTTTGAACCCCTCGACGAGCGCCGCGGCGCGCGCCGGCTCCACTCCCTCGAGCGTGAAGCGGAGGCGAACGGAGTTGAAGAGCGTCACGTCCGAGCGGCTCTGCTTCGCACGGTCCACCACCCCTCGCACGCTCACCGATACGCGCCGCAAGGGCACGCCCTCGTCGCGCGCGATCACGTGGAGCAGCTCGACGCCGCACGAGGCGACCGAAGAGAGGAAGAGCTCCGGCGGCGTCACCGCCTCGCCGGGACATCCGTTCTGCACGGGACCATCCACGATGAAGTGATGGTCGCGCGCGCTGCACAGCACCCGCCCGAACGTATCGGTCGAGCGCGCCTGCACCTCGACCTCGCGCACGGTGCTGGTGCTGCTCGGCGCTCCCCCCGTCGGCAATCCCTCTGGTCCCTGCGGTCCCGTCGTCTGCGTCACGGTCGTCTCCTCACGGTGCGCGGTGATCCTACGATGCCCGCGGCGCGGGCCCGCCCGCAACCGCGCGGCTCGCTGGCCGAGCGTACATCTCCAGCCACGGCGAGAGCCTCGCGCCCGTTTCGCCCCCGAGGTTGAGCCCGCGAATGAGCCGCTTCACCGCGCGTTCCTCCATCGCGGCCCAGCGCTTCGTCCAGCGGTCGGCGATCGGGACCAAGGCATCGCCATGGACGCGCACCACCTCGTAGCCGGTCGCCTCGAGCAGCTGGCGAAGCGAGCCCGCGGTGAAGCCGACGCGGTAGGGAAAGGAGAGTAAGTTGTTGGGGGGACGATGAGGGCATGAGCGGCGATCGAGCGAGGACCGTGCCTTCGCCCCTAGATTCTCCGCATGAACGGGATCTTCATTGTCTCCGAGCTCACCGGGGATGTCCGAGAGAAGGTGCACGCGATCCAGCGGATCTACGACCCCAAGCTCGCGAAGGGGACGCCGCCGCACATCACGGTGGCGGGGTCATCCGGCATCGGGCCACTCCCCGTGGACACGCCGGTGGAGCGCGTGCGCGCCGTGCTCGAGCCCATCACGCGCCGGACGCCGCCGATCACCGCCCACTTCGAGCGGCCGCACCGCTACATGACGACGGACATCGTCGTGCTCCCGGTGGACCCGCACGGCCCGATCCGCGCGCTGCACGAGGCGATCGCCAACTCCGGGCTCATCTTCGAGGGGAGCCGCCACCGCTTCTCGCCGCACTGCACGCTCTCCTTCTACCGCACCCTCACGCCGCAAACCGAGCGGAAGCTGATGGCGGTGATGGTACCGGAGCCTGTCGTCCTCAGCCGGCTCCAGTTCTACTTCTCGCTCGACCTCGTCGCCTCACGCAAGGTGCTCGAGCTGGAGCTGGGCGACGACGGCGCCTGACGGCGTCTACCGGCGTCTACCGGCGTCTATCGGCGTCTATCGGCGCGCGCCCGCTGTCGTCGCCGTCCCCGCGGCTCCCGCGTCGAGCTCGACATCAGGCACGCCCACCTTGTGGTCGTACACGAGCGAGCCGCCGAGCCATCCGGAGACCGCGATCAGCAGGAGGCCGAGCCCGGAAGCGAGGTAGGCCCAGTAGTTCATGAAGGCCGGGTCGGGGCGCGCGGTGATGCTGATGATGAAGAACGCGAGCGCCATGATGTTGAGGGCTCCGTGCCAGAGCCCCGTGCGCTTCGCGCGCGTCCCCTGTGGGATGATGGTGAAGTAATCCACGAGACCGGGGATCGCGGCGAGCACCGCGCCGGCGCATCCGGCGACGGCGAGCCAGTAGCCGATGTAATGGAACTGGTCCCGCACCGCCGCGTACAGGTCGGCGAGGACGCTCGTGGTCCACAGCGCGAACGGGAAGGGGATGAGCATCGGGTGGATGGGGTGAGACCCGATCCGCATGGTGCTACGCATGGCGTCGCCTCCCGTTGGAAGTCGCTACCGTCGCTGCCTGGGTTTGCACGTCAGCAGCCGGCGCGGTCTCCTGCACGCGTTGTGCCCGGACTCTCGCGCTGCGAGCTTTCCCTTGGTCGCCGCACCCGCCAAACCAGATTGCGCCGTGCGGATCGCCGGTGCCTCTGCTCCCTCCTCCTCCCCGCATGCCCGATCAGCCCCACCCGCACGACGACATCCTGCACGCCTTCGAGGCCGACGCCGGCGTGGAGGCCGGCGCGCCGTGGCTCGCGCTCGCCGCCGGCTACCTCGCGGGAACGCGTGACGGAAGCGGCCCCGTCTCCACGCCGCGGGGGCGCGCCGAGCTCTGGTCGCGCTTCGACGAGCCGCTGCCGCGCGCCGGACGGCCGCTCGCGGACGTGGCCGAGCGTGTGCGGCGCGATGTGCTTGCCGACGCGAATCACCTGATGCACCCCATGGCGATGGGGCATCAGGTGTCGCCGCCGCTCCCGGCCGCGATCTGGGCGGAGTCGCTCACGGCCGCCATCAACCAATCGGTGGCCGTCTGGGAGATGTCGCCCACAGCGACGATGGTGGAGACGCGCGTCGTGCGGTGGATGTGCGACTTGGCCGGGTACGGTGCCGGATCGGGGGGAACGCTCACCTCGGGCGGAACGGAGGCGACCGTCACCGCGCTCCTCGCGGCGCGCGCGGCCGCGATGCCGAACGCGTGGCTGGAGGGCGTGGGTGCCGATCCACCCGTGGTGGTCTGCGGCGAGCACGCACACTACGCCGTCACGCGCGCGGTGGGCGAGCTGGGGCTCGGCATGCGGAACGCAGTCGTCGTCCCCTCGCGCGACTGGCGGATGGATCCCGCAGCGCTCGCCGACTCGCTCGACCGGCTCGCGCGCGAGGGTAGGCGCGTGATGGCCGTCGTCGCCACCGCGGGCTCCACGGCGACCGGCTCGTTCGACGATCTCGACGCGATCGGTACCCAGTGCGAGGCACGCGGGATCTGGCTCCATGTGGACGGCGCGCATGGCGCGTCCGCCCTCCTCTCTCCCACGCACCGTCATCACGTGCGTGGGATCGAGCGGGCGCGCTCGGTCGCGTGGGACGCGCACAAGATGATGCTGATGCCGCTCCCCGCCGGATTGCTTCTCGTGCGGAGCGAGCGCGACCTCGAGGGCGCGTTCGCCCAGCGTGCGCCCTATCTCTTTCACGGCGACGGCGGCGAGCGCGTGTGGGATCAGGGGGTGCGCTCCTTCCTCTGCTCGCGCCGGGCGGATGCGATCAAGCTCTGGGTGGCGCTCCAGCGCTATGGCGCGGACGGCTTCGGCGCGCTCTACGACCGCCTCTGCGCTACGACGCGCGCGCTGTATGACGCGGTGGCCGAACGCCCGGACTTCGAGGCGCTGCACGAGCCCGAGTGCAACATCCTCTGCTTTCGCTACGTCGGCGACGGTGACGAGCACGGCATAGCCGACGAGGAGCGCGACGCGCGCACTCTCGCCCTCCGCGAACGTTACAACCGCTCCGGCCGGGGCTGGATCACCACCACGCTCCTCGGCGGCCGCCGGGTGCTGCGCGTGACGGTGATGAACCCGCGTACGACGGACGTGCACGTCCGCGCGATGCTGGATGGGGTGGCGCAGATGGCGGCCGGGGTGCGCGCGTGAGCCAGTTCGGCACTATAGTTCGGTACCACAAGCCGCCTAAGTACGCCGCGTGCGACATGCGCCAGGCGAGCCCCGCTCGAGTCATGCTCTAGGAGTCGATGATGCTTCGCCGCACCCTCCCGATGGCCGCGACCCTTCTCGCCGTAGCGACCATGACCGCTGCCGCGCCAGCCGCCGCGCAGACGTTGCGCGACCGGCTGCCCGAGCTCTTCATCTTCGGCGGGCAGAGTGTGCCGCTCCGCTTCCTGCGCCCCGTGGACCCGGCCAACCCGGCGGCGGGCGTCAGGACGAGCGATGACTTCGTGCCCGAGGCCGGCCAGGCCAACCTCGCGGTGCTCGGCTTCCTGGGGAATTGGGTGACGGGCAACGTCTCCGCGATCCCGATCGGGACGACGAGTGGTGGCGCGAGCTTCCGGTTCGAGCGCGGCGTCCCCGTGCGGACGACGCTCTCCCGCGGCCCGATCTTCGGCGAGCGCGGGCAGACGCTCGGCCGCGGCCAGGTGGTCGTCGGCGCGAACTTCACCGGCATCCAGTTCACGTCGGTGCGTGGCACCCCGATGAACGACCTGCGGCTCAACTTCACGAGCCGCGACGTCGCCTCGCCGTGCGCGACGCAGCCGGTCACGTGCCCGGCGCCCGTCGCGCAGTCGGCAAACGACATCGTGGCACTCAACCTCGGCATCGACCTCAACCTGTCGGTGACCTCCGCCTTCGTCACCTACGGGCTGTTCGACCGGGTGGACGTGGGCGTCGTGGTGCCGCTCGTACACACCTCGCTCGTCGCGCAGAGTCGTGCGGAGATCATCCCCTTCGGCACGTCGTCGGGCGGTGCGGCGACGACGTTTATCGGAGGCACGCCGGACCGCCCGGTGCTCGCCGCGTCGAGCGCGATCGCGGGGAGCAAGACCGGGCTGGGTGACGTTGCCGCACGCGTGAAGGTGCGGCTGTATGACGACAGCCGCACGGGCGTCTCCCTCCTCGGCGACATGCGCTTCCCGACGGGCGACGAGGCCAACCTCCTCGGCGCCGGCCACCTGTCCACGCGGGTGCTCGGCGTCTATTCGTCGCAGTTCGGCAATTTCGCGCCGAACGCCGCGGTGGGCTACCTGCACTGGGACACGGGCCCGATCAACGACGCGGTGCTCGCCACGCTCGGCTTCGACCAACTCGTGACGCCGTGGGCGACGTTCGCGCTGGCGGTGGTGTCGGAGTTCCAGGTGGGGAAGAGCTACCTGCAGCTCCCCGAGCCGGTCGTGATCACGCGCCCCTTCACGCGCACCATTCGGCCGGCCGAGATCCCGTCCTCGTCGAGCGACGACGCGCTGAGCGCCTCGATCGGCTTCAAGCTGACGATCCCCTCGGGCGCCGCGCTCGTAGTGAACACGCTGGTACCGATGACGCGCGGCGGCCCGAGGCCGGACTTCGTGTGGACGCTGGGGGTGGAGCGGAATTTCTGAGGGGCGTGAGGGGTGCGGCGGGCGCTGTCCCCTCCGCTGTCATCCCGCAGGAGCGAGCGTCAGCGAGTGAGTGTCGGGATCTGCTTGCATTGGGCCGGGGCTGGCCCCGATGCGAGGACAGTAGATCCCGACACTCGCGCTGCGCGCGCTCCTGCGGGATGACACTCGTAGTGGTGGCGCGCAATCCCACCGTTCAACACCTCACCGGTCCACGAACCCCATCTGCCGCTCGTTGTACCGCGGCCCCGCCACTACCTCCGGCGCGAGCGCCGCGTCGAGGCGCGTGAGGGCGGCATCGCTCAACGCCAGAGCGACCGCGCCGACGTTCTCCTCGAGGTAGCGCCGGCGCTTCGTCCCCGGGATCGGCACGATGTCGCTCCCCTGGTGCAGCAGCCACGCGAGCGCGACCTGCGCGGGCGTCGCGCCCGTCTCGGCCGCCACCTCGCGCACGGACTCGGCCGCGCGCATGTTCGCGTCGAAGTTCGCGCCCTGGTAGCGCGGGTCGCCACGACGGAAGTCGTCGTCCGGGTAGTCTTCCGCACGCTGCGCGGTGCCGGCGAGGAAGCCGCGGCCCAGTGGGCTGAAGGGGACGAGGCCGATCCCGAGCTCGCGGAGGAGCGGGATGATCCGCGGCTCGAGGTTGCGCTCCCAGAGCGAGTACTCGCTCTGTAGCGCCGAGATCGGGTGGACGGCGTGTGCGCGGCGGATGCTCTCCTCGCCCGCTTCGGAGAGGCCGAGGTAGAGCGCCTTCCCCTCGCGGACGAGATCCGCCATCACGCCCATGACATCTTCGATCGGAACCGTCGGGTCCACGCGGTGCTGGTAGAGCAGGTCGATGCGGTCCGTGCGAAGGCGGCGGAGCGAGCCCTCGACCGCCTCGCGGATGTGCGCGGGACGGCTGTCGAGTCCCAGGGGCCGGATGTCGAGGCTCCCCCCCACACGCTGTTCCGCGTTGCCCTCGATGCGCCAGCCGAACTTGGTGGCGATGATGACGTCATCGCGGCGGCCCTCGACTGCGCGCCCGAGTAGCTCCTCGTTCGTGAACGGGCCGTAGACTTCGGCCGTGTCGAGGAAGGTGACGCCGAGCTCGATCGCGCGGTGGATGGTGGCGATGGACTCGGGCTCGCTCGCCGGCCCATACGACTGGCTCATCCCCATGCAGCCGAGCCCGATCGCCGGGACGCGAAGCCCCTGGCGGCCGAGCGTGCGCGTCGGCAGCGAGGCGGGGCTCACGAGACCGCGCTCACCGAATGGCGCTCAGGCGCCAGCGCCCGGCGTCGCGCGTGAACACCCCCTGGAATTGCACCGGCCGCTGCTCCGCGCGCCCGCGAAGCTTGTTGAAGTAGGCGAAGGTGCCGCGCACGTTCGCCTCCGCCGCCGCGCCATGGATGTCGAGCCTGGTGACGATGAGGCTGGCCGACAGATCGCGCGTGGACTCGAAGAAGTCCTCCCACGACTTCCGCTCGCCATCGGTGAGCCCCGGGTAGGCCTCCCGGATCGCCGTGACACTCTGCCGCTCGATCGCGCGCCCGTACGCGGCGACCGACGCGCCGATCGCGTCACGCACCTGCGCTTCCGTCATCGCACCGGGTGGCGCGACGGCCGGTGGCGATGCGGTAGAGTCGGGCGCGCTCGTACGCACTGCGATCGCCGGTGAATCGGCGCGTGCCACGGGGACAGCCGGCACGACAGCCGGCACGACGGCCGGCACGGTCGCCCGTTGACGATCGCGTCGATGAATTCCGCGCTTTGATCATGGCGAAACGTCACCATCGGCTCACCCTCGCCCGGCCGGCGCGGGGAGGCCGGGTACA
>JBBJNN010000190.1:0-4411 GCA_037720885.1 Gemmatimonadaceae bacterium | reverse complement strand
ACGCTCGTGTACACGGACCGCTGGAAGGGCTATGACACACTCGCCTTCTGCGGGTACCGACATCTGCGCGTCGATCACCAGCGGCACTTCAGTCGGGGCAAGGTGCACATCAATGGCCTCGAAGGGTTCTGGAGCTACGCGAAGGCCAAGTTCCAGAAGCACCATGGGGTCAGCCCGGCGAAGTTCCCGCTGTACCTCTACGAATGGCAGTTCCGCTACAACCACCGGCACGACGATCTCTTCACCCTCTTCCTCGCCGAAAGCCTCAAGTTGCTGCCAAATCTTTGACAATCGCCTCCGTCGTTTCCGGAGCATCTGTAACTTCCTTCGCTTCTCGATGCCGGCGCGTCCGCTACTCGTATCGCAGCGCGACGATCGGATCTACCCTCGTCGCTCGGCGCGCGGGGAGGTAGCTCGCGAGGAAGGCCACGCCGCCGAGGAGGAGCGAGATGCCGCCGAAGATGAAGGGATCTGTCGCCGTCACGCCATAGAGGACGCTCGACAGCACGCGTGTCAGCCCGAACGCGCCGAGCAAGCCGATCGCCAGACCGATGCCGGCTAGCCACAGGCCCCGGCCCACCACCAGGCGGAAGACGTCACCGCGCTGCGCACCCAGTGCCATACGCACCCCGAGCTCCTGCGTGCGCTGCGAGACCGCGTACGCCATGACGCCGTACACGCCGACCGCAGCGAGGACGAGCGCCACGATGCCGAAGACGCCGAACATCTTCCCGTAGAGTCCCTTCTCCCAGAACGACGCGTCCACGATCCAGCGCAGCGTCTCCATCTCGATGAGGGGGAGGGTCGGATCTACTTCGTGGACGGCTGCGCGGACGGCGGCGGCGAGGGCCGTCGGATCGCACCCGCCCGCCTGCGGCGGGCACCCGGTGCGGACGATGAGCGACATGGTACGGTAGGGCACGAAGGCGAAGGTCGTGTAGATCTGCGCCTCGGGCCTGGTGTCGAGCTCGCGCATCTTCACCTCGGGCGCGACGCCCACCACCGTGAGCCAGGGCGCCGTGGAGTCGGTGCCCATGCGAAGTCGTCGCCCGATCGCATCCTTCCCGGGCCAGTAGCGCTCGGCCAGCGTCTGGTTCACGAGGACGACCGGCGTCGAATCCATCATCTCGCGGTCGGTGAACGGCCGGCCGGAGACGAGCGGGATCTTCATCGTCCCGAAATACGTGGCCGTGATCGTACGCACCGCGGCGGACGGCGCGTTCCCCGGGGTCGCGGGCTGGCCCTCGATCTCGAACGACTGGGACGAGTTGTTGCCGCTGAGCGGGATGGAGCTGACGGCGGCGGCGTTCGACACGCCGGGGAGCGCGCGCAGGCGCTCGAGCACGTTCGCGAAGATCGTCGCGCGGGTGCGGATCTCGGTGTACTTGTCGCCGCCCAGGTAGATGCGGACCGTGAGTGCGTTCGCCGCGTCGAAGCCGGGGTTCACGCTCCGCAAGCGGAGGAAGCTCTTGACCATGAGCGACGCGCCAATGAGCAGCACGAGCGAGAGGGCGACTTCGGCGATCACGAGCGATGAGCGCAGCCGGTTGCGCCGCGCGCCCGCTCCCGAGCCGCGCCCGCCTTCCTTGAGCGATGCCTGAAGATTGGCATTGCTTGCCTGCAGCGCCGGCGCGAGCCCGAAGAGGAGCCCCGTGACCAGCGAGATGACGAGTGTGAAGGCGAGCACGCGTGGGTCGAGGTCGAACACCATCCAGAAGGGTATCTCCGCGGGGATGTTGGCGATCATCGCCTTGAGTCCCAGGTGGGCGAAGAGGACGCCGAGCCCCCCACCCATGAGCGCGACGAGCACGCTCTCCGTGAGGAGCTGGCGGATGATGCGCCCTCGGCTGGCGCCGAGTGCGGTGCGCACGGCGATCTCACGCTCGCGCGCGCTGGCGCGGGCGAGCAGGAGGTTGGCGACGTTCGCGCAGGCGATGGCCAGGACGAAGCAGACCGCGCCGAACATCACCCATACCACCGTTCGGATCTCGCCGGCCACCAGTTCCTCGCGAAAGGGGCGGACCGTCGCGCCGCTCCCCGCGTTCGTCTTCGGGTACTGCCGCGCCAGCTGCGCCGCGATCGTGTTCACGTCGCGTGTGGCCTGCTCGACCGTGACGCCATGCTTCAGCCGCCCGAGCCCGTCCATGTAATGGTTGCCCCGCGGCTCGCTGCTCGCGTCGAGCGCCATGGGCACCCAGATCTGTTCTCCTTCCGGGAAGGAGAAGCGGCGGGGCATGACACCAATGACCGTGTACGCCACGCCGTTCAACTGCAGCGTCTGCCCGACGATCTTCGGGTCGCTGGCGAAGCGCCGCTCCCAGAAGCCATGGCTGAGCAGGAGGACGTGCTCCTTCCCCTGCTGCTCCTCCTCCGGCAGGAAGTCCCGGCCGAGGATGGGCTTGTAGCCCAAGATACGGAACAGGCTGGGCGTCACGACCTCGCCCTCCACTCCCTCCGGTTGGTCGCCTCCGGTGACCGTGAAGAAGCGGCTGTAGTGCAGCGCCAGCGCCTCGAACGACGTGCTACCGGCCCGGATGTCCGCGAAGTCGGCGAAGGAGAGCGCGTTCCGCGCCTCGGGATCTTTCAGGTCCGTCTCGTAGAGCGCCACGAGCCGGTTGGGCTCCGCGTACGGCAACGGCCGCAGCAGGAGCGCGTTGACGACGCTGAAGATCGTCGCGTTCGCGCCGATGCCGAGTGCGAGGCAGAGGACGGCAATCGCGGTGAAGCCGCGATGCTTGGCGAGCGTGCGGACCGCGTAGCGGACGTCCTGCTTGAGGCTATCCATCGGGGCGGGTCGCGAGGAGGAGACGTGCCGGGGGCTGCGCGACCGGACGAGAGTCACCCTACAGAAGTTTCTCTCCGCTCCTACTCGCTCCTCAGTGCGACCATCGGGTCTACACGCGCCGCGCGCCGCGCCGGCAGGTAGCTCGCGAGGAGCGCGACCATGCCGAGCAGCCCCGCGAGCCCGGCATACGTGGCCGGGTCCGTGGCGCCCAGCCCGAAGAGCTGGCTCGCCAGCACCCGCGTCACCGCCGCCGCGACGACGAGCCCCGCGCCCAGGCCGATGAGCGCGAGCCGCATCCCCTGACCCACCACCATCCGCAGCACGTCGCGGCGTGCGGCGCCAAGTGCCAGGCGGACGCCAATCTCTCGCGTGCGGAGCGCGACCACGTAACTCATCACTCCGTACAAGCCGAGCGCGGCGAGAACGAGCGCGAGCGCGCCGAACGCGCTGAGGAGCGCGGCGGCCAGGCGCGAGGGAAGGAGCGCATCACCGCGCACCTTGTCGAGCGTCCGCAACTGCACCACGGCCGCCGTGGGCTCCAGCGCGGCCGCCTCGGTCCGGATCGCGCGCAGGGCGAGCGCAGGGTCCCCGGTCGTCCGCACGTGGATGGCGCCACCGAAGTAGCCGGCCTGGAGCATTGGGATGTAGAAATGCGCCTTCGGCTGCTCCTGGATGCTCCAGTACCGCGCGTCCTTCGCCACGCCCACGACCTCGGTGGCCGGCCCGCTCGCGCCGCCCAGGTTGATGCGCTTGCCGATCGCATGCTGGCCGGGCCAGTAGTGCCGCGCGAAGGTCTCGTTGACGACCGCGACGCGCGGAGCGCCCGCGCGGTCGCTGTCGGTGATCGGGCGGCCTCGGACTATTGCGATGCCGATCGTCCGGAAGTAGTCGGGCGCCACATCGAACACGGAGACCTCGCCGTCCTCGCCCGGCGCGAGCTGGTAGCCCGGTACGGTGAGCGAGCGCCGCATGCCGTCCCCGTTGAGCGGAACCGTGGACGCCGCGCTCAGCGACACGACGCCGGGCACCAGGCGCAGCCGCGCGAACAGCTCGTCGTAGAAGCGCCGGGCACGCTCGCCCTCGATCCGCGCGCCCATGAGGTCGAACTCGGCGACGGCCAGCCCGCTCGTGTCGAAGCCCGGGTCCGCGAGGCGCATGTTGCGGAGGCTCCGCACGAAGAGCCCGCCCACGATGAGCAGAAGGAGCGAGACGGCGAGCTGCGTGACGACGAGCGCGTTGCGGAGCCGCGAGCGCGCCGAGCCGGCCGTGGGTGCGCCGTCCTTGAGCGCGGACACGAGATCGGCGCGCGTGGAACGGAGTGCCGGCGCCATCCCGAACGCGATGCCGGTGAGGAGCGCGAGCCCGAGCGTGAAGCCGACCACGCGCACGTCCGGCGTGAGGTCGAGCGTCACGCCACCGGGGATGAAGCGCGTGAGGTCGGTCGCCCAGAGTGTGAGGATGAGCGCCGCGCCCGCGCCCGCGAGCGCGAGGAGCAGGCTCTCGGCGAGGAGCTGGCGAATGAGACGCACGCGCGTATTTTAGAACTCTGTTAGCCGCCGTTGTAATTTTGATTTGTGCAAGGGGTGTTTCATCCGCTGTTCCGGTAATTGACGGCCGCGAGCCGAC
>JBBJNN010000105.1:4038-17778 GCA_037720885.1 Gemmatimonadaceae bacterium | reverse complement strand
TCGATGTTCGGATACCTGAGCGGCGCCATGCTCGCCGCACCGCGCAACCTCTTCGCGTTCGGACGGGACGGCTTCGCGCCCCGGGCGCTCGCCGCGGTGCACCCGCGCTACCGCACGCCATACGTCGCGATCGTTGTCTACGTGATCCTGGTGCTCGCGCTCGCGCTCACCGGCACGTTCGAGCGCCTCGCGATCCTCGCGAACGTCGCCGCGCTCACCCTCTACTTCCTCTGCGCCGTCTCCGCGTGGGAGCTCCGCCGCCGCGACGTGCGTGTGGCAGGCGGGAGCGAGCCCTTCCGCGCGCCCGGGGGCCCGCTCATCCCGGCGCTCGCCTGCGGCGCCGTCGCGTGGCTGCTCTGGGCCACCGTGACGTGGCGCGAGATCATCGCCGTGGGCGCCGTACTCGCTGTCGCGCTCGTCGCGTACGCTATCCGGTCTACCCGCGCGCGCCGCGCGCCAGCTGCCGAGGCTCCTTCGCCGTGACCGACCCCCTGCTTCGTTTCCGCGCCGAGTTCCCGATCCTCGAGCGCACCACGTACCTCGTGTCCAACTCGCTGGGCGCGATGCCGCGCGCCGTGCCCGACCGCCTCGCGGAGTACGCGAGCCTCTGGGAGCACGAAGGCGTTCGCGCGTGGACGAAGGGATGGTGGGAGATGCCGGTGGAGGTGGGGAACGAGATCGCGCCGCTCCTGGGCGCCGGGGCGGGCGATGTCGCGATGTTCCCGAACGTCTCCATCGCGCAGGCCGCCATCATCTCGGCGCTCGACTACCCGGCGCCGCGCGACACGATCGTCACCACAGCGCTCGACTTTCCCTCAGTTCGCTACGTCTACGAGGGCCTCGCAAAGCGGCTCGGCGCCCGCATTGTGGAAGTGCCGAGCGACGATGGCATCTCCGTGGACCACGACCGGCTGCTCGAGGCGATAGATGAACGGACCCGCCTCGTGGCCATCTCGCACGTGCTCTTCCGCTCGGCGTTCGTGATGGACGCCGAGCGTATCTGCCGGCGGGCGCGCGAGGTCGGGGCGCTCGTAGCGCTCGACGCCTTCCATTCAGTCGGCGTACTCCCCGTGGACGTGCGTCGAAGCGGCGCCGACTTTCTCACCGGCGGCGTGCTCAAGTGGTTATGCGGCGGGCCCGGTGGCTGCTTCCTGTACGTGTCGCCGGGCGTTCGCGAGCGGTACGCGCCGGCCATTACTGGCTGGCAGGCGCATGCGCGCCCTTTTGCCTTCGAAACGGAGATGGAATACGCCGCGGGCGCGTTCCGCTGGCTGAACGGGACGCCGGTGATTCCGGCACTCTACGCGGCGGTCGAGGGTCCGCGGCTTGTCCGGCAGGCCGGGATCACTGAAGTGCGCGAGAAAAGCATGCGGCAGACGGCGCGGATCATCGAGCTGGCGGATGCACGCGGCTACCGGGTGCGCGCGCCGCGTGACCCGGAGCGCCGCGCTGGCACCGTCGCGCTCGATGTGCCGCACGGCTACGAGGTCGCGCAGACGCTCCTCGCGCGGGACATCCTTGTGGATTACCGGCCGGAAGCGGGCATCCGGATCGCGCCGCACTTCTACACGCGCGACGACGAGATCGAGACCGCCGTGGCCGCGATCGAGGAGACAATCGAATCTGGAGCGTGGGAGCGATTCGCGACGCGTTCGCGTGTGGTGACGTGAGCAGGGGGTGATGACGGGCTCGACCCGCGGCATTCGTTGACAGGCTGGTACCGCGCCACCGGCGGCGCCTGGCCGATTCACCCCTAGCCCGTCGCCGCTCACGCCTGTAACGTTCCCGCTCCCCAAACCCGAATTCCGCCCATGTCCCGCGCTCCGCAGAAGCTGCGCAAGCAGTACGTCAACAGCGATTACCCGCTCATCATGCTCCGCTTCGAGGATGGGCACGAGATCAAGGTGTACAAGGGTGCCGGCAAGACGTTCGACGTGTACGGCGGCGAGCGCGTCAAGATCATGGCGGCCTACGACCCGTCGTCTACCGAGCGCGAGCTGGTGGAGGAGCGGAAGGGCGAGCAGTTCGACGACGCCTGATCCCGCCCGGCCAGCCATGTGCCGCGCGTCGCGACACGCGCTGCGCCGGGCCGGCCGGGTACTCGTCTGGGCGCTTGCGGTCCTCCTGCCCGGGTGCGCCGGCGCTCAGGGCGGCGCCCAGCCGTCGCCGCGCTCGCGAGCGGTCCGTGCCGACACGGCGACGCTCCGGCGCACGCTCGATTCGCTCGCCGACGCCCATCATGGCGTCGTGGGCTACGCGGTCCACAATCTCGAGACCGGCGAGCGGCTCGCGCGGCGTGGCGATGAGACCTTCTCCACCGCGAGCCTGATCAAGGTATCGATCCTGGTGACGGTGTTCGATCTCGTCGAGCAGGGGAAGCTCTCGTTGGACGACCCTCTCACCGTCCTCAAGATCGATCAGGTGCCGGGGAGCGGCGTCCTCCAGCACCTGCACCCGGGCATGACGGTCACGGTCCGCGATGCGGCGTGGCTGATGACGACGATCAGCGACAACACCGCGACCAATCTGCTCCTCGACCGCATCATCATTCGCCGGGTGTGGGACAAGATGGAAGCGTTGGGGCTCCCGCACACGAAGGTCCACTCGAAGTCTTTCCTCCGGAGCTCGAGTGTGGCGATGGACTCCTCGGTCAAGTATGGCCTCGGGGTCACCACGGCCAACGAGATGGCCCGCCTCTTCGCCCTCCTCGCCGACGGGAAGGCCGTCAGCGCGCGGGCCGACTCCGCGATGCTCGACATTCTCGAGCACAACACCGATGACCAGCTCCTCCAGCGCTTCGCTGGGGGAGCGCGAGCCGCGCACAAGACCGGCGCGACGGACGAGGTCCGCACGGAGTGCTCGCTCTTCTACCTGCCACAGCGCGTCGTCGCCTGCGTGCTGACGAAGGGGAACGCGGACAAGCGGTGGGTCATAGACAACGAGGCGCAGGTGACGATGGCGCGGATGGGCGAAGCAATCGTCGGCGCGTGGCGCCAGCCCGAGAAGGCGGCCGCGCCTTAGCCGTTCCGCGCCGGCGCCCGTTACCTACGCCGCCGATTCCACCGCGGCCGCGCCCGCCGAGCGGATGCGCGTGGTGAGAAGTACCGTGCCGACCAGCGCGCTGAGCGCGGTGACGAGGAGCGCGAGCCCGCCCATGCTCAGCTCGGCGCGTGCGGCGTCGTACCCCACGTTGAAGGACGCTCCGGCGACGAGCAGGCTGCCAAGCGCTCGGCGACGCTGTAGTCGCGCCGGGGTCGAGCGGAGCGCGTCCATGCGCTCGGCGCTCGCGCTCCACAGCACGTCGGCGGCGACCACTACCCAGTAGTGGGCAGCAGCCGCGCGGCCGGCGTTGCCGAGCGCTCGGCGGCCATCGCGGGCGCAGAGCGCGATCTCGCGGCCGAACGCGGCGCGGAATGCCGGAGGGTACGCGAGCAGGAGCGCCGTGAGAAGGGCCGGGCACGCCCGCGGCTCCCGCGCCCTCCGAGCCCGGAGCGCACGCATCACGCGGTCTCCACGCCGATGAGCCGCTTACTGCGCGCGAGCTGCACCACGGCCGCCATCCGGCGCGCCTCCGCGCGCGCGACGGCGCGCCCGAACGGCGTGAGCCGATAGTAGCGGCGGCGCTCGTCGTCCCCCGGATCGGCGCGTTCCTCCGACTCCTCGACCACACCGTCGCCCGCGAGCCGCTTGAGCGAGCCGTACAGCGTCCCGGGCCCGAGTCGGATCACCCCGCCCGTCCGTGCCGCCACCTCCTGCATCACCCCGTAGCCGTGGCGCTCCGCATCGGCGAGGGCGAGCAGGATGTGAAAGGTCGCGGGTGTGAGCGGCAGGAGTTCGTCGGGCCGACGCTGGGAGCTCTTGCTTGCCATGTCCCTCCGGATGCGGCGGCGGAGAGATGCCGCCCGCCCCTCATATATCGCGAACGGACATAGTACACGCGCGCCGGGCGGTCCGTCAACTCACGATCGTGCGGGCGCGCTGGCCCGTTTGCCCAAGGCACTTGACAGGGGTCGGCGTCGTGTCAAATATATCGCCGCGCGATATAACGTGCTTCGATATAATCCCGCGCACCGCCAGCGGAACCGCCGCCCAGTACCGCGATCCACGGCGCGTGGCGCAGAGTCCGGAGGAACCCATGCTCATCGCAATCCTGAACATCATCGTCGCCCTCGTGCTCGGCTATGGCGCGATCGGGGAGTTCATCGTCCTCGGCGTCAACGCCGGACAGCGGCAGCCGTTCTTCGCGGGCCTTGCCGGCGCGGTCGTGAGCCTGATGCTCCTGGCGTCCGGGATCGCGCTCTGGCGTCGCTGGCCCGCCGCGCGGCAGCTCACGATCGTCGCTGCCGCGCTGATGGTCGTCTTCCACGTCTACGCCGCGCTCCCACCGCACCGGAACGTCGGGATTCTCATTCTCGTTCTCGCGGCGGGTTACGGGCTCCTGTTGCTCATCGTGTTCGGGCTGCGGGTGGGGCCCGGGAAGCGCGCCGCATCGTGATCCGCTTCGTCGCCAGGCGTCTCGCGGTCACGCTGATCGCCGCGACAACATGGGCGACAGCCTGTCGGGGAGGTGAAATGCCCGTGCCGCGCGGCTGCGACGCGACGTTCGAGCTGCCGTCGGGATTCTGCGCGACGGTGTTCGCCGCCGACGTCGGACCCGTGCGGCACCTCGCGGTATCCGCGGCGGGCGACGTGTACGCCGCACTCTGGCGCGAGGGGCAACGGAGCGGCGGCGTTCTCGCGTTGCGCGACACGAATGGCGACGGCCGCGCCGACCTGCGCGCGCGTTTCGGACCGGAAGGCGGCTCCGGGATCGCCCTCCGGGGCTCGTCGCTCTTTCTTGGCGCGTGGAGCACCGTCTACCGATGGACGCTGCGAGCCGGCGTCCTCGTCCCTGACGGCGCGCCGGTAGCGGTCGTCGAAGGGATACCGGAACTGGAGCACGGTGCCCGGAGCGTGGTGGCGGCGCCCGACGGCCGGCTCTACGTGAATATTGGCGCGCCATCGAACGTCTGCGAGCGCGCGGCCGTCGGTCCAGATCGCGCGGGCGACGACCCATGCGCCGAACTGGTGTACAGCGGGGGCGTGTGGGCCTTCGACGCGGCCGGGGTGGGTCAACGTCCGGACGTCGTGCATCGATTCGCGACCGGCCTCCGGCATACGGTGGCGTTGGGAGTGGATCCCGCAACGGGAGAGCTCTACGGAGCGCCGCACGGCATGGATCACCTCCGGAGCTGGTGGCCGGCGGCGGGCTTCACGCGCGAGGAGGCGGCGGCCAAGCCACCGGAGACGCTCTTTCGCATCGAGCGCGGTGGTGACTACGGCTTTCCCTACTGCTATTTCGAGCCTGCGGCCGGCGGGATGGTCCTCGCACCGGCGTATGGCGGAGATGGCGAGCGGGTGGAGCGCTGCGCCGGTCACCCTGTGCCCCTGGCCACCTTTCCCGCGCACGCCGCGCCGCTCGCGCTCCTGGTCTGTCGCGGAGGCATGTTCCCACGGCGATACGAGGGGGGCATCTTCGTTGCGCTGCACGGATCGCTCTTTCACGCCCCGTCCGCCCCGCGGGGATACGGGGTGCAGTTCGTCCCCCGAACGGACGGTGGCTTCGGCGCGGCCGAGCCCTTCGCCGATGGACTCGCGCGAAGTAGCCTTCCCGTGTTCCACCAGCGCCCCCGTCCGAGTGGGCTCGCCATAGGGCCCGATGGCAGCCTGTACGTCGCCGACGACCTGGGTGGCCGTATCTGGCGCATCATCTTTCGGGCGCTGTAGCCGGTGTCACAAGCGTACTGCCGTCCTCGCCTGTATAGTCAGGAACACGAGACTCACAGGTGGCGGCACACCGTATGCGACTCGCGTGTATGACCATCCGACTCTCGAATGCGATAGGGGATCAACAATGAAAGCTTTGTACGTCATGGCAGCCGCGCTCGCGATTGGCGCTGCCGCATCGAGCGCCGAGGCGCAGTTCACCACCGTCGTCGCCCCGCCCCGGCCGAAGCAGGAGCCGCAGGTCGCGCAGACGGCGGCGGCGCAGTCCGCTGCACGCGACACCGTGCTGCGTGCGCGGCTCACCGACATGAAGGCGTGGGTGGACTCGGCTGCGGTCGCGCTCTCCGCTGCTCCGCCCCGTCCGCGTGCTGACACGGCCGCCGCTCCGCGCGACAGCGTGGCGCGCGACACGGCGTCCGCCCGCGATCGCGCCGCTCGCCGGCCGACGGAGGAGCCCGCGCGGCCAGCCTCGAAGGGCGAGGTGAGCTTCCGCGACGGCGCTCGCGCGCCGGATACGGCGACACCCCTTCCCCTCCTTGCGCTGATCGGAGCGGGCTCGTTGGCCGTCGGCGGCCTGTTGCGCCGCAAGCGCTAGCCTTTCTGGCACCGGTGCAGCGGCCTGCCCTGCGGCGCCCCGTGGGCGTCGCGCTCTACGCGGTCGGCGCCGGGCTTCTGCTTTACACGGGTGGCATCGGCGCTACCGGCGCGCTCGCCCGTGATCGGGCACGCACGGAATGGGAGCGCGCGGAAGCGCGCAGCGTGGTGCACGAGGTAGCCGCGCGACTGGACCGTCGTGGCGAAGTCGCGCCCCCTCGCCCGGGCGCGCCAGTGGCGCGCATCATCATACCCCGACTCGGGCTCGACGAGGTCGTAGTCGAAGGCGTGGCCACGGCGCAGCTGAACGCCGGGCCTGGCCACGTGCCTGGTAGTGTGCTCCCCGGCGAGTCGGGAAACGCCGTAATCTCGGCGCATCGCGATCGGCACTTCCACGCGCTGGACCGGCTCGCTTTCGGCGACACGGTGGTCACCGAAACGATCGCCGATCGCGTGGTCTGGGTCGTGAGCGGCATACGGGTTGTAGACCGTGCCGCACCGGCGCTCTTCGCATCCCGCACGGCGGAGCTGACGCTGACGACCTGTTGGCCCGTTCGCTACGTCGGCCCGGCCCCGGACCGCCTGATCATCGTGGCACGGCCGGTCTCCCGCGCGCCGCGCGCCTGAGCGCCGCCGCGACCGGGAGCCCTCGCTACGGCGTGGTCGCCGCCGGTGCTGTGGGACGGTGCCCGCTCGAGTCGAGCGCGCCCGTGCTCCGCCAGTAGAAGTAAAAGAGCAACGCGGCGAGCACCACGACGAGAATCCCGATCGTCACGCCCGTTCGCCCCGTCGAGGGGGTACGCTCAGCTGGAGCGCCCTCGGCTCCGACCGGGTCGCGGGGTGGCAAGTCGTCCGTCATCGTCACTGAGGCTCCGGGTTCTGTGATCGGCCGTCGCGCGCGGGGAGGCGTAATTTACTCGCCAGCGGGCCTGCCCCGTGAGGGCGTCGGTCCGAGCGAGTGGGCGCTTGGGGGGGCCCCCCCACCGGGAACGTATCCGCCTTGCGCGCGCGGCGCCGTACCTCATCGTGTCACCCTGCACCATTTCCACGCCGAGCTCGCGGTCGGTAGCGGCGCCGCTGCAGGTGTGCGCCGATTCCGAGGCGCTGGGTCATTGTGACCGCCATTCGCCTCACCCCCGAGGTGGCGGACGCTCTCCATCGTGGCGCTCCTGTCGTCGCCCTGGAGAGCTCGGTGCTCGCGCAGGGGCTGCCGATTCCCGTGAACCGCGAGGCGGCGCTCCGCATGACGCGTGCGGTGCGGGACGCGGGCGCCGTGCCGGCAATCACCGCGGTCGTGGGTGGAACGGTCGCTGCCGGGCTGACGGACGCCGAGCTCGAGCGCTTTCTCGCTCGCGAGGGCGTGGGCAAGGTGTCCGCGCGCGATCTGCCCGTCGCGGTCTCTCGTGGCGCCGATGGCGCGACGACCGTGGCCGCGTCACTCGTCATCGCGCACCGCGCCGGCATTCGCGTCTTCGCCACGGGTGGTCTTGGCGGCGTCCACCGGGAGCCACCGTACGACGAGTCGGCGGATCTCACCGAGCTCGCGCGAACGTCGGTCGTCGTCGTCTGCGCGGGGGCGAAGGCGATCCTCGATCTCCCGGCGACGGCCGAGCGGCTGGAAACGCTCGGTGTCACGGTAGTCGGGTACCGCACGTGGGAGCTACCCGGGTTCTTCACGGTCGCGACGGGGATTCGCGTCACTGCCCGGGCGGAGAGCGCGGCCGGAATCGCAGCGATCTACCGGGCGGGGCTCGCGTTGGGGCGACCAGGCGCGCTCGTCGTCGTGCAGCCACCGCCGGCCGAACTCGCGCTCTCCGCTCAGGTGGTGGATGCTGCCGTCGAGCGGGCGCTGGAGCGCGCCCGAGCGGAAGGGGTTCGTGGGGCGGGCGTGACGCCTTTCCTGCTCGCCGCCGTCGAGCGCGAGACGGATGGCCGCTCGCTCGAGGTGAATCTGGCGCTGCTCGAGAGCAACGCGCGCCTCGCGGCGGGGGTGGCGAGCGCGCTGGCCGCCCTGCCGGGCGCGGGCGACGACGAGACTACCACCCTGGCGAACACGGAGGGAAAAATCGAACGCGGGCAACCGACCGAGCGGTACCCGCGTTGAGGGAGGGAGGCCGTAGTTTCCGCCACCGGTTGCCGGTTGTCAACCGGTTGAACTTGGCAGTTCCCGAATGGTACTATAGGCATACATCTCGCCGCTGGAGGTTCCTATCCCCATGCCTACCCCTTTCCTGAGTTCCGAGGAGTACGACGAGCGGGCCCATCAGCTCTACAACGAGGGGCAGTACGATGAGGCGCTCGACGTGCTCCGCGAGGGACTCTCGCTCTACCCGAACGCGGTAGAGCTGCACATTGGGGTTGGTTACGCGCGGTTCGCCCGGGACGAGTTCGCATGGGCGCGCCAGAGCTTCGAGCAGGCGCTCGTGCTCGATCCGGATCACGAGGATGCGCTCGCCGGGATGGGCGAGACGCTCCTCAAGTTCGGCGAGGTGAAGTCGGCGCTCAGCCACTTCCGCCGGACGGTCGAGCTGGGGTACCACGACGATGTGGATCTCATGCTCCAGATCGGGCGCGCGCTCTTCCGGCACGACCTCATGGACGACGCGCGAGACTTTTTCGACCTCGCGGTCCGCGAGACGGAGTCAGCCGAGGCGATTGCCTGCCTGGGCTACGTGCTCCATCGCGTTGGCGACGAAGAAGGTGCGATCACGAAGCTCCGCCGGGCTCTGGAGCTGGACGAGGACCACGTGGAGGCGCGGATCTACCTCGCGAACATCCTCTACGACCGCACCGATTACGAGCAGGCCCTCCAGTATCTGGAGCAGACGTCGCCCGACGATCACTGGGATGACCTGGGCATCTGGCGGCTCATGGAGCTCAAGAAGTCCGTCTATCGCCTGCGCGACGACGACCCGGAGCTCCGCCCCTGGGAGGCGCGGCTCGCCGAGTTGGCGGGCGAACCCGACGACATCGACGAGATGCTCGCCGAGATCGAGGCGAAGGTGGCGAGCGAGCCGCAGCAGGACGCGCACGGGCAGCTCGAGCTGTTCGGCACGTTGCTCTCGTCACTTGCCGACCGCGGGCGTGACCTGCGCGAAGCGGAGCGGCAGGAGAACCACGAGCACCACGTGATGACCGCCGACGGCCGGAGCATCGAGGGGAGCTGGGAAGAGATCGTCCGCGAGCTGCGTGAAGCGAACTCCGCGACGGCCGGCCGATCAGTGCAGGAGTTCATGACGAACGAAGCCCGACGCGTGTACTCGGATCGCGGGATCCGGATCCCGACGCACGACGCCGAGAGCTTCATCCGGGGCAGTGCCAACGCGGGATTGTTGCGCATCGTGCTGTGACGGGACCGAACAAGCGTGCCGCGTTCGGCGCCCTCACCGGCGCGCGCGCGATCGTGGACCGGTTGGATAGCGGGCGCGACCCCGAGGATCTGGCCGCCGACCTGATCGAAGGCTGGGGTGCTACCGAGAATGCGCTCCGGAGCATGATGGGCGGTTCCGCCCTCGCGGGCCAGCCGCTGATCACCGCGCTGCGCCAGCGGAACATGCTCTCGCTGGATCAGGCGCACGCGTTGCTCGAGTTTCTGGCCGCGCGCGACCGGGCGCAACGGACGGAGTATCAGCCGTCCGCGGTCGATGTCGCCGCCGCGCGGGACGCCTTCACCAAGCTCGAGCAGGGCGCGTACGCCGCGCAGCTCGGCGCGCCGTCCCTGGCCGACACGTCCATGTTCCAGGCGGTCCCGGGCCCGGGCTCCCCCACCGGACCCGCGCCCCCGCGTGTGCCGCCGGTATTCGAGCCGATCGCGTCGCCCCCGCGCCAGCCGATTGGATTCATCGCCGGAATCGTCGTCTTCCTCGCGCTCGCCGCGGGCCTCGCGTGGTACCTTCTCCGCGGTCGGGGCAGCGCGCCGGCGGAGATCGCCAGCGGCGTCTCGGCGTACGGCGCCGGCCGGCTCGAGCGCGCCCGACAGGACTTCGCGACCGCCGCGCGGGAGCACCCCGACCTCGCGCTGCCGCACGTCTGGCTCGGCCGCGTGGCGCGCGACCAGCGCGAGGACGCGACGGCGGCGACCGAGTACTCGGCGGCCGAGCGGCTCGAGCCGAACAACGCGGTCGTTCACCGGGAGATCGGCGCCTTTCACCTGGCGCGCGGCCGCTACGACGAGGCGCGGAAGCGCTACATTCGCGCGGTCGAGCTCGACCCCGCCGATCGGACGGCGCAGGGCTGGCTCGGCTGCGCCCTCGCGCGGCTCGGACGCCCGGATCAGGCACAGACGTGGTGGTCTCGCGCGGGCGCCGGCGATTGGACGCGCTGTGCCGCCGCCGCGCCCGCCGGAGCTCCCGCCGGAGCGGGCGCGACGGTCCCCCGCGGTCCCGCGTGATCGAGCTCCGCGACGTCACGAAGATCTACCCGTCGTTGTTCGGTCAACCGGTCCGCGCTGTCGAAGACTTCTCGCTGCGCGCCGAGCCGGGCGAGGTACTGGGAATCGCGGGACCGAACGGGGCAGGAAAGAGCACGGTCATCGCGCTACTCCTCGGCTACCTCGCGCCCACGCGCGGTACCGTCTCGATCGCCGGTCGCCCGCCGCGCGAGTACATCACCCGCCACGGCATCGGCTACCTCTCGGAGCTCATCGCCATCCCGCCGCGGTGGACGGTGGATCGCGCGCTCACCCGGTACGGACTCCTCGCCGGGCTCGCGGGCACGGCGCTCGCCGCTCGGCGGGACGAGCTGGTCGAGCTGCTCGGACTGCGGCCGCACCGCCGGAAGCAGGTACGCCAGCTCTCGAAGGGCAATGCCCAGCGGCTCGGCCTCGCGCAAGCGCTCATGCGCGACGATCGCGTCATGATCTTCGACGAGCCCACGCACGGGCTCGATCCGCTCTGGATTCAGCGCTTCCGCGATCTCGCTCGCGCGCTCCGGAGGCCGGACCGGACGATGCTCGTGGCGTCGCACGATCTCGATGAGCTGCAGCGGGTCGCGGACCGAGTGGCGATCATCGACGGCGGCCGCTTGCAGCGTATCGTGGACACGCGCGCGGCCGCGAGCGCCGCGCATGGGAGCCGACAGCCGTACGTGCTGACGCTGGCGGCTGGTGCCGAGGGTCTCACCGCGGTCTTTCCCGGGGCGCGCCCGCTGGGCGGTGGCGTGTACGAGATCCCGCCACTGGATCTGAGTGCACTCAACGCGGGCGTCGCGCGCCTCATCGCGAGTGGCGCGCTCGTCTCTGCGGTCGCGCCAGCCTATTCGGTCCTCGAGCGGCAGTTCCGCGAGGCGGTCGGCGAGCGCACGACGTGAGCGCCGGAGCGACGCGGCTCGGGCAGTACGCGCTCTGGCAGGCGCGTGATTACCTGTGGGAGCGCGGGGTGCCGTCCCTGCTCGTGGGCGCGCTCGTGCTCGCGGCGCCCGCGAACACGGTGCGCCAGGCGGCGAGTCAGGCGCGCGGCGCCAGGGCGGAAGCGGACGTATCCTTGCTGGCGCTCGTGCTGATCGCGGCGACCTTCAAGGTGCTCGCGTTCATGATCGTGCTCCTGTCGGTCAACGGGATCGTCTCGAACGACCGCAAGCAGGGCTACTTCCGCTTCCTCTTCGCGAAGCCCGTGTCGGTCCCGCGCTTCTATGCGCAGGCGTTCGCGCTCCACGGCTTGGGGGCACTCGCGGCGACAGCCATACTGCTCGCGGTGTTCCGCGCAGCGATCTATCCAGTGTTTCCGGTGGGCACGCTCGCGCTCGTCGCGCTCACGTACCTGTCGGTGGGCGGCATCGGCTTTCTCATTTCGACCCTGTCGCGCTTCGACTGGGCGACGCTCTCCGTCGTGTTCGCGCTCTCGCAATTCCTTCGCATCGGCTTCCCGCCGGGCGAGAGCTGGTACGGCCGAGGGCTCCACTGGATTCTCCCCCCGTTGCACAAATTGAACGATGTCACCGACGCCCTCATCCGCGGCGGGAACCCGGGCGGGTTCGCCATCGGCGCGGCGGGCCAGGCGTCCGCCTTGCAGGTGAGCGACCCCGCGTTCCTGCACGCGGTCCTCTGGCTTGCTGCCTGGGGCGTCGGCGCGTTCGTCGCCGCTCTCCTCGTCCTGAACCGACGCCCGCTGGCGGCGTAACGACTCTCGTGATCTCGCTCCCCGTCATTCCGCACGATTCGGTCGCACGGACGCGACTCGCCAACGGTCTCACCGTCCTCATCCGCCGGGACGATTCGGCGCCGGTCGTGGCGATCGTGACCTACGTGAAGGCTGGCTACTTCGACGAGACGGACGACGTCGTCGGCGTGGCTCACGTGCTGGAGCACATGTTCTTCAAGGGCACGGCCCGTCGCGGGGTGGGCGAGATCTCGAAGGAGACGAAGTCGGCCGGCGGCTACCTCAACGCCGGCACCATCTACGACCACACGAGCTACTACACGGTTCTCCCCGCCTCGAGCTTCGTGCGTGGCCTCGAGATCCAGGCCGACGCCTACGCGAACTCCGTCGTGGATGCCGGCGAGCTGCGAAAGGAGCTCGAGGTCATCATCCAGGAGGCGAAGCGCAAGGCGGACAATCCCGGCGCCGTGACGATCGAGACGTTGTACGAGGTGCTTCACGACCGCCATCGCATGCGGCGCTGGCGGATCGGCCGGGAGCCGGGTCTTCGCGCGCTCACGCGCGACGATGTCGTGCGTTTCTACCGGGGCCTCTACCAGCCGGCCAATACGATCCTCACCGTCGTCGGTGACATCCAGCCCGACGCCGCGCTCCGCGAGGTGGAGCGGCTCTACGGCGGTCTGGCCGGCGCACCATTCGCGCGCGACCGCGGGCCAGCGGAGAACGGGCATGGCGGCTTCCGGTATCGCGAGCTGGCCGGCGACGTCACGCAGACGCAGCTCGCGTTCGGATGGCGCACGCCCGATTCCATGCACTTCGATTCGCCGCTGCTCGACCTGGCCGGCACGGCCCTCGGCGCGGGGCGGGCGTCGCGGCTCTACCGCGCGGTCCGTGAGCGCACGCTGGCCGCGTCCGTGTCGGCCTACAACTACACCCCGACCGACCTCGGCGTGTTCGTCGTGCACCTCGAGGGCCCGCCGGCCTCCACGCTCGATGCGGCGCGCGCGGCGTGGAGCCAGGTGCGCGAGCTGCGCGAGGGCGGCATCGGGCGCGATGAGATCTGGCGCGCGCGACGGATCTTCGAGGCGCGCTGGGTACGCCGACTCGAGACCGCCGAGGGACAGGCGAACTACCTGGCGGAGTGGGAGGCCGAAGGCGATTGGACGTTCGGCGACCGGTATCTGGAGCGTCTGCTGACGTCCGAACCCGAGCAGGTGAACGGGGCCGTAGGGAAGTATCTCTCCCCCGATCGCTGCGGGATGGTCGTCTACCGGCCGGAGACCGC
>JBBJNN010000105.1:0-4028 GCA_037720885.1 Gemmatimonadaceae bacterium | reverse complement strand
CGCTCGTCCGCGATGGCGACGCCATGCGGTCGCTGCTCGGGAGCGCGCACCCCGATCCGCTGCCCGTATCGCCGCCGCGCGTGGCGACCGCGGGGCCCACGCGGGCGCCCGTCGTACGCCTCGAGCGCGAGGAGGCGCGCGTTCGGGTCTATCGCACCGGGCAGGGAATTCCGATTCTCGTCCGGCGGAAAGGTGGCGCACCGCTCATCCACCTCGGCGTCTACGCCCTGGGCGGCGCGAGCGACGAAGCGCCGGCGCGCGCCGGTATGACCTCGCTCATGGTTCGGACGGCGATCAAGGGGACGGAGCGCCGCACCGCCGCCCAGATCGCGGAGGATTCCGAGCTGCTCGGCGGAAGCGTGGGCGGGGCCGCGGGGGCCGAGAATTTCGGCTGGGCGATCTCGGTGCCGTCCGTGTATGCCGACGCGGCACTCGAGCTGCTCGCCGACGTCATCCAGCACCCGACCTTCCCCGACGACGCGCTCCAGACGGAGCGTGCGGTGGCGATCGCGGATCTCGAGCTGTTGCGGGACGACATGTACCGCTTTCCGGTGCGGCTCATGACGCAGACCGCGTTCGCCGGACATTCGTACGGTGTGCCCGCGAGCGGGACGGAAGCGTCGCTGGCCGCCGTGAACGCGGACGATCTCCGACAGTGGCACCGCACGCGCATGCTCGCGGCGCCTGCGGTAATCGCCGTCGTCGGGGATGTCGAGCCGGACGAGATCGCGGCGGCCGTCGCGAAGTGTTTTCCCCTGCTTCACCCCGCGACCCCACACGAGCTCGATGCGCCGCGCTGGCCGGCGGAAGCGCGGCTCGCAGTCGAGCAGCGGGAGAAGGCGCAGACGGCGCTCGCGCTCGGGTTCCCGGCGCCGGCGCGGGGCGATGACGACCGTTTCGCCGCGCACCTGATCGCAGGCGTCGCCAGCGGTCTTGGCGGCCGGTTCTTCGACGAGCTCCGCGACCGTCAGTCGCTCGCGTACACGGTGAGCGCCTATTCGTCCGAGCGCCGGCTGGCCGGAATGTTCGTCGCGTACATCGCGACCTCGCCGGAGAAGGAGGACGTCGCGCGAGACGGCCTGCTGGCGGAGTTCGCGAAGCTCCGCGAGCAGCTCGTGACGGACGAGGAGCTTACCCGCGCCAAAGAGTACGCGATCGGCACGTACGCGATTCACCAGGCGAGTGGAGGCGCGGTGCTCGGGGATCTGGTGGATGCGTGGCTCTTCGGGCGGAATCTGCGCGAGCTCGAGGAGCACGATGCGCGCGTGCGCGCGGTGGCGCCGCTGGCCATGCGCGACCTTGCCCGCCGCTACTTCGACGACGGACGAGTCGTGCAGGGGATCGTGCGCGGCGTCGGGAAAGCGGTGTAGGGTGGCGCGGGCGGCGCTAGCGGCGCGCGTGCCAGCGTCCCGTTAGCGCGTCGCGGTCGCGGTAGCGGCCGCCGCGGTGCCGGCCTCGCGGAGCGCGCGGATACCGCGCTCGAGGACACCGGCGGCGGGTCGCACGCGGCCACCGGGCGCGCGGAGGCCGAGCGATGCTTCGTAATCGCTGGCCTCGACCACCACGACGCCCTTGATCTCGGCATGGCGCGTCGCCCACGTGAGCGCGCCCCAGAGCGCGCGCTCCTGGCTGCGGTCGCCGTGAATCGTGGGAAGGCCCGCGGCCTCGAGCACCCAGTGCGGCTTCGCCGAGCGCGCGGCGCGAATCCAGCGGTCTGCCGCCGCCATGCGCGCGTCGAGCGACGCGGCACCGCGCGCGCTCGGCGCCAGCGTGAAGCCGATCGCGTCCACCGGCGACGATGCTCGCGCGGCCCAGGCATACAGGGCACTGTCCCGCGGGCTGAACGACGGGACGTGCGCCACGACGACCGTGCGCGGGCGCGCGCTGTGCGCCACGACCGCCGCGTCGGCGAGATAGCGTGTCCATCGCGCGAGCGGAATGCGGCGCCGAGCCCCGGCCCGGGCGAGCCCCGGCACCAGGTAGTCCGGCCGGAGCCGGCGCGTGATGCGATCCACTTCGGCCACTCTGGCGGCGAGGTAGGCGTCCGCCGAGATGTCGCGGGAGCGGCCGAGGTCATCTGGCGCATCAAGCGCGACGATGAGTGGCTTACCGCCGCGGCGCGATTCGTCCAGCGTGCGAGCCAGGGAGTCGAGCAGGGCGAGCGTGACCTGGCCGGGTGCGACGTAGACGCTGAGCGCCTGCGCATCCATCGAGGTGGCGAGGTCGAGGTCGCTCGTCACGGCGAGCGCGGTGGGTCCGTCGCCCGTGAGCGTGGGGAACAGCTTGAGCCCCACGATGAAGTCGCCTTGCGAGCGCTCCTGAAGGCGCTCCGCGGCGTAGCGGGCGTAGCGGCGGACGCCATCGATCGCGCCGGGGAGCGACACGAGCACGAGCGTGGCCCACGCGGCCGCCGCGCCGGCGAGGAGACCGCGTATCACGAGCACGGTTCGCCGGCGGCGTGCGGAAATTGCCGGCGCGAGAATCGGCACGTAGAGATAAAGCGGGAGCACGATGGTGGCGGGATCGGCGCCCACCTCGAGCGCCGTCGCCTGTGCCGCGACGAGCGCCAGGAAGGGCGATGGGAGCGCCGCCCCTCGCTCGAGCGCATAGTGCGCGAGGGCGGCCGCCATGACGATCACGTCGTACGCGGCAATCGGTACGCCGGTGAGGCGCGGGACACGGCGTGTGTGCACGGAGTAGAGCGCCTGAGCGGCGATGACGGCAGTCGTGAGTGGCCAGACCCAAGCGACGGAATGCATCGCGCGCCCGGTGAGGAGCGACGCGGACGTGACGGCGATGAAGAGCGCCGGCACGATGAGGAGTCCCGCAAGCGCAGTGAGCAGCGCAATCGGGCGTGGCGCGTCGCGCCACCGGGCGATGCGCCCGGCGAGGATGACGTTCCAGAGGGCGATGCCCGCCGAGAGGGCGAGGTGCGCGTCCGCGAGCGGCGCGGGCGCGAGGCTCCCGCTCACCCGGTGGCCGCGGCGCGGAGGTGGTGACGCATGACCTGGGAATATCGAGCGGCCGAGCGTGCGCGGACAGGGATCGCGCGTGCAGGGTACGTCGCCGCACGCTGGATGCCCCAGGGTGTGGCGCGTAGCTTTCGCGCGTGGCTCGGCACCTCATCACGCTTCCCAACTTGCTGTCCGCCTCGCGCTTCCCGCTCGCGGCGGGCTTCGCGCTGGCCGATGGCACGCCCCTCCGCCTCGCTCTGCTCGGCGTCGCCTCGGCGACCGATCTGCTCGACGGGTGGCTCGCGCGACGAATGGGAAACGCCTCTCGCTGGGGCGCGCTCCTCGATCCGATCGCCGACAAGACGTTCGTGCTCGTCGCCTTCACCGCCCTCCTCGTGCACGGGCAGCTCCCCGCACGCGACTTCGCGGTGCTCCTCACGCGAGACATCGCCACGGCGCTCGGCGCACTCGTCGCCTGGCTCATGCCCGGGCTCGACCCGAGGAACTTCGCGGCGCGTCTGTCGGGAAAGGTGGTCACCGTTCTCCAGCTCCTCGCGCTCCTCGTGCTCTGCGCGGCGCCGCGCTTCACCCCGCAGGCGGTGCTCGTCGTCGGGCTCGCCTCGGCGGTGTCCATCGCCGATTACACGCTGGCGCTTGCTCGCGCGCTCCCGCGCGCACGGTGACGCGGGCGCGGTGACGCCCGTCGGTCGCCAGGCAGCGCGCAGGAACGGGCGGGCTGGCCAGCGCGGCTCGCCACGCTGGCTCCGCACCGTGATCGGCCTGGCGATCGTGGGGCGCTCGGCGTCGGCGCAAGTCGCGCGCACGGCGCCGGCGCGGCTTCAGCCCGAGCTGCGCGCCGACGCATTCATCGCGCGGGCCACGACGTTGCAGGGAGGCGTGGGCGCCGCGTTCGTGGCGGGCCGCTCGGTGCGCGTTGCGCTGCTCGCGGGCGGCGGACGGGCGTGGCAGGGTGGCGAGTCTGGCCCGAGCGCGCGAGTAGACGTGATCGCGCGATTGCTCCTCGATCCCGAACGGCGCTCGCGCTGGGGGCTCTATGCGGGCGCGGGTGCCGGC
>JBBJNN010000013.1:51196-73898 GCA_037720885.1 Gemmatimonadaceae bacterium | reverse complement strand
AAGGGTGGCCGAACGGACGCACGCCACCGGAAGCTCACGCCAGCACCTCGAGCACGAGCCGCTCATCCACTGGGATTCCCCACCCGCGCTCCTCACCCGCCATCGCTCCGATCCGGCGCGGGAGCGCGTACTCGGCCGATCCGGCGCGCGCTTTCTTGTCGCCGCGAGTCGCCGCAAGGAGCGATGACGCCTCCACCGCGCGTGGCCGATCGATAGGGAGGCCGACGCGCTGCACCGCCTCCCGGATCCGCATCGCGGTGCCCGCATCGGCCACACCGGCGCGCTCGGCGAGCTCGCTCTCGAGGACCATCCCGATCGCGACCGCCTCGCCGTGGAGCAGGGCGTAGCCACTCGCCGCCTCGATCGCGTGCCCGAGCGTGTGCCCGAAGTTGAGTACCTTGCGCAGCCCCCCCTCGCGCTCGTCGCGACGGACGACGTCGGCCTTGATCTCGATGCTGCGGGCAATGAGTGCGGTCACGCGATCGGATTCCGCGCCGATCCAGAGCGAATCCGGATCGTGCGCCGTGCGGTCGAAGTAGCCGGCGTCGGCAATAATGCCGTGCTTGAGCGCTTCCGCCAGACCAGCGCGGCGGTGCGCGAGAGGTAGCGTCGCGAGCACGGCGGGGTCCACGATCACGGCCACGGGCTGGTGGAACGCGCCGACCAGATTCTTCCCGGCTGGCGTATCCACCCCCGTCTTCCCGCCGACGGAGGCGTCAACCATCGCGAGGAGCGTCGTGGGCACCTGGACGTAGGGTACGCCGCGCATGAAGGTCGCCGCGACGAACCCCGCGAGGTCGCCCACCACGCCTCCACCCAATGCGACGATCGTCGTGTCACGCCCGCAACCGGCGTCGAGCAGGGCGTCGGTGACCTGGCCCCAGTTCGCCCGCGTCTTCTGCGCTTCGCCGGCAGGAATGTCGACGACGTGCAAGGGCTCGCCGGCGAACGACTCCACCACTCGCCGTGCGTAAAGCGGGCCGACGTTCCCGTCCGTGACCACCGCATACCGGTGAGCCGGCGCCACGCGGCGCGCCACGTCCCCAACGCTGTCGAGCGAGCCCGGAGCGACCGTGACGTCGTACGTGGGCAGGGAGATGCGCGCGGCGACAGCGCTCGCCGTACCACCGGCCCGGGCTCGCGGCCCGCCGGTGGCATCATTCACCAGGTAACCTCGGCTGCCCCCGCGCGGCGGTTCGCGACGCGCGCGAGCACGAATAGGAGATCCGAGAGGCGATTCAGGTACTGGACCACGAGCGGCGGAATCTCTACCTCGTGCGCCAGGGCGATAACGCGGCGTTCGGCGCGCCGGCACACCGTGCGCGCGACATGCAGCGCCGCGGATTTCGGGGTTCCTCCCGGGAGAATGAAGGCATTCAGCGGCTCGAGCTCCCGCTCCCCATCATCGATGGCGCGCTCCAAGTCACCAATGCGGCTCTCGTCGATACGCGCTTTCCGCAGGTGCTCGTGCATCTTCTCGAGATCCGGCGTGGCGAGGAGTGCACCGAGGCTGAACAGGTCGCGCTGGACCGGCGCAATGACCTCATCGATACGAGGCATGAGCTCGGCCGACCGCACCATCCCGAGCACCGCGTTCAGCTCGTCCACATCGCCGTACGCTTCGACGCGTGGGTGATCTTTCGGCACGCGTCCGCCGCCGAAGAGGCCTGTCTCTCCGGCGTCGCCGGTCTTCGTGTAGATCTTCATGGCGGGGGAATATACGGCGACGCCTCCGGGCCGCAGTCACCGTTCGGTAGCATGTAGTAAGTTCAGGGACGGCAGCGCGGCATGGTGAGCGCTGCCCCGCTCGTGTCGTCTTCCTCGTCGCAGGGCATGCTCATGGCGGTCGTCGCGCTCCTGGTCGGCACGCTCCTCCTCGCCGTGGCGCTCGTCGATGCGTTCGAGGTCATGCTGCTTCCGCGACGCGTGCAACGTCGCGTCCGCCTCGTGCGCGCTTACTTCCGCGCGACGTGGCATGGATGGACCGCGGTGCGCCGCCTGCTGCCAGCCCGGGCGCATGCGACGTTTCTGAGCGTCTACGGGCCGCTCTCGATGCTGGGGCTGATCGCGGTATGGGCCGCGGCGCTCGTCACCGGGTTCGGCGCGCTCCAGTGGGCGCTCGCGGCGCGCGCGGCGCAGTCCGCTGGCGGTGCCGCGCCGTCGCTCTTGAATGCCATCTACTTCAGCGGCGTCACCTTCTTCACGGTCGGCTACGGTGACGTCGTCGCGACGACGCGCGCCGGTAAAGTGCTGGCCGTCATCGAAGCGGGTACCGGGTTCGGGCTCATCGCGGTCGTGATCGGCTACTTGCCGGTCCTCTATCAACTCTTTACCCGCCGTGAGTCCCACGTCATTCGGCTCGACGCCCGTGCTGGCTCGCCCCCCACCGCCGCCGAGCTGCTCGTGCGCCACGCGGGCTCGGCGCAGGGGCTGGACTCGCTGCGCGGGATCCTAGGCGACTGGGAGCACTGGGCGGCCGAGTTGCTCGAGAGTCACCTGTCGTATCCGATGCTCGCCTACTATCGGTCGCAACACGACAACGAGAGCTGGCTCGCCGCCCTGACCGCGGTGCTCGACGCCTGTGCGCTGCTCACCGTGGGCCTCAGCGCCACGGGTGCGCCGAGCCGCTCCGGTACCCCGGGTACCCCGGTCGGCCGGGCCGCGCCCATCCGGGGGAGCCCGGGGCGCGAGTTCGGGCGTGAGCCGAGTCACGGGTCGAGCGACCGTGCCGGCCCCGTCGGGGAGCTTCCCACGTTCCAGGCTCGCATGACCTTCGCGACGGCGCGCCTCGCGGTCCTCGAGATGGCGCGCGCCCTGTACGGCGCCGTCCCGCCTGGCGGGACCGACGCGCTCGACGCTGTGCACGCTGGCGGCCCTACCGGGGAACGCCTCCCCCCGCGCGCGTTCGCGCGGCTCGAGGCACGCCTCCGGGACGGGGGGCTCGAGTTCGACGCGGCCGACGCGGAGCCTCGGCTCGCGGCGCTCCGGCATACGTACGAGCCGTTTGTCGAGCGCCTCGCCGCGCGCCTCCTGCTCCCGCTACCCCGGTGGGTGGCGTACGACGACGCGACCGACAACTGGCAGCAGAGCGTGGGTGGGTCCGAGGCCAAGCAGCTCGTCGCCGATGCCGCCGCGTCCGAGCGAAGGGACGCCCGCGGGAAGTCGCCGGTGGAGACGCACCACTCCCGCTGAGCCGTACGTATGGAAGCGTACGCCCGGGTACGGCGCGTCAGCGGCCGAGCAGTCTCGCGAGCAGGCGCTTGCCCTGGTGGCGAAGACCCGGGCGCAGGTTGGTGAAGCGCGTCGCCTCGTCAGTCTCGTCGAGTGCCGCGAGGGGGCGCCGGTGCGTATTCGGGAAGAGCGCGGCAAGGTGCTCCTGCAGCCGGTCCGGGTTGGCGATCGGCCGCTGCGACTCGCACCACGCGTCGAGCGCCCGCCCCATGGCGCCGGCCGTCGGACGCCGCACCGGCTCGCGATCGAGCGCGCCGGCGAGGATCGCCTCGAGCGCCGGCTCGATATTGGGGATGCGCTCGCGCATGGGGGGGAGCGGCAGCACGGCGATCTCGTCGATCGCCAGCTCCGTCACTTCCTCGTCGAACAGCGGCTCGAGCGCGAGCAGCTCCCAGAGGACGACGCCAAGCGAGAAGATGTCGCTCCGGTCGTCGACGTCGAGCGCGAGGCCCTGCTCGGGGCTCATGTAGTTCTTCTTGCCGACGAGTCGCTTCCCGTCGGCGCTCGGGTCCGCGGATGTGAGCGCTTTGTGGATGCCGAAGTCGGCGAGCTTGATGTGGCCGTCCCAGGTGACCATGATGTTCCCGGGCGCCACGTCGCGGTGCACGATGTCGAGGCAGCGGCCATCGGCAGCGACGAAGTTGTGCGCGAAGTCGAGCGCGCGACATACCCGGCTCACCATGTGCGCCGCGAGCGAGTGGGGGAGGGGACGCCCGAGCTCGCGGTGTCGCTCGATCAGGGTCCGCAGCGTCGGCCCCCGGATGTACTCCATGGCGATGTAGTAGCTCCCGTTCACCTCGCCGAGCTGGTGCGTCTGCACGATGTTCGTGTGCATGAGGTCGGCGGAGAGCGTCGCCTCGTCGATGAACAGCTGCACCCACTCGCGCTCGGCGGCGTAGTGCGGGTGGATGACCTTGAGCGCCACGCGCTTGCTGAACCCGGCGGGTCCGAGCTGCTCGGCCTCGTAGACAGTCGCCATGCCGCCGCTCGCGATCTTGCGGAGTAGGCGGAAGGAGCCGGCGTAGTCGAGCGTCGTGTGGCGTGTACGGGCCATGCGGAGCGTGCGTCGGCGCGGGGAGGACGTGAGGAATGCTGAGTAGCGACGCACATGACGAGAGCGGCGCGAACGAGGCTTGCGAGCGGAGCGGCGAGCGGGCGACCTTACCGGATGCCGCACGACATCACCGATATCACGATCATCGGCGGAGGGCCAACCGGGCTCTTCGCCTCTTTTTACGCGGGGATGCGCCAGGTAACCTCGCGCATCGTTGACGCGCTCCCGGAGCCCGGGGGGCAGCTCACCGCACTCTACCCTGAGAAGTACATCTTCGACGTCGCCGGGTTCCCGAAAGTGCTGGCGAAGGATCTGGTGAAGGGGCTCGTCGAGCAGGCGGGTCAGTTCGCGCCACCAATGCACTTCGGCGAGCGTGTGGTCGCGTTGGAGGAGGACGCCGGGCTCTTCACGCTCGTCACCGAGACGGACCGCTTCTCCTCGCGCGCGATCATCATTGCGGCCGGCATCGGCGCCTTCTCGCCGCGGCGGCTGCCGCAGGCGTGCGCCGAGCCGTGGTATGGCCGAGGCATCCAGGACCGCGTGCTCTCGCCCGAGGAGCTACGCGGCCGTCGCGTGCTCATCATTGGCGGCGGCGACTCCGCCTTCGATTGGGCGCACCAGCTCCTGGACCGCGCCGCGTCGGTGGCGCTCGCGCACCGGAGCGACCGCTTCCGCGCACACGGCGCGACGGTGCGTGCGGTGACTACAGCCGCGGAGGCGGGGCGCGCGCAGATCTTCACCTTCCACGAGCTGGCCGACATCCGTGGGAATGGCGATCATCTCACCAGCGCCACGCTCCGCGACACGAAGTCGAAGACGACGCGCGACCTCGACGTGGACGTCATTCTCCCGATGCTCGGCTTCGTCAGCGATCTCGGGAACATGAGCGAATGGGGGATCAACCTCCAGAAGGACGAGATCCTCGTCACGAGCACCATGGACACCGGGCGCGCCGGGATCTACGCGGCGGGCGACGTGACGACCTACCCCGGGAAGCTCAAGCTCATCGCCACCGGCTTCGCCGAGGCAGCGGCGGCAGTGAATCAGGCCGTCCACTGGATCTACCCGGAGAAGAAGGTGGCGCCGGGCCACAGCTCGAACATGGGGCTGTTCGGGCAGAAGGACGATTGATGGCGCCTACTCGTACGCGACTCGCGGATCGGACTTGGCGTAGAGCAGGTCCGTCACCAGATTCACCAGCACGAACACCACGCTCAGGAAGAGCACCGAGCCCTGGATCGCCGGCAGGTCGCGCCGGGCGATTGCGTTCACGACGTACCGTCCGATCCCTGGCCAGGAGAACACGGTCTCGGTGAGGATGCTCCCGGTGAGGTAGTAGCCGAAGTCGAGCCCCAGCACCGTGATCACTGGTATGAGCGCGTTCCGTAGCGCGTGCCGGGCCAGCACAGTCCGCTCGGGCAGCCCCTTGGCCCGCGCCGTCCGCACGAAGTCGCTCCCCAGCACCTCGAGCATCGCCGAGCGCGTCATCCGCGCCAGGAAGGCGATCGAGCGCGAGCCGAGTGCCAACGCCGGAAGAATAAGGTATATCGGGCGTCCGTAGCCGCTCGGCGGGAGCCACCGGAGCGTGACCGCGAACACGAAGATGAGGATGAGCCCTACCCAGTAGACCGGGAAGGAAATGCCGAGGTACGCCGTCCCCATCGCGATCCGGTCGAACCAGCCGCCTGGCCGCCGGGCGCTCAGCACTCCGATCGTCACGCCCGTGAGCGCGGCGAGTACCATGGCGGCCACCGCGAGCTGGAGCGTCTTCGGGAAGCGCTCGGCCAGGTCGCGGATGATCGGCCGGCCCGTGATGTAGGAGCGGCCGAGGTCGCCGCGGAGCACACCGCCAGCGTAGTGACCGAACTGCACGTGAAGCGGGTCGTCGAGGCGCAGCTCGGCGCGGAGGCGGGCGATGGTCGCCGCGTCCGCCCGCTCGCCCACCATCTCCTCCACCGGGTCGCCCGGTGCGACGTAGAGCAGGAGGAAAGCGACGACGAGGACGCCCGCGAGCGTCGGGAGCGCGAGGAGCAGGCGCCTGAGAATGAACGGCACGTAGCGCGCGCTAGCGCGAGATCGTCACGTCCGTCCAGCGCTGGCCGTTGAAGATCGTCGGCACCTCGAAGCCCTTGATCCAGGGCTGTACCGCATATAGCTCGTTGTAGAAGAAGAGGAAGAGCATCGGTGCGTCGCGGAAGGCGATCGCATCTGCCTGCCGGTAGAGGTCCAGGCGGCGTCCCTCGTTCCCTTCGCCACGCGCTTCGTTCACGAGGCGGTCGTACTCCGCGTTCGTGTAGAATGAGACGTTCGCGCCCCCCTGCCCGTGGTTCGCGCTGTGGAGCAGCGGGTACAGGAAGTTCTCAGCGTCCGGATAATCGGCGTACCAGTCCTTGAGGACGAGGTCCGTCTCGCCCTTCCGGGCCGCGGCGCGCATCGCCGCCGCTTCGCGCTCGACGAGAACCGCGCGGATTCCGGCGGCGTTTAGATAGCCCTGGATGCTCTGCCCCACGCGCGCGAACGACTGGTCCGCCGAGTGCCAGAGCTTCACATCGATGCCGTTCGGGTAGCCGGCGGCCGCGAGGAGCTGCTTCGCTTTCGCGGGATCGTAGGGGTACGGCCGCCGTGATGTGTCGCTCCCCGGCAGTGCAGGCGGAATGACCCCGGCGGCCACGCGGCCGCGCCCGCCAATGATCCGGTCGAGGATGGTGGGGACATCCACGGCGTGGTTGATCGCCTGGCGCACGCGCGGATCCTTGAGCGGTCCCCGCGTGGTGTTGATGCCGACGTACCAGAGGCGGAGCGCGGGTGCCGAGACCAGGCGCGCGTTCTTCTCGTCGGTCTGCTCCCAGCGGCGAGTCTCCGCCTCGGGGACGTAGAGGAGGTCCACGTTACCACCCTCGAATTCGGCGACCGACGTGCTTGGATCCGGGATCACGCGCGCCATGAGCGAGTCCGATCTGGGCGCGCCGCCGTAATAGGACGGGTTCTTCGCCAGGAGGATGTAGTCGTCGTGCTTCCACTCTACGAGCTTCCAGGGACCGGTACCGTTCGGATTCTGGCCGAAGTCCGCGGGGACGATGTCCGGGACGACGGCGGCCACCGGCATCGCGAGCAGCGTGGGGAAGACGGCGAGCGGCTGCGTGAGCGTCACGCGAAGGGTGGAGTCGTCCACCGCTTGCAGGCCGGCGACGGTGGCGGCCTTCCCTTCGGCGAAGGCCGTGGCGCCCGCGATGGGCGTGAGGGTGGAAGCGCCGCCGCTCCGCGTCTTCGGGTCGAGCACGCGCTGCCAGCTCGCGACCACCTGGCGCGCCACGAAGGGCGTACCGTCGTGGAAGCGGACGCCGCGGCGCAGGTGGAACGTGTATGTCCGGCCGTCGGGCGACACATCCCAGCGTTCGGCGAGCGCGGGGTGTACGCGCGCGTCGGGAGAGAAGCGCGTGAGGCCATCGAACAGGTACGAGACGGCGCGTCCGGTGGGCACGTCGGTAGCGAGCGCCGGATCGAGGGAGCGCGGGTCGTAGCGGTCGCGCGAATCGATCAGAGTACGCCGTTGTGGATTCGACTCCCCGCCGCGGCACGCGTTCGTCGCGAGCGCGACCCAGGCGACTGTGGCGGCGAGGAGCGCGCGGGCGCAGGAACGGCGGGGGAGTGGCATGGGGCGCTGCTGAGCTCGTGGCGTGCCACGAATGGCATCGCGCCGGGGGTGGAAGGGAGCGCGCACGGCGTGGGGCGAGCACAGCACTCCGCGTTTCGAGTGCGTTGAGCATCAGCCACTCACCGCACGCGTCCCGCCTGTCACCGCACCGCCCTCGCCTGGTGCCGTTCCCCGCGCCATCGTGTTGACAGCATGTATGGGGCGCGTGAACTTACCCGACTCTAAGGTGAAGGTCAATCGTGAGTTACCTGCTCGTCGTCGATGACAACGAGGACATGCGCCTCATGGTGCGCGAGGTTCTCCAGTCGGCCGGCCACGAGGTCGTTGCGGTCAACGACGGACTGAGTGCGCTGGCGACGATCGAGGGGTGCGAGCCGGATCTCATGGTGCTCGACCTCGTCATGCCCGGGATGTCGGGGATCGACGTCTGTCGCTCGCTCAAGCGGAATCCGTTCCGCGCTCGCATCCCCGTACTCATGCTCACGGCGCGGGGCGAGGTGGACCACAAGATCGCGGGGTTCGAGGCCGGCGCGGACGACTACCTGCCCAAGCCATTCGATCCGCGCGAGTTGCGGGCGCGGGTCGTTGCCCTCCTCCGGCTCGTGCGGCGGGAAGGCGACCGTAACCCGACGAGCGGGCTGCCCGGCGGGAAGGCGATCGAGGAGGAGATCGACCGGCGGGCGCGCGCGAGCGTGCCGTTCTCCATCTGCTACATTGACCTCGACCACTTCAAGCCGTTCGCCGACACCTTCGGCTTCACCGCCGCGGACATGGTGATCCGCGACCTCGGCTCGGCGATTCACGATGTGGTGGAGGAGGCGGATCGCGGGGAAGGCTTCGTCGGGCACATTGGCGGCGACGACTTCATCACCGTCACCCGCGACGTGGGCGGCGAGGCGATCGCCCGCAAGTGCGCCGAGCGGTTCCGCGAGGTAGCGGTGCGGGCGATTGGACCCGAGGCGGTCCGACGGGGAAGCTTCATGGGGATAGACCGCGACGGGCGGGCGCGCCAGTTTCCCATCGCGCGCCTCTCGGCGGCGGTGCTGCACGTGGATCCTGCGCGCTGGGTATCGGTGTCGCACGTCGGCGCAGTCGCTGCCGAGGTGAAGCGTCGCGCGAAGCAGCGCGGCGCGGGCACCATCTTCGTGCAGGGGGTGTAGGAGCGGCAGGGTACGGAACGACGCCCCGGCGTACCGGTCGGGCGTAGCCGAGCCCCCGCGTCGCGGGGGTTTTTCTTTCCCGAGGGTCGAATGGCCGACACACAAGCGCGCCGCCCGGAGATTCCGGCAGCCTCCTACCATTACCGCCGCCCCCTCCGGCTCGCGGAGCTGGCGCCGGCGATCGGCGCGGGTGTCGGGGTCGGCGTGGCCGTGTTCTACGTCGCGCGGCTCTTTCTGCAGCGCACGCCACTCGTCCGTGAGCCGGGCATCGCGCAGCTGGACGAGCATGGGATGATAGTGCGCCGGCCGCGGGCGGGTATCGTCCGCCGGTGACGCGCGCGGCTGGCCTCGCGCTCGCCGCCCTGTTCGCCGCGCTCGTCGCTCGACCGCATGCGGCACGCGGCCAGGATCTCGCGTGCGATCCTGGCGACCTCGAGGTACGCTCGGTCACCTTCGCTGGTAACCGCGTGCTACGGGACGTGGAGCTCGCGAACGCCGTCGCCACGACGGCCTCGAGCGTCACGCGCCGGCTCGGGCTGCCATGGCCCTTTCGCGGCACGCGTCGATGCCTCGACTCGCTCGAGCTCCAGCGGGATGCGATACGTCTCCGCGTCGTGTACCGTCGCCGCGGCTACTGGCACGCCCGCATCGCGACGGGCGTCACCGCCGTGCGTCCGGGGACGGTCGCCGTTGCCTTCCGCATCGCCGAGGGCGCGCCGGTGCGCGTGGACTCGCTCGTGGTGGCGGGGCTGGACTCCGTAGCCGGCGGCGACCGACTCGCCCGCCGACTCAGCGTGATGCGTGGCGCCGTCTACGATCAGGAGCGCCTCCGGACGATCGTGGACACGATCGTCGAACGGCTTCACGACAACGGCTACGCCCACGCCGAAGAGCCGCTCCGTGAAGACAACGTGGACACGGTGAGCGACCGCGCGGACGTGCGGCGCCAATTCATTTCCGGGCCGCTGACCCGCATCGGCGCCATCGATATCCAGATCGACCCCTCGCGCGCCGGCGAGGCGCCGAGCATCGAGCCGCGCACGGTGCGGAAGCTCCTGTCCTTTCGCGAGGGGGACATCTACCGCGAGCGCGAGCTCTTCGCGAGCCAGCGCGATCTCTACCAGCTCGATGCCTACCGCCACGTCGAGATCGCGCCCGACACCACCGCGCCGCGGGGTGATTCGACCCTCACGGTGGTCGCGCGCCTTGCGGAGCGCGAGATGCGCTCGGCGCGCGCGGGCGTGGGGTGGGGGACGCTCGACTGCGTCCGCGCTCAGGCGCGCTATACCGATCGCGACTTCCTCGGCGGTGCGCGGCGCCTGGAGCTGAATGGCCGGCTGAGCAAGATTGCCCGCGGGTATCCGCTCAATGGCGTGAGCGGCATCTGCACGCGCGCGAGCCGGCGCGATCCGTTCAGCGACACGCTGAACTATTACCTGGGCGCGACGTACCGGCAGCCGGCGTTGTTCGGTCCGCGGAACGTGCCGACCTTCACGCTCTACAGCGAGCGGCGCTCCAAGTTCAGCGCCTACCAGCGCACCACGCCGTTCGGACTCCTCTTCTCGGTGACCCGCGAGCTCCGCCAGCGCACACCGCTCTCCCTCACGTACCAACTCGAGTACGGGCGCACGGACGCCGATAACGCCGTCTTCTGCTCGGTCTTCAACGTCTGCAGCCTCGGCGACATCGACGAGCTTCGGCAATCGAAGCGGCTCGGCGTGGTGAGCGCCTCGATCTCGCGTGATCGGACGGACAACCCGTTCGACCCGGGACGCGGGAGCCAGCTCAGGCTCGAGGTGCGGCACGCCTCGGCCGCCGTCGCGTCGGACAAGGGGCTCCGCTTCAACAAGTGGCTCGGCGACGCGTCCGTCTACCGGCGGGTTGGCAAGTCGGCCGTACTCGCCGCGCGCGCGCAGGTCGGCGGCGTGCTGGCGGTCGGCTCGCTCAGCGGCGCGCAGCAGTTCATCCCGCCGCAGGAGCGGCTCTATGGCGGCGGGCCCAATTCCGTTCGCGGATACAACCAGAACGAGCTCGGCCCTGTCGTATATCTCGTGGACACCTTCACCGTCCGGACGCTCCCCAACGGGACGACGGTCTATCAGGCCAGCCCCGACTCCGCGCGTCTGCAGCGCGCGTCGCCGACCGGCGGGAACGCACTCCTCGTCGGGAGCGTGGAGGCGCGTCTCCGCAGCCCATTCCTGGCGGACCTCGTGCAATGGGTGGGCTTCGTGGATGTTGGACAGGTGTACAATCGCGGGCAGGAGACGGTGAACCCGGCGGAGTTCAAGTGGACACCCGGGCTCGGCATCCGGGTGGCGTCGCCCGTGGGCCCGCTACGGCTGGATGTCGCCTACAACGGCTACCCCCGGCGGTCTGGGGCCGCCTATTACCTTGAGCGCACCGTGGCGGACGGCGAGGGACGCTCACTCTTCTGCGTGAGTCCCACGAACACGCTCGAGCGCGGGGAGGGCGGAGATTGCCCGGGCACCTTCGCGCCCGCGCAGAGCAAGACATTTTTCTCGCGACTCACCTTCCACTTCAGTATCGGCCAGGCGTTCTAGCTTTCGCCCCATGTCCCGCCGCCGGATGGTCGCCATCGTCAGCGCGTGCGTGATGCTCGGGATCGGGCTCGCGCTCGCGGCGGTCGCCATCTCGATCACGCAGACCGGTTTCGGGCGGGAGCGGGTGCGCAAGTTCCTGCTGGGTCGCGTGGCCGCCGGCATGCAGGGTCGCGGATCAATGTACATCGGACGAATCAGCGGCTCCTTCCTCACCGGCGTCGTGGTGGACTCCTTCGCCATTCGCGACGAGGAAGACTCGCTCTTCCTCAGCTCCGGCCCCGTCCGCGTGACGTACGACCCGCGCGACCTGATCGACAAGCGTCTGCTCGTCAAGCACATCCGGATCGAGCGGCCGGTCGTCAACATCCGGCGCCACGCGGACGGGAGCTGGAACTACAAGCGCGTGTTCCCGAGCGGGCCTCCGGGCGCCAAACGCACCGAGCGCAAGTTCGGCGACTACATCGTCATCGACAGCGCCGAGGTGATCGAGGGGAGGCTGGCGCTCACGATGCCGTGGGCACCCCCGGACTCCCTCACCGGCGCCCGTCGCGACTCGGCGGTCCGCGTGGCGCTCGCGAGCTGGCGGTGCGGCGCGGACTTCTCGCGCGATTCCGCGTGGCTGGCCGAGCCCTGCGGCCACGATGTGCGCCGGACGAGCGAGGGGCTGAAGCGCACGTACCGGTGGCGCCTCCGCCAGGTGATGTTCGGCTACGCGCGAATCGCCGACCCCGACAGCGTGGGCCGTCTGTTCGCGATCAGCGATGCGGACGTGGACGAGCCCGATCCGCCGTTCGCCTTCCGCAACATCGCGGGCCCGATCCGCTGGGTGGGCGACACCATCCGGCTCGACCTGCGGCACTGGGACCTACCCGGCTCCACCGGCTCGGCGAGCGGCACGTTGTTGACCGGGCCCGGCCCGATTCGCTACGACCTCGCGGTCGTGGGCGACTCCGTGTCGCTGGCCGATGTCAACTGGGTCTACCCGACACTGCCGAAGTCGGGCGGCGGGAAGATGAAACTCCACATCGCGAGCAACGCGGTGAACCGGAGCATCCTCGAGTTCACCCTTGCCGACATGGACGTGCGGAGCACCGGCTCCCACCTCCGCGGCGCGATGACGTTCGCCGTCGGCGGGCCGGTACTCGTGGTGAAGGATGTGAATCTCCGGATGGAGCCGGTGGACTTCGCCCTCATCCGGACGTTGAGCGGCAAGCCGCTTCCGGTGGATTGGGCTGGCCAGATCACGGGGACCGTGCGAGGGCGCGGGGGCCCGCTCAACCGCTTCCAGGTCGACGACGCCCGCTTCGCCTTCCGCGACGCGCACGTGCCGGGCGCGGTGACGCGCGGCTCGGCGCGCGGCGGGCTCGACATCCTCGCCCCCGCGCTCACGAAGTTCCGCGGCTTCGACCTGGACCTCGAAACGCTCGACCTACGCACCATTCGCTTCCTCTACCCGAATTTCGCGCGGCTCGGCGGCACCGTGTCCGGCCGCGCCGTGCTCGACTCCTCCTGGCTCGACGTCCGCTTCTCGCGCGCCGATCTCGCGCTCACGGATGGGTCGGACCCGCCGTCCCGCTTCACGGGGAGCGGACGGATCACAATCGCGGACGAGATCCGGTACGATGTGGACCTTCAGGCGGCGCCGATCTCCTTCACCGCGCTCGCCAGATCATACCCGATCATCCCGTTTCGCGGCACCTACGCCGGCCCGCTTCGCGTTCGTGGCGCGCTCGATTCGTTATTCATCGAGACGTCGCTCGCCGGCCCGGCCGGCGGGATCGCCTACTCTGGCTACGTGGATGGCGACTCCATCTACGGCTACGCCGCGCACGGCACCGCCCGCGTCGCCAATCTCGACGTGCGGACGCTCATTGGCCGGCCGGATCTCATCCCGACAGCGCTGAACGCGGAGCTCCCGCTGGACATCCGCTTCGACTCGCTCGCCAACATGGTCGGGACGATCGGGGCCGACGTCGCACGCTCGACCGTGGACTCGTTGCGCATCTTCCCGTCGACCGCACGCTTCGCCTTCGGCGGCGGCCGCATGCGCGTGGACTCGCTGCGCATCGAGACGACCCCCGCGCTCCTCACGGCGCGCGGCGCGATCGGGCTCACCGCGGCGTCACCAGACACGCTCCGATATGCCGTACGCGTGGATTCGCTCGGCGGGCTCCGCCGCTTTCTCCTCCCGGATGGGCCACGCGGCGGCGCGAAGGAGCTCGATAGCGCGGCGACCTCGGCGGATTCGCTCGCGGCTGCCGTATCGGACTCGCTGGCCGGTACGCTCACTGTGGCAGGAATGCTGATCGGCTCGCTCGACACACTCGGTACGCTCGCTACCACGGGAGATCTCGCGGGCGCCGATCTCTTCGTCGCGGGGAACGGCGCGCGCCGGGCTGGTGGCACCTTCACCGCGTCGAGCCTGCTCGGCAGCCCGCGGGGCCGTGGGAGCATTGCGCTCGATTCTCTGCTCGTCGCGGGCGTGCGGCTCGCGACTGCCGGGGCGACGCTCGACATGGAGGACGCCGCGCACGGACGATTGAGTGGGCGGGCGGAGAGCACGACCGGGCCGCGGCTCGCGACGGCGCTCCGCTTTACCCTGGGTGCCGACAGTACGCGACTGACGGTGGACACGCTCGTCGCGCTCGTCGGCTTCCACCGTTGGGCGCTCGCGGCGCCCGCGAATCTCGAGTTCGACTCGGCTGGGTTCGCAATGGATTCGCTCGTGCTGCGGAACGGCATGGGCGGCTCGATCGCGCTGGCGGGCGCGCTTCCGGGCGATCGCCCGCTCGATCTCTCGCTCTCGATACGGGCCCTGCCGCTCGAGGACGTGGGGATCGTCACGCAGGCGACGCGGCCAGTGGGGGGGACGGGCGACTTCTCCCTTCGCGCGACGGGCACGCGCGCGGCGCCGGTGCTCGCCACGAACGTCGCGCTGGCGGGATTGCGCTATGGCACCATCCACGCGCCGGACATGACGGCGCGCGCCGCCTACGCCGACCGCAAGCTCGACGCGACGCTCGACCTCACGCGCGGGGGACGAACGGTGCTGACGGTCACGGGTCTCTTCCCGGTGAACCTGGCACTGGGGCCGGTGGAGAACCGGCTGCTCGATGAGCCACTGCGCGCGCGCGTCTTCGCCGACACCGTGGACTTCGCGCTCGTCGAGCTGCTCGCGCCGGACTTCGTGCAGCGGGTGGATGGCACGATGTCCACCGATGTGGCGATCGGTGGGACGTGGCGGCGGCCCACGATGTCCGGACGCTTCGCCGTAGACAATGGCGACGTGACGCTCCCCCGCCTTGGCATCCGCGCGCGGCAGCTTCGTGCCGACATCGGCCTCGCACGTGACAGCATCCGCATCTTCCGCCTGTCCGCCGTGAGCGGGGAGCGCAACGGGCGCATCGACCTCGACTCGAGCGCGATCGCGCTGCCGACCGGGAGCCTCACCGACATCCAGAAGCTCGGGTTCAACCTCACCCTTCGTGCGCGCAATTTTCAGGCGGTGCGGCAGCGGCGTCTGGCGGACCTCGAGCTCAGCGGACGCCTCACGCTCAACGGGCCGTTCGCCGCCGCGCGGCTCGGCGGCGCGATGACGATCGAGCGCGGCGCGCTGTACGTGCAGGAACAGGCGCGCAAGCAGCTCGTCGCGCTCGATGATCCCGATTTCCTTCAGGTGGTAGACACGACCGTTGTCAGCAACCGGCGCCTCGTCGCGTTGCCCTCGGTCGTCGATGACCTGATCCGCAACCTGACGATGGACAACGTGAGCATCGACCTCGGCGACGAGGTCTGGCTCCGGTCCCCCGAGGCGAACGTGAAGCTGGGCGGGACGGTAGACGTGACGACGAGTGGGCGGCAGCTCGCGCTCGCGGGCAACCTGCTCGCCAACCGCGGAGAGTACCGGTTGGACCTCGGTGTCGTGCAGCGGCGGTTCGATGTCACGCAGGGCAGCATCACGTTTTACGGGGAGCCGGGCATGAACCCGGCACTCGACATCACGGCGGTCCACACCGTGCGGCAGGCGAATCGGCAGGACGTCCGCATCCGCGTGAACATCGGTGGCACGCTGCAGAACATGCGGGTCACCCTGTCGAGCGATGAGCGCATCGCCATCTCGACGACGGAGATCCTGAGCTACCTCGTCTTCGGCGTGCCGACGTTCGCGCTCGGACAGCAGGGCGCCAGCGCGCTCCGGCCGGTGTTCTCGGCTCTCCTGCCTACCGCCGGTGTCTTTCTCGAGCGCCAGATTGTGGATCAGATCGGCTTCTTCGACCTCGTCCAGATCCAGGCGGGCACGATCGGCGACCAGGGCCTCACGACCCGGGAGGGAGCGCAGAGCCTTCTCTCCGGCTCGCGCATCGGGCTCGGCAAGCAGCTCGGCGAGCGGACGTTCCTCACCGCGAACGCCGGGCTCTGCGGCCTGGCAGGAAAGGCGGGGAACAACGTCACCTTCTCCCAGTCGCTCGGCCTCACGCTCGAGCACCAGCTTCGCCGCAATTTCTCCGCGCAGCTGGGCGTCGAGCCGGCGGCGACGGCGCTCCTCTGCAACCGCGGAACGGTGGACATCAACACGCCGCGTCAGCTGGGCTTCGACTTGTTCCGGGAATGGAGCTTCTGACGAGAGGCGCCGTGCCGTGGCCGGCATCCCGGATGAAGGGTCAGGCGGCGCATCAGCATGACTGACCTTTGGATCTGCATGCCGGCCATGTGCATACGTTGAAAGGGGCGCGTCCACGTGATCCCGCGTTGCTCATCGCCAACCCCGGCTCCAGGCGCGGAGCGCGACTGCGCGACGCCGCCCTCCGCGCCTTCCGGGCTGCTGGCGTCCGCTGCGACACCGTGCTCACGGAGCGCCCGGGCCATGGGGGCGAGGTGGCGCGGAGCCGCGGGCGCGACTACGGCGCCGTGTTCGCGCTCGGCGGCGACGGAACCGCCATCGAGGTGATCGACGCGCTCGTCCATTCGGACATCCCGGTGGGTGTACTACCTGGCGGCACCGGCAACCTGCTCGCGCGGTCGCTCGGCGTCCCGCTCGCCATGGAGCGGGCGGTGCCCGCGCTACTCGCGGGCGAGGAAGCACTCATCGACCTCGGCGTGCTGAACGGACGGCAACGGTTCGCGCTCACGCTCGGCATGGGCGTCGATGCGCGGATGATCGAGGCGACCCCCGCCCCGCTCAAGCGGCGATACGGCGTGGCGGCGTACATGCTGGCGGCCGCGCGCGCGACGCTCAGCCGGAACACGTTCGCCGTACGGGCGGAGGTGGACGGGGCGGTCATCGAGCGCGAGGCGACTTCCGTGATGATCGCCAACTTCGGCGCGGTCCTGAACGATCTCCTGCGCCTGGGCCCCGACATCGTCGCCGACGATGGCCTCCTCAACCTCTGCATCTTCTCGCCGGCGAATACCGCCGATGCCGTGACGCTCGCCTGGCGACTGTTTCGTAAGGACTTCCGCCCGCATCCCGGGATGCTCTACCGTTCCGGATCGCGCTTCCGGGTGGACTGCACTCCGGTGCAGAGTGTGCAAGCCGACGGCGAAGTACGCGGCACGACGCCGCTCGACGTCCACGTGGAGCCGCGGGCCGCGCGTCTGCTTCGGCCGCGCCCCGCATGACCCCTGCATGACGCGCGAGCGACGATCCGTGGCGGGAGGGATGCAATGAGCGAGGATGGAGGCCAGCGCGCACGTGGCGGTGAGACCGCCGCGCCGTCGCACGACGCGATGGTCTGCCGGGCCTGTGGGAAGATGGAGCGCGCCTCCGAAGGGTACCCGTGCTCGAGCTGCGGGACCTTCATCTGTCTCTTCTGCACCTTCGAGGGCGTAACAATCTGCGCACGCTGCAGCGGGGCCGGCCTCCCCGGCACATCCGGCGCGAGCACGTCGCCGGCATGAGGGAGAGCACGCTCCTCGTCACCGCCGCCGTCGCGCCGCTGCTCGCCGAGCCGCGCGCGGCGAGCGAACAGGTATCGCAGCGCCCGGCGGGTCGACGGTTCGAGATGTTGGAGGTGCGCTCGCCCTGGTACCGCGTGCGGGGCGAGGACGGCTACGAGGGCTGGACCCACTCCGGCTACGTGCGCGTCCTCTCGGCCAAGGAAGCGGCGACGCGCTACCGCACGGGGCGCGTGTCGCTGGGGTGCGTGATCCGCGACCGCGACGCTCGCCGCCGGCCATTCCCGCTTGGCGCCATTCTCGCGGACGACGCGCGCGTCGAGGAAGGTGAAGCGCTCACGCCGGCGGAGGTGGTCGAGCGATTCCCGCGCGTGGCGGAGGCGGTGGCGGCGAGCGCTCGGGACCTGTTCGAGGGCACCCCCTACCAGTGGGGCGGTGTCACGCCGTGGGGAGCGGACTGCTCGGGGCTCGTGCAGTCGTGCTTCGCCCTGCATGGCGTCTCACTCCCGCGCGATGCCTGGCAGCAGGCGACGGGAGGGAAGGACGCCGGCGCCGATCTCGACGCGCTCCGCGCGGCCGACCTGCTCTTTTTCTCCGAGAAGGAGGGCGCGAAGATTTCGCACGTCGCGCTGACGCTCGGACCGCGCCGCATCGTACACCTCGCGCTCGGACGCGGCGGGTTCGCAGTCGAGGATCTCGATGTGAGCGACGATCCGTACATCGTCGGCCTCATCAGCCGCTTCCGCTTCGCGCGCCGGATGCTGTAGCGATCGAGGCGCGATGGAACGAGCGAGGCTAGCTCACCATCGCGCCCCGCGGCGCGACGACCGTCGGCGACGAGCGCACCTGCAGCGCCACGCGCGCCATCGCGACGTCGTTGAGGGCGATGCTCATCGTATACGTGCCGGCCCGATCGATGGGCAGATCGAGCGCGGCGATGAGCGGCATGTCCATCTCCGTCACGCCGGGCGGCGGCGCGCCGACATCGAGCTGCCCGGTGGACGACCACAGCTCGTTCTGCTCCGGGCTCAGCCAGCGGAGCGTGACGGAGTGCGTCCCGACGTCCCCGCGGTCGCCCTTGAGCCGGACCACGAGATGCGCGCGCGGATGGACCGTGGGGAGCGTGCCGACCTGCACCGCGTCGAAGACGCCGAGGATGTTGAGCTTCCCCTCCTGGGAGAGGTTGGCGGCGTCGGCGAAGAGAGCGAAGGAGACTTCCATCGGCTGAAGTTAGGCGCCGCGCGCGGCCGCGCGCCAGCGGCGAAGCGGCAACCGCTCCCGTTCGGGCGCCCGCTCCTCTACTTTGCGTCATGGCGACGATGCTCGACCGTAGTCCCGCTCCACCCAGTCACGCCGGGCCGCACACACGGCCCGGCGTTTCGATGACGCACGCGATGCTCGTCGCCATGAGCCTCATCTGGGGCGTGAACTTCAGCGTCATGAAGCTCGCGACCGGCGCGATGAATCCGCTCGCGTTCAACGCATCGCGGGTCGCGCTGGCGGCCGCGGCGCTCCTGGTGGCCGCGCGCCTCACCCGCGCCCCGCGACCGAGCGCACGGCACGTGGTCATGCTGCTCGCGCTCGGCGTGCTCGGCTGCGGCTTCTACCAGCTCTTCTTCATCGAGGGGCTCTCCCGCACGCGTGCGGGGAATGCGGCGCTGGTGCAGGCGGGCGGCCCGGCCTACATCGCGCTCATCGGTTGGGCGATGGGCATCGAGCGGATTGCCTGGCGCGGGTGGGCCGGGATCGCGCTGTCCCTCGCCGGCATGTCGCTCGTCGTCTTCGGCAAGACCGGTACGCACGCCAGTGCCTCCACGCTCAGCGGCAACCTCCTGGTCGCGTTGGCATCGCTCTGCTGGGCGGTGTTCGCCGTTCTGATGAAGCGCTACGCCGCTGGCATCAACCCGGTGCAGGTGGCCGCGCTCACCATGCTTGGTGGCTCCATTCCCCTCCTTCTCCATGCCGCGCCGGCGATGGCCGGGACGAATTGGGCGAGCGTTTCGACGTTCGGCTGGTTGGCGATCGTCTACAGTGGCCTCGGGTCGCTCGTCGTCGCCTACCTCTTCTGGTACCGCGGCGTGCGCGTCCTCGGGCCCACGCGCACGGCGATGTACTCCAACCTCCAGCCGGTGATCGCGCTCCTCATCGCGTGGCCGACGCTCCGCGAGGTGCCGACGCCATGGCAGCTCGCCGGCACCGCGACCATCGTGGCGGGCGTGCTTCTCACGCAGCAGTGACGCCCGTTCCGAGCGCGCTGTGAGGCTCGTCCTCTTCGACATCGACGGCACCATTCTCCGGAGCAATGGCAGCGGCCGCCGCGCGATGGAAGGCGCGCTCACCGAGGTGTTCGGCTCGCCGGGCTCGAGCGCCTACCGGTACGACGGCAAGACCGACCCGCAGATCGTGCGCGACCTCATGCGCGCCAACGGACACGAGGACGATCACATCGACGCGCACATGCCGCGTCTCATGGCGCGCTACCTCCGCGGGCTCGAGCGCGAGCTGGAAGATGGCGCGCGCGAGGTGACGCTCCTCGACGGCGTGGGGGAGCTTCTCGACGCGCTCGAGGTGCGTGACGATGTGACCCTCGGGCTACTCACCGGCAACCTGCACGCGGGCGCCGCGCTCAAGCTGCGCGCGGTCGGCCTCGACATCGAGCGTTTTCGCGTGGGTGCGTACGGTTCCGACCACGAGCGCCGCTCCGAGCTCCCCGCCGTCGCTCAGCGGCGCGCGCGAGAGATCCTCAACCTCAACGTGCCTGGTGAGCGCGTGGTCGTCATCGGCGACACGCCGGCGGACATCGATTGCGGCCGAGCGATCGGCGCGCGCGCCATTGGCGTGGCGACGGGTCGCTACACGGTCGAGGAGCTCGCGGAGCACCGTCCCGCTGCCGTCTTCGCTACCCTTACCGACACCGGGGCGGTCGTGCACGCGATCGCCGATGCGTAGCGGTCGCGTCGAAGTGGCGCGCCTGGCCGGTCTCTACCGCGGGCGCGAACTGCACGGGCCGGCGACGGTCACTCTGCGCGGCGCCGAGATCGAGATTGCCCTCGGGACCGAACGGCTCGGCATCCCGCTGCACGCGCTGCACGGCCTGCGTCTGGTGGGCGACGCGCTAGAGCTCTACCTGGATACCGGTGACGTCCTCACCATGCACGGCGTGGCCGGCGATCTCGCCCCGCTCGCTGCCGCGCTGCTCGACGCCGGCCACGCCGTGCCGGAGCTCACGCTCCCACTCCGCGCGTTCGGTACGCCCCGCCGTGGCGCGACCACCGACCACGATCGGTTCTTCGCGCCGCTCCTCGCCGCCCGCCGGCGCGCGGAAGAACAGGCGGCCGTGGACGAGAAGCTCCGCGCCTTCGAGGCCGGCGCGCTCCGCGAAGCGGTCTCCGGGACGCTCGCCGAGTTCGCGCGTGCCCGCTACCCACGGTCGGCGGCGGAGCAGCGCGCGCTGCGCGCCGAGCTGGAGGACTGCGCCGGACCATTGCTCGCGCGGCTCGACGGTGTGGAGCGCGCGGAGCGGCGAGTGCGCGAGGCGGACGACGAGACGCGCCTCGTGCGCTGGCGGGAGTGGACAGACGCGCTCCGCCTCCTCTTCCAGGGTGCGGATGCCTGCTGGGTGGCGCTCACGCCCACGCTGAGGCGCGCCGCGCCCGCCCGCTCGCGCTGGCGCTGGTTCCGACTCGGCGCGCTCGCGGGCCCGCTCGCCGGCCCACTGCTGGGCGCCGCAGGACTGGCCGCGCCGGCATATGCGCAGCACGTGCAGCTTCGCTTCACGGACATTTCCGCCGACTCGCTGCGCGCGCGCCACTTCGACGTGGTTTCCGCTGGTCGCGGCTTCGCCATCGTCGTCGCCGACACCTCCGATCGCGCGCGCCTCGCCGCGCTCGGCTGGCGCGGCGAGGCGCTCACCGCGCCTGGCACGCCCGGCGCACCCGCCGCGCAACGCGTGGCCACGCCGCGCGTCTACCGCTCGTTCGACGACCGGGCGCGAGGTATCGCGTACTTCCTGGACTCGCTCGCGAGGACAAACCCGCGCGTCCATCTCGACACGCTCGGTCTCTCGGTCGAGGGGCGGCCAATCCTAGCGGCCAAGGTCGGAGCGTCCGGCGACGCGTCGTCGCGGCCGAACGTGCTCTTCGTCGCGACGTATCACGCGCGCGAGTGGGCCGCGCCGGAGATGGCCCTCCGCCTGCTCGCCTATCTCGCTCGCGCGCCCGGAAGCGATCTGCGTGCCGACTCGCTCGTCGCCCGGCGTGACGTCTGGATCGTTCCCGTCGTGAACCCGGACGGCTACGAGTACACGTTCACGACCGACAGGCTCTGGCGGAAGAATCGCCGGCCGAACGCTGATGGCACCTTTGGCGTGGACCTCAACCGCAACCACGCGTACGTCTGGGCGCTCGACAACGCCGGCTCGTCCCCCGCGCCGGCCGCGGAAACGTACCGTGGGCGCTCAGCCGAATCGGAGCCGGAGACGAAGGCCATTGCAAACTTCTCCCGGGCGCATCCACCCGTGCTCTCGGTGAGCTACCACAGCTTCACCGGGCTCGTCCTCTACCCGTGGGGCTACCGGTTTGGACGACTCGCGAACGACCTCGGCATCTTCCGCGCGCTCGCTGGTACGGACATCCAGCCCGCGGTGCGCGACCGGTTGTCCGGCTCCCCCCGCGACCACTACCACCCAGCGCCCGGGTGGAATCTCTATCCCACAAATGGCGAGTACACGGACTGGGCGTACGCCGAGCAGCGCACGCTGGCGTTCACGGTGGAGTTGACGAGCGGGTATGAAGGTCGGGCGTACTACGGCTTCGAGTTCCCCGACGACGAGCCGCACCTCGCCACGATGTTCGCGGACAATCTGCCCTTCGCGCTCGACGTGCTCGACGCGGCCGTGAATCCCGCGATGGCCCGCCCGCTGGCGACGGGCCTCTCGGTCGAGCCGTTGGCGATCGAGTCGGTGTCTCCGGTCGTGCGGGTGCGCGTGCCGAGGGACGCCGCGGCCGGCACCCACGTGGTGCAGCCGGCCGCGCTCCCGCTATCTGCTGACGCGGCCGCTGGCGTGGCGGCATACACTCAGCGCCTGGTGTCCACCCCCGTCGCGCGGCCCGCGCGCGTGGTGATCGAGGGGGCAGGGCGGCGGGTG
>JBBJNN010000013.1:0-51186 GCA_037720885.1 Gemmatimonadaceae bacterium | reverse complement strand
ATCTCCTCGCCGCCACCGGTGCGGAGGCTAGTGATGCGCCGTGGACCGCCGCCGGCTTCGCGCGTAGCGCGCTCCGGATCGCGGGTGATTCCGCGTGGGCAGCGGGCGACGGGACGCTGCGGTCGCCGCCCATTCCGGTGCCGGCCGAGGCGGATACTGTGTCAGTCCTGTTCTGGACGCGCTACGAGGGTGACGGGTTCGACCTGGCGCCCCACGGCGAGGTGCGCATTTCGACAGACGGGGGCGCCACCTGGGCGCTCGCCGGGTTGGTGGCAGGTGTGGCGCTCGAGTACTACCCGGAACGCGTGGACGTGCGAGGTGTCGCCGGCAGGAGCCTGCTCATCGAGTTCGTCGCTCGCTTCGGTGCGCCGGCGCCGCTCTGGTGGCTGGACGAGGTCACCGTTGTCGCGCACGTTCCGGCAGCGGCCACGGATGTGGCGTCGCTGCCCGAAGCGAGCTTTCGGCCGGCTGAGAATCCCGTGCGCGGCGGGGTCGCCCGCCTCGCGTGGCCGTTCGGCGGGCTCGGTGGCGAAATGCTCATCTACGACATCGCCGGCCGGCTCGTGTGGCGCGAGCGCGTGCTCGGCAACGCGGGGCAGGTCGCGTGGAACGTGAGCGACAGCGGGGCAGCGAATGGCGTGTACATCGTGGTGCTGCGGGCGGCGGGCCGGACCGTGCGTGGCAAGCTCTTCGTCGCCCGCGGCGCGTCGTGATCATCGGGATCGGGATCGACCTGGTGGACATTGCGCGCGTGGAGCGTCTGCTCGCCGAGCGCGGCGAGCGTGCGCTCAAGCGGCTCTTCACCGAGGGCGAGGCGGCGTACGCAGCCGAGCGGGCGCAGCCGGCGCGGCACCTCGCGGCGCGCGTGGCCGCGAAGGAGGCGACGTTCAAAGCATTGTCCGGTCACCGCGAGGCTCGCGCAATCAGCTGGCGAGACATGGAAGTTGTCCGGGGGGAGGCCGGTCCGCCGATGCTCGCGCTCCATGGCCTCGCGGGACGTTGTGCGACCGAGCTGGGAGTGACGCGCTCGTGGATCACGCTCACGCACAGCCAGGAGACAGCGGCGGCGGTCGTCGTGTTGGAGCGGGATTGACGCGCCAGCCGCCGTGGCCTTCCGTGGCGGATCAATCCCGATAAATTATGTCGGAATGCGCGCCAGACGCTTTTTCGAACACACGTTCGCCGTAGCCTTCGCGCTGCTCGCCGTGGGCGCGGGGAACGTGTTGCGTGCGCAGGAGCATCCCGCTCGTCGGCTGTCGAGCATCGTCGGGGTCGCGGTCGAGGAGTACGGGAAGGGAATTGCCGCCGACGGCCGGCTGATCTCCGACCTCGAGTATCGCGAGGCGGTGGATTTTCTCCGGGACGCGCGCGGCGTCGCGGAACGACTATCCGGCGAGCGCGCTGACGCCGCGCGGCGACTGCTCGACACGTTGGCCGCCGCCGTGAGCGACAGGCGCTCACCTGCTCAGGTGGCGGAGATCCATGCGCGGTTCGTTGCCGCGCTTGGCACGGAGGGAGCGCTCGAGCTGCCGCGGCGCGAGCTCGATCTCGCCGCTGGCCGCACCGTCTACGAGAGCAACTGTGCGAGCTGCCACGGCGCGGTCGGCCTCGGCGACGGGCCAGCCGCGAAGGGGATGGTGCCGCCACCGCCAGCAATCGGGCGCCGGGCCGACATGCGCGACGCGACGCCGGCTCTGCTCTACCGTGTGATCTCCGTCGGCGTGCCGGGTACCGCGATGGCGGGGTGGGCGCCGGTGCTGAGCCCCGAGCAGCGTTGGAACATCGTTGCCTATCTCCAGGCGCTACGCGCGACGCACGCCGAACGGCTCGAGGGGGAAGGCCTCTTTCTCCAGCGCTGCTCGGCGTGCCATGGTGTGGTGGGCGCGGTCGACGGAGCCGCGGCGCGCGCGCTCACGCGCCTGCCCGCGGAGATCGCGGCGTTCGCCTGGCAGGTGGAGCGGAGCGATGCGCATCTCGCGACGGTGATTCGCGAGGGGTTGCGCGGCACGGCAATGCCACCGTCTCGCGATCTGTCGGACGCCGAGGTGGCCGCGACCGTTGCCTACGTGCGCTCACTCCCCGTGCGCTCGCGCGAAGTGCCGGCCGAGGGAGGTTTCGTGGCGAGCGCGTCGGGTGGGGCAGGCGATGGCGCGCGCACGTCGCGGGCGGTGCTCTCCCTGCTCGACGAGGCGCTGGCCGCGGCGCAGGCCGGGCGCGCGAGCGACGCTGCTGACCGGGCGTTCGACGCGTACATCGCGTTCGAGCCGCTGGAGACGCCGGCGCGCGCGAAGAGTCCGGGACTCGTCGCGTCGATGGAGCGCCACTTCGCCGACTTCAAGGGTGCGGTGCGGAGCAGCGACATCCGCTCCGCCACCCGCTCGCGCGACGCGATCCAGGCCGGGCTCCCTGACGTCATCGCGCTCACCCAACGTGCGGTTGGCCGCTGGGGTGCGTTCCTCCAGTCGCTCCTGATCATCCTGCGGGAAGGGTTCGAGGCCATTCTCGTGGTTGGCGCCGTGGTGGCGTTCCTCATCAAGACGGGCAACCGCGACCGGCTGCGGTCCATCTGGGTCGGTACCGGGTTGGCTCTCGTCGCCAGCGCGGTCACGGCCGTCATTCTCCAGACTGTCTTGCGCGCCATGCCGGCGACGCGGGAGCTGATCGAGGGCGTCACCCTCCTCGTCGCGGTGGGCGTGCTCTTCTCCGTGAGCTACTGGCTCATCTCGAAGGTGGAGGCGGCGAAGTGGCAGCAATTCATCCGGGAGAAGGTGACTGCGGCGCTCGAGCAGGGCGGCGGGAAGGCACTCGCCTTCGTCGCCTTCCTGGCGGTCTACCGCGAGGGGGCGGAAACGGCGCTTTTCTACCAGGCGCTCTTCAGCGAGGGCCAGCGCGTGGTGTTGCCCCTCACCCTGGGCATCCTGGTTGGCTTCGCCGCGCTCGCGGTGATCTTCACGCTCTTCTACCGCTTCGGTGTGCGAATCCCGCTTCGCCCCTTCTTCGCCGCGACCAGCGTCATGCTCTATTACATGGCGTTCGTGTTCATGGGGAAGGGGATACGCGAGCTGCAAGAGGCCGACGTACTCCCGATCACGACGCTCGCGGGCCTGCCTCACATCGAGGCGATGGGTATCTACCCCACGGTCGAGACGCTGCTCGCGCAGCTCCTGCTCGTCGCGCTATTCGTGCTGGCCATCGTGAAGACGTTCTGGCCGAAGCGCTCCGTGACGCTGCCCACCATGGCACCGGTCGCGGCACCCGACGCCGGGCGGGATCTGACCGAGCGGCTGGCGCAACTCCAGGCGCGCGTGGAGGCGATCGAGCGCTCGCTTCGCGACGGGCAGCCGCCTCGCGAGGTACCGTCGGTGTCGCAGGGCTCGTCGCGCCCGCGCGGCGAAGTCAACGTCTAACTCGCCACGGCGCTGAACATCGACTCGCTGTTCGCCCTTCCGTGGGGGCCGCTCCTGATCTTCGCGTTGCGCATCTGCGACGTATCGCTCGACACGATGCGCGTACTCCTCGCCGTGCGCGGCAAACGGTGGGTCGCCGCGGGTCTCGGCTTCTTCCAGGCCTTGATCTGGATCTTCGCGGTAGGGAACGCGATCAAGCACCTGGACAGCTGGTGGCACATCCTCGGCTATGCCGCCGGCTTCGGCACCGGTACGCTCGTCGGTATCACGATCGAGAGCGCGCTGGCGTACGGGCTGTCTACCGTGCGGATCGTCTCGCAGCACGGCGGGGTCGAGATTGCCGACGCGCTGCGCCGCCTGGGCTACGGCGTGACGGAGATCCCGGGGTTCGGGCGCGAGGGAACGGTCGAGATCGTGAACTCCGTGGTGCAGCGCCAACACCTGGACGACGTGATGGCGATCGTGGATCGCTTCGACCCGAGCGCCTTCGTGACGGCCGAGGAGCCCAAGATTCTGCGAGGCGGCTCCATCGCGAGCCGGCACCGAATGCTCCGCGTCACGCTCGGCTGGCGGCCGACGCCCGAGGGCGCCTCGCCGGAGTCGGCGCCCCCGCAAGGCGTAGCCGCCGAGGTGGGGGAGAACCCCGGGCAGTACACGGGCGTCGAACGGCGCCTCGCCCCGCGCCCGCCCCGCCGGCAGAATTGACCGGCCCGTAGGCCGGGAGGTCGCCGCGGACTACCGCCCGGCGCGGGCGCTGGGCGCCGCGTGGATCCCCGCGACGCCCCCGGATCGCGTGCGGCGCGCGTACATCCACGCCGCGCCAGCCGCCATGAACAGTAGCGCGATCACCTGCGCGAGCGTGAGAATGCCAAAGAAGCGGTCGTCCTTGGCGCGGAAGAACTCGACGATGAAGCGCTCGAGCCCGGCGAGCACCATGTACGCGCCGAAGAGCCAACCCTCCGCGTGCTTGTGGTCGCGCATCCGCCAGAGCACGAGGAACATCGCGAACCCCATCGCCACCTCGTAGAGCTGCGTGGGGTGCACCGCGAGCACGGCGCCAGGCGCTGTACCGGGTGGCGGCGTGATGCCGAAATCGCGCACCATGTTCTCCACCGTCGATGGCGGCGCGCCGTTCGGGAAGCTCACCGCGAGCGGGGAGCTCCACGGGCGTCCGTAGTCGTCGCCCACCGCCCAGCATCCGGTGCGTCCCACGGCGTACGCGGCGGCGATGCCCGGACCGGCGACATCCGCGATGCGGAAGAAACCGAGCCGCTGGCGAAGCACGACGATGGAGACGGCGATGATGCCGCCAATCAGGCCGCCCCAGAAGACGAACCCGCCCCGGCTGAGGAGCGCGCCGATGTCACCGACGAGGAACGCGTAGTAGATCTTCGCGCCGAGCAGGCCGCCGGCCGCCGCCCAGAGGATGAGGTCGCCGATCGGCGCGGGGTCGTGGCCGCGGCGCGCGAGCTCCCGCTGACAGACGAGCTGCGCGATCACGAACGCGAGCAGCACCGCGAGGCCGAAGCCGGTGACCTCGAACCCCGCGACCGGGTAGGCGAACGGGTGATGAACGGTCATGGGGTGATCATAGCGCGATCATGCGGCGACGAGACCAGGGATGGGAAGTGACGCGTATGCATTGAGGTCGAGCGGCGCACGCTCGCCCCGCTCGAAGTGAAAGAGTCCGGCGCGCGCGATCATCGCGGCGTTGTCCGTCGCGAGGCGCGGCGACGGCGCGAACACCTGTGCGTCCAGCTCCGCGGCGCGCGCACGAACGGCCTCGACGAGCGTGCGGTTGCAGGCGACGCCGCCGCCGAGCACGATCCGCCGCCGCCCGAGCTCGCGGGCCGCGCGGAACGTCTTTTCGGCGAGTGTCTCGATCAGCGCATCCTGAAAACCGCGGGCCAGATGCGCGCGCTCGGCGTCGAGATCCGTGCCCTGCGCCGCGTTCCGCACGGCGGTCTTGAGGCCGCTGAAGCTGATGTCATAGAAGTCCGCATCGCCGGGCCGCTGATCGCGTCGGGTCATGGGCCGCGCGAAGCGGTAGCGCGCCGGATCGCCCTCCCGCGCGAGTCGCTCGACGTGCGGTCCGCCCGGGTAGGGGAGGCCGAGCAGCTTGCCAACCTTGTCGAACGCTTCGCCGGCCGCGTCATCGCGCGTACCGCCAAGGAGTCGGTACCGGCCCCACGCCTCGGCGTCCAGGAGCAACGTGTGCCCGCCGGAGACGAGGAGCGCCGTGAAGGGCGGTACGGCTTCCGGATGCTCGAGCGACGTCCCGAACAGGTGCCCTTCCATGTGATGCACGGCGACGGCGGGGATGCCGCGCGCGAACGCGAATGCCTTCCCGTAGCTCACGCCGACGAGCAACGCACCGACGAGACCGGGCGCATGCGTCACCGCCACCGCGTCCACCGTGTCGGTCGCGGCGCCCGCTTCCTCCAGTGCGCGCGCCACCACGGGCACGATGGCGGTGAGGTGGGCGCGCGACGCGATCTCGGGCACGACGCCGCCAAATATGCGATGGACATCCTGCGAGAGAATGACGAGCGAGCGAAGCGTCACGTCGTCGCCCGTGCCGTCGAGGACGGCGGCGGACGTCTCGTCGCACGACGTCTCGATGCCGAGGACGCGCGTCACGGCGCGCGCGCCGGCGCGGCGACGGGGACGCTGTCGCGCTGGAGCTTGAGGCGCACTCGTACGCGCGTTGGAGTGACGCGCACGCGGAGTCCTGCGGTGTCGAGCGGCACCGTCTGCGCGACCGTGTCCACCGCCGCGACATCCACCCGCATCGTGGACACGGAGTCCATCACGCGCACGAGTTCGCGGCTGCCGGTCACGCGCACACTCTCCGGATCGAAGCGCGGCGGCTCGAGCATCCGCACGCCATCCACCGGCGCGACGGTGATCGCCGAGCGCACGGGCACCATGCGGGTCGCGCGCGCGTCGAAGCGGAGGAAGATGAGCCGCGGCTGTACCTCCTGGACCCGTGCCTCGATGCCGATCGGGATGTCCACGTCCGCGGGGGACAGCCGCACCGTGACCGATTCCGGCGAGGTGGCCGAGTTGTAGCCCAGGCGGACGGTGGGCGGCGCGCCATAGAGCTTGAGAAGCTCGCGGCCTCGTCCGATCACCACGGCGGTCAGCGGTGGCGGCGGGCCGTGAAGCGCGAGGAACGAATCGGTGACGACGTTCAGTCGTACCTCGACCCGCTCCTCGGTTGGCTCCTCGGCGGTGACGATGAACCAGAGGAGGAGCGCGAAGAAGAGCGCGGCGGCCTTGATCGGGAGCCGTTCCGTCGCCGCCGCGACGAGCCGGCGCTCGATCGTCGTGCGCTGCGGGCCCGCGGCCCGTTGCGCGGAGCTCGCGCGCCCGGAGGTGCTCGCGCGCTGCGAGGAGCTGGATCGCGGCGGCGGTGTCGGCGACGCCGGCGGCGGTGTGGGCGCGGCAGTCACGGCTCCCCCGCCTCCACGCCCAGGAGCTGCGCGATGAGCGCGCGGTTTGCCGGGGAATCCCAGCGGATCGCCCCGATCACCTTCTTGCGGATCACGCCATCCTTGCCGATGACGAACGTCTCGGGCACGCCGGTTGTCTGATACGCCCGGCTGATGCGGCCGGACGGATCGTGCAGCACGTCGAAGGTGAGCCCGTATTCGCGGACGAAGCCGCGGATCCGCTCTGCCTCGCCTGGATCATCGATCGACACGGCGATCACGCGGAGCCCGCGCCCGCCGAACTCCCGGTGCAACCCCTCGATGCTCGGCATCTCGATCTTGCACGGCTCGCACCACGTCGCCCACACGTTGAGGAGGACGACCTGCCCCCGGTAGTCCCGCAACGCGCGCGGCTCGGGCTCCGCGTCGAGCGTGACGGCGGAGAAGTTCGGCGCGTCCGAGCCGATCGTCACCTGAAAGAGCTCGTCGCCGAGGAAGCGCGTCGCGGCGAAGAGCGCGAGCGCGAGGCCCGCCACGATGGCGCCGACGACCGTCCACTGCCCGCGCGACGTCACGCCGCCTCCGCGCAGGCAGCCCGCAGGACGCCGATCTCCGCGACGGGGTCAGGCGCCGAGAAGATTGCGTGGCCCGCGACGAACGCGTCGGCGCCAGCACGCCAGACCTGCCGGATGGTGTCGCGCGCGATGCCGCCGTCTACCTCGAGCGCAGCGCGGCTACCGCCAGCGTCGAGCATCTGCCGCGCGCGTCGGACCTTGTCCACGGTCGCCGGAATGAACCGCTGTCCGCCAAAGCCAGGGTTCACCGTCATGATGAGGAGCAAGTCCAGATCGGGCGCAACCTCGCGCGCATGCTCGAGCGGTGTCGCCGGGTTGAGCGCCACGCCGGCGCGGCAGCCCAGCTCGCGGATGCGCTCGAGCTGTCGATGCAGGTGCGGCGCCGCCTCGGCGTGAATGGTGAGCCCGCTCGCCCCCGCACCGGCGAACGCGTCGAAGTAGCGCTCGGGCTCGACGACCATGAGGTGGCAGTCGAGCGGCAGCGCGGTGAGCCGGCGTACCGTCTCGATCACCTTGGCGCCGAAGGTGAGGTTCGGGACAAAGCGGCCGTCCATGACGTCCACGTGAATCCAGTCGGCGCCGCCGTCCTCCAGGCGCGCGATCTCCTCGCCGAGTCGGGCGAAGTCGGCGCTGAGTATCGATGGCGCGATGCGCGCCATCATGCTCCCCTGCTCGCGGTCATGGGACCGCTCCGGATACGGTGAGCGTGACGCTGCCACCTGCCCTCGTGCGTCGGCCGCCGGCGGGGCGTTGCTCCACGATCGTGCCCGCCGGCATGCTGCTCCCCGAGTCCGCTTGCGTCTCCACGCGCAGGCCGAGCTGCCGCAGCAGCGAGCGCGCCGCATCGAGCGACTGGCCCGTGACGTCGGGAATCTCGACACTCGCTGGCCCCTTGCTCACCGTGATCGAGACTTCGGATGGAACCAGGACCTTCGTGCCGCCCGGCGGATCGGACGAGACGACCTGCCCACGCGCCTCCTCCCCATCGACGAGCGTCACCTGCCCCACCTCCAACCCCGCGTTGCCGAGCGCCATCTCGGCCCGGCCCTGGGTGAGCCCGACGACGGACGGTACTTCGCCGTCCTGCTGGCCGCGGCTCACATCGAGCGCGACCGTCGTGCCCTTGGGCTCCACCGAGCCGGCGGCCGGGGCCTGCGCCAGGATCGCCCCGCTCGGCGCACTGGCGTGATAGCGCTGCTCGCGCGTCGTGGCGCGGAACCCGTCGCGCTCGAGGCGCCGCACCGCGTCGTTGTATTGCATGCCGGTGAGGCTCGGCACCTTCGTATCGAAGGGAACGATCGTGGCCGGAAAGAGCGCGAACGCGACGAGCAGGTAGGCGATCACGAAGCCTGCCGCGCCCACCACGAGGTAGGGCAGCGAGCGACGCGCCAGTCCGCGCCACATCAGCCGGCCGCTCTCCGAAGTCGTGCCGCGAACGCTCCGTCGGTGCCGTGGCGGTGTGGGAGCACGCGCAGGCGGCCGGCGTCGAGTACCTCGTCCGACACGGTCCCCGCCGGCGGCGGCTCGAGCGTCCACTCCGGGTGCTCGGCGAGGAAGCTCTCGACCTGCGCGTCGTTCTCCTCCGGCTCGAGCGAGCAGGTGCTGTAGATGAGGAGCCCGCCCGGGCGAACGACGGCCGCCGCCGCACGGAAGATGGAGCGCTGCAGCGCGGACATGACCGCGAGGTCGGACACACGGAGTCGCCAGCGAGCGTCCGGGTGGCGGCGGAAGGTCCCGGTGCCAGTGCAGGGTACATCGACCAGCACCGCATCGACCGGGGTGATCGCGGGATGCCGCGCGTCGGCGACGACCACGTGCACCGTGCGCGCCTCCACGCGGGCGAGATTCTCGGTCATCCGGCGCGTTCGCTGGAGCGAGCGATCACAGGCGAGCACGTGCCCGGCCACACGCGAGAGCTCGAGCGTCTTGCCGCCGGGCGCTGCGCACAGGTCCGCGACTACCGTCCCGGGGGCGACGGCCGCGTATTGCGTCACGAGCGTCGAGGCCGGATCCTGCACGAAGAAGAGCCCCTGGCGATAGGCGCCGAGCTCGGTGAGCGACGCTCCGCCGGCGAGCTGGATCGAATCGCGCGAGAGCGGCACCTCGGCGATGCGGACGCCCGCGCCCTCGAGCATCGCCTCGAGCTGCTCGCGCACGATCCCGTACGGCCGGAGCACGACCGGCGCCTCGGTGTTGCACGCCTCGAGGAGGGACTGCGTCTCTCGTGCGCCCCAGCGCGCGACCCAGCGCGCGACGATCCACCGGGGTACGGAGTTGGCCAGTGCGAGTGCGTCGACCGGGTCGCCGGGGAGGGGCAGCGCGAGCGCGTCGCGCTCGCGGTCGAGTCGCCGGAGCACCGCGTTGGCGAGCCGGCCGGCGCCGATGCCGTGCCGCTCCTTCGTCAGCTCCACCGTCTGCGCGATGGCCGCGTACGCCGGCACGCTCCCCATGTAGAGGAGCTGGTAGGCGCCGAGACGGAGCAGATCGATCAGATCCGGATCGAGTCTGGCGAGCCCACCGCGCACGCGCTCGGAGAGATGGGCGTCGAGCACGCTCCGTCGCCGGAGCATCCCATACACGAGCTCCTGTGTCCACCGCCGGTCGCGGGCATCGAGGCGGCCGGCGCGCGCGTCGAAGGCGGCGTCGAGGAAGGAGCCGGCGCGCAGATCCGCGCACAGCTCCGCGCTCGCGCGGCGGGGCTCGGTGACGCCCCCGCCGCGCTGCGCGATGTGGGCGACTCCCGAGCGCCGCCCCTCCATCAGTCGAGCATCCCCACGGTCGGCGAGGAGGGCACTGCCACCTCGCGGCGCGGCATCCGGCCGGCGAGGAAGGCGAGCCGTCCGGCCTCGACGGCGAGCCGCATCGCCGTGGCCATACGGACCGGGTCGCGCGCGGCGGCTAGCGCCGTATTCATGAGGATGCCGTCCACGCCCTGTTCCATCGTCACGCAGGCATCGCTCGCGGTGCCGACACCGGCGTCCACGATCACGGGTACGCCGAGTCGGTGCTTGATCGTGCGGATGGAGTACGGGTTGAGGAGCCCGAGGCCCGAGCCGATCGGCGAAGCGAGCGGCATCACCACGGCGGCGCCCGCGTCCTCGAGCCGGAGCGCGGTGATGAGGTCATCGTTCGTGTAGGCGAGCACCTGGAAGCCCTCGCTCGCCAGCGCGCGCGTCGCCTCCAGGAGTCCGGCGACATCGGGGAGCAGCGTGTCGCCGTCACCGATCACCTCGAGCTTGATCCACTCGTTGAAGCCAGCCGCCCGCGCGAGTCGCGCGTAGCGCATGGCCTCGTCGGCCGAAAAGCATCCCGCGGTGTTCGCGAGGAGGAAATAGCGCGAGGGGTCCAGGTGGTAGAGGACGCCCTCCTCCTTCGTGCGGTCGAGGTTCACGCGCCGCACCGCGACGGTGACAACCTCCGCGCCGCTCGCCTCGATGGCGCGCGCCATCTGATCGTTCGACGCGTACTTGCCCGTGCCCACCATCAGCCGGGATCGGAACTCCCGGCCGGCGACGACGAACGGGGTGTCGAGCGCCGGCTCGGCCGCCGTCGCCACGTCAGCCACCTCCCACGAAGTGGACGATCTCGATCAGGTCCCCATCCGTGAGGGCGACGGCATCGTAGCCGCCGCGGTCGCGCAGAATCACGCGATTATGCTCGATCACGACCAGACGCGGGTCGAGCTCGTGGGAGCGCAGGAGGTCACCGAGCGTGGAGCGTGGGGCGAGGCAGGCCGGCTCGCCATTCACCTTCAGCGTGATCGGCGCCGCCTCGCCAGCGAGCTCGTCACGCGTGCGCGCCGCCGTTGTCGTCATAGGCGGAAAGATAGTCGGTCGCGGCGCGTTCGGCATCGGCCGCACCCCAGATTCCGGTGATCGCCGCGACGCCGTAGGCCCCCATCGCGCGGAGCGACGCCACGTTCGCGGGCCGTACCCCGCCAATCACGATGCAGGGAAGTCGGGCGGCGGCGGCGATGGCCTGCACAAAGAGCTCGCCCCGGCCTGCCGCTCCCGGGTGACTACTCGTCTCGAAGATGTGCCCCGCGACCATCCAGGTCGCGCCGGCCTGCTCGGCGTCCCGCGCCTCTTCCGCCGAGTGGATGCTGGCGCCCACCGCGAGCGCGGGGGCGATCGCGCGCGCGTCTCGGACGTGCATCGATCGCGAGGTGAGCTGCACGCCGCGCGCGCCGGCCGCGAGCGCGATGTCCACGCGATCGTTGAGCACGAGCCAGCACCCGGTCTCCCGCTGCGCCTCGGCCAGCGCGACGGCGATCGCGTACAGCGTCGCGGCCGGCACGATCCGCGCGCGGAGGTGCACCGCGCCGCGCGCGCCCAGTGATCGCATCACGCCGAGCGCGCGCTCCGGGAAGTTGGCCCTCGTGACAGTGGTATCGTCCGTGACGGCATGGATGACGGGCACATCGGGACCCGGAACATCGGGACCCGAGTCCCGATGTTCAGGCACCGAAGCGATCTCCGATCTGCACGCCCCGTCCGCGCGACCAGTCGGCGGCGGAGATGCGCCGCTTGCCGGCCGGCTGTACGTCCGCGATCTGCACCGCTCCCGCCGAGCAACTGACGACCAGGCCGTTCCCGCTCACGGCGAGAACCTGGCCAGGCTCGGCGGGCCCAGCATGGTGTGGAGCGGCGGTCGTGGTCGCACCGAAGAGCTTGAGGTCCGCCCCGTGGTGGGTCGTATGGGCGCCGGGCACCGGGTCGAAGGCCCGGATGTGGCGCGCCACGGTGTCGGCCGAGTGGGTCCAGGTGATGCGCGTGCTCTCACGGGTGATCTTGCCCGCGTAGGTGGCGAGCCGCTCGTCCTGTGGCTCCTCCTCCGCCCTGCCCAGCTCGAGAAGCGTGAGTGCCTCGATGAGCGCGAGTGCGCCGAGCTCGGACAGGCGTAGGTGGAGCTCGCCGTAGGTCTCGTCGTCGAGGATCGGAGTGCTGGCCTTGAGGATGGTGGGCCCCGCGTCGAGCGCCGGCACCATGCGCATGATCGTCACGCCAGACTCGGCACGGCCCTCGAGGATGGCGGCCTGGATGGGGCTCGCGCCGCGAAGGAGCGGAAGGAGCGACGCATGGACGTTCACCGTGCCCGTTCGCGGCAGCGCGATCGTCTCCTGGGACAGGATATGGCCGTAGGACGCGACCACCGAGATGTCAGGCTCGAGCGCCCGGATCGATTCGGTGAAGACGTCGCCGCGCGGACGCTCGGGTTGAAAGATGGGCTCGACGCCGGCCTCGATCGCCGCCGTCTTTACGGGCGGCGGTACCTCGAAGGAGCGCGATCTGCCGGACGGGCGATCCGGCTGCGTCACCACGCCCACGACCTCGAACCCTTCGCCGACGAGGGCGCGAAGGCACGGGATCGCGAAGGGCGAGGTCCCCCAAAACAGGATACGCATCGCCTGGCTAGCGGGGCAAAGGCTCCGGGCGCCGCACCTAGAGCTCCTCGTCGCGCGTGTGATGCTCCGCCAGGTCGCGCGGGGGAATCTTGCGGGTCGGGCTCTTGTCGCCGTTCCGCAGGCGCTCCCACTTGGCGAGGGCGGCCCGGCGCTTGATGAGGCCCAGGTAGTCGATGAAGAGCTTGCCGTGCAGATGGTCGATCTCGTGCTGAAGGCAGCGCGCCAGGATGTCGTCCGCCTCGATCTCGAATGGCTGGCCGCTCGTGTCGAGCGCGCGGACCGTCACGCGCGCGGCGCGATCCACATCGCCGTAGATCTCGGGGATGGAGAGACACCCTTCCTCCGCGCGTTGGGTGCCCTCACGGAAGACGATCTCGGGATTGATGATGGCGATGGGCGTCGAGGTCTTCGTCTGCACGTCGATCACCGCGACGCGCTCGCGGCGCCCCACCTGCGGAGCGGCGATGCCGATGCCGCGCGCCGCGTACATCGTCTCGAACATGTCGTCCACGAGGCGGCGGATGCCGTCGTCCACGGCCGCGACCGGCTTCGTCTCCTGCCGGAGGATCGGGGCGCCAAGGACGTAGACGTCGAGCAGGCTCATGCCGCGGAAGTGGAGCCAGGAGCGCTGGTCGCCGCGCCGGCGCGCGTCGCGACACGCGCGATCCGCCCGCGTTCCACTTCCAGGCGCGACTCGCCGCTCTTGATGGTGACGCGATCCTCCATGCCGGGCACCGGCTGGCCGTCCTTCATCGTGTCGCGCACGTGAATGACCGTACCGATGATACCGCCGGCGGTCACGACCTCGTCTCCCTTCTTGATCGCCCGCAACCCTTCCTCGTGCTGCCGCCGCTGTTTCTTCTGCGGCGCCATCACCACGAAGTAGAAGATGAGGAAGATGAGAGGGAACATCACCAGCGGCTGCACGAGTGAATTGTCGGCCGACGGGGCGAAGAGGGTGACGGCGGCGAGGGTAGCGGTCATGGCACGAGTATCGGTCGAGAGGCGTAGCGCTCGAGCCATTGCTGGCTCCAGCTGTCGAACGTCCCGTCGATGATGGCCGCGCGGGCGGCGCGCATCAACGCGACGAGGAAATGTACATTGTGCAGGGAGAGGAGGCGGAGTCCGAGCACCTCGTCGCTGGCGAATAGGTGGCGGATGTAGGCGCGGCTGAAGCGCTGGCAGGTGGCGCAGGCGCATAGCGGATCGAGCGGGGCTGGGTCATATCGCAGCGACGCGTTGCGGACGTTCAACCGGCCCGCGCTCGTGAACGCGGTGCCCGTCCGGCCCATACGCGTCGGCGCGACGCAGTCGAACAGGTCCACACCGCGCCGCGCCCCCTCGATCAGATCCTCGGGGAAGCCCACGCCCATCAGGTAGCGCGGCCGCTCGCGCGGCAGCACCCCGTCCACCACCTCGAGCATCGCGTACATCTCCGGCTTCGCTTCTCCTACGGACAGACCGCCGATCCCGATCCCAGCCCAGTCGTCCATGTCGGCGATCGCGCGCGCCGCCTCCCGGCGCAGATCGGCGTGAATGCCACCCTGGACGATGGGAAAGAGGGTCTGGCCATCGGCAAGTGCCGAGTCCCGACCGAACGCTACGCGGCAGCGCTCGAGCCATCGCCGGCTGCGATCGCTCGCGTCGCGCGCGGCCGCATGGTCGGCCTGTCCGGGTATGACGTGGTCGAATTGCATGATCACGTCGGCGCCGAGGGTGCGCTCCAGCGCGATCACCGACTCGGGGGTGAACTGGCGGCGCGAGCCATCCACGTGGCTGCGGAACTCCACGCCTTCCTCGCTCACCTCGCGCAGTGTGGCGAGCGAGAAGACCTGAAAGCCACCCGAATCCGTGAGGATTGGTCCATCCCACGCCATGAAGCGGTGCAACCCTCCCAGCCGCGCGATCACCTCCTCGCCCGGCCTCAGGTGGAGATGATATGCGTTGGCGAGAATCATCGCGCACCCGGCCTCCGCCAACTCGCGCGGATCGAGCGTCTTCACGGTGGCCAGGGTGCCGACCGCCATGAAGGCCGGGGTCTCGACGGGGCCATGCGGCGTCACGAAAACGCCGGCGCGGGCGGCGCCGGCGGTGGCCTGGACGGAGAAGGGGAACCGGCTTCGCATTACCTAGCCGGCGCCGTGCGGGCCGCTGTCGCCTCGCCGACGTCGGTGGCGCGCGGGCAGTTGCTGCGCGCTCATTGCTTGAGCTGCACGCTGCTCACCGACGCGCCGGGCGAGCACGAGTAGCCAATCGTGACGCCGGCAGTCGTAGCAGCGGGAGGCTCTGGCGGTGGGAACGCGAGCTGCGCGGCGAGGGCACCGAAGATCTGGTCGAGCCGCTCGTCGCCGGAGGTGCGCTGCATGCGCGCCTCGGTCACCTGTCCCTTCGCATCCACGATGACCGAGTAGTTGGCCGAGCCGGCTGCCGAGCGGTTGTTCCCCATAAGGCGCGCACACTCGGCGCCCAGGAACGCGTCGGCGCGGTCGCGGAGCTGGTCGGACGAGAAGCGTCCCTGCTCCTCGGTGGGCAAGTAGACGCGCGAGGTCGCGGTGACACAGGCGGCGAGCGAAGCGATGAGCGCGACCGTGCCGACCATGCCGGAGGACGCGAGCGGTCTACACGACGGCCATCGCGTCCCCGTACGAGTAGAAGCGGTAGCCCGCATCGATCGCCTCCCGGTAGGCGTGCATCGTGAGCTCGTACCCTGCCAGCGCCGCCACAAGCATCACGAGCGTCGAGCGAGGAAGATGAAAGTTGGTGATGAGTTTGTCCACGGCGCGGAAGCGGTAGCCGGGCCGAATGAAGAGCCGAGTGTCGCCCTCCGCCGGCGCGAAGCTCCCATCCTCGCCGGCGGCGCTCTCGAGCACGCGCGCGCTCGTAGTTCCCACCGCCCACACGCATCCTCCGCGCGCGCGCACCGCGGTCAACGTCTCCGCCGTCTCGCGGCCGAGCGAGTAGCGCTCCTCGTGCATCACGTGCTCGGCGGGGTCGTCGGGCTCGACCGGCTTGAACGTGCCCGCGCCCACGTGGAGTAACACGTCCGCGCGGCGGACGCCGCGGCTGGCGAGCGCCTCGAGGAGGGCGGGTGTGAAGTGGAGCCCGGCGGTCGGCGCCGCCACCGAGCCGGCCTCGCGCGCGTAAACGGTCTGGTACCGCTCGGCGTCCGCCGCGGTGGCGTCACGCGCGATGTATGGAGGGAGTGGCACGTGCCCGTGGCGCTCGATCGCGCTCGCGAGGGGCTCGTCGGCCCGCAAGCGAACGAGCCGCGTGCGCCGGTCGGTGATCGCGAGGATCTCGGCCTCGAAGCCCGGCGCGATGCGCACGGTGCGGCCGGGCCGGAGCTTGCCGCCAGGGCTCACCATTGCCTCGTACCGGCCGTCCCCCAGATCGCGGAGGAGGAAAATCTCCGCGGGCGCGCCGGACGCACGGGTGCCCAGCAGGCGGGCGCGCATCACGCGCGTTGTATTGAGGACGAGCGCGTCGCCCGGCGCGACGAGCGACGCGATGTCGCCGAACCGGCGGTGCTCGATGCGACCCGTTTCGCGCTCGACAACCATGAGCCGGCTCTCGTCGCGCGTCGCGAGGGGCGACTGCGCAATACGTTCAGCCGGGAGCGCAAAGTCGTAGTCGCTCGTCCGCTCGCCGGTCACCGCCGACCGCGCGGCTCCTCGAGGATGACGATCTCCCGCTCCCGAGTGGTCGAACGACCGGAGACACTGTCGGTGACGGTGATCGCGAGGCTGTAGCGGCCCGCGGGCATCGTTCCGAGATCCAGCGTCAGATAGTCGAGGGCGATCGGGCCGGCGCGCGCCTGCCGGTCGAAGGCGATCCCGACCCGGTCCTCCGCCGTGCCCGTTCGGGCCTCGGCGCGCTCCGTGGTGCCGCCAAGAATGCGGGCGACGATCGAGGCGAGCTTACCGCGGTCGGTGCGCCGAATGCCGACTTCCACGCGATAGCGACTCGCGGAGTCCGGCGTCGCTGCGAGCTGGTACGTCTCCCAGACCACGCTGAACGTCTGACCGCGTCGCAACCGCCCCACGCCCGGCGTGATGAACAGGTCGCTCCAACGCAGGGGGGGACCCCCGGCTGCAGGGGAGGCGCCCTCCGCCACGAGGATGTCGCTCATCCCAAAGCCGGAATCAGGGAGCACCTCGGCTAGCGAGGACGCGCGCGCGCCGCGACCGGAAGCCGGCTGATACGCCTCGACTCGGTAGAGGAAGGGTGTGCGTGGGAGCCGGCTGCGCCAGGCGCGCAGCGTGGTGGAGTCGGCGTCCCTGAAGCGCAGGATCTGGCGCGATGAGTCACGGACGAGTGGGCGGGCAGCGCCGTCGTACGCCATGAAGCCCATGTCCACGGGACCACTCTCGACGTCGAGGCCGCGCGCGATGCCGCGCGTCGGGATATCGGCGTAGACCGCGACGTCCACGGAATCGCGGCCGGCGCGAAAGCGCGAGAGCTGCACGGTGACGGAATCCACGACCTGATCGAGGCGCACGTTGTCCCAACTCACCGGCCGCGCGGTGAACTGTTCGCGGAAGGCCTCCTGAAAATCCTGCACCAGTCGCGGCGTCGAGCCGTAGAGATTGAACAGGAACCAGTTGTTCGTGTAGCGCCAGACGACGGGAACGCGCCCGCTCCCGTCTTGCGGGAGGGAGAAGGCGGTACCCGGCGGACCGTAGCGGATGTGGACGCCGCCGGCGTCTGTCTCGGTGCCGACGACGTTCAGCTCCTCGGATGTCCATCGGAGATCGGAGTAGGCGACGCGGCTCAGGAACTCGATCCAGTGTTCGTTCGGCGAGGTGAGCGTCAGCGGATCGGAAGCCAACCAGTACATGCGTACGGTCGCTTCCCGCTCGGCGGCCGGCATGGCCGCGAGGCGCACAGAGTCGGCCGGGCGCAGGATCCGGGCGATGCGCGCGTACCGCTCGCGGTCGGCCGGCGCCAGAAAGGTCACCGCGCTGTCGAACGCGAGCTGCGCGGCGTGCATGTCCCCGAGCCGCGTGCTCGCGAGTCCGCGCGCGATCCAGGCCCACGGATCCCACGCGGCGGTCCGCAGGCGCGCTTCGGCCGTCGTGCGTAGTTCGTCCCATCGCCTGTGCTCGATCAGCGCCATGAAGTGGTGCCGGAGCGCGCGCGAATTGTTCGGGTTCGCCGCGGCTGCCTTCACGAAGAGCGCAGTCGCCTTCTCGTAATCCGCTTCACCGAGGCGGGAGTCGAACTTGATGGTCTGATTCTCGATGAAGTTGTCGATGCCGCGTGGCTCTTCCATGTACTGCGCGAAGTTCCCCTCCGTGATCCCGATGGGCAGGTTGCGGCGGTCAGCCAGTGGCTCGTACCGCCGCCAGTACTCCATCCCCGCGTTGTCCGCCGCTTCCGCGACCAACACGACGTCCCCCACACGCTCGGCCGCGCTCACGGACTTGTCGAAGTAACCGAGCGCTGTGCGCTGCGTCACGCGATGCACGGATGTCGCGAGCAGGCGGCCAACGTCCACGAGGTACCGCCCGCTGTCGGGCGCGAACGCGGCGGCGAGGCGGAGCGAGCTGTCCGCCATGGACATCCACTTGATGTACTCGGGCGATTGGAACACCACCGAGTCGCGCTTCCGCACGCGCGCGAGCTGGCCGGCGAGCATGCCGCGCAGGTGCCAGGCTCCCGCGTGCCGCGCGTCGATCCGCACGGCCTGATCCAGGAGTGCGATCGCGCTCGTCGTATCCCCCAACCCGGCGAGCATGTCGGCCCGCTCGATCGCCGAATCCGCGTGCGTGGACCTGGCGCCTGCCGGGCGTTGCGCGGCAGCCGGGGCGCTCGCCGCCGCCAGGAGCGCGACGGAGAGCATTAGCGAGATGCCGAGCGCGGTGAGCGCGGCAGCACCGGAGAGGCGCGGCCCGGGCGAACGCATCGTGAACTTCTGCCCCTGGTGCTCGCGCCTGTCAAGGAGAATCGGCCGGTGGCGGCCCGAGCCGCCCTACCCTTGGTTAGAGAAGCGAGGGCTGCGAGCCGTCCCCCGCGCCGTTCGGCCCGTTCGCGCCATTCGCCGTGCCCGGCGGTGTGAAGCCGAAGTGACGGTACGCCTGCGGCGTCGCCTCGCGGCCGCGCGGCGTACGGCGCAGGAAGCCGTTCTGCACGAGGAATGGCTCGTAGACCTCCTCGATCGTCCCTTCGTCCTCCCCGATTGCGGCGCCGATCGTCTTCACGCCCACGGGTCCCCCATCGAACTTCTCGATGATCGTCTTGAGGATCCGGGAATCCATGTCGTCGAGGCCGAACTCGTCCACGTCGAGCATGGCGAGGGCGGCATCGGCGACTGGCTTGGTGATCGTTCCATCCGCCTTCACCTGCGCGTAATCGCGCACGCGGCTGAGGAGCCGGTTGGCGACGCGCGGGGTGCCGCGCGAGCGGCGCGCGATCTCGCGAGCGCCGTCGCGGTCTATCGGAACGTTCATGACGACCGCCGAACGGATCACGATGTGCTCGAGATCGCTGGCCGGATAATAATTGAGGCGGAGCGGAATGCCGAAGCGTGCGCGCATCGGTGGCGTGAGCATGCCGAAGCGCGTCGTCGCGCCGATCAGGGTGAAGCGTTTGATCTGCATGCTGATTGTCTGCGCCTTGGGCCCATCGCTCAGTCGAAGATCGATCCGGTAGTCCTCCATCGCCGGGTAGAGATACTCCTCGATGATCGGCTTGAGGCGGTGGATCTCGTCAATGAAGAGAACGTCGCCCTCCGCCATGTTCGTCAACGGGGAGACCAGATCGCCCGGCTTCTCGAGCGCCGGTCCTGAGGTTGTCCGGATATTGACCCCGAGCTCGCGCGAGATCAGCTCGGCGAGCGTCGTCTTCCCGAGCCCCGGCGGCCCGTAGAACAGCACATGGTCGAGTGGCTCCTTGCGGCCCATCGCCGCGTCGATCGCGATCCGCAGGTTGTCCTTGAGCTTCTGCTGGCCGATGAACTCGGCAAGCCGCCTGGGGCGGAGCGAGAGCTCGGCAACGGATTCGTCGGCGAGCACTTCCGGCGTCGTGATCTCGGCGCGTGTCATCGCGGGCGTTGGCTTCGGGAAAAGAGTTTGGCGCGGACGCTTCAGGTGCAGAAATATAGCCCGAAGAGAGGCCGAAAGACACGGACCCGCGGACCTCGAGTCCGCCCCGGCTACACCCTCGCCCGCAGCGTCGCCAGCCGCTCGCCGGCGCGCTCCAGCGTCTCAAGCTTCTTGCAGAAGGCGAAACGTGTAAGCGTGCGGCCGAGCGCGGGGTCGTGGTAGAAGGATGAGCCGGGCACCGTCGCCACGCCTACCTCGGCCGTCATCCACTTCGCGAACTCGACGTCAGGCATGTCGCTCACGCTCGAGATGTCCGCGAGGATGTAATAGGCGCCCTCGGGCACTGCGTACGTGAAGCCGGCCTCGTCGAGCGCGCTCACCAGCACGTCGCGTCGGGCGCGGTAGTCGCGTGCCAGGTGGTTGTAGTAGGCGGCGTCGAACGCCATGCCCACGGCCGCCGCGGCCTGGAGCGGCGCCGGTGCGCCGACGGTGAGGAAGTCGTGCACCTTGCGGATCGCCGTGGACTGTGCCGCCGGCGCCACTGCGTAGCCCAGCCGCCACCCTGTGCAACTGAAGGTCTTTGACAGACCGGAGATCGTCACCGTCCGCTCGCGCATGCCGGGCCATGTCGCGATCGCGTGGTGGTCGCCCGCGTAGCGGATGTGCTCATAGATCTCGTCCGTGATCGCCCACACGTCGTGCTCCACGCACAGCTCGGCGATGAGCGACACCTCCGCGCGTGTCATCACGCGGCCCGTCGGATTGTGCGGCGTGTTGACGATGATCGCTTTCGTCTTCCTGGAGAACGCGGCGCGCAGACGCTCCGGGTCGATCCGCCAATCCGGGCGCTCGAGCGGCACGAACTTGGGGCTCGCGCCCGCCAGAATCGCGTCGGGGCCGTAGTTCTCGTAGAACGGCTCGAGAACGATCACCTCGTCGCCGGGATCGATGAGCGCGAGGAACACGGCCGCCATCGCTTCCGTCGCGCCGCAGGTGACGGTGATCTCCCGATCCGGATCTACCTCCATCCCGTACCAGCGCCGATACTTCTCGGCGATCGCGAGGCGGAGGGGCGGCGCGCCCCAGGTGATCGCGTACTGGTTGATGTCGCCGTGGATGGCGGCGCATGCCGCGTCCTTCATCGGCGAGGGCATCGGGAAGTCGGGGAAGCCCTGCGCGAGGTTGATCGCATCGTACTGGTTGCAGATGCGGGTCATCTCGCGGATGACGCTCTCGGTGAACGTCCTGGTGCGCTGCGCCGTGTTCACGTTTTCCCTCCCACTTTCGTGAGGGCCACGCGGATGAGCTCCGCCGCTCCCATGCCGCGCCCTCCGCCGTCGAGCGCGGCGCGAACCGCCTTTTCCGCTTCCACCGTCGAATAGCCGAGCGACACGAGCGCCCGGATCGCGTCCTCGGCCCCCGCACCGTGGGGTCGCGGACCGCCGCCGGCGGGGTCCACCTGAATGTCGTCCAACCGGTCCGCCAGGTCGAGGATCAACTGCTCGGCTTTCTTCCGGCCCACACGCGGCACGCTCTGCAACGTCGCGATATCCCGCTCGCGAATGGCGCGGACGAGGCGCTCGGCCGCCAGCGTGGAGAGCATGCCGAGCGCGAGCGCGGGCCCCACCCCCTTGGCGCCGAGCAGGCGGACGAAGACGCGTCGCTCGAACGGCGTGCCGAAGCCGAAGAGTTGCCAGCCATCCTCGCGGACGACGAGATGCGTGTAGAGCGCGGCCTGCTCGCCAAGCTTGGGGAGCTGCTCGTAGACGCTGAGCGGGATGGCGACGTCGTAGCCGACGCCGCCGGCCGTGAGGATCTCGACGCGGTCGAGATCCTTCGCGACGACGCTCCCGCGAACCTGCGCGATCACGCGCTCCTCCCGCCACCGCGATCGGGCGACCGGGTCGCGGCGCGCACCGCGTCTGGCAGCTCTCCGTTCCGGAGGTCACGGAGCTTCGGCAGCCGCGCGGTCATGACGTGGGCGAGTGCCGCGGCGGCGCCGTCGGCGGCATCCGAGGGCTGCGGCACGGTCTTGAGGCGGAGGAGCCGCGCCACCATGAACTGAACCTGCTCCTTCGTCGCGCCGCCCGTCCCCACCACCGCCTTCTTGATCTCGGCCGGCGGATACTCGGCGATCTCGACGCCGGCCTGCTGCGCGGCGAGGAGGATGACACCGCGCGCGTGGCCGAGGACGACGGTGGTGCGGACGTTCCGCGAATAGAAGACGTCCTCGACCGACAGCGCATCCGGCCGGTGCCGCGCGAGCAGGGCGCGGACATCGTCGTAGATCTCCTGCAGGCGCACAGGCAGCGGGTCGCGCGCGTGTGTGCGGATGACGCCGCACTCGACGAGCGAGAGCACGCCGAACGGCTCGCCGCGGACGAGCCCGTACCCCGTGACGGCCGTGCCGGGGTCGATGCCGAGGACGATCACGATGGTCGGGACTGGGGACTCGGCACTCGGTTGTGGGTCTGGCCGGGCCATGATGCATCATGGCCCCTGGAGCCTGCCTGGAGTCCCGGTCGCCGAATGCCGAGCGAAGAGCGCCCGGTCCCGATGTCACGCCTTCGCCATCTGGTCTACATCGATGTCGAAGTTCGCCGCGACCTTCTGTACGTCGTCGAGATCCTCCAGCTCTTCCAGGAGCTTGAGCACGGACTCGGCGCTCCTGCCCTCGACGCGCACCGTGTTCTTGGGGATGTAGGCGATCTCCGACTCGACGGCGGTGATCCCGCGCGACTCGAGCGCGGTCTTGACCGCGTGGAACTGGGTGGGATCCGTCGTCACAATGTGCTGATCGCCATCGCGGCGCACGTCCTCGGCGCCAGCGTCCAGCGCGGCCTCGAGCATCGCGTCCTCATCGTCGTACTTCGCCGCATCCAGGTAGAGCTGTCCCTTGCGCTCGAACATCCACGCGACCGAGTTCGCCGCACCGAAGGTGCCGCCGGCGCGGGAGAGCTTGTGGCGCACCTCGGCCACCGTGCGCGTCGGATTGTCGGTGAGCGTCTGGATGAGGAGCGCGACGCCGCCCGGGCCGTAGCCTTCGTACGTGATCTCCTGGTAGTCCACCCCTTCCAGCTCGCCCGTGCCCTTCTTGACCGCGCGCTCGATGTTCTCCTTCGGCATGGATGACGCGCGCGCCGCCTCGATCGCCGTGCGCAGCCGCGCATTCCCCGCCGGGTCACCCCCGCCGAATTTGGCGGCGACGGTAATCTCGCGGATGAGTTTCGTGAACATGGCGCCGCGCTTCGCGTCCGCCGCGGCCTTGTAGTGCTTGATCTGTTTCCATTTACTGTGGCCGGCCATACGAATCTGCTCGTGAATGGGGTTAGCGGCCGCGCCGCGCGGCGGGGGACGTCAATATACGCAATGGCCGCTCGGTGGTCATCGGCACTCGGCCGATGCACTATCGGTCGGGGTCGAGCATGTCCTCGAAGCGGAGCCAGCGCTTGTAGAAATAGAGGTCCACGTACGCCGTCGGGCCATTGCGGTTCTTGAGAATGTGCAGCTCGGTACCGCCCTCGTTGCCCATGCCGGGCTGATACATCTCCTCGCGGTAGATGGCGAGCAGCACGTCCGCCTGCTGCTTGACGACGCCGAGCGCGCCGAAGTCGTCGAGCGTGGGGCGCGCCGCACCCCGCGCGGCGGTGCTCCCCACGAGGTGGGCAGTAGCAAGCACGACGATGCCGGCATCCACCGCGAGCCGCTTCAACTCGCGCGCCGCGGTCGCGATCTCCTCATCGCGCGGGGCGGCTCCGGTTGGCAGCGAGGCGAGCGAGTCCACGACCGCCAGCTCGAGATCCCGGATGCCGCGTAGCTCGCCAGCAAGCGTCTGCACACCGCCATCCCCGATCGCGAGCACGTGCGGCAATGCGCCGCGGAGCCGGTGCGCGGCCTTGCCGAGCTCCGCGCGCGTGTCGGCGTCCGCGGTACCGGCACGGAGGTCGTCAATGCTCGCGCGCCCTTCGATCGCGAGGGCACGCTCGAGCACACGCTCCGGGCTGGTCTCGCCGCACGAGACCGCCGCGACGCTACCGCGTTCGGCCGCCCGCAGCGCGATCGCGAGCGCCAGCGCCGATTTCCCCGCGGCCACATCGCCGCCGAGAATCACGAGGTCGCCGCGCCGGAGTCCGCCGCCGAGCAGAGAGTCGAGACTCGGAAACCCGGTCGCCACGGTGTCGGTCGGGGGGGCGCCGTCGCTCCTGGCGTCGACCCGCTGCAGTAGCTCGTGGAGTGGGGAGTCCGCCGGAGGGTGGGACATGCCGGGGAAGATAGTGATGCCAGCTGTCGCGCGCGGGAAGGGCCATGGTAATCCGGTCGCCGTACCTTGGGGGGCCCCCCCCAAAGAACGACGCTACGCGGAACACAACGACGCGCGTCATCGAACCATCCCGCGCGGTATCCTCCCCGCGCTCCCCGCCGGCCGGCTAGATTACGGCATGGCACCTCCGGCGAAGAGCATACTCTGGGTGGACGACGAGGCCGAACTCCTCGAGGCGCACCGCATCTTCCTGCGGGAGCGCGGGTTCGAGGTTGACTCCGCCACGAACGCCGACGATGCCGTCGAACTTCTGCGTCGTCGCCCCTATCACCTGGTGCTCCTCGACGAGCAGATGCCCGGGAAGCGCGGGATCGAGGCGCTCCGCGAGATGCGCGAGGTGGATCCACACCTGCCAATCGTGATGGTCACGAAGAGTGAGGACGACGCCACGCTCCGCGAGGCGATCGGCGTGAACGCCGGCGACTATCTCGTGAAGCCGGTCAATCCGCGACAGGTGCTCTCGGTCATCACGCGCATCCTCGAGGGGCCGCGCATCCGGCAGCAGGCCGTCGCCCGCTCCTTCGTCGAGCGCTTCCGCGCAATCGAGCTCGAGCGCGAGCCGACGCGCGACTGGCGAGCGTGGGTCGCGCGCTACTCGGAGATGGTGGACTGGGACATCCGGCTCGCCGAGGCGGGCGAGACGAGCCTCTATGGCTCACTCCAGTCGCTCTATCCGGACATGCGGCGCGAGTTCGCCGACTTCATGCGAACTGCCTACCCGGCCTGGCTCCGCGATCTCGAGGGTGACCGTCCGCCGCTCTCGATCGATGTGGTGAGCGAGTTCCTCCTCCCCGTCCTCGCGAAGGAGAAGGCGGCTGTCTTCGTCGTCGTGGACTGTCTCCGCCTCGACCAGTGGCGCGTCCTCCAGTCGGCGATCGCCCCGTTCTTCGACATCGAGACGGCGTACCACTTCTCCATCCTCCCGACCGCGACGCCCTACGCCCGGAACGCCCTCTTCTCCGGGCTCTTCCCGGGCGAGATCGCGGCGCGCCTGCCGGACTGGTGGCGCGATAAGGAGGACGAGACGCTCAACGCGCACGAGCGCGACCTGCTCAACGCGCACCTCACCGAGATCCGCGGCCCGACGCCGGTACGCTATGAGAAGATCTCGACGTCGCACGACTCCGACGACCTCGAGCGCCGGATCGGCGGGGCGATCGCGCCCGAAGGAGTCAGTGCGTTCGTCTTCAACTTCGTGGACCTGCTGACGCATGGCCGAAGCGAGTCCGCGATCCTCTACGAGGTCGCGCGCGACGAGATCGCGCTCCGGCAGCTCACGCGCCAGTGGTTTGGCCGCTCCGCGCTCTTCGCGCTGCTCAAGGAGGCCTCGCGCCGGAAGGTGACGGTGCTCCTGACGAGCGATCACGGTTCCATCCACTGCCAGACGCCGGCGACGGTGTTCGCGAAGCGCGACGCGACGGCCAATCTCCGCTACAAGTTCGGCGAGGATCTGCGCGCCGAGCGTCCGGAGCACGCACTCCTCTTCACCGACTCCGATGCGCTGCGCCTGCCACGCCGCGGTCTCGGCGCAAACACACTCCTCGCCAGCGGCGACACCTTCTTCGTCTACCCGACCAAGCTGCGCGAGTATCAGTCGCGCTACCGTGGCTCCTTCCTCCACGGCGGCGTCACGCCGGAGGAAGTCATCCTGCCGGTCGCGCTCCTCGCGCCGCGCCGCTAGGTGCGCCGGGCGCGGTAGGTGCGGTTCTACCGGCGGCTGTTGGGCTTCCTCCGCCCCCACCGGTGGCGGATGGCGGGGACGATCGCGTGCAGCGTGATCGCGGCGGCGCTCGACGGCTTCGCGCTCGCGCTCTTCATCCCGTTCCTCAACGCGCTCTTCGGGCGACCTTCGCCCATCCCGACCGGCGATGGTTGGGTGAACGGCCTGCTCTCTGGCACCATCGGCGCCCTGCTCGTCCCGGGCGACTCGATGGGATCGCTCCGAAATGTCATCCTCGTCATCCTCGTCGTCGTCGCGACGAAGAACTTCTTCGCGTGGTTCGGCGGCATCACGGGTGCGCAGCTCCAGGAGTACGTCGTGCGCGACCTGCGCGACGCGGTGTATCGTCACCTGCAGCGACTGCCGATCGGCTACTTCACGCGGATGAAGACGGGCCAGATCTTGTCGCGCGTCCTCTCCGACACGGACCAGACGAAGCAGCTCATCACGCAGCTCGTCACCCAGTCGCTGCAGAACGCGGCGCTCTGCGTGACGTATGTCGTCTTCCTGTTCGGCATCTCGACGCGCCTCACGCTCATTGCGCTCATCGTCGCGCCGCTGCTCATGCTCGCGCTGAACCCGTTGCTCGGCCGGCTGCGGCGGGGTTACCGTCGCCTGCGCGACGACCATGGCGAGATGATGAGCGTGCTGCAGGAGAGCGTCAGCGGCATCCGCCTCGTCAAGTCATTCGGGGCCGAAGGGTACGAGGAGGGGCGCTTCGTGAGCGCAAGCCACAAGTTCTCCCGCGGTCTCGTGCGGATGGCCCGGATTGCGCTCCTCGCGCAGCCGATCACGGAGACGATCGGAACGGCGATGACGGTCTTCCTCCTGTGGGTCGGCGCGCGGCAGGTGCTACAGGAGCGGACGCTCGACGCGGCGCAGTTCCTCATCTTTCTCACCGCCGTCCTCCGCCTGCTCCAGCCGATCAAACAGCTCTCACAGATCCCGGCCTCGGCGCAGAGCTCGCTCGCGGCGTCGGAGCGACTGTTCGAGGTGCTCGACACTGCCGCGGAACCCGAGACTGACCGCGGCACGCGGAACGCGGATTCCTTCCGTGAGTCGCTCGAGTTCGATGACGTCTCCTTCGCCTACGAAGACGAGCCGGTGCTCTCGCGCGTGAGCTTCACGGCGCGGAAGGGGGACATCGTCGCGCTCGTCGGCCCGAGCGGGGCGGGGAAGAGCACGCTCGTGGATCTCATTCCACGCTTCTACGAGCCCACGGCGGGCCGCATCCTCCTCGACGGCGTGGACACGCGCGACATCCGCCTCCCGTCGCTCCGTGCGCTCACGGGGATCGTCAGCCAGGAGACCGTCATCTTCAACGATACGGTTCGCAGCAACATTGCGTACGGGCTCGGGGCGCGCTTCAGCGATGCGGCGATCGAAGCGGCGGCCCACGCGGCCAACGCGCATGCCTTCATCGCCGAGCTGCCTGAAGGGTACGACACGTCGCTCGGCGAGCGCGGCACGCGCCTCTCCGGCGGGCAGCGGCAGCGGATCGCCATCGCGCGCGCGCTCCTGGTGGATCCCCCGATCCTCATCCTCGACGAGGCGACGTCGGCGCTCGACACGGAGAGCGAGCGCCTCGTGCAGGAGGCGATCGACCGGCTGCTCGCCGGCCGCACCGTCTTCGTGATCGCCCACCGTCTCTCGACCGTCGTACACGCCGACCAGATTCTCGTGCTCGACCGTGGTCGCGTCGTCGAGCGCGGCACGCACCCCGACCTGCTCGCGCGGCGTGGGATGTACGCGCGGCTGCACGCCCTCCAGTTCCGCGACGACGACGTGGCGGTTCCCTCGCTCGCCGAGTAGTGCGCGTCCTCTTCCTCGATGTCGAGCATGCGTGGGATGGCAGCGCGCGCGCCTTCGCGGCGGCCGCGCGAGGGCTCGCGGCACGCGGCCACCACGTCACCTTTGTATGCCCGCCAGACTCGCCGGTGGAGGAGCGACTCGACTACGCCGCATACGAGGTACTCCCGCTCGACCTGGCCGGCGCCTGGCCGCTCGCCGCGTGGAAGCTGCGCCACGTGCTCGCGCTGCGCTTCGTCGAAGTCGTCTTCGTGCATCGGGGGCGCGAGCACCTACTGGCCGCGGCCGCATCGCGGATGGCTGGCCGCGCCGCGCTCATGCGTCGCGTGCCGTCTGGCCAGGCGGTCACCGTGACACGGCGGGACCAGCTCGCGCTGCGCCTCGCGCCCACGGGGTGGATGTTCTCCGCGGAGGAAGCGCTCCATGCCGCGCCGCCGGAACTGGCGCGCCGCATCCCGCCAGCGGTCGTGACGCCCGGCGTGGACGTCGGCTCTTACGATGCCGTCCGGCCCGCCGCGCGCTCCGCGCTCGGCGCCGGCGGAACCGAGCGGATGATCGTCTGCCTGTACGACCTCACCAGCCGGGTGCGCGCGGCGCTCGCGCTGCGTACCGTGGCGCTGCTCGCGCCCCTGCACCCGCAGCTCGGACTCGTCTTCGTGGGGCCGGGCTCGGATAGCGAGGATCTGCGGATGCACGCCGCGGCCCTCGGGATCACACGGCGCGTCAGCTTTCTCGGCGAGCGCGACGATCTGCTCTCGATCATCCGCGCCGCGGACCTCGGCTGGGTCGCGTCGCAGGGCGACAACGCGCTCTTCGCGTACCTCGATCTGCTCGCGCTCCGCGTTCCCGTCCTCGCCGAGCGCGACGGGATGGCGCAGCGCTACGTCGCGAACGGCATTACCGGCCTGCTCCTCACGCCAGACGACCCGCCCGGCACGGCCGCCGCCGTCGCGCGCGCGCTTGCGCACGAGGAGGAGCGTGGGGCGATGGGCGCCGCGGCTCGCGCGCGCGTGTCGCGCGACTTTACGGCGGAGGGGATGGTCGACGCCTTCGAGCGCGCCGCGCTCGGCGCGGCCGATCGCACACTCTGGCTCTCGTGACCGAGGGCGGCGCGTCTGCCGCGCACCGTGCCGAGTACCTGGCGCTGCGCGGGCTGATCGGCGCGCTCGGGGCACTCGAGCCAGGGCGAGCGGCCGCGCTCGGCGCGCGTGCCGCGCGGCTCGGCTACTGGCCGCTGCGGGTCCGGCGGGACGTCGTCGTCACGCAGATCGGCTCCGCATTTCCCGACTGGCGTCCCGCCGACGTTGACCGCGTCGCTCGGCTCGCGTACGAGCACCTCGGGCGCGTCACCGCAGAGACGGCGCTCCTACCGCGCCTGGGCCGCCAGGGCGTCCTTCGCCTGTTCGAGGGCGTGGACGGGTGGCAGGTCATCGCGGACGCGATGCATGGGGGCCGGGGGCTGATCATCACCACCGGCCACCTCGGCAACTGGGAGGCCGCGGGCGCGTTCCTCGCCGCGCGCGGCGTCCCGGTGGATGTCGTCGTGCGTCGGATGTCGAATCCACTATTTGATCGCTACCTCAACGGCACGCGGGCTGCGCTCGGGATGCGAGTCGTTCGAGACCAGGATGCGGTGCGGCAAACCGCCCGCTCGGTGCGAGCCGGGCGCGCCGTCGCGTTCCTCACCGATCAGGGGGTGAAGCACCTCGCGTCCACCTTCGTTCCATTCTTCGGCCGGCCGGCAAAGACGCCGCGAGGCCCCGCGGTCTTCGCGCTACGCTGGAATGTGCCGATGATCTTTGGTGCCGCCCTCCGCCAACCAGGCGGCCGATACCGGCTGCATCTCGAGCACGTCGCCATGACGGAGACGGGCGATCGCGAACGGGACGTGGACGCCGCCGTGGGGCGCTACACAGAGGCGCTCGAGCGCTACGTACGTATGGCGCCCGAGCAGTACTTCTGGCATCACCGGCGGTGGCGTCGCCAGCCGCCGGGCACGCCGGATCCGCTCGAGGACCCCACGGCGGAGGACGAGGAGTGACGCCCGCGCGCGCGCCGAACCTCAACCCCGACCGGTTCGTTTCCGCGTCGGAGCTCGGGGAGTACGCCTTCTGCCGGCGCGCGTGGTGGTTGCGCGCCGTTCGCGGCGCGACGAGCGAGGTGCAAGGCCGCCGCTTCGAGGCCGGGCATGCCGCACACCGCCGGCACGGCGCGGCGCTGCGGTGGGCGCGGACGCTCGCCGCGGCGGCGGTGGCGATCGCTCTGCTCGCCGGCGCGCTCGCTCTCTGGCGCGCGCTGCGATGACCGGGGGCATCCCGTCCGCGATCCTCCTCGCCGCGCTCGCGGTGGCGGCGGCGTTCGCCGTCGCCAGCGTCGTTCTCTTCCGGCGCTTCGGGATCGCCGGGCGCGTCGTCGCGAGCGACGCCGGCGTCTCGCGCCCCACACGCGTGCTCCGCTCGGCGCGTTATGGCCTCTCCGGAAAGCCGGATTATCTGGTGGAGGAGCATGGCCTCGTCGTGCCGGTCGAGGTGAAGCCGACGCGCCGCGCCGATCTGCCGTGGCTTCGCGACGTCGTGCAGCTCGCGGCGTACTGCATGCTCGTGGAAGAGACCGAGCCGCGGTTCGCCGGCTATGGCTACCTCCGCTACGCGACCCGTACATTCCGCATCGACTTCACGGAGAGCCTGAGGGAGGAGTTGCTCCGGACCGCCGCCGCCCTCCGCGCCGATCTGTCGGCGGCGGACGTTGACCCAAACCACACGGATCCCGGCCGCTGCGCCCGCTGCCCGCTGATCACCCCGTGCGGCCGGCCGGTGCTCCGCGCGTGATCGCCGCGTGATCGCCGCGTGATCGCGCTCATCTGGACCCGTCTCCGCCGTGACACCCGCGCGCTCATCGGTCTCGGCGTCGTCATGCTGCTTTTGCTCCTGGCGATCGCGGCGCCCCTCATCGCGCGGCACGATCCCATCCAGATCGACCTCGTCAACCAGCTCGCCAGCCCATCCGGCTCGCATTGGTTCGGCACCGATCTCCAGGGGCGGGATGTCTGGGCGCGACTCGTCTATGGCGCGCGCATCTCCCTCGTGGCGGGGCTCGTGTCCCAGGCGATCGCCCTCGCGCTCGGCGTCACGCTCGGCCTTGTCGCCGGCTATTATGGCCGCTGGGTGGACGAGACCGTGATGCGCCTCGCGGACGTGACACTCGCGTTCCCAACGCTCCTCCTCCTCATCGCGATGGTCGCGGCGCTCCAGCCATCGCTCGGCGTGGTGTTCACGACCATCGGCGTGGTGGGCTGGGCGGGAATGGCGCGTCTCGTCCGTGGCCAGGTGCTCGTCGTCCGCCAGCTCGAGTTCGTGAGCGCCGCGCGTGCCCTCGGCGCGCGCGACCGGCGTGTGATCGCCCGGCACCTGCTGCCGAACGTCATCGCGCCGGTGGTGATCGCGGCAACCCTCGGGATGGCGGGCGCGATCATGGCGGAGGCGTCGCTCTCGTTTCTCGGCCTCGGCGTACAGCCGCCGGCGCCGAGCTGGGGATCGATGATTGCCGACGGGCGCGACCTGAGCCAGTTACGGACGGCCCCGTGGACGTCTCTATTCCCCGGTCTGGCCATCGGCGCCACCGTGCTCGGCTTCAACCTCCTGGGCGACGCACTGCGCGACGCGCTCGATCCGAAGCACCTGCTCGCGGTGGAGGCGGGGGGGCGGCGTGGGTAGGGAGTCGGCCTATGACCTTCAGGCTCTCCGCGAGCGCGAGTTCCCGTGGGCGGCGCGGGGGGACGCGATCTACCTGAACAACGCGTCGACCGGCCCGCTCCCCGTGTGCACCGTGGAGGCACAGGCGTCGTTCACCGCGCTCCGGGCCGAGCCGTTTCGGCTTACCGACGAGGCGCAGTTCGCTACCATCCGCCGGTCGCGCGAGCTGTGCGCGCAGCTCATCGGCGCGACGCCCGGTGAGATCGCGCTGATGGTGAACACGACGTACGGCATCAATCTGGCGGCGCGGGCGCTCCCGCTCGCTGCGGGTGACACCGTGCTCTCGTTCGACCGGGAGTTTCCCGCGAACGTCTACCCGTGGATGGCGCTGGAGCGCGCGGGCGTGCGCCTCGAGCGCGTTCCCTGCGAGGGCGCGCTCCCGGACGAGGCGGCGCTTCACCGCGCGCTGGAAAAGCCTGGCGTTCGCGCCGTGACGGTGAGCTGGGTTTCGTTCGCCACGGGCTACCGCGCGGACCTCGCGACGATCGGCCGCGCGTGCCGGGAGCGCGGCATCTACCTCGTGGTGGACGCGATGCAGGGACTCGGCGCCGCAGCGCTGGACGTGCGCGCCTGCAACATCGATATCCTCGCCTGCGGCGGGCAGAAGTGGCTCATGTCCCCCTGGGGCACGGGGTTCGTCTACGTGCGCGGCGAGCTCGTGCAGCAGCTCGAGCCCAGCGCGGTGGGCTGGCTGGCGATGCGGGCCTCCGAGGATTTCACGCGGCTCACCGACTACGAGTTCGCGTACTTCGACGATGCTCGCCGCTTCGAGGTGCTCACCGTTCCCTTCCAGGATTTCGCCGGCTTCAACGCGAGCCTCGAGCTGCTCTTGGACATCGGACCGGAGCGGGTCGAGCGGCATGTCGCCGTGCTGGTGGACCAGGCGGTGGAGTGGGCACAGTCGCGCGGCGACATGCGACTGGTGACGCCGGCCGACCCGGAGCGCCGAGCGGGGATCGTCTCCATCGCACCGCCCGACCCACGCGCGGCGTCGGATCGCCTGCGGCAGGTGCGCGTGTCACACTCGCTACGCGAGGGGGCGATCCGCCTCTCGCCGCACTGCTACAACACGCGGGAGGAGGTCGCGCGGGCGCTGGATGTTCTTGGCGACCAGGGCGCGTGAGTATACGCTCTCTGGTGCGGCTCGGTCCGTCGCCGCCAACGGGCGCGACCTGCCCCCCGTCCGCCGAGCGGTTGGCCCTCAGCGACGCTGCGGCGGCTCGCCCGGATCTTCACCGAGTGCTTCCACGTCCGCGAGATCCTTGCGCCGCGCCGACGCGCGCTTGTTGCGGAGCAGGGCGTCGCGCCCGAGAAACGGCACGCGGTGATCGCGCACCGCGTGCTCCACACGCCCCGGCCAGGTCGTCGCGAAGTTCGGGATGCCGCTGATCGAGGTGAGCAGATCGATCCGGTTCGGCGGCAGTCCGAGCTGGACGACCGTGCCGGGCCGCTGCAAGTCGTCGCGCGTGATGCCCAGACTCGCCAACGGCGCCCCGAACGCGGCCAGCGCGCGCCAGACGCGATCAGTGTTCGCGGGATGCGGATCGATCCACACGTCGAGGTCCTGGGTGCCGCGCGGCACGCCGTGCACGGCCATCGCGTGCGCGCCGACCACGAGGAAACGCGCCTCGGCCTCGAGTAGCGCAACGAGCAGGTCGTACCAGTCGTCGCTCACGCCGGCCGAACTACGCGTCCCGGTATGTCGGCGCGCGCGTACGACGGCGTCGGTCGCCCGGTCAGCTCCCACATGCGCCGCGACAGCTCGGCCACCATCTCGATACGCGCCTCCGGCGTCGAGCTCGCCGAGAGGTCGTCGCCCGGCTCCTCGCCGAGGCGAATCACGCGCACTGGCATGGTCCGGCGCGCGGCACGGCGGTCGGGAGCGGTCATGGCGCCAATGAATATAGAGCCGCGAGAGCACCTCGACCACGAGCATGCGCTGCCACCCGTCCCCCCGGCGTTGCGCACCGTACGCTGAGCGCCCTGGCGCTCCGTGCCACGACGCGGAGGGGCACAGAAGAACAACACCCTGCACGGCAGGTCTCTGCGTCCCTCCGCGGTCCGCTTCACGCAGTGCAAACTGTGGCCTTGGAACATCACGCACCGGTAATAGTACGTGAGTATCAAGCCAACCCGCGTGCGATTAGGTTTTCCTCAGAGCTCTTCCTGCGAAGCAGGCCGCTTCGACCGGGGGTATCGCTCGATGAGAGTCGTCCCAGCATCCGTTCCCATTATTGTGTCGCTCGGCGCGGCGTCGCCTGCCGACTCGGCGGCGCAGGGATCTCATCAGCGCGCACCACAGGTTCGGGCGCAGGCCCGCCCACGAGTCCCCACGCGGGCGCCGGAGTACATGCCGTACGAGATCTTCCACGACAGCAACGTGGTGGCCAACCCGCCGGGCCGCACGGGGCACTACCTCAAGCACATCGTCGTCGTCGGCTTCGCCGCCGGGACGCCCCGGGCGCAGCGGCAGGCCGCCATTGATCTGATCGGCGGGCGGGTGATCGGCGGGGCGCGCGTCTACGACGGCGGCAGCGACGGCTGGTACATCGTCCGCGTCGCCGGCGACAGCCTGATGGCGACGGTGTCCGCGGCCATCACCACGCTCCGGACGCTGCCGCACGTAGATGTGGCGACCCCTGTGCCGCTCGATGACCGCCTCGCTTCCCTGGGGTCGAAGACCGACAGCGTGAGTAGCCGGAACGCGCGACTCCCAGCGCACGCTCGCACTCCACGAGCGAGGGCCGCTCCCGCTAATCGCGCACGCGCACCAGGCAGTAGTCGCGCGCGCCCTTGCGGAGGAGCAGATACTCGCCACGCAGAATCCGGTCGGCGGAGATCGTACGGTCCGCGGCGGTGAGGCGCGCGCCGTTCACATAGAGCCCGCCCTGATCGAGTAGCCGCCTCCCCGCACCTTTCGATGGGATGAGCGCTGCCGCGACGAAGAGATCCGGCGTGTCGAACGCCGCACCCTCGGCGGGAATGGGAACGGTCGCCAGTGGCACCTCCCCCGCGAGTGCGATGAACGCCGCCTCGGAGAGCGAGCCTGCGTCCGCGCCGCCGAAGAGGAGCGCCGACACCTCGTCGGCGGCGCGCGCCGTCCCGGCGCCATGGACGCGCGTCGTCACGTCGCGCGCGAGCGCTCGCTGCGCGGCGCGGCGCTCCGGGTGCGCGGCGGCCTCCGCGTCGAGCGCCTCGATTTCCTCGCGCGCGAGGAGCGTGAAGTAGCGCAGGTAGCGCCCGGCGTCACGGTCATCCGTATTGATCCAGAACTGGTAGAACTTGTACGGCGAGGTCATCGACGGATCGAGCCACACGGCGCCCGCTTCCGACTTGCCGAACTTCGTGCCAGCGGCCGTGGTCACTAGCGGGAGCGTGAGCCCGTGCATGTCCCCCGCCGCGCTGCCGAGCGTGCGGCGAATGAGCTCGATCCCCGCCGTGATGTTGCCCCACTGATCGCTGCCGCCCACCTGCAGTGTGACACCCTCGCGCCGGTATAGCTCGAGGTAGTCGTACGCCTGCAAGAGCATGTAGGAGAACTCGGTGTACGAGATGCCGATGTCGAGCCGTGACTTGACCGAGTCCTTCGCCAGCATGTGGTTGACGGTGAAGTGCTTCCCCACGTCGCGCATGAACTCGACGGCACCGAGCCTCGTGAGCCACGCGGCGTTGTCGCGCATGCGGGCGGCGGCCGGCCCCTCGAAGTCGAGGAAGCGTTCGAGCTGCGCTTGGAGCGCGCGCGCGTTGTGCTCGATCTGCTCCGTGGAAGCGAGCGGGCGCTCGGCGTTCCGCCCACTCGGGTCGCCGATGAGGCCAGTGCCGCCACCTACGAGCGCGACCGGCTTGTGGCCCGCGCGCTGCAAGTGCGCCAGCACCATCACGGGTACGAGGTGCCCGAGGTGCAGGCTCGGCGCCGTGGGGTCGAAGCCGCAGTACGCGCTGACCGGGGCGCCGGCGAGCGACTCCGCGAGCCCTTCGGTGTACTGGTAGATGAGCCCGCGCCAGCTCAGCTCATCGAGCACGGGGGCGGTCGTGAGGGCGGACATGACGCGAAAGGTAGGCGCCGCTCGCGGATGTGTCACGAGGCGTGAAGCTGTCGCGCGCGCGCCGCCGACCGCGTTGCTCACCCCCAGGCCCGCGGTTACCTTCACGCTTCGCCTCATGACGCTCACGATCCCACGCTCGTCCGCCCGCGGCCGCCATCCCGTCGCGACGCCCCGCTCCGCCCGGCGTGGCTGAGCGGAAGAGGCGCACCATTGGCCGGCTGCCGCTCGGGCGCGCCGCAGCCCTCGTCGTCACCTTCGGCGCCGCCTTCGGCCTCGGCATCGCGTACGCCTCCTGGTCGCTCGTTTGCCGCGGCGGCCAGTGCCCGTCCATCGGCGTGCTCGACGACTTCACGCCGCGCCAGACGTCGAAGCTCTATGGTGCCGACGGACGCTTCATCACCGAGATCGGTCAGGAACGTCGCACGCTCGTCAAGCTGTCGGACATTCCGGTGCCTATCCGGCAGGCGTTCGTCATCACCGAGGACAAGCGCTTCTACGACCATTCGGGCATTGACTGGATCCGGGTGCCCGGAGCGGTGCTCCGCAACGTGCAGGCGCGCGCCTGGGTGCAGGGATTCTCCACGATCACGATGCAGCTCGCGGGCAACATCTTCCCCGAGCGCATCTCGCGGCGCGACAAGAGTCCGATACGCAAGCTGAAGGAAGCGAAGGTCGCGCGCGCGATCGAATCGCAATTCTCGAAGGACAAGATTCTCGAGCTGTACCTCAACCAGATCTACCTAGGGAACGGGGCGTACGGCGTCGAGACGGCCGCGCAGCGCTACTTCGGCAAGTCGGTGCGCGACCTCAACCTTTCCGAGGGCGCCATGCTGGCCGCGCTCCCTAAGGGTCCCGAGCGGTACAACCCGCGCCGCTTCCCGGAGCGCGCGGTGCAGCGCCGCAATACCGTGGTCGAGCTGATGCGGCGGGAACACGCGGTGAGCGATGCCGATGCCCGCCTCGCACGCGCTTACCCGCTCCGGCTCGCTCGGAAGGAAGAGGCTGGCGAGCTGGCGCCCTACTTCGTGGAATGGGTCCGCCGTCAGCTCGACGAGCAGTTCGGGCAGCGCCTCTACCGTGATGGCCTCAAGGTCTATACGACGCTCGACGTCGCGATGCAGTCGGCCGCCGAGCGGTCGCTCGAGGCGCAGCTCAAGGCGGTGGAGTCGGGCAAGTACGGCAAGTTCAAGCACACCACCTACGAGCGATACGAAGCGCAGGGCGCCGCAGGTGAGCGCGATCCCGCCGCGCCCGGCTCGCCCTATCTACAGGGTGCCTTCATCGCGCTCGATGCGCGCACGGGGGCCGTCCGTGCGATGGTGGGCGGTCGCGACTTCGACGACTCCAAGTTCAACCGCGCCACGCAAGCGCTGCGGCAGCCGGGCTCCACGTTCAAGCCATTCGTCTACGCCGACGCGATCCGCAACGGCCGCCCGCCATCCACGATCCTGGTGGACTCCGCGCTCGCGCTCCCGCTGCCGGAGGGGGGCGTCTACTCGCCACAGAACTACGATGGGAAGTTCGAGGGCCCGATCACGATGCGCCGGGCGCTGTACATGTCGCGGAACGTCGCCACCGTGCGGCTCGGTCGCGAGCTCGGTGAGGGCAGCGTGATCGCGATGGCGCGCGCCTTCGGCATCACCACGAACATTCCGCCATACCCATCCATCCATCTCGGCGCGGCCGACGTGTACCCGCTCGAGATGGTGAGCGCGTACACGACCTTTGCGACGCTCGGTATCCGCGCGACGTCTTATGGGATCGTGCGTGTGGAGAACGCCCGCGGCGAAGTGCTCTGGCAGGCCAGCCCCGTGCGCACGGAAGTGCTATCGCCCGAGGAAGCCTGGCTGATGGTGGATATGATGAAGGATGTCGTGCGCCACGGCACGGCCTACGGTGCGGTGTGGGGCCAGGGCTTCCGCGTCCCCGCCGCAGGGAAGACCGGCACGACGAACGATGGCACCGACGTCTGGTTCGTTGGCTACACACCCGACATCGTGGCGGGCCTCTGGATGGGGTTCGACAAGCCGCAGAAGATCCAGCCCAATGCGCAGGGCGGTCGCCTCGCCGCGCCGGCGTGGACCGCGTTCATGACCGAGGTCTACCAGCGCCGACCCGCTCCGCCCGACTGGTCCCGGCCGCAGGCTCTCACCGCGCGGGAGATCGACAAGACCACCGGGATGCTCCGCAACCCGTTCTGTCCCACCGAAGTGGTGGTGTATGAGTTTTTCATCCCGGGTACGGAGCCGGTGCAGGAGTGCGACGTGCACTCCCCGTTCAATCTTGGCACGCCGACGGACACCGCGTCCGCTGCCGCCCGCACCGTACCTGGCGCCGCGCCCCTGCCGGCCGGCCCGCAGCCTGCGCGCCCGCCCCGCGACTCGACGCGCCCCGCACCCAATCCCTTCAAGCTTCCGCCGTGAGGCGGCGCGCCCCGGAGTGGAAGAACTGGGGGTGGCCGGCACGAGCACGAGGCGGGCGCGCTATGACGCGCGCTGGCGCGCGATGAAGACCGCATGAGCACGGCATGAGCACGGCATGAGCACGGCATGAGCACGGTATGAGCTGGCAGCCGATCGACTGCCACGCCCACACGATCATGTCGGATGGCTATCTCACGGTGCCGGAGCTCGCGGAAGCGGCCCGGGCCCGCGGGGTGCGACCGAGCGTGGCTGACCATCTCTCGGGGGATGTCGCGTACTCCGTGAAAACGGTCGAGGGAGTCCGCGAGTACCTCGACGAGCTCGACGAGTTCGAGGTCGCCCGCGGGGGCGAGTTCTGCTGGCACGATGCGCTCTGGCGCGAGCTGCCGGACGATCTGACGGCGCGCTTCACGCACCGCATCGGGTCCATCCACGCGGTGCAGGCACCCACGGGCGGGCTGGTCTACGCTTTCTCGCGTCGGGTGCCTGACGGCCTGACGCCAGACGCGTACATGGACATCCACATCGAGAACCTGGAGCGCTTCGCGCGCGAGATGCCGGTGGAGATCCTCGCGCACCCCACGCTGCTGCCGCTCCCGTTCCGGCACATCCCGCTCGAGGAGATGTGGACGGAGGAGCGCGGGGGCCGCGCGGTCGCGGCCCTCGCGATGGAGATCTCGTCACGCTACCGCCCGCACGAACGCTTCATTCGCCGCGCCCACGCCGCCGGCATCCGGCTTTCCCTGGGCTCGGACGGTCATACGCCGGAGCAGGTGGCGGATGTCGAGTTCGGGCTCGCATTCGCCAGGGGGATCGGCGTGCCGGATGAAGATCTCTTTGACCCCTGGGTACACGGGAAACGGTCGTGAGGTAATGCGGCGCTCGTGATCCGCTACCACGCCGCCCACCTCCTGCCGATCTCGCGACCGCCGATCCGCGACGGCACGGTCGTCGTGCACGGCGGGCAAATCGTCTACGCCGGGGAACGCGCGGGGGCACCGCCTGGCGCAGATCGCGACCTCGGCGACGCGATTCTCCTACCCGGCCTGGTCAACGCGCACACGCACCTCGAGCTCACCGCAATGCGCGGGTTCCTCGAGGACCTGTCGTTTGGGGCGTGGATAGACACGCTGCAGCGCGCCAAGCGCGCGGTGCTCACGCCCGAACGCATGCTCGACGCCGCGCGCCTGGGCGTCGCCGAAGGGATCATGGCTGGGATCACGACGTTCGCGGATACATGCGATTCCGGCGTGGCAATGCAGGCGCTGCGCGAAGCGGGCGTGCGCGGGATCATGTACCAGGAGGTTTTTGGGCCGGCGCCAGCACAGTGCGAGATCGCGGTGGCCGAGCTGCGCGCGAAGGTGGCTACGCATCGCGCGCTCGAGTCGCAATTGGTACGCGTTGGGATCTCGCCGCACGCGCCCTACACGGTGAGCGACGATCTTTTCGCCGCGGCGAGCGAATTCGCGGACGCGGAAGGGTTGCCGATGGCGATTCACATCGCCGAGAGCGAGGAGGAGCAGCGTCTGGTGGTGGAGGGTGCCGGTGCGTTCGCGGACGGGCTCCGGCGGCGGGGCATCGCTGTGGAGCCGCGGGCGCGATCGCCGATCGCGCTGCTCGCGGCGTTGGGCGTTCTCGCGCATCGGCCAATGCTCATCCACTGCGTTCGTGCCGACGAGCGCGATATCGCCGTGATCGCCGACTCGGGGTCCCCTGTGGCGCATTGCCCGGTCTCGAACGCGAAGCTCGGGCACGGAATCGCGCCGTTGGCGCGCATGCTCGGCGCCGGCATCCGCGTGGGCCTCGGCTCCGACTCGGTCGCGAGCAGCAACCGGATGGACATGCTGGAGGAAGCCCGTGTCGCCGCGCTGGCGCAGCGCGCCCACCTTCGCTCACCCGAGGTGTTACCCGCACGCGAAGCGCTCGAGTTGGCGACGCTCGGTGGCGCGCGCGCGCTCGGGCTCGATGCGCGAGTCGGCTCCCTGGAGCCGGGAAAGGACGCCGACCTCGTGGCCTTTCCCGCGGGCGAACTTCGCACGACCCCGATCCACGATCCGGCCGCCGCCGCGGTCTTCGGCATTGGCGGACACGCCGCATCGTTCGTGATGGTCGGGGGGGAGGTGCTTGTGGACGACGGGCGCCTGTTCCGCGCGGACCCAGGCCTCGCTGGCCGCGTGCGCGCCACCGCCGCGGCGCTGGCCGGGTGGCGAGCGGCCGAGAGCGGTCGAGGGGCGAGGGGGCGCCCGGACACGCGGCGCTGAGGGGTGCTCTACACGATCCCGTTTCCCGCGTTTATCTTGCAATCATCGCCGGTAACGGCGTACGGATTTCGTGGTGCCGAACCCTGAGACGAGGTGCGCGATGGGCGAGTCTCGCGCGAAGGGATGCACGTCCGGCACGAGGCCAAGGCCGTGCCCGGCGCCGGCCACGGGGGCGAGCGCATGAGGCACGGGCACGCGGCTGCGCGTCCTGGCGTACAACGAATCGAAGGCGCCAAGTTTCCCCGGCGCCAAGGGGTGTCGGTGTCGAACCGTAGTCGCTGAATGCTCCCGCCGGTCGCTCGTGGCGGGAGTTTCTGTATGCTGCGGAGGTGAGTGTGATCTTCGGATGTCTTGCGTTGAACGCGTCCTTCGAGCCCCTCACGATGGTCCCGATGAAACGGGCGCTCCGCCTGGTGCTCGATGGCAAGGCGGAGATCGTGGAGGCCGACGCGGAGCGCGTCGTACGATCGGAGCGGCTGGCGATCCCACGGCCGGCGGTCATCCGGCTCGTGAAGTTCATCCACGTGCCGCGCCGCTTCCGCCGTCAGGTGACGAACACTTTCCTGTTCGCGCGCGACCAGTATCGTTGCCAGTACTGCGGGCGCGCCGGGGCAGACCTGCGCCCGCGTGAGTCGCTCACGCGCGACCACCTGGTGCCGCTCTCGCGCGGCGGCACGAACGACTGGACGAACGTTGTCACCGCGTGCAGCTCGTGCAATGCCCGGAAAGGCAACCGGCTACCGGAAGAGATCGGGATGTACCCGATGCACGCACCGGTGGAGCCGCACTTCGTGCATCTGAGCTGGGCGGTGCGCCGACTCACCCCGCCGCAGGCGAAGTACATCCGTCTCTTCTATGGCGAAGGGATGCTCCACCAGTTGGAGGTCCTGGAAAAGCGGGCGTAGCAGCGACTCCCGGCCGCCCTCCCGGGAGCTGCTGCTATGGCACGAACGTTCGCGTTCGCATCTGGTATTCCTGGTTCTGGCTCCCGAGCAGTCCGACCACCAGCGAGCGCACGCCCCGCGTGATCGCGGTGCCAGGGTTCCGTTGGCCGCGAACCGCCGGGCGGAATTCGCCGCGGAGCCAGCGCTCCACCTCATCGAGATCGTTCACCGTCAGCATCGCGACGTCCAGCACGAGGCGATAGTACTGCTTGTCGCGGCGAGCGGGCGCGCGAATCTCGGGGCGGAACGGACGCTCGACCGCGGCGACCGCCTCGTCGAACCGCTCGAAGGGCCCGAGCTGCGACACGCGGTCGTTCTCGATGCGCAGGACCGCATAGCGCTTGTCGAGCGGCGTGAAGCGGACGATCACGTCCCACTCGGCTTTCCCGACCTGGTTGTCGAACCACCCGCTCGTGGACCAGAGCTCGAGCCGGTAGTGGAGACGCGCCGGAAAGCCGTGATGGAGCAGGTCGCGCGTGCGACTATCCGAGAGGACGTGCCGACTGCGCACGCTCGGCGGCTCCACCCGCTGGGGGGGGGGCGGAAGCTCGACGTCGAGCGTCACCCCTTGCTGCGGCGCCGGCTCCGTGGCGCCCAGCAGGAGAGTCGCGGCGACGAGGAGGCACGCGTTTCTGATCAGAAGCGGTGCCTCAGCCGGACGAAGAAGTTTGGCTTCTCGTTCGATCGGGACGTCGACTTCGCGACGAAGAATCCGAGGATCTGGAAGTCCAATCCACCACCGATATCCGTCTGGACGGTGCGGAGCGGAGGCAACGCGCCACGCTCGTACTGCGCCGTTCCGATCCGCTCCGATCCCACCAGCCATCCGCGTCCCGCGTCGGCGAACAACACCCATTGGCCGGTCCGGTCGAAGCCGACCCAACGTCGCCACGCCCGGCGGATCACGCGGCCGGGGTTGCGCTCGCGGACGGTGAAATGGAGGTCGCCGCGGTACTCGGCCTGGACGAGCGCGACCCGCTCGCAGAGGGCTGGCCGTCCGCGCTGCGCCCGACCGCCGCAGGTGATCGCCGCGTCCGGACCAGTGGCGTCCCGAAAGTCGAAGCCCGGGAGCGAGCCCACTCCCCCCATCGAAAATCGGCGCTGGAGCGGCAGCGGATCGCCCCCGACCCAGCCGCCGAGCACTGCCCGCAGGTTGAGCTGCCCTCCCGGTGACACGCGGTTGTACCGCCGCGCGTCGAGGAACGCCCGCGTATAAGTCACCGGGGTCCGTCCGGCGATCACGGCTCGCGCGAGGGTGGGCACCGGCGCGAGCGTCGCCGCGCGGCTCGCACCCCGCTCCACGTCCGCCGAGACGAGCCACCCGGACCAGGGGTCATCCTCGTCGTTCCGGGTGTCGAGCGTCACGGCAGCGCCCGCGATGCGGAAGCGTCCCTCGTCCAGCGCGGGGTTCGGGCGCCACGGCGAGTTGTTGCGGAACACCGAGAGTGGATCGCGGACGTCTCGCGTACCCCACCGCTCATCGCTGTACGAGAGGGTCAGCCCGAGCGCGCGGCCGTCGAACAGGCGCACGTAGCCGGCGGCCCCGTGGCGCGTGTAGTAGTCGCGGAAGTCCCGCCGCAGGAAGAGCGCGGCGAGTCCGACTTCCGTGTCCTTGAGCTGCCACGTCTCCACGCCCTCCACCACGTCGAACAGGCGGCCACCCACCGAGAACTTGCCGGAGTTGCCCAACCGGAGCTCGCCCGTCGCGTCGTGGCCGAGGTTCTCCCCGTCCCAGGCGATGTCGTGGGAGGTGCGGAGAATGCCGTACGCGGCAACGCGAGCGCCCCACGAGCCTCCATCGTACTCGAGCAGTGGCCCGAGATAGATCGGGAGGCCCTCGACGCGGTTGTAAACGCCACCGGTGGTGAGGCTGATCTTGGCCGTGGACCACGGCCTGGCGAACCGGCGCGTCCAGCGCGCCGCACGCCCCTCGGCCGGCTCCTCGTCGGGCTCCGCCACGATGAGGTCGCCGTCCTTCCGGTATGCGAGCGCCGCACCGTAGACCCGGAGGGCGCCGCCAATCGTCGCGCTCCTCTCGCCGTCAACAAGACCCCCGGCGACGATGACGTCACCGTCCACGCGCGCGCCGGCCTGGAAGAACACGTCGCCGTTGATGGCGACGATGCCGCCTCGCACGTGCCCCGCGACCGTGAGCGGTCCGTGCAGGACCGCGACGTCGCCACTGACGACCTGTTCCGCGGGGATGACGAGGCTCCCGCTCGCGCGGAGCGCCGCCGGCCGGTTGAATCGCGCCGCGGCGTCGAGCGCCGCCTCGCGCGGCATCCCGCGCTCGACGACGCGCGCCGAGTCCCGACGAGCGGAGTCGGGCACCTGCGCGGCGAGCGATGCCGACGCGAGGGCGAGCGCGCCCGCGACGAGGGCTATACGCATCAGTGCTCCTGGCTGATGAATCGCCGAGCGGCCTCGCACGGCCCGTGCCGTGCGCCGCGCAGCGTTCAACCGGAAGATAACGAACAGCTTACCGGGCTCGCGCTGTCGCCCGCGGTCGGGCAAGCGGTCGGCCGGCGTGTCGCACCGGGGCGCCTGGATCTCGAATCCATAGGTCGAGCTCGCGATCAGGCCGATCCCCAGCCAATGCCCAGGCGCCGCATCCGCCGGTAGAGATTGGGGCGGTCCGTCCGAAGCCGGCGAGCCGCTTCGGCCACATTCCCGCCGGTATCGGACAACGCGCGCGAGATGAGGGTTCGCTCGTATGCATCGAGCGCCTCGCTCAGCGACCGGTCGCCTGCGTCCGCGGGCGCGCTCTCTCGGGGAATGACCACCTGCCCCCCGGGCGGCGTCCCGCTCTTCTCCGTCGGGAGCACGGCGCCCACCTGCGCCGCCGTCACGGCGCCGCCACCGTGCAGGATCACCATCCGCTCGATGATGTTCGCCAGCTCGCGCACATTGCCGGGCCAGCGGTAGCGGCGGAGTGCCTCCACGGCGTCCATGCTCCAGCGCGGCGCGGGCCGCCCGGTACGCGCTCCGTGCAGCACGGAGTAGTGTGCGATGAGCGCCGGAATGTCCTCGGCCCGATCCCGGAGCGGAGGGAGCGTCATCGGGATCACGTTGAGGCGGAAGAACAGATCCTCGCGGAAGCGGCCCTCGGAGACCGCGGAGTCGATATCCATGTTCGTTGCCGCGATGATCCGCACATCGACGGGGATGGGCTTCCCGCCGCCGACGCGCTCGATCTCCCGTGCCTCGATCGCCCGCAGGAGCTTCGCCTGCGCCTCGGCGCCCAGATCTCCGACCTCGTCGAGGAAGAGCGTGCCCTGGTGCGCCAGCTCGAACCGGCCGAGGCGCCGGTCCGTCGCACCGGTGAACGCGCCGCGCTCGTGGCCGAACATCTCGCTCTCCACGAGGTCTCGTGGAATGGCCGCGCAGTTGACGCGGACGAAGGGCCGGTCGCGTCGCGCGCTTCCGCGGTGAATCGCGGCCGCGACGAGCTCCTTCCCGGTGCCCGATTCACCCATGATCAGCACGCGCGCGTCCGTCGGGGCGACGCGGCCGATCATCTCGCGCACCTGCGCCATTATCTCGCTCGCGCCCACCATGGTGCCGGCCGGACCCAGATCCTCGCGCAGCGCGCGGGCCTCCTGCCGCGCGCGCCGCAGCTCGAGCGCGGAGCGGAGGGTGAGCAGCACACTCTCGGGCGAGAGCGGCTTCTCCAGAAAGTGGAAGGCGCCGAGCTTGGTAGCCTTCACCGCATCGCTCAGGCCGGCGCGCCCGCTCATCATGATGACAGGGACGTCCGGCAGCTTCTCACGGATCTTGCCGAGCACGCCGATGCCGTCTACGTCACCGGGCATCATCAGGTCGAGCAGGATCGCGTCCGGCTCATTCTCGAAGGCACTGGCGACCGCGCTCGCCCCATCCGCGGCGTCGCGCACCTCGTAGCCCTCGACGCCGAGCAGCGCGCCGACCATCCGGCGGATGTTGGGTTCGTCGTCAACGATGAGAACCGCGGTCATCGCGCTCCGGGCGTCAGAGCCAGCCTCGGCTCACAGGCGCTGGCCCGGTGGTACCGCCCGCGTCTCCGCGGCCCCCGGCAGTGCGCGGCCCGGCCCTACGCGATCGGCCAGCAGTTGCGTCGTGAACCGCTGGCCCTCGGAGATGCGCTCGACCTCGATGGCGATCGCGTCCACGGCGTTCTCGATGCGCGCGAGCCGCTCCTCGCTCGCGGCCGCACCAGGCGGAATCGCCCGCTTGCTCTCGTTCCGCCGGAGGAAGGCGCGCGCGATGCTCGTGATCGTCAACGACCCCGTGATGCACACGGTAACGAGTGCGATGAGCTCGGTTTCGCTCATGGCCGATCGCCGCCGGTGGCGATCACGCGCACGATCGGCGTGGCGACGACCATCGTCGTGATGCAGATGAAGATGACGATCGGGATCAGCTCTCCGGGTACGTCCATCGCCCCTCCTCGGTCAGTGGTGACGCCTGGTCGGCAGGGGCAGTGCGTCGCCCCTCCTCCGTGCAGTCCCCGCGCTTCCGGTCCCGGTGCGTTTCGACCCTACGTGTCCGCCGGCACGAGCGCTCTTGCGCCGTCCACCGGCAGGACGAACCGGACCTCCGTCCCGCGGCCTACCTCGCTCGACGCACCCACCTCGCCGCGATGGGCGAGGACCGTCTGGCGCGCGATCGCAAGGCCGAGCCCGGTACCGCCCGTCCTGAACGTGGCGTATGGCTCCCAGATCTTCGCCAACTGTGGCGCCGGGATCCCGCAGCCGCTGTCGCGAACCCGCAGCTCCACGGCCGGCGCGCCGCCATGCGCCGAGCGCGAAACGTGTACGTCCACGCTCCCACCGTCGCGGCACGCTTCCACTGCGTTGATCAACACGTTCGACAGCGCGCGGGCCAGGGCGTCATGATGCCCGCGAACCATCGGAATGCCATCCTCCACCGACAGCGCGAGCGGAACGTGCTCCGGCACCGTCGCCCGCGCCGTATAGCGCGCGAGCTCGCCCAGATCCACCTCGGACATCGGGCCGTCCGGCAGCCTGCCGAACTGCGCGAAGCTGCGTGCCATCCCCTCGAGCCGCTTCGACTCCGTCTCGAGCACCTCCACCACGTCAGCCAACCCGGGCGGCGCCTCGCGCACCAATCGCGCGACCGCGAAGCGTATGGGCGTGAGGGGGTTCTTGAGCTCGTGCGCCACCCGCCGCGCCGTCTCCCGGAACGCCTCCAACCGCTCGGCCTCCAGCTCCCGCTCGCGCGCGCCCTCGAGCTCGCGCGCCATCCGACGCATCCGTCGCCGCAACACCTCGAACTCCGGCGCTCCGCGCCGGGGCGGATGGTCGGGCAGCACTTGCCCTCGCGCGATGAGCTGTGTCCATCCGACGATCTCGTCGAGCGGCCGGCTCAACTGCCGGCTCAGGTGCGCGGCGACGCGCGACGCGAGGAGCGCCAGCAGCGCGAGCCCCACCAGCGCGATCACCGCGGCGACAAGCGGTGCGCGGGCCGACAGGTAACGAACACGACGCGCCTGCTCGAGCGAGGCGTTGAGCTCCACCTCGTGCGCCTCCACCGCGGAGCGCTGCGTCGCGCTCAGCCCGTTCCCGCGCACCGCAAGAATGGCGCGCTCACCGGTTGCCGCCACGCGCTCCCATGCCCCGCCGCCACTCACGACGGGCAAGGCGCTCCCCACCAGCACCGCGCCGCCGAGCATGAGGACACTCGCCGGGATGACCGCGAACAGAATGAGGCAGAGGATGAGACGCGTGCGAAAGCTCAGGCGCTTCACACGGTCACCATACGACGTGAGGAGTGCGGAGTTTCGAAATGCGACACGGGGAATGTATAGGGTCGGGACGTGGGTAACGGGTAGTGACGACGTATACCTTGGGGGGCCCCCCCCAAGAACGAAGCTACGCGGGATCGGCCCGCGAGTATCATCGAACGACCGCGCGCGGGATCCGGCTCCCGCACGGTCGCTACCCGCCACGCGCAGCTGATGAAAACGCACACCGCCTACCTCACGTTCAACACCCGGAAGCGCCAGGAGATCATCGACATCACCGACGACGTCGAATCCTGTTGCGCGTCGGCCGGCATCAACGAAGGGATGGTGCTCGTCTCCGCGATGCACATCTCGGCCTCCGTCTTCGTCAACGATCACGAGCCTGGATTGTGGGGCGACATCCTCCGATGGCTCGAGGAGCGGATCGCGCCCTGGGACCCCGAGCGCTACCGCCACAACACGGGGACGGGAGAAGACAACGCCGCGGCGCATCTCCGCTCGCTCGCGGTCGGGCATGAGGTCATCGTCCCGGTCACCGCGGGACGGCTCGACCTCGGGCCGTGGCAGCGGGTCTTCTACGGCGAGTGGGACGGTGGGCGCCCCAAGCGCGTCGTCATCAAGGCGATGGGGGAGTAGGACGCATTGTCGTTCTGTGCTTTACGGGCGGCAACCGCGCTGCTTACATTTCCGCGGTTCATGCTGCGCCCCCCGATCGGAGCCGAATGACGAACTCGTGGACCCTGGGTCACGTCCTGGCGTCGCGCGCCGCGGAACATCCCGAGCGCACGCTGCTGGTGGCCGGTGGGCGCACGTTGTCGTACGGACAGGTGAATACGCAGGCAACGGCGCTGGCGGCGGCGCTGGGTGAGCTGGGGGTGGAAGCGGGCGATCGTGTCGCCATCGACATGCCGAACTGGCCCGAGTGGATCGTCGCGCTCTGTGGGGCGGCCAGACTCGGCGCGACCGTGGTGCCTCTCAACCCGCGACTCAATTACCACGAGCTCAAGTATCAGCTCCGGCACGCGGAAGCCTCCGTGGCGTTCGCTGCCGAGCGCTACGACGGCACCGATTACCTCCAGCTGTTCGAGGACGTGCTCGCCGATCTGCCCGACTTGCAGTACGTGATCACCGTGGGGCAGGAGGAGCTGTGGTATGACGACCGGATCTTCCAGTTCGAGGATCTGCTCTCGAGCGGCACTGGCCGCGAACCCCCGCCGGCGGACGGGATCGTGGATACCTCGACGCTCGCGGTGCTCTACACCTCGGGCACCATGGGGAAGCCGAAAGGTGTGTGTCTCTCGCACCGCAACATCGTCGAGACCGCGGTGCGCACTGGCGAGGCGCTGGAGATGGACGCCACCGACCGCGTGCTGGTCGCGGTCCCGCTGTTCGATATCTTCGGCTTCAGCATCGTGGTCGGCACGCTGGCCGCCGGCGCGACGGTGGTGCTGCAGGAGAAGTTCGATCCCGCCGAGGCGGCGCGGCTCATCGAGCGCGAGGAGATCACTGTCCTGCACGGGGTGCCGACGCACTACCAGCTCCTCATGCGCGATCCGGCGTTCGACCCGTCCCGCTTCAAGCATCTTCGCACCGGGGTCGTCGCGGGTGGCGCGGTGGGGGACGACCTCGTGCGTCGCATCCGCCGCTGGTGCGATGTGCAGGTGGCGTATGGGCTCACGGAGACGGGGCCGATCGTGACCGTCACCCGGTTCTCCGATCCGGAGGAGAAGCGCAGCAGCACTGTGGGCCGGCCGCTGCCCGGCGTGGAGGTGAAGGCGGTGGACTTCGTTACCGGCGCGCTCCACGGCCCCGAAGCCGTGGGCGAGCTTGCGGTGCGCGGCGGCAACGTTATGCAGGGGTACTCGCGCATGCCCGCGGAGACGGCGCGGTCGTTCTCCCCGGAGGGCTTCTTCCTCACCGGTGACCTCGGGATCATCGATGAGGAAGGCTACATCAAGATCGTGGGTCGCTCGAAGGAGACGATCACCCGTGGCGGGTATCAGATCTACCCGCGCGAGGTGGAAGATCAGCTCCGCGCGCACCCCGGAGTGGACGATGTCTGCGTGATCGGTATCCCCCACGACATCATGGGGGAGCTGGTCTGCGCGTGCATCGTGCCCGTCGAAGGCGCGGTCATCACCGGGGAGGAGGTCAAGACCTTCGCCCGGGACACGATGGCCGACTACAAGATTCCCGACCTCGTTCGCTTCTTCGATCGCTTCCCGATGACCGGGAGCGGCAAGGTGAAGCGGCGGGAACTCGAGCGCGTCGTCGCGCTCGACCACACGGCCACGAGCTCGCAGGTGTGAGCTCGATCCTTTGAGCCCGCGCGCCCTCGGCGTGCCCGGACTCGCTCACTTGGGACCGCCTCGCGCGGGCCCGCAGCCACGATCACCGGCTCGATGAATTCACGCAACCAACGGCCGTCCGGCCCACGGGCCCCCGCCGTCCCCATGCACCGCGGCCCGCAGGCGATCTCGCCCGCCGTCTACGGCGCCCCCGCCCCCTTCCACCACGCCCCGAACGCCGCGCTCCTCATCGACTTCGACAACGTCACGATGGGGATCCGGTCGGACCTCGGCAACGAGCTCCGCAACCTCCTCGGCAGCGACATCATCAAGGGGAAGGTGGCCGTCCAGCGCGCGTATGCCGACTGGCGCCGCTACCCGCAGTACATCGTCCCGCTGGCCGAGTCCTCGATCGACATGATCATGGCGCCGGCGTATGGGTCGTCGAAGAAAAATGCCACGGACATCCGCCTGTCCGTGGATGCGATGGAGCTCGTCTTCACGCGTCCAGAGATCGGCACCTACATCCTGCTCTCTGGCGACTCGGACTTCGCGAGTCTCGTCACGAAGCTCAAGGAGTACGGCAAGTACGTCATCGGTGTCGGCATCCGCGAATCGTCGAGCGACCTCCTGGTGATGAACTGCGACGAGTACTACAGCTACAACTCGCTCGCCGGGCTCGTGAAGTCGAACGACGAGGAGCAGAAGAAGTGGGATCCCTGGGAGCTCGTCGTCGAGGCGCTCGGCAAGATGAAGCGGAACGGCGACGTGATGCGCTCGGACCGCCTCAAGCAAGTGATGCAGGAGCTCGACGCCACCTTCGACGAGAAGGATCTCGGCATGGCGAAGTTCTCCCGCTTCGTACAGGAGGCCGCCACGCGTGGCCTCGTGAAGTTGACGCGGCTCGAGAATGGCCAGCTCGAGGTCGGCCTCGCCGATCGGACGGGCGCGGTGGTCGCAGGGGATGGTGCGCCCGCGCCGGTCGCGCACGTGGCCGCGCCGCCGGTCGGCCTCGAGCAGCTCGGGGGAGAGCGGGGTACGGAGCGCCGCCCGGAGCGCGATGAGTCCCGTGGCGATGGCGACTCCCGCGGCCGTCGCGGCGGCCGGGGTCGCGGCCGGGGTCGCGGCGAGCGGCCCGACCGCGGTGAGCGCGGCGCCGGAATCAGTGCACCCACGAATGGGGAGCCCGCGCTCGCACACCTCGGCGCGAGCATGCGCGACGCGCTCGGATCGGGCGCCTCGTCGCCCTTCCCGGAGCCTGAGACGCGCGATGTAGCGCCGGAACCGGCACCGCAGCGCACCGCGGCCGCCACCGGGAGCGCGGCACTGGCGGCGGAGCTCACCGGGGAGCGCCTCACCCGCGACGAGGCGTTCGACCTCGTGCGTCGCGCGGTGGGGCAGCTCACCGCTGGCGGCGATGCGGCCGTGCGCGCGAGCGATGTGCGGCGAGCCGCCCGCGATCTCCTCGGGCGCGACTCGGAGAGTCTGTCCGAGCGGTTCTTCGTCCGCATCCTCCGTGACGCGCACGACGCGGACCTCATCGACCTGCGCAAGCGCGGCGACGATTACGAGGTGGCGTCCGCGGTGCGCGCGCAACCGATCGCGCAGCAGTTGCAGGAGGCGGAGGCCATCGCTGCTCCGCAGCCCGACCCGAGCCAGGCTGGCCGCAGTGCGGCGAACGCGGCGGCGCTCCGGCGCGGGATCCGTCAGCGCGGCCCGACTGGTCGTGGCGGGCGTGGCGGCGTGCTCCCGCCGGAGTTGCTGAACATCGGCGTGGTCGAGGAGTTCGTCCCGATGCCGACATCCGCGGCGGTGCCCGACACTGCGGCGGACGCCTCGGAGCCGAACATCGTGCCGAGCGCCGAGGACCTCGCGAGTGAGCCAGAGTCGCAACCGGCGCGACCGGCACGGCCGGCGCGGCCACGAGGCGGGCGCGGTCGCTCCGCGGGGAAGGCAACCGCCGGGGCCCGAGGCGCTGCTGCCCCCGTTGAGGAGCCGGTGGCAGTCGAGAAACCG
>JBBJNN010000104.1:0-17959 GCA_037720885.1 Gemmatimonadaceae bacterium | reverse complement strand
TTCCTCGCCTCCGTGTGCCCAGGCATCCCCCGCACGCCCTCGCTCGCTTGACTACGACTCTCGTCGCACCCAAGCAGAGCACGCGCTTACAATCGGCTGCAATCTTGTGACTCATCGAAACGTCGACAGCCGGCTCGCGCCGACCACCAAGCCCGATGAGAATTCACGTCCCACGATCGGTCGAGAGCCCCAGACGTCGAGGTTCCCGACCTCTCCTCAATCCATCACTTGTCAAATAGCGACCGCGATTCACGCCCTGCTGACTATGTGAATTGCGGGCAAGACACGAATTTTAATGGCTCCCGATCCGGGTGTCAACGCTCGGCAATCGACTCGCTTCACGCCGGCCACGGATCGGAAAGGGCGCGAAGAATACATTGGTCACGCCCGCCGGGCAAGCCCCGAACACAGGCCCCGCACACACGCCACGCTCTCGCCACGCACGCGCGCTTCAAATCGCCATAAATCGCTGTAGCTTCTCGCGATGCGAGAAAACTACCCGTCCGCGATCGTCTCCCCGAAAGGCGCCCGGCGATGGGCCGCCGGCCATCCCTGGATCTACCGGAGCGATGTCTCCGCGCGGCCGGACAGCCCGGCCGGTGCCACCCCCGTGCGCGACACCGCCGGACGAGCACTCGGCTGGGCACTCTGGAGCCCGGCGTCGGAGATCTCCCTCCGGCTCCTCGACCGCGATCCGGCTGCCCGCATCGACGACGCATGGTGGCATGCCCGCATCGCCAGTGCGGTCGCGCGCCGCGAGATCCTGCGCCCGGTCACGACCGCCTACCGGCTCATACACGGTGAGGCGGACGGATGCCCCTCCTTCATCGCAGACCGATACGATCGCTGGATCGTCGTACAGCTCCTGAGCGCGGGTCTCGAACGTTTCCGCGAGCCGATCGTGCACGCGCTCCAGCAGATCAGCGAGCCGAGCGGCATCCTCGCCCGCAACGATGCTGCGGTCCGTGCTAAGGAAGGACTTCCGCGCGAAAAGACCCTGCTCGCTGGCGAGGTACCGCACGAGATCGAAGTCCTGGAGCACGGCATTCGCTACCTCGCCGATCCGTGGGGTGGGCAGAAGACGGGCGCCTTCCTCGACCAGCGCGAGAACCGGATACTCGCGGCCTCCGTGTGCCGCGGGCGTGCCCTCGACTGCTTCAGCTACCACGGGTCCTTCGCGTTGCACCTCGCGAGTAACGCCAGCAGCGTCACCGCGCTGGACAGTTCCGCCGCCGCGCTGGCCCGCGCGCGCGAGAACGCCGACCGCAACGCCCTCGACAACATCCGCTTCGTCGAGGCGGATGCGTTCGACTTCCTGCGCAGCGAAGAAGCGGCGGGTGCCCGCTACGATACCATCGTGCTCGATCCCCCGGCGTTCGCCAAGTCGCGGCCGTCGCTGCCCGCCGCGCTCCGGGGCTACAAGGAGATCAACCTTCGCGCCATGCGCCTGCTGTCCCGGGGCGGGATGCTGTTCACCGCGAGCTGCAGCTTCCACGTCGGCAAACCACTCTTTCTGGAGATGCTCGAGTCAGCCGCGGCGGACAGCGGCCGCCGCATCGCGTTGCGCGAGATGCGAGGTCAACCGCTCGACCATCCGGAAATCCTGACGATCCCGGAGAGCGGCTACATCAAGGGCGCCCTCCTCGAGGCGCTGGACTGACGTCCGGGCACGGGAGAGCGCTACCGGGCCGTTTCCCGCCGCCAGGCGACGTATGAGTACCCGAGGAGCCCGAGACTGAGCGCGGCACCGCTGAGCACAGCGGTTGTTCCTCCCCAGCGCGGCCACAGGAGACCGGACAGCGCAATGGTGGCACCGGCGACGATCATCATGTAACCGCCGACCCGGTGGGTACGCTCCCACACCCGATCGCTCGACAACGTCCACGGCGTTCGGATCCCGAAGAACCAGGTCGGCCGTGCACGCGGCAAGACGTTGCCGACCACCATGAGCAGTGCGCCGACTATCAGAGGTGCGAGCCGACCGATCGGAACGGGCCACCCGAGCGCGACGCCGAGCGCGAGCACGTGCATGCAGAGAAGCACGACCATGACGGCCGTCACGACGAGGTCGTAGGTCTCACCGAACTTCTCGTAGTTCGCGCGCCGCGGATCGAGCCGCGGTAGCAAGCGGAAGAGCGCCAACACCGCCGCCATGACCAGCGGCAAGAGGTACGCCGAACGCGCGGCCCGACCAGCCGTCCGGGACGCCGTCCATTCCCCAATGCGTCGGAATCCGCCTGGGTAGCCGCGGATAGACGAGGGTCGAGAAGAGCGCGGCGGCCGCGATCAGGGCAAGCGGGATCCATCTACGCATGGCGACCTCACGGCGCGACGGGATCACGCATCGGGGCGCCCGGCTCCAAGCCAGCCCATGGCGTGATCTATCATGTCTTGCACGACTGTCGTGTTCAGCTCGTAACGCACGTGCTGCCCATCGCGCTCAGCGAGAATGAGGCGCGCATCGCGGAGGATGCCGAGGTGCCGCGAGATCGTCGCCCAGCTCGACGGAAATCGCTCGGCGATCTCGCCGGAGGTTCGAGGGCCCTCGCGAAGCAGACTGACGATCTCGCGGCGGGTCGGGTCGGCGAGCGCGCGGAAGACTGCATTCATCCCGGCACCATTCGAGAGTGAGCCAAGAGCCGTGACATCCGCCCGGACCGTCGCCTCCCCGGCGAGATGAGCTACACCTGGCACGCCGGACAATAGTACGTCGATCGCCCCGCCTGCACGATGCGCGCGATGGCCTCACCGCACCGCCGACATGGCTCGCCTTCGCGATCGTAGACCTTGAAACGCCCTTCGGCGTCCCCGTTGGCGTAGCGCCCTGACCGGCGCTTCGCACGCCGCAGCACGAGGCGAATGGCCCGTACGAGCGCACCACGCCGCGCGGGGGCGAGGCCGGATGCACTGGCGGTGGGGCTGATCTTCGCTTCCCAGAGCGCTTCCGCCGCATAGATGTTCCCGAGCCCCGCCACAATGCGCTGATCGAGCAATGCAGGCTTGATCGGCCCATGGCGCCGGCCAAGCGCGATCGCGAGAGCTGCGGCCGTGAAGGCGCGCCCCAGCGCATCGGGGCCGAGCGGCGGAAGCGCATCTTCGCCGTCGGCGAGCAGCGCGACTGTCGCGAGCGCTCGCGGGTCCACGAGCGCGATGCGCGTACCATCCGCGAGGTCGAAGCGCGCGCGCATGAACCGAGGAACCGCATCGCCGCCACGGCCCACGCTCCAGTCACCGGTCATGCGGAAATGAACGTGGATTGCGGAGCCATCACTCAGGCCGATGAGCTGGTGTTTTCCGCGCCGCTCGACGGCGACGATCCGCAGCCCCTCGAGCCGGCGAAGTGCGGACCGCGTCACGCGTTTCGCGAGCGAGGGATGATGCAGCGTAACTCGCGCGATGGTCTTCCCGCGCACGGCGGAATCGAGCGTTGCCGCCGCAAATTCGACCTCCGGAAGCTCGGGCACGGAGCGAGAAGCTAGTGGCCGTGTCGGCGGTGCTCAAGCGCGAAACCGGGGCACAGAATTTGGCACTTGCATCGCGCGCCAAAGCGTCTACCTTGACGCCTCCCACCTGCTTGGTAGTCGTGTCATGTCGCTGCGTCCGCGCTCCCTCAAGTACGAATACGAGCTGTACATCGAGAGCGAACTCGAGGCCTACAAGGACTCGGTTCCGCGCAGTGTGCTACTACGCATCGGCGACGAAGCCGTCTCCATCCTCGCCGCACAGCAACAGCTCGCGCTCACCGAGCTCCTCCTCAGCGAGGAGGTGGACCGCATCATCCGCAAGCGATTGCGGCTGCCGGTCTACCGGACCTGGTGCAGGCGCCGGCTCAACGCGCTCGCCGAGTTTCGCCGTCCGGAGCGATGGGGCATGACCGCGGACGCGGCGGTGGTACGCACCGTCCCGGTCGCCACGTCTGGCCATGTGCTCGTCGCGGGATTCGAGGAGGCAAGCTCCGCGCTCTTCCTCGCCGCGAACGGGTGCGCGGTGACGGCCATCGATCCAGTCGAGGACGTGGTCGAGCGGGTGTTGTCGGCGGCGGTCGAGGTCGGCCTTACGACGCATTTGCGCGGGTTCGTCGCGGATCTCGCCACGTGGTCGCCGGACCTGCCGCTCAATGCGCTCGTGTGCGGCGCGAACGCGTTCACCACGTTGCCGACCGAGCAGCGGGGGCGCGTGCTCTCTCTCCTGCAAACGGCGACGACGGCCGGCGGTCTCCACGTCGTCCAGAACATTGCCGGCGCTGAGGCAGCCGCCATGCTCGAGCAGCTGTCACAGAGTTACTCCGGGTGGCAGACAAGCGTGGAGCGTGGGAGCAGCACGAGTGACACCTTCCTGGCTCGAAAGGTAGCGTAGCGCTTCGACACGAACGACGATGTCCCGCACGTGTCGAATCGCGACGAATGGCGCCTGAGGCGCCATTCGTCTTTTGGGAACCCAAGGAAACACAACGTGTTATGTAACCGACTCCCACTGGCACAGCTGCTGCCTATAGAGCTGCCGTCCCCGACCGTTCCGGGGACTTTTTCCTATCCGGGAGTGTCATCATGGGAATCTCTCGTCAGAAGCGAGGCGGCGACGAACCGATCGGCATCATCATCTCGGGGGGACGAAGGGAAGAGCCGGCGCCAGTCGTGCGCGCCTGGGTCTGGGGGCCGGCGCCGGATGCGCCCGAGCCGGCGCCGGTCACGAAGGCCGCGTGATCGCGGCCCTCCAACCGCCACCGTATGCGACACGCGGGGCGCCGAGCTAGCTCGGCGCCCCGTTTTGTTCGTGTCCGGTATGCGCTTTGCTTTGAGCTGGAGATCGTGCGCGAGCCATTCGAGGAGTGGGAAGGTGAACGACGGACTCTGCTGTCGCGTCGCATCTCGGAGCTCGGGTTAGCCATACCCGGGACGCTCGTCGAGCGCCTGACGACGCAGCTCTACGAGGAGCTGGCGGCCAAGGGGCTCGCGTTCCGGCCGCCGATCTACCTCAGCGACCAGTGGGGCTGCCCGGACGATACGCCAGTCATCGGCGTGCCGTTCTACCTGGCGGACCCTCGACTGTCGCGAATCGAGGAGGAGGTGGCAGTGGAGGTCGAGAGCGAGCTCGACTCCATGCGATTCCTCCGGCACGAAGCCGGGCACGCGTTCAACTACGCGTACCGGCTGTATAACCGGGCGGACTGGCGACAGCAGTTCGGTCCGTACTCGAGGCCGTACCGCGACCGATATCGCGTGGATCCGCTCTCGCGGCAGTTCGTGCGACACATTCTCGGCTGGTACGCGCAGAAGCATCCGGATGAGGATTTCGCCGAGACGTTCGCGGTGTGGCTCACACCGGACACGAACTGGCGGGAGGTATACGCCGGATGGCCGGCGCTCGCCAAACTCGAGTACGTAGATGGCGTGATGGTCGAAGTCGGTGCCGAGGCACCCGACGTATTGGCGCCGACGCCGGATGACCTGCCGGTGGAGTCAATGGACTACACCGTCGAGGATCACTATCGGGAGAATGACGAGGCGCTCCCGATCAGCGATGAGCGTCACTTCGACGGCGACCTGCGGACGATCTTCGCCCTCCCCACGGCGACAGAGGAGGCGCGCGACGAGCGCGAGACTGCCGCCCGGTTCCTGCGCGAGCATCGTCGCGAAGTCGTGCGCCGGATCTCGTACTGGACGGGCGAGGGAGCGGCAATGGTGCGGCGGTTCGTGGACATGCTCGCGGAGCGCGCCGACGCATTGGATCTCCGCGTGCGCGATCGTGAGTCATCTACCCTCATCGAGCTGACAGCGTTCGGCACGGCGGTGATCATGAACTTCAGGTACACGGACACACTGGACGCGGGCCCCCCCAACGACGGCGAATGAACATCACGTGAACATCACGATTCTGCACACCCACGACGCGATTGAACCACCCGAAGATCCGGTCCTCGGCCAACTCGAGGAAGCGATCGGGCGAGGGGGCCATCAGGTCTCGCGCCTCGAGGTCAACAGCGAGGTCACTCCGGTCGTCGAATCGCTGACGGCGGCGCGGCCCGATCTGATCATCAACCTCGCGGAATCGTTCCGTGGGAAGAGCGCGCTCGAGTCGAACGTGGCAGCGCTTCTCAACCTGCTCGGTCTCCGCTACACGGGCTCGAGTCCGGCGGGCCTCATCCTCGCGGGGGACAAGACGCTCGCGCAAAAGGTGCTCAACTTCCACAAAATCCAGACGCCGAAGTTCGCATCGATGTTCCGTGGCGCCGTGGAGTCGCTCCAGTCGATGGAATTCCCGGTGATCGTGAAGCCGCCGCAGGAGGATGCGTCGCTCGGCGTGACCTCGAAGTCGGTCGCGAACGACATCTCGCAACTCCTCGAGCGCATCGGCGCCGTGCAGCGCGAGTTCCAGCAACCCGCGCTAGTGGAGCAGTTCATCGATGGGCGCGAGTATTACGTCGGCGTGCTGGGCAACTCCGACGCGCAGCCACTTCCCATCGTCGAGATGGATTTCTCGAACTTCCCGAAGGACAAGCCGAAGATCGCAAGCTGGGAGGCGAAGTGGGGCGAGGATGGCGCGGGGTCGGGCGCCGAGTTCGCCGGGACGAAGTCGGTGTTCCCCGCAGACCTCGACGCGGTGCTCACCGAGCGCATTCAGAAAGTCGCGCTCGATGCCTTTCACGCACTGCGTCTACGCGACTACGGACGCATCGACCTCCGCGTGACGGACTCCGAGGAGATCTACGTGATCGAAGTAAATCCGAACTGCTACCTCGAGCGCGAGAGCGAGTTCGCGCGCGCCGCGGCGAAATCAGGCCTGGAGTACGACGCGCTGATCGTCCGCATCATCGAGCTGGCGAACGGAAGGTATTCCCGGTAGGCGTCGGGCCTATACCGCGTCCGATAGACTTGTGAACGTGAAGTCCCGCACCTTGAGCGGCGGCATCACGACCGCGCCGCCGGCCTCGGTGCCGGCGAGACGTACGGGATGCCCAAGCGCCTCGATGTTGTTCAGCATGAACAGCGGCGACTCGTTGAAGCGGAGATTCTTCACCGCTCGCGAGATCTTCCCGTTTTCGATGAGGAAGGTGCCGTCGCGCGTGAGGCCCGTGTAGAGGATCGTGCGCGGGTCTACCTCGCGCAGGTACCAGAGTCGCGTCACCAGGATGCCGCGTGGTGTGGATGCGATCATCTCGTCCAGGGAGCTCGTGCCGCCGAGAAGCTTGAACGAACTGGGTGCGCCAGTGGCGGTACGGCTCTGCTTCCGGGCCCAGAAGCGCGAGTAGTAGAGCTGCTTGAGCACCCCGTTCTCGATCCAGACCTGCCGGCCGAGCGGGAGACCCTCGCCGTCGAAGGGCCGGGCGAGAATCTCGGTGTCCCCGGGATCGGAGATCAGCGTGACGCGCGGATCCACGATCTTCTCGCCGATCTTGTTGCCGCCGCCCTGCTTCACGAATGGGCTGCGTCCCTCATCCGAGGCGCGCGCGTCCGCGTAGGAGCCGACGAGCTGCACGAGGTCGCCGACCGCCTGCGGCTCCAGGATCACCGTGTAGCGTCCGGGCTCGATCGCGACCGGGTTGCGCGAGAGCCGCGCCTTCCCGATCGCTCGCTCGCTCAAGGCACGGACGTCGAGCTTCGACCAATCGTTATGCTCCGCGCCCGCCCACCCCGAGCCGGTACCGTCCGCGGTGCGCACGGTGAGCGTGTAGTTCGCGTTCGTCGCGCGATGGTAGGCGAAGAGGCCCGCCTTGTTGCCTATCGCGCTCGAGCTCGCTCCGGTGACGAGAAATCCGGCCGCCGAGAGATCGCGCGCCGCGCGCGCGGGCTCGAGCGCCGTGAGAGCCGCGCGCGCGCGGTCCTCCGGCGTGAGCGACGCCGTGGACTCGAAGTAGGCGTCCACCCCGCCGTAGCTCTGCGACGGCAACGCGGGCATCGCTTCCGGATCGTCGGGCGCGAGGCGGGCGAGGGCCTCTGATTGCTCCACTGCGCGCTCGAGTCCCTCGTCGGAGAAGTCATTCGTGGAGACGGCGGCGTGCTTCGGGCCGAACGAGCTCGTCACGCTCAGGTTGGCGTTCTCGACGCCGCCGGAGGTGGACATCTGATTGGCGGCGAAGCGCGTGTTGCCCGTATAGCCGCTGCCGAGCGAGACCACGATCGCGTCGGCTCGCGAGCGCTTGATCGTGCGCTCGATGAGGACCTGCGCGTCCTCGCGCGAGATGACGCGCGCGTCGGCGGCATGCGGGATGAGGCGCCTGGGCGCGTCGGCGGCAGTGCGAAGTCGGCTCATGCGCGTAGTTGGGAGAGGCGGCTCACGCCTTCCGGCCGGTGTTGATGACGTTGATGTTCCGGAAGCGGGCCGGGACGCAGCCGTGGCTCACGGCGTTCACCTGCCCGGGCTGTCCCTTGCCGTCGAAGAAGCTCGAGCCCATCTCGTAGCTGCGGCGGCCGCCAATCATGTCCATGGCGTTCCAGAAGTCGGGCGTGCGCATCTGGTACGCCACATCCTTGAGGACGCCGACGATCTTGCCGCCCCGGATCTCGTGGAACACCTGGCCGCCGAACTGGGCGTTGAAGCGTTGCTGGTCGATGGAGAACGACCCATCGCCGACGATGGCGATTCCACGGTCGGTGGCGGCGATGAGGTCGTCCCAACCGATGTCGCGCGGGCCCGGGAGGAGCGAGACGTTCGGCATCCGCTGAAACTGGACGCTCGACCACGAATCGCCGTTCGAGCAGCCATGCGAGCGAGCAGGTCGCTTCTGTGCATCGTACCACCACTTGAGCCACGACGCCTGCTCGCGCGTGGTCTGATAGTCGTTGACGACCCCATTCTTGATGATGAGGAACTCCTCGGGTTTCACCCCCTCGTCATCCCAACCGATCGTCGCGCAACCGCCTTCCTGGGAGCGGTCTCCCTGGATGTTCATGAAGTCGGGACCGTAGCGGAACTTGCCGAGGAACTTTTCCGGCGGCGCGACGAAGGAGGTGCCGGCGTAGTTCGCCTCGTACCCGAGGGCGCGGTCGAGCTCCGTGGGGTGCGCGATGCTCTCGTGGATAGTGAGCCAGAGGTGGCTGGGGTGGAGCACGAGGTCATACTTCCCGACGTCCACCGGCTTCGCCTTCAGCTTCGCCGCAGCCTCCTCGGCCCACCTCGGCGCGTTGCCGACGATATCCTGCGCGAGGATGTACTCGTAGCCGCGGCCCATGGGCTGCACCATGTTCGCGCGGTTCTGGAAGTCCGAAAAGTCCGGAGCGACCGCGGTGATCTGAAAGGGAAGCCAGCTCCGCACCACGGTCTGCGCGATGACCGAGCCTTCGGTGGACGCGAAATTCCGGTCTTCCTTCACGAAGTACATGGAGCTGGACACGAACTTGACGTTCGCCACCTTCATCGCGGCGGCGTTCGCGCGAAGGAGCAGATCGGCCTTCTGCTCGACAGGGACAGACCAGGGGTCGGTCGTGAAGGCGCTCTTCCACGTCGCGTCGGGATAGGCCTGCACCGGCGAGAGCTCGACCGGTCGGTCGCGCGCCACCCGGCTCGCCTTCGCGATCGCCGCGGCTTCGCGCGCGGCGGCGGCGACGCCGTCGCGGGTGAGCAGGCGCGTGGCCGCGAAGCCCCACGTCCCGTCAACGAGCGCGCGGATGCCGCAACCGATCGAGTCCGAGTCCACGACCTGGACGATCTGCTGCTCCCGGGTGATCACGAAGTTGTTCCGGTAGCGTCCGACCCGCGCGTCGGCGTAACTCGCACCGGCGGCCTTGGCGGCATCGAGCGCCACCATCATCAGCTCCTTCGCGTTCGGCTCCGCTGCCTCGGGGCTCGGCGCGCGGCCGCCCGCACCCCGCCCCACCGAGCCGAGTGGCGCACCGGTGAGGGTGGAGGCGTTGGCGGCGGCGAGCCCCGCGGCAGCGAGCCCGCTCTGCACGAGGAAATCTCTGCGAGTAGTCATCCGGTGGCGTCGCTGTGGCTGATGAAGCTGTGGCGTCTGGAGTCGCGTAACTTGTGCGCCGGGACGACGAAACGTAGGCGCCGCCGTAGGGGATAGGGAGGCACACGCGCACATCCGGCGCCTCGCACTCACGGCCGATCCGCATGGACTGCATGGTCTGCCAATGATCCGTCAACGCAAATATATAGCTGCGCCACACGACGCGGACAGCGCGCCACGCGCCGTCTTACAAACCGCAAACACGTCCGCGTGGCGCGGGTGCGCACCGTGGCCAACGTGACGGCTCGGACCGCGATCGTGGTCGGTGGCGGGTTCGCCGGCGTCGCAGCTGCAGTCGCGCTCCGCGCGCGCGGGATCGCCGTGACCCTGCTCGAGGAGCGCCCCGTCCTCGGTGGGCGTGCGCGCAGCGACGGGCTCGGGGAGGACATCATCGATGTCGGCGCGCAACTCGTGTCGTCAGGCTTCACGCGCACCGTGCGGCTACTGGCCGGGGGCGACCCGGAAGCGGCAGGCCGGCACGGGTTACGCGCCACGCCCGGACGCGATGTCTTCGTCGGCGCCGATGCGGCGCGCCACGCGATCGAATTCGGCTCGGTGCGCAGCATGCTCGGCTTCCGCGGGTTGGGCGCCCTCGAGAAGCTGAAGCTTGGCCGTCACCTGCTCCCACTGCTCGCTGCACAACGTGGGAAGCTCGACGCCTGGCCGGTGGACGTGCCGGCCTCGCTCGACCGGGAGAGCGCGCGCGGATACCTCGCCGAGCATGTCGGGGAGCGTGCTGCGGATGCGCTCGTGGAGCCGGTATTCAACGCGTTCTACGCCGCGCGGGGCCGCGAGATGAGCCTCGCGTTCTACCTCACGTTGGGGAAGTACGGAAGCGACGGACGGACGTTGACGACCGTGCGCGGATGGTCGGACGCACTTGCCCGCGCCCTGGCGCGCGCGGGCGTCCACGCAGAGCGGGACGCCAGGGTCTCCGTGGTGGAGCGCGACGCGGGCGGTGTCCTCGTCCGCACGGAGACCGGCGCCGAATGGCGCGCCGACGGCGTCGTTATCGCGACAGGAGCCCGGGTGTGCGCCTCGCTACTCCGACCGCTCCGCGCACACGCAGACTCCATGTTCGCGTGGCTCGAGGCTATCGAGCTCCGGACGACATGGACGGTCGCGGTCGCGATGGACGCGCCGGCTCCACGCGAGGCGTTCGGGATCCTACAGCATCCAGCCAGCGCGCGCGCCGTGAGCGCATGCGCGGTGCATGGCGCGAAGTTCGGTGCCGACGCACCCGCCGACCGCGACGTCATCCTCGCCTGGCCCACGCCCGATGCCGCGATACGACTCGGCGGCCGCCCGACCGCGGAGATCGTCGCGGCCATGATGCCGGAGGTGGAGCATCTGGTGCCGGCAGTGCGAGGTCGGGTGACCCGGGTACGCCTCTACCGGTTCGACGAGGGGACACCGCTGGCGCGCCCGGGGTACCTGGCGGATCGCACGCGCGGCCGAGCGCTCGCCACGGCGCTCACCGCCGCGGCGGCCGAGCCTGTTGCGCTCGCCGGCGACTACCTCGCGACGCCGACAGTGGAGGGCGCCGTGGCCAGTGGCGAGTGGGCCGCCGGACTGCTCGCGGCGAAACTGGCGCGCTCGTAGCGGCGGCGAGCCGCGGAGCGAACTGTCGCGGCGTCACGGGACCGCCCGTATTATACGCGAGGCGGTAGCAGGACTGCCGCCGCGCGCACGGCCCGCACGCGACCCGACTCCCGAAGCGACCCAACATGCCGACCCTGACGATTGACGGATGCCGCGTGACCGTGCCCGACGGCACGAGCATCCTCGAGGCCGCGCGGACGGCCGGCATCGCCGTGCCGACGCTCTGCTGGTACCCGAAGCTGCCGGTCGTCGGCAACTGCCGGATCTGTCTCGTCTCGGTGGAGGGGCAGGCGAAGCTGTTGGCCGCCTGCGCGTTCAAGGCCGAGGACGGCATGGCGGTGACCACTGAGTCCGTGGCCGCGGTCAGCAACCGCCAGGGTGTTCTCGGAATGCTGCTCGAGCGCTACCCGGCCGAAGGCATTCCTGATGGTGGCGCCCGCAACGAGTTCGAGGAGCTCGTGCGACGCTACGACGTGCCGACGACCCGCCGCTCGGCGCTCCCCTTGCGCGAGGGGGATGAGCGCGAGGGCGACCCAATGATCCAGCACGACATGTCCACGTGCATCCTCTGCACGCGGTGCATCCGCGCGTGCGCGGACATCCAGGTGGTGGGCGTGCTGGACGTCGCGTATCGGGGCGAGCACGCGGAAATTATCGTGGGCGCGGATGGGAACCCCGAGCATGCCGGGTGCACGTGGTGCGGCGAATGCGTGCGTGTGTGCCCCACCGGCGCCATTCACGACATCGTGCCGCTGGCGAAGCTCGCGGCGCGCACGATGGAGCAGCCGGTGAGCCTCGTGCGGAGCGTGTGTCCGTACTGCGGCGTGGGGTGCCAGATCGACCTCGAGGTGCGCGCCGGTCAGGTGACGCGGGTGACCAGTCCCTGGATCGAGGAGGACACCCCGAACGAAGGCTCCACGTGCGTGAAGGGGCGCTTCGGCTTCGACTACATCCTCCACCGCGATCGACTCACCAAGCCGCTCATCCGCCGCGGGTGGGTGAAGCGGGATGGCGAGTGGCGCTGGGAGCGGGATGCCGCGCACAAAGCGGAGTGGGGGCGGCGCGGCGGGCCGTGGGACGCGATCGAGCAGGAAGGTCGGACGCAGAAGCGTCGCCCGAAGTTCAACCCGCTGCGCAAGCTGCCGACGGTGGACGGCCCGCTCGGCGACCCGCGCGATCGTGCATCGACGCCGGAGGAATGGCGCGAGCCGTTCCGCGAGGCGACATGGGCGGAGGCGATGGAGCTGACCGCGCAGGAGATGATGCGGCTCCGCGACGCGCACGGCCCCGACAGCCTCGCCTGCTTCTCGTCGGCCAAGTGCTCGAACGAGGAGAACTATGTGCTCCAGCGGTTGATCCGGGCGGGCATCGGCACGAACAACGTGGATCACTGCACGCGGCTCTGCCACTCGTCCTCGGTGAGCGCCATGCAGCGCGCGATGAGCACGAGCGCCGCCTCGGGCTCCATGCGCGAGGTCGAGCACGAAAGCGACGTCATCTTCATCCTCGGCGCCAATACCACGGAGAGCCATCCGGTGTTCGGCGCGGCGATCAAGCGGGCGCAACGCCGCGGGGCGACGCTCATCGTCGCCGACCCGCGTAAGATCGAGCTCGCGGCGCGAGCCGACATCCACCTTCAGCTTCTGCCGGGGACGGATGTGGTGCTCCTGAACGCGCTGCTCAACCACGTGCTCGCGCAGGGGCTCGAAGACCGCGCGTTCATCGCGGAGCGCACCCATGGCTTCGACGACGTGGCGGCCGCGGTGCGGCCGTACACGGCAGAGATGGCGGAGACCGTCACCGGGGTGCCGGCGCGGCTCATCCGCCGCGCGGCGGAGGCGTACGCGCGCGGCCCCAGGTCAGCGACGCTCTGGGCGATGGGGCTGACGCAGCACCGCACGGGAACGGACATCGTCGCCTCGCTGCTCAACCTGCTCCTGGCGACCGGGATGATCGGGCGGTGGGGCGCGGCGATGATTCCGATTCGCGGGCAGAACAACGTGCAGGGCGCGAGTGACTGTGGCGCGATCCCCATGGTCTACACGGACTACCAGCCGGTCACGGACCCGGCGATCCGGCGGATGTACGCCCAGGCGTGGGGCGTGCCGGAGGAGCGGCTATCCCTCGTGCCAGGCCTCAAGGTGACGCAGACAGTGAAGGCGGGCAGCCCAGTGCGCGGGATGTACATCATGGGCGAGAACCCGATCATCTCCGACCCGGACGTGTCGCACGCGGAGGAGTGGTTCCGCGGGCTCGACTTCCTCGCCGTGCACGACCTCTTTCTCACCGAGACGGCGCGCTATGCGGACGTGATTCTCCCGGGCTCGTCGTTCGCCGAGAAGGACGGGACGTACGTGAACACGGAGCGGCGGGTGCAGCTCGCCCGGAAGGCGGTGGAGCCGCCGGGCGATGCGCGCGCCGATCTCGACATCCTGCTCGACCTCTCGCGGCGCCTCGGCGTCCCGACGCCGTTCGAGACCGCGGCCGAGGTGATGGTCGAGCTGGCGAGCGTGACCCCGTCGTACCGTGGGGTGCGGCACGAGCGGCTCACCGGCGGCGGGCTCCAGTATCCCGTGCACGACGTGACGCACCCGGGCACGGCGTTCCTGTTCGACGACCGCTTCCCTACGCGCGACGGGAAGGCGACGCTCGTGCCAGTCGAGTTCCTCCCACCGGCCGAGCTCCCGGACGAGGAGTATCCGTTCGTGATGAACACGGGACGCCAGCTCTATCACTGGCATACGGGCACGATGACGCGGCGCTCCACGGCGCTCGACTCGCGTGAGCCGACGCCGACCGTGGAGCTGTCGCCGGAAGATGCGCGCGCGCTCGGCGTGGAGGATGGCGACCCGGTGAGGATCTCGTCGCGACGGGGAGCGATCGAGATCTCCGTACGAATCTCGCCGCGCGTCGCACGCCGGCAGGTGTTCGTGCCGATGCATTACCGCGAGGCATGCGCGAACCTCCTGACGAACCCCGCGCTCGACCCGTACGCGCACATCCCTGAATTCAAGTTTTGTGCGGTCCGGCTCGAGCCGGCGCGCATGGGCACCACGACCGACGCGCGAGATACGTCCCACCTGAGCCTGAGCGCGGGGGACGACTGATGGATCTGGGGCTGACGGGGCGGGTAGCGCTCGTGACCGGTGCGTCGAGCGGGCTCGGGCTCGCGATCGCGCGCGAGCTCGCGGCGGAGGGCTGTAGCGTGGCGCTCGTGGCGCGGCGCGCGGCGGAGCTGGAGCGCGGCGTGGCGGACATTCTGGGCCAGTGGCGGACGCGGGCGATTCCGCTCGCGGGCGACGTGACGCGCGGGGAGGACGTCGCCGCGGTCACGGCGCAGGCGACCGAAGCGCTCGGGCCCATCGACATTCTCGTGGCGAACGCGGGAGGCCCGCCGTCCACGACCTTCGCGACGACCACGGAAGAGCAATACCGCGCGGCGATCGAGCTCAACCTGCTCGCCTCCATCCGGCTGGCGCAGGCGTGCGTGCCCGGTATGCGTGCGCGGCGGTGGGGGCGTGTGATCTTCGTGACATCGATGGCGGCAAAGGAGCCGGTGCCCGGTCTCATTCTCTCCAACACGGCGCGCGCCGGCCTGCTGGGGTTTGCGAAGACGTTGGCGAAGGAGTGCGCCCCTGACAACGTGCTCGTGAACTCCGTGCTGCCTGGCCATTTCAACACCGCGCGCGCGCTCGAGCTCGCCGGCATGCGGGCCACACGCGAAGGGCGGAGTGTCGAAGAGATGCTCGAGGCGCGGACCCGGGGTATCCCCCTGGGCCGTGCCGGAGACCCGAAGGAGTTCGCCGCGATGGTGACGTTTCTGGCCTCGGAACGCGCGAGCTTCGTGACCGGAGTCGCGGTACAGGTGGACGGCGGCCAGGTCTCCGGCATTCTCTGAGCAGGAGGACTGCCGCGCACGGCGCGCCTATTCCGTCGCGGCCCGGCCCGTGCGAGCTTATCCGCCTCCCGCGGCACCACCCGCGGCCGGCCGCCGCGCCGGCGCGCGCGGCGTGCCCCGCCTGACCACGACCACGACGGAGCACCCTACCGCGTGAAGGCGCTCGTGAAAGAGTCTGCCGGCCCCGGATTTGTCCTCAAGGATGTGCCGGAGCCGACTATCCGCGACGACGAGGTGTTGATCCGTGTGCGGCGCGCCGGCGTGTGCGGCACGGATGTCCACATCTATGAGTGGGACGACTGGTCGCGCGGCCGCTGCAAGCCACCATTCGTCGTCGGCCACGAGTTTGCCGGCGAGGTCGTGCAGGTGGGCCAGCTCGTCACGGACGTGCGCGAGGGCGATCGGGTGACGGCCGAGGGGCACATCGTGGATGGGCGGTGCTTGCTCTGCCGCACCGGGAATGCGCATGTCTGCCCCTACACGAAGATCATCGGCGTAGACCGCGACGGCTGCTTCGCCGAGCTGATCGCCATGCCGGCGACGAACGTCTGGCATCTCGACGACAACATCTCGTTCGACGTCGGCGGGATCCACGATCCCATGGGGAACGCGTTCCACACGGCGCTGACCGCGGACATTCCCGGCGCGACGGTGCTGGTGACCGGATGCGGGCCGATCGGGATCTTCGCGGTCGGGATCTGCAAGGCGGCCGGAGCGTCGCGCATCATCGCGAGCGACGTGAACGACACGCGTCTCGCGCTCGCGAAGACGATGGGCGCGCATGACATCGTGCATCCGGGCGAAGCGGAGGCGGCGGTGCGGCGCTGGACGGACGGGCTGGGAGTCGATGTGGTGCTCGAGATGTCGGGCGTGCCGTCGGCGATCCATCAGGCGTTCGCACTCGTCCGTGTCGGCGGACGCGTGCAGATGCTTGGCATCCCCGCGAAGCCGATGGAGGTCAATTTCGCCACCGAGGTGATCTTCAAGGGGATCACGATCTATGGTGTGGTGGGGCGCCGAATGTACGATACATGGCATCAGATGACACGCTTCCTGCGCTCCGGCAAATTCGACCCGACGCCCGTGATCACGCACCGCTTTCCTCTGGAAGGCGCGGAGGAGGCGATCCGTGCGATCAAGTCGGGCGAGGCGGGGAAGGTCGTGTTCGAGGTCTCATGATCCGGCGCCCGCAACGCGAAGTCGCTCCCGTGACCTGAACCGATCCCCTCGCGCATCATGGCTCTCAATACCGCATTCGAAGCCGAGCTCCAGAGCACGATTCAGCAGCTCAAGGACGACCGCGTCTACAAACGGCTCAACTACATCGATTCGCCGCAGGGCGCGCGCGTCCAGATGGAGGGGCGCGGCGAGGTCCTCATCCTGTCCTCGAACAACTATCTCGGCCTGGCGGCCGAGCCGAGCGTGGTCCGAGCGGGTCGCGAAGCGCTCGACCGCTATGGCGCGGGCACCGGGAGCGTCCGGTTCATCTGCGGCACCTTCACCATCCACCGCGAGCTCGAGGAAGCGCTCGCGCGATTTGTGGGGACCGAGTCCTCCATGTCGTTCGTGTCGGCGTGGAACGCGAACGAAGGGCTGACGTCCACGATCGTGGAGGAGGGGGATTTCGTCGTCTCGGACGCGCTCAACCACGCGTCCATCATCGACTCGATGCGGCTGGCGAAGGCGATCACCAAGTGTGCGACCGGAGTCTACAAACACGGCGACCTGGACGACCTGCGCTCCAAGCTCGCGGCGAATCGCAACGCGCGCCGCAAGCTGATCTGGACGGACGGCATCTTCTCGATGGAGGGAGCGATCGCCAAGCTCCCTGACATCCTCGAGATCGCGCGCGAGTTCGGCGCGGTGGTCATCGTGGACGATTCGCACGCCACCGGCGTCCTTGGCGCTACTGGCCGGGGGACGGCCGAGCATCTGGGCGTGCTCGGAGAAGTGGACATCATCACCTCGACGCTGGGCAAGGCGCTCGGGGGAGCGGCGGGCGGGTTCGTGGCCGGGAGCGCGGCGCTCACCGACTACCTCACGCAGCGCTCCCGCCCGCAGCTCTTCTCGAACGCCTTACCGCCGACGGTGGCCGCATCGGCACTCGCCGCGGTGCGGCTCATCGAGGCAGAGCCCGAGCGGGTGTGCATGTTACAAGACAACACGCGCTACTTCCGCGAGCAGATCATCGAGGCGGGCTTCTCCCCGCTCGCCGGAGAAACGCCGATCGTCCCCATCATCGTGGGCGAGACGGCGCTCGCGATCCAGATGAGCGAGATGATGCTCCGCGAAGGGGTGTTCGTGACCGGTTTCGGCTTCCCGGTCGTGCCGCAGGGGCAGGCACGGATTCGCTGCCAGATCTCCGCGGCGCATACCCGCGACGACATCGACTTCGCCGTCAGTGCATTCGTGAAGGTCGGGCGGACGTTGAGGATGGTGTAGCGGCCAACGGCTCGGCCGTCCTAGAGCGGTTTCCGGTTGGATCGTCAGTGGACGTCATGGGTACT
>JBBJNN010000103.1:0-18105 GCA_037720885.1 Gemmatimonadaceae bacterium | reverse complement strand
CCAGTGTATCGAGCACATCGAGCTTGGTCACGGCGAGCCCCGTGAGCCCATTCACGCGCGCTGCGTAGCGGACGACGACAGCGTCGAACCAACCGCACCGCCGCGGCCGCCCCGTCGTCGCGCCGAACTCCGCGCCGAGTCGCCGCACGTGCGAGGCGAGGGGCTCTTCCATCTCGGTCGGTAGTGGTCCGTTCCCGACGCGAGTCGTATAGGCCTTCACGATCCCGAGTACCGCGTCGATCGCGGTCGGAGCGATCCCGACACCAACGGCGGCCCCACCCGACGTCGTGTTACTGGAGGTCACGAACGGGTAGGTCCCGTGATCCACATCGAGGAGCGAGCCCTGCGCGCCCTCCATGAGTATCGCGGCGCCACTCTTGAGCGCGCGGTGCACCGCGAGGCCCACGTCTTCGGAGAGCACGAGCAGGCGGGGCGTCAGCCGCTCGAGCAGCGCGAGCGTCGCATCCACATCCGAGCGCTTCGCAGAGCCGAACGCCGCGAGCTGCGCGTCCGCGTGCGTAGCGGCGCGCTCGACCAACCCGCGCAGGCGCTCGGGGTGGCGGAGATCGAGCACGCGAACGCCGCGCCTGGCGACCTTGTCCTCGTACGCCGGTCCGATGCCGCGGCCCGTGGTCCCGATCTCCCGGCTCGCGGCGCTCTCGCCATCGAGCAACTTGTGATGGGGAAGGACGAGATGCGCGCGGTCGCTCACGTAGAGCCGACCCTCGACGTCTACCCCGTCGCGCACCAGCTCATCGATCTCGGTGAACAGCGTGTCCGGATCGAGAACGACGCCGCCGCCGATGGCGCAGCGGACACCTGCATGCAGAATGCCGCTCGGGATCTGATGGAGCACGAACGAGCGCCCGCCGATCTGCACCGTATGCCCGGCGTTTGCGCCGCCCTGATACCGCACGACCCAGTCGGCGCGCTCGGCGATCACATCCACGAGCTTACCCTTCCCTTCGTCGCCCCACTGCGCGCCGACGACCACCACCACGCGCGTGCCGTTATCGAACATGAGAGGGGACCGGGGCCTGAGCCAAAAAAAACAACGCCCGTGCATCGCGCCGGGCGTTACGGCAATCTACCGACCCGCGGAGACGTGTCAACTCGGCCCGCGCATGGCCCCGATCACCGCGCGCGACAGCTGCTCGTCCGACGTCAGCGCCTCGCTCCGTAACGGGAGCGCGACGACGAACGTGGTTCCCTCACCATACTCGCTCTTCACGGTGATCGAGCCGCCGAGCAGCGCCACGAGCTTTCTCGTGATCGAGAGACCGAGCCCGGTGCCCCCATACTCACGCGTGCGCGACTGGTCCACCTGGCGGAACTCCTCGAAGATGACGTCCAGATGCTCCGGCTGAATTCCGATACCCGTATCGCTCACCACGATGCGGACTGTGCCGCCGGTCGCGGTTGCCGTGAGCGCCACGTGACCCTTGTGCGTGAACTTCACCGCGTTCGAGAGCAGGTTGAGCACGATCTGCTTGACCTTCGTCCGGTCCGTGAGCATCGCCGGCAGATCGGCCGCGATCTCGAAGCGAAACTCGAGCGACTTCCGGCGCACGAGTGGCTCGATCTGCGCCGCCACCTCGCTGACCGTCGCCTCGAGTGATGCCGCCTCGAGATGCACGGGCATCTTGCCCGCCTCGATCTTCGCGAGATCGAGAATGTCGTTGATCAGCGCCAGCAAGTGCTGTGACGAGACCTGGATGCGCTGCAGCCCCTCCTCCTGCTTCGACGTCAGGTCACCATAGATCCGGTCGAGCATGAGCGCCGTGTAGCCGATGAGCGCATTGATCGGCGTCCGCAGCTCGTGACTCATGTTCGCCAGAAATTCGGACTTCAGCCGGTAGGCCTTTTCCAGCTCGCTCGACTGCCACTGAAGCTTCAGGTTCTGCGCCTCGAGGTCCGACGTCGCCAGCCGGATGCGATCCTCCAGCTCCGCGCTGAACTTCTTGAGCTCGAGATACAGTCGCTCGTTCTCGGCGTGCTTCGTCAGGTCGTGTACGACGGAGACGATGCCCAACGGCTCGCCGCGCTCGTTCAGGATCTTGCCCGAGACCACCTCGGCGGGAAACTCCACCCCGCCCCGTGGGTTGCCGAGCGTGATCTGCTCGCGTCGGTAGAGCGACGAGCTGATCGCGAAGTTGGCGACGAGCGTCGTGAGCTTCGTATCGTTGCCGCGCACACGCTGCTCCCACGCGCGATCTCCCTGCGCCCCGACCGGCAGCTCGAACAGGCGCTCGGCCTGCGGATTCATCAGCACGATCTTCGACTGGTCGTCGGTGACGAGAATCGGGTCGCCGACGTTGTTGAGGATCATGTTCAGCCTGTCGCGCTCGCGCGAGGCCTCGGTTTCGGTCACGCGCACGCGGCCGAACTGGCGCTCCAGCTCGATGGCGGCGCGCTTCAGGTCCGTGACATCGCGCAGCACGGTCAGCACCGAGGGCTCGCTCGCCACAGGGGGCGAGAGCGGATGTGACAGCACCTCGAAGAGCAGATCCGTCCCCTCGTTCGGATCCACGAGATTGAGCTCGCGCGCACTGCTGACCCTGGCGCCCGACACCGCGGATTTGGAGAGGAACGAGGAGAACAGCAGATTGTTGATCTCCACCGCGCGCCTCCGTCCCTCGGAGTCTTCCCCCCTCGGCGACAGCAGGTTCTCGGCGCGACTGTTCTGTACGAGCGTGTTACTCGTCTCGTCCGTGATGACGATGGGATCGGGCAGCGCGTTGATGATCGCCGTGAGCAATGCGCGCTGCTCGTCGAGACGTTCGGCGGAGCGCCGCAGGTCGTCGGTCGAGAACATGCGCGCGACGATCGGCCCGGAGAGCACCGCCGCCGCCGCGACCCGACTGGCCGTCGCGGGCAATGGCGCACCCTCCAGCACGACGACGCCGAACGGCGCGTAGCCCGCGCGTCTGTGGGCATCGTACGCGTCCGCCGAGAGCACCTGGCAACCCGCATAGGGCCGGTCGAACGTCATGGTGGCCGTGCGGCGGACCGGACCACCGCGAAACGGCGGCTGCGGCAGCGGGAGCGCGACGCATAACTCGAACGGCAATCCGATACGCCTGGCACTGTCGCCATCGCATGCGACTGGCTGGAGCGCCATTGCCGCGATGACGAGCGGATTGCCCTCATCCTCGACCGGAATCGACCGCCTCGCGGCATCGACCGTTACCAGGCCCGCCGAGTGGACGAGCGTCAGCTCGCGCGCCTCGCGATCGAGGGCGAAGAACAGGGCGCCCCGGCTCCCGGCGGCTTCGGCCAACAGGTCGAGCAAGTGCTCGGCAGCCGTCGCGAAGTCAGGTGCCTGCGCGAGCGCGTTGAGGGCCTCCCCAAGGTCCTCGCCGGGAACGAGCCTGGGCCGGCTCACCGTAGCACCGCCGCGTGTGGGGGACAACCGCTCCGCCTCGGCCGCGCGCTAACGCTCCGGCACCCGGAGCTCGCCGACCTCGGGCGCCGTCACCCCGCCCACTTTGGCGTAGTCGAGCTCGGTGCCGACCGACGCGACCACGATGCGTGCCTCGACAGTCACCAGATCGATTGCCGCGAGTGAGACACGCGCCCAAGCGTCGATCACGATGCCCTTGTCGAGCACACGATCGAGGACATCGATGAGCGAGGTCGCGCCCGGGCTACGTTCGACGGTCATGCGCGCTCAGTCCGTGCCACCGCGCCAGCACGGTATCAATGCGCGCGCTCGAGCTTGAGTCTGATGTTCACGAAGTTGTACGGCGGCCACGGTCCCGTGTACCTGAACGTGAGCGTACCTTCGTACTTTCGTGAGAGCTCACGGACCTTCGCATCGAACGACTGCTCGCGGTCGCGCTCGACGAGAAAAGCGGCGTTGAGGATCATCCGATCGCCGATCGGTTTGTTGCTCCGGCTCGCCACGGCCACCTGCTTCAACGTCTCGTGCACATCCGCGACGATCCGGTTGCTCACGCCCTCCAGCGCCGCCTCGACGAGCCGGCCGAGCTGCATCCGCGCGAAATACGTCGAGCTCTGCGCGTTCCGGGCGATCTCGTCCTTGAGCCGACGGATCTCGTCGTCGGTCTGCTCGACGTCGGCGACCACCCGCTCGCGGTCCCAGAGCACCTTCACGCCGAACTCGATCTTGTCCTTCATCTTGTCGAGCACATCCGTGAAGGCCTGGTACGTCGAGCGGAGTAGCTCGGCCACGTCCTCGTTCGACCGAAACACCGTCCCGAACGACATCGGGATCACGGTGAACTCACACATCACGGTCTCGTTCACGAACTCGTGCGCCAGGACATTCTCGCGCGCGGGCTCGTAGATCACGATCGGGGTGTCGCTGACCACCGCGGCGAGGTCCCGGTGGTGGACGGTATAGACGCGATTCTGCCCGGCACCGATACCAATCGCGCCGAACTCGCGCGGCTTGGCCAGGGGGATGATACAGTAGACGTACTTGCCCTCGTCCTCCGGGCTCCGCTGCTCCGCCTCCGCCGTCGTGCCACCCATGCTCACCCCTTTCGTGCGCCGTACGCGCGCCGCGCCCAACACCCGCGAACTAGCAATATACCAACGTGCTCTCGCCACATCGAGGGAGCGATGTCGCGCGCTCACGCCGCGCGTGCTACCCATCGCGTTGGCGAACGTTACCCGTCGTCATCCTACGGGGATGCCGCCCCGGCGTTCGTCCAGACGAGGACCGCGGCGAGCCACACGGCGAGCACGAGGCCTACCGCCACCTTCATCGCCACCGCGGCGATGCGGCCGATGAGTGCGCCGGTCGCCACGCGCGTGGCCGCGCCCGCGGCCGTTCCGCGCGTCAACTCCGCCACGAGCGCACCGGCGAACGCGCCCACGAACGCGCCGATCATCGAGCCGACGATCGGGATGGGGGCACCCACGAACGCGCCCACAATGCCGCCGAGGATCGCGCCCCAACCCGCTCGGCGTGAGCCACCGTACTTCTTCGTGTAGCGCCCCGCGAGAGTGAACTCGATCACCTCGGCCACCACCGCCACTACGGTGATCCCGAGGATCGTCACGATGCCGACGCGCTCCGGCTCGGCGTACGAGTAGAGCAGCGCCGCGCCGACCATCACCCAGAGTCCCGGGAGCCCGAACGGGATGAGGATGAGCCCCACCACGAGCGCGATCGCGAGCAACGTCAGCTCCATTCAGGCGACCTCCGGACTTCGATGGATAGCGTCCACCACCAGGGCGGCGACGCTCGCTATGCCATCGCCGGTGAGACTCTCGACCGTATCACGAGCGCTATGGATACGCGTCACCGTGCGCACGGTTCCCTTGCTCACCGTTACGGCGTCCCAGCCCGCGTCCGCGAGCGCGACGGCGTCCACCAGGATACCAGGGAGCACGCGGCCCGCGCGCGCTGGCACACGGGCGGCTTCGGCGGCACCGAGCAACGCACGCAGCAACCCGAGGGGCGCGCGGCGCGTCCACATGAATCGCACGCCGCCGAGGTCATCGACGCCGTCGAAGTTGATGGCGATGCCGGCGCCACGCCCTCGCACCCAGGCCCGAGCACCCGCCAGCCCCAACTCCTCGGCGCTGGTCAACAGCACGCCGAATGGCGCGCTCCGCGGCAGCGCGCTCGCCACGAGAAGTGCGCTCACCACGCCGGACGCGTTGTCCAGTGCGCCGGCCGATCTCGCGCCCACCGTGCTCGCGGCGACCGGCAGCGCCACGAGCACGCTAACAGCGCCCACCCACGGCCACGCAGCCGGCACGCCACGCCCGGCGAGCTGCGCCAGGGCAAGCCCGCTCGCCACGATCCACGCAGCCACGATTCCGACGATCCCGACCGCACGCAAGCCAATGGGCACCGGCTGCGACTTGGAGTCGAGGTGAGCGACGAGCCAGAGTCGGGTCGCGCTGGCGCTCCCATCCCGCGTCGCTACCAGGTTCACGCCGCGCCGTCTGAGCAGCCCGAGGTCGAGGACGCCGCGCCTCGCGAGATACCACGCGCCGGCACCGAGAATCGCCGCGCTCCCGCCGAGCACGCCGAGCGCGGGCGCCGCCGCGCCTCGAGCACCGAGCCACGCCGCGGTGGCGAGCGCGAGCACCGCAAGGATGCCGGCGACGGGCGTTGCCAGCAGACCGGGCACGGCTGAAAACTCGAACGGCTCCTCCGTGATGGAGAAGCCGTGCCCCCGCAAGAAGTCCGCGCAGTGCTCCCGAGCCGCTGCCTCGCTCGAGCTCCCCGCCGGGCGCGGAGCACTCGCGATCGCGATCAGGTGGCGCCGCGCGTCGGCGGCGGAGATCACCGTGCGCGCTCGCCTATGCGGCGCGCGCCAGGTCCGCAGCCCTCAGAAGCATCTCGACCTGTTCCCGCTCTGAGCGCGAGAGCGGGAGCAGCGGGCCCCGCGGCGGCCCGCCGGCGAGTCCGGCCACGTCCATCGCCGCCTTCACACCCGGTACGCCGAGCGCCGCGACGATCGTTTTCGCAAGCGGCATCAGCCGCTCCTGCGCGCGACCGGCCGCCGCGGCGTTCCCAGCGCGCCACGAGTCGTAGACCTGCATCGAGAGCGCGGCGGCGAAGAGGGAGACCGCCAGAATGCCGCCGCGCGCACCCATCTCGAGCGCGGCGTAAATACTCGCGCCACTCCCGGTGAGCACGGCAAAGCGATCGGACTGCGCGGCGAGGTAGCCGCCGAGGAGCTTAAGATCGCCGGAGGAGTCCTTGATGCCGATGACGTTGCCGTGCGTGGCCAGCTCGAAGACGAGGCCGGGGTCGAGCGCGAAATGGGTGTACTTCGGGATGTTGTAGAGGATGACGGGAACCGGGCTCGCGTCCGCGACGCGGCGGAAATGCGTCGCCAGCGCCTCGGGGGTCATCGCCGCCGTATAGTAGTGCGGCGAGACGACGATCACTGCGTCCGCCCCTCGTTCGGCCATCTGCCGCGCGCGGTCGATCGTGATGCGCGTCGACTCGCCGCCGACACCGGCGATCAGCCACCGGTCCTCCGGCACCAGCGTGCGCGCCCATTCGACCAGATCCGCGCGTTCGCGCTCGCCGAGGAGTGCTGCCTCACCCGTGGAGCCCGCGATCACGACCCCGGCCAGACCGGCATCCATATGTGCGCGAATGTTCGCGCGGAACGGAACCGGCGCGAGATCGCCTGTCTCGGCGTCGAAGGTCGAGACGACGGGCGCCAGAACGCCGGCCGGCGCGCGGCTCATTGCCCGAGGAAGGCGAATGGCGATCCCATGTCCAGCCCGCCGATCGCGGCCGGGAGCGCGTCGCCACTCGAGGCGGGCGCCCCGCGCGTGGATCCGCCGCGGCCCGAGCCACTCATCGACTGCACCTGGAGGGCGAAGTCCGATGGCCGGGTGGAAGCGGCGAGCGCGACATCGAAGCTCACCGCGCCGGATGACACGAGGTCGATGAGATGCTGGTCGAACGTCTGCATCCCGTACTGATCCCTCCCGTCGGCGATCGCATCGCGAATCTCGCCGGTCTTGTCCGGATCAAGGATGAGATCGCGGATGAGCGGCGTCACGAGCATGATCTCGACCGCCGGAATCCGGCCGTGGCCGTCGGCCCGCGGCAGCAGCCGCTGGGACACCACGGCGTGCAGCGACTCGGCGAGCCGGATGCGCACCACGCCCTGCTCTTCCGGCGGGAACATCGCGATCACACGGTTCACCGTCGTCTGCGCGTCGGCTGTGTGGAGCGTCGAGATGAGCAGGTGCCCCGTCTCTGCCGCCTTCATGGCCGTGTCGATCGTCTCGGCGTCACGCATCTCGCCGATCATGATGACGTCCGGGTCTTGCCGGAGGGCGGCACGGAGCCCCGTCTTGAAGCTCTCGGTGTCGATGCCGACTTCACGCTGCGTGATGGAGCACTGCGCATCGGTATGGATGAACTCGATCGGGTTCTCGAGGGTGACGATGTGCCGGTTCCGGGTAGTATTCACATAATTCACGAGCGCCGCCATGGTGCTCGACTTTCCGGAGCCCGTCACACCCGTCACCAGGACCATCCCGCGCTCCGCGTCGCCCACTTTGGCGATCGCCGCGGGCAACCTGAGCTTCTCGAAGGTGGGCACCTCGAAGGGAATCACGCGCAGTACGATCATGAAGCTAGCGCGCTGCCGCAGGATGTTGACGCGGAAGCGCCCGACGCCCGGCAGACCCCACGAGCAATCGTAGTCGGTGATCCGGTCGAGACGCTCGCGGTCCTCGTCCGTCGGAAGCAGGCGGGCCGCGATCGAGCGAGTCTGGTCGGGCGTGAGCGTCTGCTTGGTCAGCGGCACCAGCTTGCCATCGATCCGCGCGCGGAAGTAGTCCCCCGCCTTGATGTGGAGGTCGGACGCCCCGCGCTCCACCGCCGCCTTGATGATTCGTTCCATGACGCAGATTCCCTAGTAGCCGGCCTGTTTGTCCACCACGTTGCGCAGCGGCTCACCATCGGCGAAGCGGCGCCAGTTGTCCGCGAACAGCTCCAGCTCGCGCCGCCAGAACCCGGCCGGCGAGACCGCGGACACGTGCGGGGTGAGGAGCACGCCCGGCAACCCCCAGAGTGGGCTGGCCGCGGGCAGTGGCTCGTCGCGAAAGACGTCGAGCACGGCACCCCGAAGGCGGCCACTAGCCACGCGCTCGGCCAGCGCATCCTCATCGAGGAGTGATCCGCGCGCGACGTTCACGACGATAGCATCCGGTGGAAGACGGTCGAGCGCGGGAGCCGTCACCAGCGCGCGCGTGTCTGGCGTGGCGGGCGCGGCGATCACCAGGATGTCGCTCTCCGGCAGCAGTGAGTCGAGCGCTTCCGGCCCGACAACACGCTCGAAGCCGCGCGGCGCCCCACGCTCCGGTCGGCGCCGCACGCCGACGCATCGCGCGCCACAAGCCGCGAACCGCTCGGCCACCGCGCCACCGATTCCGCCCGCACCGACGATGACGGCCCGGCACTCCCCGAGCTCTCGGATACGGCTATTGCTGCCGGAGAAGGGCGCTTTATCCCATCGGGCGGCCATCTGCTGGCGCACCGCGACGTCGAACGACCGGAGCAGGTAGAGCACGCCGGCCAGGACGTGCTCGGCCATCGGCACGGCATGGATGCCGGCGGAGTTCGTGACGATGACCGTGCTCGCCAGCATCTCCGGGAAGAGCACCGCCCCCACACCGGCCGCGGCAGAGTGAGCCCATGCGAGCCGCGACGCTTCGAGGAAGAGCGGACGGGAGATGCCGAATCCGACGTAGGCATCCGCCTCGCGGATGGCCTCCATCGCCTCGGCGCTCGGCGGAGTGCCGCCATCGCCGTCGGAGATCGTGGGCGCGCTCACCATGCGGACGGACCAACCGGGTGGCACTGAGCGCTGGATGGCCTCGACGCCCGCAGCGTGCAGCCTCCATACCGGCGCCGAGGCAAGGAGGTCAACCACCATCCGCCGATCCGTCACGCGTGCACGCGCCGTCTACTCGGCTTGGACGCTGAGGACGTCGGGTCGACGGAGCAGCTCGCTCGCGGCATTCTCGAACTGCTTCGTCGGCCCGATCAGCCGCAGCTCGTACGTACGGTCGTGGTGATGGTCGAGCACGCTCTTCGACTGCACCGAGATACCGTAGGAGGCATACAGATCGGCGACGACCTCGTACGACAGATCGTGCGTCGCCCTGAGCGTGACGGAGACGACGCGGCGCATCGCGAAGATCGTCCGCTCGACGCGCCCGAGCCCCACGAGTACCGCGGTCACCAGGAACGCCGCGCCGAACGCCTCGACGAACCGGCCGGCGCCAACGGTGAGCCCGATCGCGGCGACGACCCAGATCGTCGCCGCCGTCGTGAGGCCCACGACCACGCCGCGCGCCTGCAAGATGGTCCCTGCCCCCAGGAAGCCGACGCCGGTGACCACCTGCGCGGCGATCCGCGCGGGGTCGCCGACGCGTACCCCCTCCGCCGTCACGCCGACGCCGATGGACAGGTCCATCAGGATTGCGGAGCCGAGGCAGATGAGGATATTGGTCCGGAGCCCGGCCGGCTTGCCCGACAGCTCGCGCTCGAGACCGACCATCCCGCCGAGCACGACCGCCATCGCGAGCTTCGCGAGCAGGTCGAGCCGGAGGCCGGCGACGAAGTCCGGGAAGGTCGCGAAGGTCGCGAGGAGCGCGGCGGACAGGCCGGTGTGGGGGACGATGGCGCGCGCTCCGCCGCCGCGGCTAGAGGTTCCTCAGCTCCCGAACCTCGTCGGCCGACGATTCCGGCGACGCATCGTCCAGCGCGGTGCTGCGCTCCGTCTGCTCGAGCAGCGAGAGCGTCGCTTCGTCGCGCTCGGTGGGCGTGAAGTAATTACGGAACACCGTGCCGCGGCACTTGTCGCACGTGAGGGCAGCGGGTGGCGTCGTCTCGAACGATTTCTCGTTTCCGCAGGTGAGGCACACCAGCGTCAACAGCCCCTCGGGGCCACGCATCTCAGCCATCGGTCGCTCGGTTTGAGGTCACCCACTGCGTCATGCAAGCCCCATGCGCGCCTTCACTTCGCCCAACGTCTCGCGCGCCATCGTTCGGCAACGCGCGGCGCCATCGTGGAGGATTTCGGTGACACGCTCCGGGCGCTCCCGAAGGCCGCGCGCTCGCTCGCGCGCCGGCTCCAGCTCGCGCTGCATCGAGTCGAACAGGACGCGCTTGCAGTCGAGGCACCCCCACCCGGCAGTACTGCACTGATCTGCCACGTGCTCCACCGTCTCCGGCGGGCTGAACGCCCGGTGCAGATTGTAGATGTTGCAGACTTCCGGCGTGCCGGGATCCGTGCGGCGCACTCGCTTCGGATCGGTCACCGCGGGCCGCAGCTTCTCCCACACCGCTGCCGGCTCCTCCAACACCCCCACCGCGTTGCCGAGCGACTTCGACATCTTCGCCGCGCCATCGAGCCCCATGATCCGACGCGTCGCGGTGAGGAGAGCCTGCGGTTCCGGAAAGTACGCATCGTTCGGCGCGTAACGCGCGTTCCACCGCCGCGCGACCTCGCGCGAGAGCTCCAGGTGCTGCACCTGATCCTCGCCGACCGGCACCAGATCCGCGCGGTAGAGGAGGATGTCGGCGGCCTGGAGGACGGGATACGTCAGGAGACCCACCGCCACGCTCTCCTGCCGCTGCGCCTTCTCCTTGTATTGCGTCTGGCGCTCGAGCTCTCCCACTGGCGTGACCGCATTGAAGATCCAGCAGAGCTCGGTATGTTCCGGCACCATTGACTGCACGAAGAGGATGCAGCGCTCCGGCTCGAGCCCGGAGGCGATGAGCGAGAGCGCCATCTCGTGCGTGCGGCGGCGCAGGTCGTCCGGATCGTAGGGGGCCGTGATCGCGTGATAATTGACCACGCAAAAGATGCACTCGTAGCGGTGTTGCAGCTCCACCCAGTTCTTGATGGCGCCCAGGTAGTTACCGATGTGCAGCTCGCCCGAAGGCTGGATGCCACTGAAGATTCTTCCCATTTCGTCAACATATGAGCGCGGGGGAATCGTCGCAACCGAGTCGCGCGGCGACGAACGAGCTGCTTCGTGCAGCGATCGTCGCGGCCGAGCGTGCCGCCGATGTGATTCGCGCGCGGGAGGCGGATGCGGCGGCGCTCGAGTGGCGCGCGAAGAGTCCCACGGACTTCGTGAGCGATGTGGACACCGCCGCGGAGGGGGAGATTCGAGAGGTGCTCGCCCGCCTCGCGCCCGGCGCCGTCGTGATAGCGGAGGAAGGCTCACCCGACGTGACGCTGGGCGACGCTCCGGGCTTCATCGTGGACCCTCTGGACGGCACCACGAACTTTCTCCATGGCTACCCCGCCTATGCGGTGTCCATCGCCGTCGTGGAACGCGGCGAGGTGACCGCCGGCGTGGTCGTGAACGTCGTGTCGCGTGACCTCTTCACCGCCGCGGCGGGCCAAGGCGCACACCGCAATGGGCAGCCGCTACGTGTCTCCTCCCTCGCCGAGCCCTCGCGCGCGCTGATCGGCACGGGCTTCCCCTTCAAGGACCCGCGACTCGTGCCCGCGTACGTGCGCCAGCTCGGCACTCTGCTGCCCCACGTGTCGGGCGTCCGGCGCGCGGGGGCCGCGGCGCTCGACCTCGCGGATGTCGCCGCGGGCCGCTTCGACGCCTTCTGGGAGCTGACGCTCATGCCGTGGGATTTCGCCGCGGGGCTTCTCCTCATCCGCGAGGCGGGCGGCGTGGTCACCACCCTCGGCGGGGGTGAGCCTCCGTTGCGGGAGACAGCAGTCGTGGCGGGCAACCCGGCCATGCACCGGTGGCTCCTCGACATGCTAGTCGGCGCATGACGCACGACCGATGATCGCAATGCACTACCTTGGGGGGCCCCCCCGAAGCACGAAGCTACGACGAGTGCCGTGACGCGCACCATCGTTCGATCGCGGGCGAGGGCCGAGCGCCGCAACAGGTGACGGCCAGTCCCCTGGCGCGTCGCCCTGTCTCCCTGGCCCGAACCGGTCTCATGAAGCTCGTCGAATGTGTCCCCAACTTCTCCGAGGGTCGCCGTCCCGACGTCGTGGCGGCAATCCGCGACGCCATCGCCGCAGTAGAGGGCGTGCTCCTTCTCGACGTCTCCTCCGACGCCTCGCACAACCGGACCGTCGTCACTTTCGCCGCGCCGCTCGAGCGCGCGGTCGACGCGGCGTTCGCCGGCGTTCGTGAAGCAAGCGCACGTATCGACCTCACCTTGCACCGGGGTGAGCATCCGCGCATGGGAGCGACGGACGTCGTCCCGTTCATCCCGCTCGAGGGGGCCACGATGGACGACTGTATCGTCCTCGCCCGCACCCTCGGCGAGCGCGTCGCGCGCGAGCTCGAAATTCCGGTGTACCTCTACGAGCGCGCGGCGACCCGGCCTTCGCGCGAAAATCTCGCCGACATCCGCCGGGGGGAGTTCGAAGGCATCCGCGATGAGATCGCGACGAATGCCGAGCGTGCGCCAGACTTCGGCGCCCCGCGCGTCCACCCGACGGCCGGCGCGGTCGCCATCGGTGCCCGCCCCTTCCTCATCGCGTACAACGTCTACCTCGGCGATGCGCGGAACTTGGGTACGGCGAAGGAGGTGGCGAAGGCCGTACGCGGCTCGTCGGGTGGACTGCGCTACGTGAAAGGGCTCGGCCTCGAGGTGGACGGCCAGGCACAGGTGTCCATGAACCTCGTAGACATCGAGAAGACGCCGATGCACCGCGCCTTCGACCTCGTGAAGATGGAGGCCGCAGCGCGCGGCGTGGCGACGACGTGGAGCGAGATCGTCGGTCTGGTGCCAGAGCGCGCGCTCTTCGATGCCGCCGCGCGCCACCTGCAGCTCGAACGATTCACGCCGGACCAGGTACTCGAGCGCAAGTTGCGGAGCGCCATGTCGGGGGGCGAGAGCGTCGGCGGCTTCCTCGCGGCGGTCGCCTCGCCGGCTCCGACGCCGGGCGGCGGCAGTGTCGTCGCGCACGTGGGCGCGCTCGCCGCGGCACTCGCCCAGATGGTCGCCGGCCTCACCGTCGGTCGAAAGAAGTATGTGGCCGTCGAGAGCGAGATGAAGGATCTCGCGCTCCGGGCGGCAGAGCTCTCGAGCACGCTCGCAGCGCTCGCGGAACGCGACGCCGAGGCGTATACGGCGGTGGCCAGCGCGTACAAGCTCCCTAAGGACGGCGAGGGTGCGGAGCGGGCCCGTGCCGATGCGATTGCCCACGCGCTGATGGGCGCGTCGGAGATACCCCTGGAGACCGCACGTGCCTGCGCGGCCGTCGCCGAGTTGGCCGCGCGAGCGGCCGAGAAGGGAAATACGAACGCGGTGTCCGACGCTGGAGTCGCGGCGCTGCTCGCCGAGGCCGCGTGCCGCGGTGCGGCCTACAACGTCCGGATCAACGTCGCGGCGATGGGCGACCGCTCGGCGGGCCAGCCACTGGTGGACGAGGCGAGGCGGCTGGTCGAAGCGTGCGCGCGCAGTACGGCGTCAGCAGTGGCCGCAGTGGAGCGCGCGATCTGAGGGTTACGAGTGGCCGTTCGGGCGAGTGAGCACGCGCGGGCCGTTCTCCGTCACTGCGACTGTGTGCTCGAAGTGCGCGGAACGGGAGCCGTCAGCCGTGACGATCGTCCAGCGATCGGGGAGCGTCCGCATTCTCGGGCCACCCACGTTCACCATGGGCTCGATCGCGATCGTCAGACCGGCGGCGAGCTTGGTGCCGCGGCGAGGCTTCCCGTAGTTCGGGATCTGCGGCTCGTCCTCGTGCGGCTTGTAGCCAACGCCGTGCCCCACCAGATCCCGTACCACGCTGAACCCGGCAGCTTCCACCACGCCCTGCACCGCAGCGCCGATGTCGCCCACGTGGTTCCCGGCCCGGGCTTCGGCGATACCCACCTCGAGCGCGCGCTCGGTGACGTCTAGCAGCTTCCGTGAGACGTCGTCCACCTCGCCGACCGGAACCGTCGTCGCGGCGTCGGTGAAGAGACCACCGAACTTGACCCCCACATCGATGGACAGGAGGTCGCCCTCCTCGAGCACGCGCCGACGCGATGGGATCCCGTGCACGATCTCCTCGTTGATCGACGTGCAGAGGGTGCTCGGGAAGCCGTACAGCCCCTTGAACGCCGGCGTCGCCCCGTCGTGGCTGCGGATGAAGCTCTCGGCGATCGCGTCGAGCTGCGCGGTGGTCATGCCGGCCTTCACGCGCTCGCGGACCACGACGAGCGTGTCGCCAAGAATGCGACCACCCTCCGCCATCACGTCGAGCTCGCGCGGCGACTTCAGCTGGATCATGCCCCGCGCAGCTCGCGCATCACGCGCCGGGTGACATCATCCACCGCGCCCACTGCATCGACCGCGATGTAGCGCGTCCCTCCACGCGCCTGTCCATCACGCGCGCCGCCCGCAGCGACCTCCCCGGAGTAGAACGCCACCAACGGCGCGGTCTGCTCGCGGTAGGCCCGCATTCGCGTACGGATCGCGTCCGGCTCGTCATCCTTGCGCCGCACGAGGGTCCCGCCGCAGCCCGGCTTCTCGCAGCGTGAGCCCGGCTCCCGCCCGCTGTAGGGGGTCTGGCAGGTTTCGCAGACCGTGCGGCCGCCGAGCCGGCGCACGAGCTCCTCCTCGCCGACCTCGAACATGAGGACGGCATCGAGCGGGCGGCCCAACTCGCCGAGCACGCGGTCGAGCCCCTCCGCCTGCGGCACCGTCCGCACGACGCCATCGAGCACGACGCCGCGCTCCATGCCCGGCCCGGCAAGCGCCTCCTTCATGATGCCCAGGATCACGGAATCGGGAACGAGCTCGCCCCGGTCCATGTAGCCCTTGGCCGCGCGTCCCATCTCGGTCCCGTCGCGCACGGCCGCGCGGAGCACGTCTCCCGTCGCGAGCTTCGGGACGGCGAGCTCCGCGGCCACGCGGTCGCCTTGTGTCCCCTTCCCCGCACCTGGCGGCCCCAGAAGCACGATGATCATGTGAGGGAATCTGCTAAGGGAATCTGCGTTGGTGACTGCCCCGAACGGAACGGTGCCCGAATCGAGTGCGGAGTCACGACCGCGTCTCTCCTCAGGCACCTCCGATCCGATCCCGGCGCGGCCCGATCGTCCGGGCGAGGCGGTCAGAACCCCGTCGTCTGCTGACGGCCGCGGAAGCGGACGCGCCCCTTCTTCATGAAGCCGTCATACTTGCGAAGCAGCAGATGTTGCTGGAGCTGCTGCACGGTGTCGAGCCCCACGCCAACCACGATCAGCAGCGACGTTCCCCCGAAGGCGAACGGGACATTGATCCAACGCGAGATCACGATCGGCAGGAGCGCGATCAGCGTGAGGAAGATCGCTCCCGGCAGCGTGATCCGCGTGACGACGTAGTCGATGTACTCAGCCGTTCGCGCCCCGGGCTTCACGCCCGGGATGAAACCGCCCTGCTTCTTCAGGTTCTCCGCGATGTCGATCGGGTTGAAGATGATGGACGTGTAGAAGTACGTGAAGAAGAGGATCAGTCCGGCGGACAGCACGTAGTAGAGCCACGTCCCCGGCTGCAGCGCGTCGGCGACCGGCTGGAGCGCGGCGATCCCGGTGAACTGCGCGAGCGTGCCGGGCACGACGATCAGCGACTGCGCGAAGATGATCGGCATCACGTTCGCCGAGTTGAGCCGCAGCGGGATGAAATTCTTGGCCGCCTCGCGCATGCGTCCGCGCGTCATCGTGCGCTGCGGAATCTGGATCTGGACGCGCCTCGCCGCGACCGTCACCGCAACCGTCGCCGCGACGACCGCCACCATCAGCGCGCCGAGAACGATGAGCGCCAGCGGGCTGATCGCGCCGGTCGAGAGGAAGCTGAACGTCTGGAAGACGCCCGGCCAGATGCGCTCGACGATCGAGAAGAAGATGAGGAGGCTCGCGCCGTTCCCGATCCCGCGCTCGGTGATCTGCTCGCCGAGCCACATGATGAAGATGGCGCCCGCGGTGAGGAAGAGCATCATCTGGAGCCGCCAGCCGAAGCCGGGATTCAGCACGGCACCCTCGAGCGACTCCGTGAACAGCGCGAAGCCGTAGGCCTGCACCAGGGCGATGCCGACAGTCAGGTAGCGCGTCCACTGCGTGAGCCGCTTCCGCCCCTCCTCTTCCTTCTGGAGCTTCTCGACCGTCGGAATAACGGCACCGCCCATCTGCACCAGGATGCTGGCGGAGATGTACGGCATGATCCCGAGCGCGAACAGTGTGGCGCGCGAGAGCCCGCCGCCGACGAACAGGTCGTAGAGCCCGAGCAGGCCGGCGCCCGCGCCCTGGTTCTTGAAGAAGTTGGTGAGCGCGGTGACGTCGATGCCGGGCGCGGTGATGTGCGCGCCGACGCGGTACAACAGCAGGCAGAGGAGCGTGAAGAGGATCTTCGACTTCAGCTCCGGGCTCCGGAACAGCCCCTGGATGGCCGCCGCCGGATTGGGTTGCGCCATGTCCCTACTCCTCGATGCGGCCCCCGGCCGCTTGAATCTTCTCGCGTACAGACGCGCTCGCCTTGATGCCCCGCAGGGTCAGCGCCCGCTTGACATTCCCACTGGCGAGCAACTTCGCCGGCCCCTTCCGCTCGCGGATGAGGCCCGCGCTCACCAGCACCTCGCGCGTCACCTCGGTGCCTTCGGGCAACGCCTCGAGATCGGCCAGCCGGACGATCTGATTCTCCACCCGGAATTGGTTCGTGAACCCACGCTTCGGCAGCCGCCGCGTGAGCGGCATCTGGCCGCCCTCGAAGTGCGGCTTGCCGCCGCCGGGCCCGTGATGCCCGGCGCGCGCCTTGATACCCTTGTGCCCCTTGCCCGACGTCTTGCCCTTCCCGGAACCCGGCCCGCGACCGATTCGCTTGCGGTCGCGGTGCGAGCCCGGCGCGGGCGTCAGGTTGTGGAGCCCGATCTGTTTGATCTTGTCGGCCACGGTTCTATTCCTCTACGGGAGTCACCTTCACGAGGTGACGCACCTGCTTGATCTGTCCGCGCAGCGAGGCCGAGTCAGGGCGTACGACCACCGCCTGATGGTGGCGCAGCCCCATGGCACGCAACGTACTGCGCAACCGGGCCGGATGCCCGATCCCGCTCCTCACCTGCTCGATCCGCACCTGCCCCGCGGTAGGCGCTTCGTCCTTCGGCGTATGCTTCGGCCCCCGCGTCGGGTGCCACACGAACGTCCGTGGCATCAGACCATCTCCTTCGTCCGGGCGCGCGAGCGGTAGCCGAGGCTGGCCACATCCACTTCGCGCTCGCGCGCGATCTGTTCGACCGTCGTGAGCTGTTGCAGGCCGTCCATCGCCGCACGCACCATGTTGTGCGGGTTGGTCGAGCCCAGGCTCTTCGTCAGGATGTCGGCGACGCCGGCGCACTCGAGCACCGCGCGCACCGCGCCACCTGCGATCACGCCGGCACCGGGCGCGGCCGGCTTCATCAGTACACGGCCCGCCCCGTGCTTGCCGACTACCTCGTGCGGGATCGTCCCGCCCGTGAGCGGCACGCTGACGAGATTGCGGCGCGCGGCGTCCACCGCCTTCCGCACCGCCTCCGACACCTCATTCGCCTTCCCCGTCGCGACTCCGACCTTTCCCTGTCCGTCGCCGACGGCGACGAGCGCATTGAAGGAGAAGCGGCGGCCACCCTTCACGACCTTCGCGACGCGGTTGAT
>JBBJNN010000102.1:0-18659 GCA_037720885.1 Gemmatimonadaceae bacterium | reverse complement strand
TCGTACGAGGGCGACATCGTGATGCGCGCCTCGGCCGACCCGAGCGCGGCGGTCGTCTCGCGGTTCCAGGTACCCCTGGGCGCGCTGCTCATGGTGGACGACGGGGCCGACGTGCGGAAGGAGCAGGTGATCTTCACGTGGGACCCGTACACGACGCCGATCATCGCGGACGTGGAAGGCACCATCCGCTTCGTGGACCTCGTGGAGGACGAGTCGCTCTCCGAGGAGCTCGACGAGCTGACCGGTCTCCGGCAGCGCGTCGTGATCGAGGACCGCGAGAAGAAGCTGCACCCGCACATCGAGATCGTGCAGGAGAAGGGTGGGAAGGAGCGCCGCCTGCGCGACTTCGTGATCCCGGTGGGCGCGCAGATCGTGGTCGAGGACGAGCAGGACATCACGGCGGGGACGATTCTCGCCAAGATCAGCCGCGAGGCGTACAAGACGCGCGACATCACGGGCGGTCTCCCGCGCGTGGCCGAGCTGTTCGAGGCGCGACGGCCGAAGGATCCGGCGACCATCTCGGAGATCGACGGCATCGTCCGGTTCGGCGAGATCAAGCGCGGCAAGCGCGAGGTCTTCGTCGCGCCGCTCCGGATGCTCGACGACGGGACCGCGGCGCCCGACGAGCAGGAGGCTGCGCAGCTCTACGAGGTGCCGGCTGGCAAGCACCTTCGCGTGCACGAGGGCGATCGGGTGCGCGCCGGCGACCGACTGTCCGAGGGTCCGGTGAACCCGCACGACATCCTGCGGATCAAGGGGCCGCGCGCGGTGCAGGAGTACCTGCTCAACGAGGTGCAGGAGGTCTACCGCCTGCAGGGTGTGAAGATCAACGACAAGCACATTGGCGTCATCGTCCGGCAGATGCTGCAGAAGGTCCGCGTCATGGACCCGGGCGGGACCCAGATGCTCGAGGGCGAGCACGTCGACAAGGGCACGTTCCGGGATGTGAACGACGCCGCGACGAAGGAGAGCGAATCGGCGGCCACGTCCGAGCCGCTGCTGCTCGGCATCACGAAGGCCAGCCTCACGACGCAGTCGTTCATTTCGGCTGCGTCGTTCCAGGAGACCACGCGCGTCCTCACCGACGCCGCGATCCGCGGCGCACGGGACGACCTGTTGGGCCTCAAGGAGAACATCATCATCGGGCATCTCATTCCCGCGGGGACCGGGATGTACCGGTATCACGACGTCGAGATCGAGGGCATCGAGGAGATGGTGCCGTCAGATAGTCTGCCGGCGGTCGAGCCACCCTTCGCGCCGATTCTGGCCGGTGGGATGGACGACGAGGCATTCCCGGCGTCGATGCGCGATTCGCAGTGAGCGGGTAGCGGGAAGCGGGTAGCGGGGAGTGGTCGGCCGGTAGCGGGACGCACCGACTCGGGTCGCGGCGGAATGGTGAGAGTGCTTCACCGTTCCGCCGCGATCTTTGTTCCTGGGGGGGGCCCCCAAGGTATGGACCTTCGTGAACGAGCTACGCGGTACCCGCCAGCGCCTCCCGCCGCCGGCTGCCCGCGGGGCCGGCTACCGCCTCGCGTCTTGACGCCCCTGCCCACCACATGGACCTTCGAGCGTGATCTCCGCTCTCTTCCGGCGCGTGACGCGGCGAGCCGCCAGGCGCGCGCTCCTCCGCTTCGGCGTGCGAGTCAATCGCTTCAAGCTCACTCGCAAGTCCTACATCCGGGCGACACTGCTCGCCGATCCGGCGATCGCCATGGCTGTCCACGCGCACGCGGCGGAACACGGGCTGACCGAGGCCGTGGCGTGGGAGCGTGTCCACACGTACATCGACGAGATCGTCCCACACTTCAACATTCTCGCGTACTACAAATTCGGATACGCCGCCAGCCGCGGCTTCCTCAACTTGCTGTACAAGGTCTCGGTGGACTACGCGGACCTCCCCGCGTTGGAGCGGCTGCCGGCTGACTCCATTGTCATCTACCTCGCCAACCACCGGTCGAACGCCGATTACGTGGTACTCGCGTTCGTGCTCGCCGGCGACGTCTCCATCTCGTACGCCGTCGGCGAGTGGGCGCGCGCGTTCCCACTCGAGTACGTCTTCAAGAGCTTCGGTTCGTACTTCATCCGCCGGAAGTTCCGCGAGGCGCTGTACCACACGGTACTCGAGCGGTACGTGCAGCTCATCACCCGCAACGGCGTGACGCAGGGGATCTTCCCCGAGGGCGGCCTCACGCGCGATGGGTGCCTCCGCCCCGCCAAAATCGGATTGCTCGACTACATCCTCGGCGTCGCGCGCGAGCAACCAGCGCTCGCGGAGCGCATCGCGATCATCCCGGTCGCGCTCAACTACGACCGGGTGCTGGAAGACCGCTCCCTGCTGCGCGAGCTCGAGGCGCAGCGCGGAGGCGCACGGGTATCGCGACGGACGCAATTCCGCGAGGTCGCCACGTACGTCACCTCGAACATTGGCCGGCTCGCCACGGGCCGCTGGCAACGCTATGGACGCGTCGCGGTCACGCTCGGCACGCCGATTCCCCTCGCTGGCTGGTTCGCCGAACAGCGCCAGCGGCATGGCGACATCTGGTCGCTGCCCAAGGCGGAGCGGTTGGCGGAGGTCCAGACGCTGGCGGACAGCATCATGGCGACGATCGGCGCGCTCATCCCTGTCACGCCGGTTCCGCTCGCCTGCGCGGCAATCCAGAGCTTCGAGAGCGATTTCATTCCGCGCGCTGCGCTCCTCGCGCGCATGGAGGAGATGCGCGACGTGCTCGTGACGTTGAACGCGAAGGTGCTGCGCGCCGACCGGGACATCAGCGAGACATTCGACCGCGCATGGCGGATGCTCTCGATGCGTCGCATCCTCGTACGCGTCGGGGATGGCTATGCCGTGCTCTCGCGGCAGCGCCCGTTGGTCAGCTACTACGCCAACTCGATCGCGCACCTCCTCGGGCCGTTCGAAGCCGGAGTCCGGCAACGCGATGCGCTGCCGGCGCTCCTCGGAGGCTCTGCGCCACGACGGTAGCTGGTACGCGCGGGAACCCGCGCGCCGGCGCGCGGTACGGAGGGATCAGGCTCGCCGCTCCTCGTTTCGCCCTTCACCGGGATTTCCCGCGCAGGTGTCCGATGCCCGTCCGCGAAGATTATATGCTCCGGATGATCCGGCAGCTCGGTGCCGCGCTCTCTCGCGTCGGCGAGTTGCTGCGCATTCGCCGCCCGAGCGAAGCGCGCGCCGAGCTCCGGCGTGCCGCGCGCGGGATCGGCCTCGATCTGGATCTCCTGGCATCCCTGGCAGACGACAGCCTCCTGGCGCTCCTCGGCGGACCTGCGGCGCTCGACGTGGCGCGCGCTGCCGCCGTCGCCGAGATCCTGCGATTGGAAGGCGAGGTGCGCGGGGCCGAAGGGCGGAGCGCCGAACGTGCCGACTGCCTTCGCAAGTCGTTGCACTTGTACCTCGCGGCGTCGGCCGCGAACCCGGCGGCGACAGGACCTGAGTCGAACGCGATGATCGCGACATTGGCGACGACGCTCGGGCGTGCGGCGCTTCCTGCGGACTTGCTCGAGCAGCTCGTCGGTCACTACGAGCGCGTGGGGCGCTATGACAGCGCCGAAGACACTCTCTTCGAGCTTGCGCGCGTGCGCGGCGACCGGGCGCTCGCGCTCGGCGCGGCGTTCTACGGAGCGCTTCTCGCCAGAACGGACGACGCGCTGGAGGTTGGCGGTTTGCCGCGGGATGAAGCGGAGCAGGGGCTGCATGCGCTCCGCGAGCACGCGGCCGGCACGGCGCCAGACGCGCTCGGCGACTGACGGCGCGCGGAAGCGCGCGGCTCGCCAGGTCGGCTCAGCGCCGGAGCAGTCGCATCAGCACGGGCGCACGAAGTGGAAGGCATTGATCGTCATCCGGTGCCGGAAGTAGAAGCGGTGGGCGCCCGCGCGGTGGACGCCGGAGTCGAGCTCGAGCGCCTTACACTCGGTGCTACGGGCAAGCTCGTAGAGCCAGTCGAGCAACGCTTCCCCATGGCCGCGTGACCGCTCGCGCTCGTCGGTCACGAGGTCGTCCACGTAGATCACGAGGCCGTGGACGAGCTGATCGAGATACCGGAAGCCGGCGACCGCGCGGACGGCGGCATCGTCACTCGTGTAGGCGAGGCGGTAGCCGGTGGCCTGCATGCGACGGACGCGGGCGACGAACTCCTCCACGGGTACGTGCGGGCGTAGCTGTGTCATGACCGCGTGGCAGGCCGCGATCTCCGTGTCCGTCTCCGCTTCGCGAATCGTCATCGGCGTGCTCGTGTGGGGATGGTCGCGTGCTGCTGTCGAAGAGGGCCGCAACATGACCGTGCGGACTCTGATTGCGCAACACTGTTGGGTTGACACAACTTCGTGTGCCGCCTAGGTTTCCCGGTCTCCCGCGCCCGAGCCGGCGCGTTTTTGCGTACCAGACTTCGTTCATGCCGACCATCAATCAGCTTGTCCGGCAGAGCCGCCGGGACGTCGAGAAGAAAGAAAAGGCCCCGGCGCTTCGTGGGAACCCGCAGCGCCGCGGTGTTTGCACACGCGTCTACACGACCACGCCGAAGAAGCCCAATTCCGCGCTGCGGAAGGTTGCGCGCGTTCGCCTGACGAATGGATTCGAGGTGACGGCGTACATTCCGGGCGAAGGGCACAATTTGCAGGAGCACTCGATCGTGCTCATTCGCGGTGGCCGCGTGAAGGATCTGCCAGGCGTGCGCTATCACATCGTGCGCGGCAGCCTCGATGCATCGGGCGTGAACGGGCGCAATCAGAGTCGCTCGAAGTACGGAACCAAGAAGCCGAAGGCCGGCGCGGCCGGCGGAGGGAAGGGTAAGTGAGCCGCCGCAGCAAGTCAGTCAGACGCCCCATCCTCGCGGATGCGCGCTACGACAGCCAGACCGTCTCGAAGTTCATCAACTCGCTGATGTACCAGGGCAAGAAGTCGCTCGCCGAGCGCACGTTCTATGGCGCGATGGACCTCGTGGAGTCGCGTACCGGGCAGCCGGGCGTGAACGTGTTCAAGCAGGCGCTCCAGAACATCAAGCCGGTGGTCGAGGTGAAGAGCCGCCGCGTTGGCGGCGCGACGTATCAGGTACCGGTCGAGGTGCGCCCTGACCGCCGGACCGCCCTCGGCATGCGCTGGCTGATCTCCTACTCGCGCGACCGCGGCGAGAAGTCGATGTCCGAGAAGCTGGCAGCGGAGATCATCTCGGCGTCAAAGGGCGAGGGGAACGCGATCAAGAAGAAGGAAGACACGCATCGCATGGCGGAAGCGAACAAGGCGTTCGCGCACTATCGCTGGTAAGCAGGCGACCGGCTGGCCTGGATCTGCTCGAGCGGGCGAGCGAAGCCCCGCCGGCGTGCGCCGGCGGGGCTTCGTGGTTCCGGCGGTCGCGGCCGGTCCCTTGAACGAGAAGATCTCGCGCGGGTTCGCGGGCTTGTCGCCGGTTCATCGAGCGAAGCCACGTGGCGGCATTGACATGCGCTCGATGAGCTCTACATTTCGCAGGCTACGGAATACCGGTGCTCGAGACGCTCCGGGAGTTTCCGAGAGGCCCGGCGAACTGCGCACCGGGAGAACAAGTGGGGCCCCGGCTCGATCGGGGTGAAGTGAGAGGCGCGACGATCCGCGCCCGCTTCGCGAACGACGCAGAACAACTGAACGCCGGGGAGTCACTCCCCTGGCGCGCCTGTGGGTCCCCACCCGTGCGGCAGTGGCGGGTACACCCGGCGGCAGCGGATGGATACCGGCCCCTGCGTGAAGGGGCGCCCGGTCCACCCGCATTTTTGCTGGATGAAGGCACTACATACCGAATTCGCCCGTCGAGACGCGTATAGATATGGCACGCAATAATCCGCTTCAGCACTACCGCAACATCGGCATCATGGCGCACATCGATGCCGGGAAGACGACTACGACCGAGCGCATCCTCTACTATACGGGGAAGAGCCACAAGATCGGTGAGGTGCACGACGGCGCGGCGACGATGGACTGGATGGAGCAGGAGCAGGAGCGTGGGATCACGATCACGTCCGCGGCAACGACCTGTTTCTGGGAGCGGGACGGCACCGAGTACCGGATCAACATCATCGACACGCCGGGGCACGTGGACTTCACCGTCGAGGTGGAGCGCTCGCTGCGCGTGCTCGACGGCGCGGTCACACTCCTCGACTCCGTCGCCGGCGTGGAGCCGCAAACGGAGACGGTGTGGCGGCAGGCCGACCGGTATGGTGTACCGCGGATCGTCTTCGCGAACAAGATGGACCGCGTGGGCGCGGACTTCGATCGCTGTCTGGCGATGATCCGCGACCGCCTGACCAAGAAGGCCTATCCGCTGCAACTACCCGTGGGCTCGGGCGAGCTATTCACCGGGCACATCGATATCCTCGCGCGGAAGCAGTACATCTTCGACGAGGAGACGCTCGGCAAGACGTTCAGCATCGTGGATGTCCCGCCGGAGTTTCAGGACGCGACGGAGCTGGCGCGCCACGATGTGATCGAGGCCGCCGTCGCGCACGACGATACGCTCATCGAGAAGTACCTGAACGGCGAGGAGTTGACGGGTGCGGAGATTCGCCATGCGATCCGCACGGCGACGATCGGCGGCCACCTCACGCCGGTGTTGTGCGGCGCCTCGTTCAAGAACAAGGGCGTGCAGGCGTTGCTCGACGCGGTCATCGACTACCTGCCCGCGCCGGTGGATCTGCCGGCGATCAAGGGGCACGTGCCGCATCACGACGAGACGTTCGAGGAGCGGCAGGTGGCGGATGATGCGCCGTTCGCGGCGCTCGCGTTCAAGATCGCGACAGACCCGTTCGTCGGGAAGTTGACGTTCTTCCGCGTTTACTCCGGCAAGCTGAACGCCGGCTCGTATGTGTACAACTCGACGAAGGACAAGCGCGAGCGGGTGGGGCGGCTGCTGCAGATGCACGCGAACAAGCGCGAGGAGATCGAGGAGGTGCGGGCTGGCGACATCGCCGCCGCGATCGGTCTGCGGGACACGCGCACGGGCGACACGATGTGCGACGAGGGGAAGCCGATCATCCTCGAGGCGATGAAGTTCCCGGCGCCGGTGATCGACGTCGCCATCGAGCCGAAGACGAAAGCTGATCAGGACAAGCTCGGCATCGCGCTAGCGAAGCTGGCGGAGGAGGATCCGACCTTCCGCGTGCACACGGATTCCGAGACGTCGCAGACGATCATCTCAGGAATGGGTGAGCTGCACCTCGAGATCATCGTCGATCGCATGCTGCGCGAGTTCAAGGTGGACGCCAACGTCGGCCGCCCGCAGGTGGCGTACCGCGAGACGATCCGCCGCCGCGTCGAGAAGGTCGAGGGGAAGTTCATCCGCCAGTCGGGCGGCAAGGGGCAGTACGGCCACGTCGTCATCAACATGGAGCCGGCCGAGCCCGGTCAGGGCTACGTGTTCGAGGACAAGATCGTCGGCGGCGTGATCCCGCGCGAATACATTGGCCCCGTGGAGCAAGGGATCAAGGAAGCGCTGGAGAATGGCGTGCTCGCCGGCTATCCGGTCGTGGACGTGAAGGTGGAGCTGGTCTATGGCTCCTACCACGACGTGGACTCCAGCGAGATGGCGTTCAAGATCGCCGGCTCGATGGCGTTCAAGGAGGCGGCGAAGCGCGCGCAGCCGGTACTCCTAGAGCCGATGATGAACGTCGAGGTGGTCTGCCCGGAGGCATACATGGGCGACATCCTGGGCGACCTGTCGGCGCGGCGCGGGAAGATCGGCGGGATGACGCAGCGCGGCGAGGCGCAGGTGATCGCCGCGAGCGTGCCGCTCTCGGAGATGTTCGGCTACTCCACGAAGCTCCGCTCGCAGTCGCAGGGGCGTGCGGTCTACTCGATGGAGTTCAGCCATTACGAGGAAGTCCCGAAGAGCAAGGCGGAAGAGATCATCAACAAGGTGAAGGCGTAGGGGGCAGGGACGACACGGCGGGGTAGCGGGGTTGGGGTGGGTTTGAAGCCCGCCCCGACAGCCCCGACCGCTCTGTCGGCAGCGATCGACTCTTCAACGAGAGAACACGACCAATGGCGAAGGCAAAGTTCCAGCGGACGAAGCCGCACGTGAACGTGGGCACAATCGGCCACGTCGACCACGGGAAGACGACCACCACGGCGGCGCTGACGAAGGTGTCGGCCGACAAGGGCCTGGCGACGTATATCCCGTACGACCAGGTCGCCAAGGCGTCCGAGGCGCAGGGGCGCCGCGACGCGACGAAGATCCTGACGATCGCCACGAGCCACGTGGAGTACAGCACGGAGAACCGGCACTACGCGCACGTGGACTGCCCGGGTCACGCCGATTACGTGAAGAACATGATCACCGGTGCGGCGCAGATGGACGGTGCCATCCTCGTCGTCAGCGCGGTGGACGGCCCGATGCCGCAGACGCGCGAGCACATCCTGCTGGCGCGGCAGGTGAACGTGCCGTCGGTCGTCGTGTTCCTCAACAAGTGCGACCTCGTGGCGGACGAGGACCAGGAGCTCCTCGACCTCGTCGAGCTCGAGGTGCGCGAGCTGCTCACGAAGTACAACTACCCGGGCGATGACGCGCCCGTCATCCGCGGCTCGGCGATCAAGGCGATCGAGGGAGACCCGCAGTGGGTGGCCAAGATCGAGGAGCTGTACCAGGCGCTCGACTCCTCCATCCCGCAGCCGGTGCGCGAGATCGACAAGCCGGTCCTCATGCCCGTCGAGGATGTGTTCTCGATCACGGGGCGCGGCACGGTGGCGACGGGCCGTATCGAGCGTGGCAAGGTGAAGGTCGGCGACACGGTTGCGCTCGTGGGCTTCGAAGCGACGAAGAGCACGGTGGTCACCGGCGTCGAGATGTTCCGGAAGCTGCTCGACGAGGGCGAGGCTGGCGACAACGTCGGGCTCCTGCTCCGTGGCGTGGACAAGAACGAGATCGAGCGCGGCATGGTACTGGCCAAGCCGGGCTCCATCACCCCGCACACGACCTTCGAGGCCGAGGTCTACGTCCTGACGAAGGATGAGGGCGGGCGCCACACGCCGTTCTTCAAGGGCTACCGCCCGCAGTTCTACTTCCGCACGACGGACGTGACGGGATCGGTCGAGCTGCCCGAGGGGACGGAGATGGTGATGCCGGGCGACAACATCCAGATGACGATTACGCTCGTCTCGCCGATCGCTATGGAGGAGCAGCTGCGCTTCGCGATTCGCGAGGGTGGCCGCACCGTCGGTGCCGGCGTTGTCACGAAGATCCTGAAGTAGCTGAACGGCAGGGATTCGGGACTCGGCTTTCCGTGCCGAGTGCCGAGTCCCGATGAGCCCGACTCTCGAATCCCTCGCGCTTACTCATATGGCTGGCAGAATTCGAATCCGTCTCAAGGCGTTCGACCACGCGGTGATCGATCAGGCGTCGGCGGACATCGTGCGCACGGCGGAGAAGACGGGCGCTCAGGTGTCCGGCCCGATCCCGCTTCCCACGAAGACGCAGCGTTGGACGGTGCTCCGTTCTCCGCACGTGGACAAGAAGTCGCGCGAGCAGTTCGAGCTGAAGACGCACAAGCGCGTGATCGACATCCTCGATTCGCGGGCCCAGACGGTGGACGCGCTGACAAAGCTCGATCTGCCCGCGGGCGTCGACGTCGAGATCAAGGTAGAGTAAGGGAGGCGGGGGCTCGGCACCCCGCACCCGGGGCCGACGCGTCTGCCGGTCTCCCGTGCGCGTGCCGGAGCCGTCGGTAGTCCAACGGCCGCAGAGGGAAGCGCACACGGCGCAGCCCGGCCGCGACTCAGCGAGAGTGATGCGAGAGTGAGATGATCGGAATCATAGGCAAGAAGATCGGGATGACCCAGATCTTCAACGAGGCGGGGCAACAGATTCCCTGCACGGTGATCGAGGCGGAGCCGAATCCCGTCCTCCAGGTGCTCGAGCGCGCGACGATGGGGTACGCGTCGGTGCAGCTCGGGTACGGGCGTCAGCGCGAGCGCCGCGAGAGCGGGGCGGGGGAGCGGACGCCGCGCGGCCGTCGCGCGACGAAGGCCGAGGTCGGGCACGCGCGGAAGGCCGGGCTCGACATCGTGCCCCGGCACCTGCGCTCGTTCCGGCTCGACGATGCCCCGGGCCAGGACCCGCAGATCCCCACGTACACCGCGGGCGAGACGGTGAAGGTGGACATCTTCACGCCGGGTGAGCGCGTGAAGGTGACGGGCACGTCGAAGGGCCGGGGGTTCCAGGGCGTGGTGAAGCGTCACGGCTTCGGCGGCGGTCCGAACACGCACGGCAACACCAAGCACCGGCGGCCAGGCTCGATCGGCGCCGGCACCGACCCGTCGCGCGTGATCAAGGGGAAGAAGATGCCTGGCCACTACGGCGCCGAGCGTCACACGCAGATGAACCTTCGCATCGAGAAGGTGGATGCGGAGCGGAACCTGATCTACATCCGCGGCTCCGTGGCTGGCCATACGAACGGCCTGGTCATGATCCGCAAGCAGAGCTGACCATGGCTGAGACCTCCTACGACGCCGCCGCATACTCGGCGAGCGGTGCACAGCGCGAGCGGGTGGCGCTTCCGGCTCCGCTCTTCGACGGGACCGTGAACATGCCGGTCATGCATCAGGCGGTGAAGGCGTACCTCGCCAACCAGCGGCAGGGTAACGCTGCGACGAAGGTTCGGAAGTACGTCATCGGCGGCAATCAGAAGCCATGGAAGCAGAAGGGGACGGGTCGTGCCCGGCAGGGCTCGATCCGGGCGCCGCAGTGGGTCGGGGGCGGCACGGTGTTCGGCCCGCATCCGCGCTCCTATGCACAGTACGTCCCGAGGCAGGTGCGGGCGCTGGCGCGGAAGAGTGCGTTCAATGCGCGCGCGCGGGAGGGGGCCATCTTCGTCGTCGACGCGCTCGATTGGGACGCGCCAAAGACGTCGCGGATGGTGAGCCTACTCACCGCGCTCGGCGTCGCCGGACAGAAGGTGCTGTTCCTCACGGATGGCGCGAAGCCCGGTGTCTACCTGAGTGGCCGCAACATTCCGTCGGTGAAAGTTCTGCCGTACAGCGACGTGTCGGCGTACCACATTCTGTGGTCGAACGCGGTCGTGTTGGAGGCGCCGCTCGTCGGTGGGGAGCGGTCGGTTGTTGCGGAAGCGGAAGCGGACGCTCGCGCGGAAGGCGACGAGGCCGGGGATACCGGTGAGGGTGAGGTGAGTACCGAACCGGCCCGCCCGGCGGCGCGACGCCGCGGAGCGCGCGCGGAGACCGCGAGCCGGACTGGCACGGCCGCCGCAGGCGGCACGGCTGTTAAGGCCGGTACGCGCGTGGCGACGAAGCCGAAGCGCGCGGCGGCGAAGAGCGCGGCGCGAACGGTGCGCGCGGCCGGGAAGGCCGAGAAGCGCGACGCGCGCGTCCCGACGAAGAAAGCGGCGAGGAAGGCGGTGAAGCGGGCCACGAAGCGCGCGACGAAGAGCGCGACGAAGAGCGCGGCGAAGTCGGCAGCGAAGAGCGCGCGGAAGTCGGCGGCGAAGAAGTCGGCCGGGCGCAGCGCCGGGAAGTCCGCGGCGAAGACCACGAAGCGCCGCAAGGCGGAGGAGTAAGCGATGCCGACCCTGTACGAGACGGTCGTGCGGCCGATCATCACGGAGAAAAGCTCCGCCGCCTACCAGGAACATGGCGAGTATCATTTCGAGGTTCACCCCGATGCGACGAAGCCGGCGATTCGCCAGGCGATTCAGCAGCTCTTCGGGGTGAAGGTGACGGCGGTGTGGACGTCCCAGCACCGCGGGAAGACGAAGCGGCTCGGGAAGAGTGTCGGCCGCCGGCCGCACTGGAAGAAGGCGATCGTGAAGCTCGCCGAAGGGGACAAGCTCGACATCTTCGAGGGTTGAGATGGGCATCCGTCAATTCAAGCCGGTCACGAAGGGCACCCGCTTCCGCTCGGTCTCGGATTTCGCCGAAATCACGCGCTCGACGCCGGAGAAGTCGCTGACCGAGCCGCTGAAGAAGAGCGGTGGCCGCGACAATCACGGCCATATCTCGATGCGCCGGATCGGTGGCGGCCACAAGCAGAAGTACCGGATCATCGACTTCAAGCGGAACAAGTTCGGCGTGCCGGCGACCGTGCGCGAGATCGAGTACGATCCCAACCGCTCGGCGCGCATCGCGCTGGTGGAATATGCGGACGGCGAGAAGCGCTACGTGCTGCACGCGCGGGGGATGAAGCAGGGGGACACGATCGTCTCCGGCCCCGGCTCGGATGTGCGGCTGGGCAACGCGATGCCGCTGCGCGAGGTGCCGCTCGGCACCGCGGTGCATAATGTGGAGCTCAAGATCGGGAAGGGCGGGCAGATGGCTCGCTCGGCCGGCGCGTCTGCGCAGGTGGTGGCGAAGGAGGGCGACTACGTGACGCTCAAGCTTCGCTCCACCGAGGTGCGGCAGGTGCACGGAAACTGCCTGGCGACGATCGGCGAGGTGGGCAATCCCGAGCACGAGCTGCAGTCGCACGGCAAGGCGGGCAAGACGCGCTGGCTCGGCAAGCGGCCGAAGGTGCGCGGCGAGGTGATGAACCCGGTGGACCATCCGCACGGTGGGCGCACGCGCGGTGGGCGCAACGTCGTGAGCCCGTGGGGGAAGAAGGAAGGCGTGAAGACGCGCAACAAGAAGAAGGCGTCGCAGCGGCTCATCGTCCGCGGGCGCCGGCGCGGGAAGGCCACGCAGTAGTCCCGAGATCCTGAATCCGAGATCAGACAATGGGCAGAAGCGTCAAGAAGGGGCCGTTCGTGCAGGACGCGCTGATGAAGCGGGTGCGCGGGATGAACGACCGGAACGAGAAGCGCGTGATGAAAACGTGGTCGCGCGCGAGCACGGTGACCCCGGAGTTCGTGGGGCACACGTTCGCGGTGCACAATGGCAACAAGTTCATCCCGGTGTACGTCACGGAGAACATGGTCGGGCACAAGCTCGGCGAGTTCGCGCCCACGCGCCTCTTCCGCGGTCATGCCGGGAAGGCGGTGGACAAGAAGACGTCCGCGCCGGCAGCCGCTCCGGCGGCGAAGGGGGGCAAGTAATATGGCCGACGTCCGCGCGTTCCAGCGTACGACGCGCCAGTCGCCCTACAAGATGCGCCTGGTGATCGATCAGATCCGTGGCAAGGACGTGAACGAGGCGCTCGCGCTGCTCACGTTCTCGAAGAAGCACGCTGCGAAGCAGATCGAGAAAGTGCTCAAGTCCGCCGTCGCGAACGCCGAGTACAAGGCGCGCCTGGGGGGCGATGCGCTCGACACGGATCGGCTCTACGTGAAGCTCGCCGTGATCAACGAGGGGCCGAAGTTGAAGCGGTTCATGCCGGCCGCCATGGGGCGGGCGACGCCAATCAAGAAGCGGACGAGCCACGTCGAGATCGTGGTCGCCGAGAGGAACGGACGCTAATGGGACAGAAGACCAATCCGATCGGGTTCCGGCTCGGAATCACACGGCAGCACCGCTCGCGGTGGTACGCCTCCGGGAAGGACTTTCCGGCGCTGCTCAAGGAGGACGAGCTCCTCCGCAAGTACCTCAAGGCGCGGCTCGGGCACGCGGCGATCGCGGACATCGTGATCGAGCGGAAGCCAGGCAAGGTGGTGGTGACGGTGCACACCGGCCGCCCCGGCGTCGTGATCGGGAAGAAGGGCGCCGAGGTGGACAAGCTCCGCGATGAGCTCGCGCAGCTCACGGGGAAGGAAGTCGGGATCAACGTCGAGGAGATCAAGCGCCCCGAGCTCGATGCGCAGCTCGTCGGCGATCAGATCGCGCACCAGCTCGCGCAGCGTATCTCGTTCCGCCGCGCGATGAAGCGCGCCGTGCAGAGCGCGATGCGGATGGGCGCGCAGGGGATCAAGATCAAGTGTGGTGGCCGTCTCGGTGGCGCGGAGATCGCGCGCGTCGAGGGCTACCACGAGGGGCGTGTTCCGCTGCACACGTTGCGCGCGAACATCGATTACGCGACCTCGACCGCGAAGACGACCTTCGGCACGATCGGCGTGAAGGTCTGGATCTTCAAGGGCGAGGAGCCCGCCGGCCGGCGTGGCACGTACTCGACCGGCGTGTAAGGAGCGAGCCGACCTATGCTGAGTCCGAAGCGCGTCAAGTTCCGGAAGATGTTCAAGGGTCGCATGAAGGGTCTGGCGACCCGTGGCGCGACCGTGGCGTTCGGCCACTACGGGCTGCAGGCGCAGGAGCCCGGATGGGTGTCGAACCGTCAGATCGAGGCCGCGCGCGTGGCGCTCACGCGGCACATCAAGCGCGGCGGGAAGGTGTGGATCCGCATCTTTCCCGACAAGCCGATCACGAAGAAGCCGGCCGAGACGCGAATGGGGAAGGGAAAGGGGTCACCGGAGGGGTGGGTGGCCGTGGTCCGACCGGGCCGCGTGATGTTCGAGCTGGAGGGCGTGGATCGCGCGACCGCCGAGAAGGCGATGGCGCTGGCCGGCGCGAAGCTCGGGGTGAAGACCAAGTTTGTCGTCCGCGAGGAGGCGCACACCGATGCGAGCACCTGAGGTCCGCGAGCTGACGGACGACGAGATTCGCGGTCGGATCGCGGAGCTCGAGGAAGAGCGCTTCCGGCTGCGGTTTCGCGCCGCGACGGAGGTACTGGAGCAGCCGCTGCGGTTCCGGATGATCCGGAAAGACATCGCGCGGATGAAGACGATCCTTCGCGAGCGCGAGCTCGCCGCGGGCACGTAAGGAGCGAGGAGCCAGATGGCCGAGATGACGAACGCCGGGGCGAGCCCCGGAGCGAATGGCGACGCGAGCGGTGCGACCGACGCGACGAGCTCACGGGGCGCGCGGAAGACGCGTGTCGGCACCGTGGTGAGCGACAAGATGCAGAAGACGGTGGTCGTGGCGATCGAGCGCCGCTACCCGCATCCGCTGTACGGGAAGATGGTCACACGGACGAAGCGCCTGAAGGCGCACGACGAGGACGGCTCAGCGAAGGCAGGGGACACGGTGCGGATCATGGAGACGCGCCCCCTCTCGAAGCAGAAGCGCTGGCGCGTCGTCGAGATCGTCGAGCGGGCGCGGTAGGGGGACGCCGACATGATCCAGCAAGAATCCATGGTCAAGGTCGCGGACAACTCGGGCGCCAAGACCGCGCTCGTGATCCGCGTGCTCGGCGGCACCAAGCGCCGCTACGCCGGCCTGGGCGACACCGTGATCGTCGCCGTGAAGAACGCGCTGCCGAACGGGACCGTGAAGAAATCCGAGGTCGCGCGCGCGGTGGTCGTACGCACGGCGAAGGAGACGCGCCGGAAGGATGGGAGCTACATCCGCTTCGACGAGAACGCGGTCGTGATCATCAACGACGCCGGAGAGCCGCGCGCGACCCGCATCTTCGGGCCCGTGGCGCGCGAGCTCCGCGACAAGAAGTTCATGAAGATCGTGTCGCTCGCGCCTGAGGTGCTCTGACATGCGCGATCTGAAGTACCGCACGAAGCAACGGCGGAAGAACGCGAAGCGGCATGCGATCAATGCCGAGCGCGTGAAGATGAAGGTCACCAAGGGCGACACCGTCCGGGTGATGCGCGGCGAAGACAAGGGCAAGGAGGGGAAGATCCTTCGCGTCCTGCCGAAGAAGGGCCGCGTCGTGGTGGACGGCGTGAACGTCGTGAAGCGGCACCGCAAGGCGCGCCGCGCCGACGAGCAGAGCGGCATCATCGATTTCCCGGCGCCGATCCATGCGTCGAACGTGATGCTGCTCGACCCCAAGACGGGCGAACCGACGCGCGTCCGCGCACGGATCGACGACGATGGGACGAAGGAGCGCGTCAGCGCGAAGAGTGGCGAGCCGATCGCCAGAACCCGCTGACCGGGACAGAACCGACATGGCGACCAAGACAAAGCAGGACCCGAAGGCCGAGGGAAAGAGCGAGCCGAAGCGCGAGAAGGGGACGAAGCAGCAGCAGGTCGCGCGCGTGCATCGCAACGCCGACCAGCCGGTGCCCGCACCCCGCCTCCGCGGCTACTACGATGGAAGCGTCCGGCCGAAGCTCCAGCAGGATCTCGGGCTGGCCAACGTGCACCAGATCCCCAAGCTCGAGAAGATCGTGCTGAACGTCGGGCTGGGTGAGGCGCTCAAGCAGCCCAAACTCCTCGACTCGATCGTGGCGGAGCTGGCGGTGATCACCGGGCAGCAGCCGATCCGAACGAAGGCGAAGAAGTCCATCTCGAACTTCGGCCTCCGGGCGGGGCAGGAGATCGGCGCCAGCGTGACGCTCCGTGGCTCGCGGATGTGGGAGTTCCTGGACCGCCTGTTCAACGTGGCGATGCCGCGAATTCGCGACTTCCGCGGCGTTGACACCCGTGCGTTCGACGGGCGCGGCAACTTCTCGCTCGGCCTCAAGGAGCAGGTGATCTTCCCGGAGATCAACTACGACCAAGTGGAGCAGGTGCACGGGATGGACGTCACCTTTGTGACCAGCACGAACCGGGATGATTACGCTCTGGCGCTGCTCCGGGAGCTCGGCATGCCGTTCCGCGGCGAGCAGAAGCCGGTGATCGTCGGCGCCGCGGGCGCGGCGAGCGCGGCGTAACGGCGAACACGAAGGGCGAGCACGTAGGGCGAACACCGACCAGCGAGAGGAAGGGACGACGATGGCCCGGAAGGCGATGATCGAGAAGAGCAAGCGGAAGCCGAAGTTCGCGGTGCGGCAGCACAATCGCTGTCAGCGCTGCGGCCGGTCGCGTGCGTTCCTGCGCAAGTTCGGGATCTGCCGCATCTGCTTCCGCGATATGTCACTCAATGGGCTGGTGCCCGGAGTGCGGAAGGCGAGCTGGTAAGCGCGTCCAGCGAGAACTCACACCACTCCTACGCGTCGCTCGCAGCGCGGGCGATACGGTAGGGACAAGGAACTAGACGAATGACGATGACCGACCCGATTGCCGACATGCTCACGCGGATCCGCAATGCCTGCGGGTCGAAGCACCGCCGCGTGGATATGCCGGTATCGAAAATGAAAGTCGAGATCGCGCGGATCCTGATGGAGAACAACTACATCAAGGACTTCAAGACGGTCGAGCCCGAGCAGGGCGCGCCGGTGCTGCGGCTCTACCTGCGCTACGCGCAGGGTGAGCAGCCGGTCATCCGCGAGCTGCGGCGCGTCTCGACGCCCGGACTTCGCAGGTACGTGGGGGTGACCGAGATCCCGCGCGTTCGCAACGGCCTCGGCATGGCCATTCTGAGTACGTCCAAGGGGCTCATGACCGATCGGGAGGCGCGCCGAGCGCGCACCGGCGGCGAGCTCCTGGCATTGGTCTGGTAGGGAGGAGTCATGTCGCGTATCGGTAAAAAGCCGGTGGTGTTCCCCAAAGCGGTCACGGTCACGGTGGACGGAAATACCGTTCGAGTGAAGGGGCCGAAAGGTGAGCTCACGCGTCGCGTCCATCCGGCCATGCTGCTGTCGCTCGAGGACGGGACGTTGACCGTCGCGCGCCCCTCCGACGAGAACGAGCACAAGGCGTTGCACGGGCTGACGCGCTCCCTCATCGCCAACATGGTCGAGGGGGTGGAGAAGGGGTTCTCGAAGACGCTCGAGATCGTGGGCGTCGGCTACAAGGCGGAGAACCGCCCGTACGGCCTCCAGCTCGCGCTCGGGTTCTCGCATCCGATCGAGTATCGGGCCCCCGAGGGGATCAAGCTGACGGCCACCACGCCGACAGCGGTCACCATTCAGGGCGCGGACAAGGAAGTCGTCGGGCAGGTGGCGGCGGAGATTCGCAGCCTGCGGCCGCCGGAGCCGTACAAGGGCAAGGGCATCAAGTACCAGGGCGAGCAGGTCCGGCGTAAGGCCGGCAAGGCCGGGGGCAAATAATGCGACCGCTTCACAAGCCGGGCACGCGCGCCGAGCGACGCTACCAGCGACATCTGCGGGTGCGGAAGAAGATCAGCGGGACTGCGGAACGTCCGCGTCTCGTGGTCTACCGCTCGCTCAAGCACATCTACGCGCAGGTCGTGGACGACGCGACTGGGCGCACGCTCGCCGCGGCCTCCGATCTCGGTGTCGCCGAGGGGAAGAAGGGGGACCGGTCCCTCGACGTCGGCAAGCAGGTCGCGGCGCGGGCGAAAGACGCCGGCATCACACGAGTCATCTTCGACCGAGCGGGGTATCGCTACCACGGCCGCGTGAAAGCGGTGGCCGACGGTGCCCGCGAAGGGGGGTTGGAGTTCTAACATGGCAGAGAATCAGAATCCCACGCCGGGCGGCCAGGGCGGCCAGGGCGGCCAGGGCAGCCAGGGCAGCCAGGGCAGCCAGGGCAGCCAGGGCAGCCAGGGCGGCCAGGGCAGCCAGGGCGGCCAGGGCGGCCAGGGCGGCCAGGGCGGCCAGGGCGGCCAGGGCGGCCAGGGCGATCGGCAGCCCCCGCGGAGCGACAACCGCCCCATGGGTGGTGGCGGGGGCGGCGGCGGGGGTCGAGGCGGCCCCGGGCGTGGCGGCCAGGGCCGCGGCGGCGCCGGTCGTGGTGCACCGGGACAGGGACGGGGCGCGCAGGGCCGCGGCGGGCCGGGTCGTGGCGGCGGGCCGGGTGGGCCCGGAGGCCCTGGCGGCGCGCGCGGCGGTCGTGACGGTGGTCGCGACGGTGGTCGTGGCGGTCGCGATGGCGGCCGTGGGGGCGACCGGGACAGCGATCTCGTCGAGAACGTCGTGGCGATCAACCGCGTCGCGAAGGTCGTGAAGGG
>JBBJNN010000012.1:73378-77952 GCA_037720885.1 Gemmatimonadaceae bacterium | reverse complement strand
CCAGCGACCTCCGCAATCGGCCTGCCGGGGCTGAACGACCGGCGAGGCTGTCGGCCCACAGCGTCCTGCTGCCGACCCGGTGCTCGAAGTAGACCGCCTTCGTGCGCCGCACGTCACTCACGAGGAGTGAACGCGGGGGTATAGTACAAGTGCTTGGTGGGGCGGTCAACACGAAGTAACCAAAGATGCGGTTGGATCCGAGGGCACCCATAATTGACAAAAGCATAACCAGTGTGTAACCGTTTACACCGAGCGCACCGCACGCCGCGGTCCATGTGGGAGGTAGCCGACATGGCTGGTAGTGCCCCCATCGCGAACGGGATCACCATTACGTGAAAGTCACGATCAAGGATGTCGCCCGCGAGGCTGGCGTCTCGGTCGCGACCGTCTCCCGCGTCTTGAACGATAGTGGCCCCGTGAGCGAGCGCGCCCGCCGGCGCATCCGGGAGACCGCCGCGCGCCTGCGCTACGTTCCGGACGGCGCGGCCCGCAGCCTCAGCATGCGGAAGACGAACACCCTCGGCGTGCTCCTGCCCGAGCTGTATGGGGAATTCTTCTCGGAGGTCATCCGCGGAATAGACCATACGGCGCGCCGGCATCATCATCATCTGCTCGTCTCCAGCTCGCATAGCGACCGCTGCGAGATCGAGGCGGCGCTCGCCGCGATGCGCGGCCGAGTGGACGGGCTGATTCTCATGTCGCCCGACATGGACGCCCACACGCTGGTGGCACCACTCCCCGAGTCGTTTCCCGTCGTGCTGCTCAACTGCGCGACCGAGGGCGGGGCGGCGGATGCGCCAACCGTGGACGCGCTGACCGTGGACAACTACGGCGGCGCGTACGCGATGGTCCGGCACCTCGCCGGTGACGGACGCCGGGTGGCGATCATCACGGGGGGTGACGAGAACCACGACGCACGCGAGCGCCTCCGTGGCTTCCGCGACGCGCTCCGCGACGCGGGGGCCGAGCATCGCGCGGCGTGGGAGATTCCCGGCGATTTTCGGGAAGCCGCGGGCTTCGCGGCTGCCGCGCGCGTCCTGGCGCTCCGCCCGCGCCCGACGGCGATCTTCGCCGCGAACGACGCGATGGCGATCGGCGCGATCAGCGCGCTTCGCGAGGCCGGGGTGCGCGTACCGGAGGACATCGCCGTGGGTGGCTTCGACGACATTCCGATGGCCGCCTACGTGAGTCCGCCGCTCTCCTCGGTGCACGTACCGATCACCGAGCTCGGCGCGCGCGCGGTCGAGCGGCTGCTCCACGCACTCGAGCACGGGAACACTCACGTGCGGCGACGTGAGACGCTTCCGGCGCGTTTGGTTGTCCGGCACTCGTCCGGGGGCGGCAGGAGTGAAGGGAGCGAGCGGAGCGCGCTGGCGCCGTCGGCGGAGCGGGTCGAGCCGCTCGTGCGGTCGCCGCCGACCCGCCGCCGGCACGGCATGGGACACGGGTGATGTGTCAGACGTACGAGAGGGGGATGCAGAAGGAAATTCGTTGTTCGTTGGTTCGTAGGGTCGCGGCAGGGGTGACCATGCCGCTCGTCAATCACGGGAGGGGCGAATGCAAATACGGAATGTGATCGGAACGCTCGGGAGGGCGCTGGGGCTTGCGTGCGGCCTGGCGCTGGTGTCGGCGGGGGCGGGTGCCCAGACGACGACAGGCACAATTCGCGGGTACGTAACAAGTGCGGGGAGCACGCCCGTGTCCGATGCGCAGATCGCCGCGCGCAACACTGAGAACAACCAGACACGCGGCACTCTCACTAATGCGTCCGGCTTCTATTACTTGGGGGGGCTCCGGCCAGGACGCTACGAGCTTCAGCTTCGGCGCGTGGGCTTCGCCCCGCAGACGCGAACGATCGACGTGCTCATCGGGCAGACACTCGACATCAACTTCCAGGTGGCAGAGGCGGCGGTTCAGCTCTCGGCCGTGGAAGTGGTCGCCGCACCCGAGGCGACGACGGAGACGCGCACCTCCGAGGTGGCGACCAACGTGACCCGCCAGCAGATCGAGAATCTACCGTCGCGCGACCGCAACTTCCTCGACCTCGCCAAGCTCGCCCCCGGCGTGGCCGCGCAGCAGCCGGGGAACTCGGACAAGAAGATCTCTGCCGGCGCTCAGCCGGCCGACAACGTGAACGTCTTCGTGGACGGCGCGAGCTACAAGAATGACGTGCTGCAGGGCGGCGTCGCTGGCCAGGACGCGAGCCGAGGCAACCCGTTCCCGCAGAACGCCGTGCAGGAGTTCCGGATCATCACTCAGAACTACAAGGCGGAATATCAGAAGGCGTCGAGCGCGATCATCACGGCGACCACGAAGTCCGGCGGCAACGCGTGGGAAGGGAATGTCTTCGCTTATGGAATCGGGCGGGGCTACGCGGGGCGCGACCCGATCGCCGTGCGCGACAATCTTCCGAAGCCCAACTTCAGGCGTCTGCAGGCCGGGATCAGCGCGGGCGGGCCGGTGCAGCGCGACCGGCTGTTCTTCTTCGGCACGTACGAGGTAAACTTTGAGGACTCTCCGGCGGACGTGCGCGTGGGCGGCGACGTTGCCTTGGCGCCGGTCGGCCTCAACCCACAGCAGTACGCGGGGCGCTTCACCACCGAGTTCCGCCAGCACCTTGGCTTCGGTAAGCTGACGTTCACGCCGAGCGAGCGGAACTCCTTCGACGTCAGCGCCAACATCCGGCACGAGACCGATGTCCGGAACTTCGGCGGGCAGACGAGCTTCCAGTCGGCGGAGAACGTCAAGCAGGACATCTACACCGGCACCGCAACCTGGCGCTACGCTGGTAACCGCTGGCTGAACGAGGCGCAGATCTCCGGTCAGCACTATCGCTGGAACCCCACGCCGGAGGACGACCAGACGATCGGGCGGAACTACTTCGGCATCATCCGCATCGGCGGGCGCGACACGGAGCAGCGGTTCACGCAGAACCGCATCTCGCTCCGCAACGATGTCACCCGCGCCGGTGTGCAGCTCGCCGGTGATCACGTGTTCAAGGGCGGTGCCTCGGTCGACCTGTTGAAGTACGAAGGGGTCAAGTACTTCGTCAGCAACCCTGTGTTCAACTTCCGGCGGGAGGAGAACTACCTGCGCCCGTTCGAGGCGCAATTCGGCTTCGGCGACCCGAATGTCAGCGCCAACAACACACAGGTCGGCGCATATGTCCAGGACGACTGGACGATCAGCCGGCGACTGGTGTTGAACCTCGGCGTGCGATGGGACGTCGAGACGAACATGATCAACAACGATTACGTCACCCCGCAGCAGATCCGCGATTCCCTGTCTGGCCCGCTGCGTAGCCGGCTGTTTAACGTCCGCCCGCGCCCAGGTGTCGCCGGCCGCTCGGACACCGTCAGGATCGTGGACGCCTTGGGCGGCCTCGAGAACTACTTCACGAGCGGCAGCGACGACCGGCCGCCCTTCTGGGGCGCCTTCCAGCCGCGCGTCGGTGCGTCGTACGACCTATCCGGCGACGGGCGCACGGTAGTCTTCGGCGGCTTTGGCGTCTACTACGACCGCAACTACTGGAATCAGAACTTTGACGAGTTCTTCCGCCGGCAGTTCAAGGTGCTGCGGATCCAGTTCGATACGCTCGGCCCCCGGGCCGGATGCAGGCAATGCGTGAAGTGGGACCCCAAGTATTTCGACGTGGACCAACTGCGCACGCTGGCGGCGAGCGGGCAGGCGGGCGTCCCGGAGGTCTTCCTGATCGCGAACGACACGAAGCCCCCGAAGACCAACCAGTTCAGCGCTGGCGTCCGGCAGACGCTCGGCCCCGCGCTCGTGACGCTGTCGTACAACGGCACGCGGAGCACCAACGGCTTCGCCTTCGTCCGCGGGACGCCGTGTTGCGGCGGTCTGCAGCCGACATATGACAACCTCCTCATCTCGACGGACGAGGTGAAGACCTGGTACGATGCCGTTCAGCTCCAGGTCGACAAGCCATTGCGGCAGGACACGCGGTGGGGCGGCGGACTTTCGTACACGTACGCCTTCACTACGGAGCAACAGGGCGAGTACTTCTTCAGCCTCGACTCTCGTTACACCAGGCCGAGTGAGTACCCGCGGCGGCGCTCACCGAACTCGCAGGAACACACCATTGTTGCGAATGGGTTGGTCCGGCTGCCCTGGGATGTGCTGTTCAGCACGCTGATCAACCTCGGGTCTGGCTTTGCGCAGCTCGCGGACGATCAGACCCTCGGGACCAGCGACCAGTTCCGCCAGACCTATGTCTTCGAGCCGGAGACGCGCGCATTCCTGGGGCTTGGGCACGTGTTCAACCAGCAGAACATGGACGTCCGTCTCGAGAAGCGCTTCGGGTTCGCGTCCGGCCAAAAACTCGGGGTGCTCGTCGACGTGTTCAACGTGCTCAACTCGCGGAACTTCGGCTGCTACGACGCGAGAATCGCGCAGACCGGGCAGACCAATGCGAACTACGGCAGGCCCAATTGCTCGCAGCCCGGCCGCCGGCTGCAGGTTGGGCTGACGTACGACCTCTCGCCAAGCTCGCTCGGCCGCGGGCGCTGACGTCGGGGCGGACGACACGTATGATCACCGCGTAGCACAACGGG
>JBBJNN010000012.1:49371-73368 GCA_037720885.1 Gemmatimonadaceae bacterium | reverse complement strand
CCCCCCGCCTTTGTCACTTCCACTCCAACCCTTCGCTCACTCGCAATGCGTCGCCCAGGCACCCTCGTCCTCGCCGCGCTCGTGATCGGCGGATGTCAGGCCGGAAGCCGAGGCGCCACGTCCGACTCGGCGGCGCGCACCGGCGCGCCGGGCGACTCGGCCGCTACCCCAACCGCTCCGCGCGACGCGGCGACCGAGGCGTTTCTCGATACCCTGCAAGAGCGCACCTTTCGCTGGTTCTGGGAGACCACCAACGCGAAGAACGGTCTCACCCCGGACCGCTGGCCCACGAAATCGTTCTCGAGCATCGCGGCCGTGGGCTTCGCGCTCACCGCCTACCCGATCGGCGTGGAGCGCAAGTGGGTGACACGCGAGCAGGCGCGCGACCGCGTGCTCACCACGCTCCGGTTCTTCTGGCGCGCGCCGCAGGGGCCCCGGCCTGCGGGGGTCACGGGGTACAAGGGCTTCTTCTACCACTTCATCGACATGGACACCGGCCACCGCTTCCAGACGGTGGAGCTGTCCACGATCGACACGACGCTGCTCCTCGGCGGCATTCTCTTCTGCCGGGAGTACTTCAAGGGTGCGGACGCCGCCGAGGCGGAGATCCGGGCGCTTGCCGACTCGATCTACCGACGCGTGGACTGGCCGTTCACCGTCCACCAGCCGCCACTCGTCTCGATGGGCTGGGAGCCAGAGAAAGGCTTTGGCAGCTACGACTGGCGGGGCATGAACGAGGGGATGCTGCTCTATGTCCTCGCGCTCGGCTCGCCAACGCACCCCATCGATCCGGCCGCGTGGAGGGAGTTCACGAGCACCTATAAGTGGGGCACGTTCCATGGTGCGCCGGAGCACGTCGGCTTCGGGCCGCTCTTCGGTCACCAGTACTCCCACATCTTCATCGACTTCCGCGGCATCCGCGACGAGTACATGCGGGGGAAGGGGATCGACTACTTCGAGAACGCGCGGAGGGCGACACTCGCGCAGCGTGCGTACGCAATCGCGAACCCCAACCGGTGGCGCGACTACAGCGGCGACATCTGGGGCCTCACTGCGTCCGACGGGCCGCACGATACCGTGGTGACGGTGGAGGGCCGAAGCCGGCAATTCTTCACCTACGCCGCCCGCGCCGCCGACTTCACGGAGATCCGGGACGACGGCACCGTCGCGCCGACTGCGGTCGGCGGCTCCGTTCCCTTCGCGCCGGAGATCACGATCCCCGCGCTCAAGGCCATGCGCGACCGTTACGGCGAGGATCTGTACACCAAGTACGGCTTCCTCGACGCGTTCAATCCCACCTTCCCGGCGACGGGGATCACGCCAAAGATGGGACGCAACCTACCGAGTAAGGTGTGGGTGGACGGCGACTATCTCGGCATCGACCAGGGGCCGATCATCGCCATGATCGAGAACTATCGGAGCGACCTGATCTGGCGGTACATGCGGAAGAATCCGTACATCGTCGCCGGCCTCAAGCGCGCGGGGTTCGCGGGGGGGTGGCTGGAATGACGGCACTCGGCAGTAGGTCTGGCTGGGCCATGATGAATCATGGCCCGACACCAGGATCTCTGTGGGGCCATGATTCATCATGGCCCCTGGAGGTTGCATCGAAGCCCGGTTGCCGAGTCCCCAGAATTGTCCTTGTCGCCGCGCTCGCGCTCCTCGGCTGCTCCCCGCGTCAGGAGGGCATCACGCTCCGCTTCTGGGGGATGGGCCGGGAGGGCGAGGTCGTCGCCGAGCTGGCGCGCGACTTCGAGCGCGAGAACCCGGGCGTCCACGTGCGCGTGCAGCAGATTCCGTGGACGGCCGCGCACGAGAAGCTCCTCACCGCGCACGTGGGCGGGGCGACACCAGACATCGCGCAGCTCGGCAACACCTGGGTGCCGGAATTCGTCGCACTCGATGCGCTCGAGCGGCTCGACGCCCGCATCGCGCGCTCGGCGGTCGTGCAGGGCAGCGGCTACTTCCCCGGCATCTGGGCGACGAACGTCGTGAACGGTGGGACGTTCGGGATTCCGTGGTACGTCGATACGCGCGTCATCTTCTACCGCAAGGACCTGCTCGCCCGCGCCGGCTACCCCGTGCCGCCGGCGACGTGGCCGGAGTGGCGCGCGGCGATGGAGGCGATCAAGAAGCAGGTAGGCAAGGATCGTTTCGCCATCTTCCTGCCGACGAACGAGTGGGCGCAGCCGGTGATCCTCGGAATGCAGAACGGGTCGCCGCTGCTCAAGGATGGCGCGCGCTACGCCGCGTTCAGCGACACCTCCTTCCGCCGCGCGTTCGAGTTCTACACGGCGCTCTTCCGCGATGGGCTCGCGCCCGTCGCCGGCAACAACGACGTCGCGAACGTCTACCAGGAGTTCGAGCGCGGCCTGTTCGCCATGTACATCACGGGCCCGTGGAACATCGGCGAGTTCAGTCGCCGGCTCCCCGCGAGCATGCGCGGGAAGTGGGCGACTGCACCCCTTCCCGGACCGACCGGCGGCGCGTCGGCCGTGTCGATGGCTGGCGGATCGAGCCTCGTGGTGTTCGACAAGTCTCCCCACAAGGCCGAGGCGTGGAAGCTGGTCGAGTTCCTCTCGCGCCCCGAGCAGCAGGTCCGCTTCTACGCGCTCACCGGCGATCTGCCGGCCCGCCTCGAGTCGTGGCGCGACTCCTCGCTCGCGGGGAACGAGTACGCGCGCGCCTTCTACGACCAGCTCGGACGCGTGCTGCCGATGCCGCAGGTGCCCGAGTGGGAGCTCATCGCCACGAAAGTATTCGACTACGCCGAGCGGACGATCCGCGGTGGTGTGCCGCCCGAGCGGGCGCTGAAGGGGTTGGACGAGGAGGTGAATCGCATCCTCGAGAAGCGCCGCTGGATGCTCGCGCGGGGCACCGGCAAGCCCGCGCCGCGCGCGGACTGACGGCGGGCGCAGCATGTCCGGGCGGGTGGGAACGGTCGCAGGCGTCACGGGCGCCGAGGTCGTCAACGCGCCGCTCCCGACAGTCGCGGCGCCGGCGCGGAGCGGCCGCCGCCGGCTGCGCGACGGCGGGTTGGAGAACCCGCGCGCGGCGCTCGCCTTCGCGCTGCCGGCCCTCGCGCTGATCGCGGTCTTCTTCTTCCTCCCGGTCGCCGCCGCGTTCCTGCTCTCCTTTACCGACTTCGACATCTACGCGGTCAGCAACTTCGACAATGTCCGCGTCGTGGGATTCGGCAACTACGCGCAGCTCCTCAAGACCCCGCTCTTCTGGACGGCGCTCAAGAACACCTTCTACTTCGTCCTCGTCGGCGGCCCGCTCTCCCTCGCCGTCTCGCTCGGCGCGGCGCTCCTCGTGAACGCGCGGACCGTCCGCTTCAAGCCGTTCTTCCGCACGGTCTATTTCGCGCCGGTGGTGACGACGCTCGTCGCCGTGGCGATCGTCTGGCGCTACCTCTACCACCCGCGCTACGGGCTGCTCAACTACGTCCTCGGCGCTTTCGGCGTGGACCCGGTAAACTGGCTCGGCGATCCCCGGTGGGCGATGCCGGCGATCATCCTGATGGCCGTCTGGAAGGGCTTCGGCTACAACATGGTGATCTTCATCGCGGGCTTGCAGAGCATCCCCGACGAGCTGTACGAGGCGGCGCGCATCGATGGCGCGAGCGCGACCCAGCAGTTCCGAAACGTCACGCTGCCCATGCTCTGGCCGACGCTGCTCTTCGTCAGCGTGATCACGATGATCGGCTACTTCCAGCTCTTCGCCGAGCCGTACGTCATGACGCAGGGAGGGCCGCTCAAGAGCACATTGAGCGTGGTGCTCTACATGTACGAGGAAGGGTTCCGCTGGTGGCGCATGGGCTTCGCAGCGGCGATCGCGTTCGTGCTGTTCGCGATCATCCTGCTCGCGACGCTCTTCCAGCTCTGGCTCAAGAAGCGGAGGGGCGAATGAGCGGCCGGCTCGGCAAGATTTTCATCTACGCGGCGCTCATCACGGGCGCGGTGCTGACGCTCGCGCCGCTCGTATGGATGGTGTCCGCATCGCTAATGCCCACGGGCTCGGCCAGCTCCTACCCGCCGCGGCTCTTCCCCACGACGGTCACCCTCGAGCATTACCGGACGCTGTTCACGCGGCTCGATCTGGCGCGCTACCTGGCGAACAGCGCGGCGATGGCGACGGCCGTGACGGCGCTCTCGCTACTCATCAACTCGATGGCGGGGTACGCGTTCGCGAAGTTCCGCTTCCGCGGCCGGGACCGGCTCTTCAACACGCTGCTCGCGGCAATGGTGATTCCGGCGCAGGTGGCGATGCTCCCGCTCTTCCTGCTCCTGCGGCAGATGGGGATGATCAACACGTACTGGGGCGTCATCGTCCCGGGGATGGCGAGCATCTTCGGGATCTTCCTGGTGCGGCAGTACGCGACATCCATTCCCGATGATCTGTTGCAGGCGGCGCGGATAGATGGCGCGGGGGAGTTCCGGATCTATCGGTCCATCGTGCTACCAGGGCTCGCGCCGATCCTGGTGACGCTCGCGATCTTCACCTTCATGGGCACGTGGAACGACTTCATGTGGCCGCTCATCGTCCTGAGCGACGACAGCAAGTACACGCTCCCGGTCGCGCTGGCGAATCTCTCGGGCGAGCACGTGCAGGACACGGAGCTGATGATGGCGGGCTCGGTCGTCACGGTGCTGCCGGTGATGCTCCTCTTCGTGTCCATGCAGCGGTACTACATCCAGGGGATCATGGCGGGGAGCGTGAAGGGATGAGCGGCCGCGTTGCGCTCGTCACCCTCGCCACGTTCGCCACACTTGTCACCCTTGGCGCGCGTGCCTCGGCGCAGACACGGACGCTCGACGCCTTCGAGACGCTCGGCGGCTGGACCGCCGCACCGTCGGACGGCGTCACGCTCAGTCTCGCGCAGGACTCGGGCGTCAAGGGGAAAGGTCTGCGGCTCGACTTCGACTTCCACGGCGGCGGGGGCTACGCGATCGCGCGGAAGACCATCGCGGTGGAGCTCCCGGCGAACTACGCGTTTGCGTTCAGCATCCGCGGGAACGGTCCGGTCAACAACCTCGAGCTCAAGCTCGTCGATCCCACGGGCGACAACGTCTGGTGGACGAACCGCCGCGATTTCGCCTTCCCGCGCCAGTGGACGACGGTCACCACGAAGAAGCGCCACGTGGAATTCGCGTGGGGTCCCGTGGGCGGGGGCGACATGAAGCGTGTCGCCGCGATCGAGATTGCCATCACGGCGGGGCGCGGTGGGAAGGGCTCCGTGTGGCTCGACGAGCTCACCTTCACGTCGCTCCCACCCGCCGCGCCGTACGCCGGCACGCCGCTCACACGTGCCTCCGCCGCTGCACGTGGCGAGGGCGCCGACCGGGCCATCGACGGCGACTCGCTTTCGGCGTGGCGCAGCGACCGGCGCGGTGAGAACGCCTGGCTCGCGCTCGACTTCCGGCAGCCCCGGGAGTACGGCGGCCTCGTGATCACCTGGGACCCGCACGATTACGCGACCGCGTACGAGGTGCAGACGTCTGACGACGGCCAGGCCTGGCACACGGCCTACACCGTGGACGGCGGAAATGGCGGGAGAGACTTCATCTACCTGCCGGAGACCGAGTCGCGGCAGCTCCGCCTTCACACGACCCGGAGCAGCCGGTCGCGCGGATACGCGGTGCGCGATGTCGCCGTGCAGCCGCTCGAGTGGGCACCGACGCCGAATCGCTTCTTCGAGCTCGTGGCGCGCGCCGCGCCGCGCGGGAGCTACCCCAAGTACCTGCGTGACAGCGTGCAGTCGTACTGGACGATCGTCGGTGTGAATGGCGACCGGAGCGAGGCGATGATCAACGAGGAAGGGATGCTCGAGGTGGACAAGGGGAGCTTCTCGATCGAGCCCTTCCTCCGGTTGAACGACACGCTCATCACCTGGAGCGACGTAACGCCGACCCAGTCGCTCGAGGGCGGGTACCTGCCGATCCCCTCCGTGCGCTGGGAGACGCGGGGCGTCGCGCTCACCGTCACGGCGTTCGCAGACGGCGCGCCCGGTGCGTCGCAGCTGTACGCGCGCTATCGCGTCGAGAACCGCGGCCCCGCGCCGGCGCGCGGCACGCTCTACCTCGCGGTTCGCCCGTTCCAGGTGAACCCCACCTGGCAATTCCTCAACACGCCGGGCGGTGCGGCCACCGTCCGCTCCATCGCGTACGCCGGCGGTGTGGTGCGGGTGAGCGGCGACTCCGACAAGGTCGTGGTGCCGCTCGAAGCGCCGGTCGCGTTCGGCGCCGCGACGTTCGACCAGGGCGACATCACCGACTTTGTCCGGCGGGGCGCGCTGCCGCAGCGCACGAGCGTCACCGACCCGTTCGCGCACGCCTCCGCGGCGCTTGCGTATGACGTGCAGCTCGCGCCCGGCGGCAGGCGCGACGTCTACGTCGCCATCCCGTTTCATGGCGTGACGCCGCCGGCGCGCGGTACGGACGGCGGAGCGCGCCTCGCGGCGGTAACACACGACTGGGAGGCGCAGCTCGACCGCGTGACGATCGAGCTCCCGCCGGCGGCCGAGCGGATCGCGCGCACGATCAAGACGACGCTCGCCTACATCCTGATCAACCGCGATGGGCCGGCCATCCAGCCCGGCTCACGCTCGTACGAGCGCTCCTGGATCCGCGATGGCTCGCTCACGTCGGCCGCGCTCCTTCGCCTCGGGCACGCGCAGGAGGTCCGCGAGTTCCTCGAGTGGTACGCGCCCTACCAGTACCCGTTCGGCAAGGTGCCGTGCTGCGTGGACTCGCGCGGCGCGGACCCGGTGCCGGAGCACGACAGCCACGGGCAGCTCATCTACCTGATCGCGGAGTATTACCGCTTCACGCAGGATCGCGCGCTGCTCGAGCGGATGTGGCCACACATTGCCGGCGCGGTCTCCTACATCGACTCGCTTCGCCACACGCGGATGACGCCAGAGTATCAGGCGCCCGACAAGCGCGCCTTCTTCGGCCTCATGCCGCAGTCTATAAGCCACGAGGGCTACTCGGCCAAGCCGATGCACTCGTACTGGGACGACTTCTTCACGATGAAGGGGCTCAAGGACGCCGCCGAGATGGCGACAGTGCTCGGGAAGGTACCGGAGCGCGCGAAGTACGTCGTGATCCGCGACGAGTTCCGGCGCGATCTGGTCGCCAGCATCCGGCTCGCCATGGCGAGCCACAAGATCGATTTCATCCCCGGCTCCGTGGAGCTCGGCGACTTCGACGCGACCTCCACGACCGTGGGCATCGCACCGGTCGGGGAGCTGCGCTCCCTCCCGCAGCCAGCGCTCGCGCGCACCTTCGACAAGTACTTCGAGAACGCGCGTGCCCGCCGCGATGGGACGCTGGCGTGGGAGGCCTACACGCCGTACGAGCATCGCACCGTTGGGACGTTCGTGCGCCTCGGGCAGAAGGACCGCGCGCACGAGATGCTCGACTTCTTCTTCCGCGACCAGCGTCCGGCCGCGTGGAACCACTGGGCGGAGGTCGTGTGGCATGATCCGAAGACGCCGAAATTCATCGGAGACATGCCGCATACCTGGGTCGGCTCGGACTTCATCCGCTCGGTGACCGACATGCTGGCCTACGAGCGCGAGGAGGACAGCGCGCTCGTCGTCGGCGCCGGCATCCGCGAGGACTGGGTGACGAGCGAGTCTGGCGTCGTCGTCCGCGACCTGCCCACCTACTACGGCGCGCTCAGCTTCACGATGAAGGCCGAGGGGGCTGACGTGCGCGTTCGGGTCTCGGGCGATCTTCGCGTGCCACCGGGCGGGATCGTCATCTCCTCGCCGCGCGCTCAGGGTGTGCGTCGCGCGATGGTGAATGGCCAGCCGGCGCAGGCGCTCAGCGCGAACGGCGTCGTCGTGACGCAGCTCCCGGCGGACATCCTCCTTCGATACTGATGTGACGGCCTCCGACATGACAGCGGCCTCCGACCCGGGGCGCACGCGGGAAGTGACGCGCGGGACGTTCGCGCCCGCCGCGCAGCTCCTCTCCAACGGCCGCTACACCGCGCTCGTCAGCGACGCGGGGGGCGGGGGATCGAGCTTTCGTGGGTACGCGCTCACACGCTGGGCGCCGGACCGCACGCAGGACGCCGACGGCTTCGTCGTCTACGTGCGCGACTTGGAAAGCGGCGCGTACTGGTCAGCCGCCCGGCAGCCGGTGCCGCGGGCGCCCGAGGCGTGGGGGGCGGGCTTCCTCCCCGGGTGCGTGGAGCTCGCGCGCGAGGACGACGGCGTGGAGACGCTCACGGAGCTGTGCGTGGCGCCGGACGCGGACGCTGAGCTCCGCCGCATCACGCTGCATAACCGCGGCGCCCGCGCTCGGCGGCTGGATCTCACGACGTACGCGGAGCTGGTGCTCAACACGGCGGCGGGAGATGCCGGGCACCCCGCCTTCTCCAAGCTGTTCGTGCAGACCGGGTGGCTCGCCGAGCGGCAGGCGCTCCTCGCCTGGCGCCGCCTGCGGAGCCCCGAGGACGATCCGCTCTGGGCGGCGCACTGGCTCGTCGCCGACGGTGGCGTCGGGCTGGCCGTGCCCGAGTGGGAGACTGACCGCGCGCGCTTCCTCGGCCGTGGCCGCACGACCGCGAGCCCACGTGCCCTCGACGGTGGTGTGCGCCTCTCTGGCACCGTGGGCAATGTGCTCGACCCGGTGTTCAGCCTGCGCCGTGCGGTGGATCTCGCGCCAGGCGAATCGGTGGAGATCACCAGCGTGCTCGCCGCGGCAGGCACGCGCGGAGAGCTGGAGGCGCTGGCCGAACGCTTCCGCGCGCCGCAGGCGATCGAGGAGGCCTTCCGCCGTGCCGAGGAGCGCGCCGAGTCCGCACTCGCCGACGTCGGACTCCCCGACTCGTGGATAGGCGCGCTCCCGCGACTTACCGGGGCGCTGATGTACGGGCACCCGGCGCTCCGCGCCGCCTACGCCGCAGCGAGCGCGGACCGGCCCCTATCCGCGCTCCGCGCGCTCGGCCTCCCCGCTGGCGGACCGCTCGTCGTCCTGTCCGTGACAACGGCCGACGATCTGGAGGCGGCGCGCGGCATGAGCGCGATCGTCACCCTCTGGCGGCGGTATGGTGTGCCCGCAGAACTGGTCATCGTGGAGGACGCGCCCGCTGGCGGCGACGACCTGTACGCGCGCCTCGGCGAGATTGCCGGCATCGCCGAGCGCGCCTCGTCGGGCCACACGGGGCTCTCGACGTGGATAGTCGTGCGCCGCGGCGGCGAGCTCGCGGCCGCCGACCGCGCCCTGCTCGAGCGCGCCGCGCGGATCGTGCTCCGCGGGCGCCTCCCGGAGATGTTCGACCGGGGAGCGAGTGCGGCGGATGCGAATGAGGTCAGCTCGGCGCGCGGTGCATCCGTGTCGGGCATGAGGAGCGCAGTGGACGATGGGAACGCGTACGAAACCGACGGGGCCAGCGCCGAGCGGCTGACCTTCTTCAACGGCTACGGCGGGTTCTCTCCGAACGGCGCCGAATACGTGATCCGCATCGGCGAAGGTCCGCCAGACCAGACGCGGCCGCCCCTGCCGTGGGCGAATGTCGTCGCGAACGAGCGCGCCGGATTCATCGTGACCGAGAGCGGCGCCGGCTACACGTGGAGCGTGAACAGCCGCATCAACCGGCTCACGCCGTGGCTGAACGATCCGGTCTCCGATCCGACCGGCGAGGCGCTCTACGTGCGCGATGAGGAGACCGGCGAGTTCTGGTCGCCGACGCCGGGCCCGGCGCCGGCCGGCAGCGCGTACGAGGTGCGGCACGGGTTCGGCTACTCTCGCTACCGCCTCACGACCCGCGACCTGGAGCACGACGCCTGGCAGTACGTCCCGCGTCACGATCCGCTCAAGATCGTTCGCGTCCGCGTCACCAACCGCGGCGACCGTCCGCGCCGCCTCTCGCTCTTCGCCTACTTCCAGTGGGTGCTCGGCGGCACGCCGCAGGAGACGAGCGGCTTCGTCGTCACCAGCTACGACGCCGGCGCGCGCAGCATCTTCGCCGTCAATCGCGCGAATGAGGAGTTCGCTGGCCTCGTCGCCTTTGCGAGCGTCGTGGCGCCGGCGGCACATGCCGTTCACGCCACCGCCGACCGAGCCGAGTTCCTCGGCCGCCACGGCCGGCTGGCCGAGCCGGCGGCGCTCCATGACCGCGCGCCGCTGAGTGGCGCGAGTGGCGCGGGTCTCGACCCGTGCGCGGCGTTCGCCGTGCCCGTCGAGATCCCCGCTGGTGAGACAGCCGAGTGTGTGTTCCTCCTCGGCGAGGCGGAGAGCGAGGAAGCCGCGCGCGCGCTCGTCGAGCAGTATGGCACGCTCGACACCGCGGCGGGCGCGCTCGAGGAGGCGCGCGCGTTCTGGCGCGGCACGCTCTCCGGCGTGCGGGTGGAGACGCCATCGCCCGAGCTCGACCTCATGGTCAACGGCTGGCTCGCCTACCAGGATCTGAGCTGCCGCGTCTGGGGTCGCTCGGCGTTTTACCAATCGGGCGGGGCGTTCGGCTTTCGCGACCAGCTTCAGGATTCGGCGGCGTTCGTGTACCTCGCGCCGGAGCTGACGCGCGCGCAGATCCTCCTCCACGCGGCGCACCAGTTCGTGGAGGGCGACGTGCTGCACTGGTGGCACCCGCCGCTCTCGAAGGGGATGCGCACGCGCTTCTCCGACGACCTGCTCTGGCTCCCGTACATCACCGCGTTCTACGTCGGCGCCACGGGCGACGCGGCCCTACTGGAAGAGGCTGCGCCGTTCATGACCGCGCGCACGCTCGAGCCCGGTGAGGACGAGGTCTACCTCGTGCCCGAGGTATCGGGCGAGAGCGCGAGCGTGTACGAGCACTGCTGCCGGGCGCTCGACCGCTCGCTCACGGCGGGTGCGCACGGGTTGCCGCTGATGGGCGTCGGCGACTGGAACGACGGGATGAACCGCGTGGGACGCGAGGGCCGGGGCGAGAGCGTGTGGCTCGGCTTCTTCCTTTACGACATCCTGAACGACTTCATCCCGATCTGCGAGCGTCGCGGCGACGCCGAGCGCGTGGAGCGCTACCGCGCGTACCACGCGCGGTTGGGCGATGCGTTGAACGACGGGGGCTGGGACGGATCGTGGTACCGCCGTGCGTACTACGACAGTGGCGTGCCGCTCGGCTCCGCGGCGAACGACGAGTGCCGCATCGATGCGATCGCGCAGGCGTGGTCCGTCCTCTCCGGTGCCGCGCCGCCCGAGCGCGCCGCGCAGGCGCTCGACGCGATGGAGGCGCACCTCGTCTCGGAGCGGGAGGGACTGATTCGCCTCCTCACGCCACCCTTCGACAAGACGCCGCACGACCCCGGCTACATCAAGGGCTATCTACCGGGTGTGCGCGAGAATGGCGGGCAGTACACGCATGGTGCGTTGTGGGCGGTGCGCGCGCTGGCCGAGTTCGGTCGCGGCGATCGTGCGGCGCGACTCCTCGAGATGCTGAGCCCCGTGTCGCACGGCCGCACGCGAGAGGAGGTCGGTGTATACCAGGCCGAGCCGTACGTGATCGCGGCCGACGTGTACGGTGTCGCGCCGCACGTCGGGCGCGCGGGGTGGACCTGGTACACCGGATCCGCGGGGTGGATGTACCGCGTCGCGGTCGAGTCCATTCTGGGGGTGACGCTTGTCGATGGGCGCGCCCTATCCATTCGCCCATCCATCCCCGACGATTGGCCCGGCTTCACGCTCCACTACCGCGTACCGGGCGACGGCGGCGCATCGTACGAGATCGTCGTGACGCGCGCCGAGGGCGCGGGGGAGACTCGTGCGATGGTCGATGGAGACCCGGCGCGGGTGGAGGATGGCGCGGTGCTCGTTCCACTTCTGCGCGACGGCGCGGCGCATCGCGTGGAGGTGGCGCTCGCTCCCGGCGCGGTACCGCGCTACACGTATCGCGCAGCGAGTGCCGCGCGGGGCGATCCCGTCACCGGTCGGGCGTGACGTGCGCGGGGCTCTCGAGCGACGCGCCGTTCGTCCGGATCATCTCCGCGTAGTAACGCGCGCTCGCTTTCGGCGTGCGCTGCTGCGTCTCGAGATCCACGTGCACGATGCCGAATCGCTTGGAGAATCCGGCGCTCCACTCGAAATTGTCGAGCAACGACCACGCGAAGTACCCGCGGAGGTTGACGCCTCCTTCCAGCGCGCGGCGCGCGGCGAGCAGGTGCTCGCGGAAGTACGACACGCGGAGCGGATCGGCGACGATGTCGCCATCGGCGACCGGCGGGTCGTAGAAGGCGGCGCCGTTCTCCGTGATGTAGAGCGGAGTGTGGCCGTAGCGATCGCGCACCCGCACGAGCATGTCGGTCAGCCCCTGCGGAAAGACTTCCCAGTCCATCTCGGTGTGCGCATGCCTCGGTTGTCGCACGCGCCCGGCGCCCACGGGCCAGATGGATGGGTCGTGGCGGACGACGTTCCGCGTGTAGTAATTGATGCCGACGAAGTCGATGGGCGTACGGATGCGCGCCATGTCCTCGGCCGGGAACTCCGGCCAGGCCTCGCCGAACACCTCGCGCATCTCGGCCGGGTACGCGCCGAGGAAGATCGGGTCGAGATACTGGCGGTTCATGTAGGCTTCGGCGCGCGCGGTGGCGGCGACGTCGAGCGGGTCATCGGAGGCCGCGTACTTGGGCTCGAGGTTGACGACGATGCCGATCTCGTGCTTCCCCTCGGCGCGATAGGCCTCGACGGCCGCCGCATGGGCGCGGAGCAGGTTGTGCGCGGCGCGCGGTGGCTCGAAGAGCCCGCGATGGCCGGGCGCATGCACGCCGTGCAGGTAGCCCGCATCGGTCACGACCCAGGGCTCGTTGAGCGTCGCCCACATCGGGACGCGGTCGTCGAGCGCGCGGATCACGACGCGCGCGTAATCGGCGAACCAGTCGGCGATGTCGCGATTCACCCAGCCGCCGCGCTCGTCGAGCGCCGCGGGCAGATCCCAGTGATAGAGCGTCGCGGCGGGACGAATGCCGGCCTCGTGGAGCGCGTCCACGAGGCGGCGGTAGAAGTCGAGCCCTGCCTGGTTGACGCGCCCGGTGCCCCCGGGCAGGATACGACTCCACGCGATGGAGAAGCGGTAGGCATTCAGCCCGAGCTCGCGCATCAGCGCGATGTCCCGCGTGGGGTGCCGGTAGTGATCGCACGCGACATCGCCGGTATCGCCGCCGAGGATGGCGCCGGGCGTTCGCTCGAAGCGGTACCAGTTGCTCGCGCCCGCGCCGTCGGCGAGTGGAGAGCCCTCGATCTGGTGCGCGGAGGTCGCCGCGCCCCAGAGGAAATCGTGCGGGAACTCGGTCGGCGCGGTCACGGTGCGGCCGCAACTCGCGGTCGGCGCGCCGCGGTCGGTTCGCGGTGGGTTTTCATTCGCACGGAGGCCTCATGGCTCGCGTGACACTGGAAGGCATCCGCAAGGAGTACGAGAACGGCTTCACCGCCGTGCACGGCGTGGATCTCGAGATCGGCGATGGGGAGTTCGTCGTGCTGGTGGGGCCGTCGGGGTGCGGGAAGAGCACCATCCTGCGCATGATCGCCGGACTCGAAGCGATCACGGACGGGAAGCTGATGATCGGGGACCGCCTGGTGAACGACGTGGCGCCGAAGGATCGCGACATCGCCATGGTCTTCCAGAACTACGCGCTGTACCCGCACATGACGGTGTACGACAACATGGCTTTCGCCTTGAAGCTCCGCAAGTTACCGCGGAGTGAGGTGGAGTCGCGCGTGCGCGAGGCGGCGGGCATCCTCGGGCTCGAGAGTGTGCTCGACCGCAAACCAAAGCAGCTCTCGGGCGGACAGCGCCAGCGTGTGGCGGTCGGGCGCGCGATCGTGCGGCACCCGCAGGTCTTCCTCTTCGACGAGCCGCTCTCCAACCTCGATGCCAAGCTCCGCGTGCAGACGCGGAAGGAGATCTCGCGGCTCCACCGGCAGCTTGGCGCCACGATGATCTACGTCACGCACGACCAGGTCGAGGCCATGACGATGGGCGCCCGCATCGCCGTGCTGAACGCCGGGCGCATGCAGCAGCTGGACACGCCGCTCAACCTCTACAACCACCCGGCGAACAAGTTCGTGGCTGGATTCATCGGCAGCCCGTCGATGAACTTCATCGATGGCACCATCGCGCGCGACGGCAGGCTCGCCTTCCGCGCCCGCGCCGATGGCTTCACCATCCCGCTCGGCGAGGTGCAGGGGCGCGAGCTGGCCGACCGCGAGGGGCGCGAGGTGACGGTGGGGATCCGGCCGGAGGACATCAGCGTCGCCGCGGGCGCGAGCGATACCGGCGCGCGGGCGACCATGCGGCTGGACGTCGTCGAGCCCATGGGGAACGAGATCTTTCTCTACGCCCGCTCCGAGGCGCACGAGGTGACCGCGCGCGTCGCGCCGCAGCCGCTACCGGAACCAGGCCGGCCGATCGAGCTGAGCTTCGATCTGGGGAAGCTGCACTTCTTCGACCCCGCGACGGAGGAGCGCATCGGCGGGCCGGGCGCTCCGGGTGCCGCGTCCGCCACCATCGTGGCCGCGACGGCGTAGCTCGGGCACGAGGCCCGCCTCGCCGATGCCCTACCGGCGCATGCCGGGCACGGCGTTCCCGCGTTGCTGCGCGAGCCAGCTACGAAACGTCGCCTCGAGCGCGTCCAGATCGGTCGGCACGTTGCGCGCATCGCGAAGGGCTTGATCGATGTGCGCTCCACGGATCGTGCGCTGCGCGATGCGCCCAATAAACTCCGGCCCCTCGCGCTCGGCCAGGAATCGCGCGAGCGCGAGCGCCTCTGCGGTGAAGAGCATCTGACGGTCGAGCCGCGCGGTGCCGCGGCCGCTACGTGGCTGCCCCCTCCCGCCGTGCTCGCGCTCGCCGGGCGGTGCAATCTCGCGGGACGGGACGTCGCGCGCGCCGAACGCGTTCGCTGAATCGACCAGCGCGCGTAACGGGATCAGCGATCCCTCGGGTTGCGCCGCGAGCTGGGCGACGAGCAGGTCCTGTGCGGACGATCCGGCAATCAACTGGTAGAGCGCCGTCTCGAGCCAATCGGGTATTCGCGGATCTCCGCGCGACGCCTCGGTAGCGCTGTCCGACGCCGCCACCACGCTCAGGCCAGTCACCTGCGCATCGGCGTACGACGCGAGCCAGGCGCGGATCACCGGTCGGGCGATGTAGGTCGGCGGCGGCGCGGGGAAGTCGTTTCCCGCACCGCGGCCGCGCTCGTCGCGGACCGTGAGGAGCGGGACCGTGACCCTCCGGCGGCCGTCCGGTAGCCGCTCGGGCGCGCGCGTGAGGGCGCTGTCGAGCTGGCCGCGCACACCCGGCGGGATACGCCCATCGCGACGGTCGCCACGGATCCGCCCCATCGCGCGAAGCTCCACCACCACGGGTGGCGCGTCTTCGGCGAAGTAGCGCCGGAACGCGCGCGCGCCGCTCTCGATGACCGGGCGCGCGTCCTGCAGCGCCTCGCGCGTAGGTGCCGCCAGCTCGTAGCCCGCGCCGGAAACAACATACGCCGTGTCGGATCCGGTCACGCGCATCTCCCCGATGGAGAGCGCCACCGGCACGAACACCGCGTCCCGCTTCGGGAAGCGCTCGCGTAGAGTCGAGCAGCCGGACGCGAGGGCAACCGCGCAGAGGACCGTCGCCGCGCGGGCGCGGGAGGGCGAATGTGGCACGTGAGTCAAGCGCTGAAGAAGATGTCGGTCGAGCACGAATGGTCCGACCACGTGTTACCGTCGCGAGCGACGGCGGGCGGTGATCAGCACGTTGATGTTGTCGGTGCGCGGATTGGTGAAGTCGAGACGGATCCGGCCGTCGGGAGTCTCCGAGACCGTGGCCGGGACGGAGCTCGCCGTCAGGTACCAGCCCGCCGGGAGCACGACGGCGTTGGCGGGGCGCCCGAAGGCGCGGTCCCACACCAGCTCATCGCCCTCGATCTTGTACCGCTCGGCATCCGTATAGGTTTCCGCGATGCGCAGGCGGACCGACTGGCCAGGCTTGACGGCGGGGAACCGGATCACGACGACCTCGGTCTCCGGGCGCACCGGCTCGCCGATGTCGAGCGAGGCGCGCGTGATCGCGTCGCCCTTCAGGGTCTCCGTCTTCAGCTCTTCGCCGGTGTCCAGAATGCGCGCCGACGGCTTCGACACCGCGCTTCCCGCGCGCACGACGTTCAGGTACTTGTCGGTGCCGGGCCGCGACTCCGTGTAGTCGTGATACAGGTCGAACGCGTGCGTCTCCGGTTGCTGGAGGAAGTAGACGATCGTGCGGTCCTGATGCGCCCGCTCGGCGAGCCGGGTCGCCCGGCTGGGTACCGCCTCCTGTGCCGCGAGCGTCGTCGCGAGGAGCGCGCCGCAGATGGCCAGGGAGATCGATCTCGTCATGGCAGGCGCCTCGCGCGAACCACGAGCGGCGCGGCGGCCGGGCTCGTGTTGATGAAGCTGACGGAGATGCGTCCGTCGGACTCCGAGCGAACTTGCGAGGGGTAGTTGCACGCGACCAGCTCGTAACCGGGTGGCAGCACGACCGCGTTCCGCTTGATCGAGAGGGAGCGCGAGAACACGAGCAGGCCGCGCTCCTCGAAGTAGCTCGCCGTATCCTGATACGTCTTGATGATGAGTACGCGGGCGCCGCCCTCGGCCGGCACGGGTCGAGCGAGATGTACCCTGATGTAGTCCGTCGCCGTGTCGGCGGACGCGAGCCCGCCAGCACGCGCCTCGGCACCCGGCACGACCTCGAAGGTCAGTGGGGCGCCCGTCATCCGGTCGGTCACCGTCTCGTCGCTGGCGGTGCTCCCCTTCCGGATCGGGTTGAAGTAGAGCGTGGCACCGGGCGCGGTCGCGGTCACCTCGTAGACGATGCGAAACTTGGCCGAACCGGGCGCCAGAAGCTCGTAGCGCGTGTAGGCATCGGCCTCCGTCTGGCGCGGGCGCGCCGGCGATCCGGGCGCGGGCTGCGCGCCCGCGACCGCCGTCGGGACGAAGAGCGCGATCGCGGCGGCGGCGAGCATCGCGGGCAACTGGCGGATCATCGAATGGAGCGGCTGGAGCATCGGACCTCCCGGGTGCTGGGCGGAGAGTGGTTCGGATGAGAATGCGCCGCGCGGCAGCGGAGAGGAAGTGCGACGCCGCCGCAACCATTTTCCGGTATCCAGGCACTCAGATCCATATGACACCCGAGCGCGGCGCGCCCCCGACGCACGACCTGGACACTGACCGGAGGCTTGCGACGGCCTTCCTCGCCGGGGATGAAGGGGCCTTTCGTGCGCTGTATCGCCGCCACACCCCGCGCCTCCGCAATGTGGTGCGGCGGCTCGTCGGCGACGCCTCGGGCGATGCGGACGACGTGGTACAGGAGAGCTGGGTCCGCGCGGCGGGTGGCCTCCGCGTGTTCCGGTGGGAGTCGAGCTTCTCGACCTGGCTCATCGGAATCGGCGTGCGGGTGGCGAGCGGGGTGCTGCGCCGCCGCGCGCGATGGCACACGGTCGAGCTCGCGGGCTCGCTCCAGTCGTGCTCGCCCATGCTCCCCGAAGCGGACATCGACCTGGAGCGCGCGATCACGCTCCTCCCCGAGCGCCTGCGCGCCGTCCTCGTTCTCCACGATGTGGAGGGGTTCACGCATGTAGAGATCGGTGAGCAGTTGGGATTTCCGACGGGCAGTTCCAAGGCGTACCTCTCGCGGGCGCGCCACGAGATTCGCCGCACACTGCGGCAGCTACCGGAGCAGGTGAATGAGATACGATGATGAGGACGAGCTGCCTCCCGCGGAGCGCGCTCAGCTCGAGCGTCTCCCGCGCGAGGACGATCTCGCGCCTTCCGAGGAGGATCGGGTCGTGCGCGTGCTCCGTGCGCATGGCTTTCTCCCGAGTGGCGCGGTGCCGGACCGTCGTCAGGTGCGCGCCGTGACGCTCCACTACCTGCGCACGGTTTCCACGATCGCGGCGGCGGTCGCGCTGTTCGCCAGCGGTGTGGCATTCGGGGCGCACCTCGAGAGCCGCCGGGGCATCGAGGCGCTGCTCGCCGTGCGCGATCAGGACGCGCGGCACACGGCGGCGCTCGTCCAGCGCGCCGGTTCGGCGTACGTCATTGCCCTCGCGCGGCTCGCGTCGGCCGATTCGGCGCCGAGCGCCGAGGCGTTGCAGGGCCGGGAGGCCGCGCAAGCGACGCTGCGCGCGGCGGCCGCGAGCTTCGCGCGCCTCGGCCTGGGAGGCGCGGTCGCCGAGCGGATTCACCTGGCGCTGGGCACGGCGGCGTCGCGATGCGCGAGTGGCGAGGCGAAGGGGAACGATCTCATCTGGTTCTGACGGGCATTTCTCGGAGGATGTATGACAACTGGACGATCGGCCCGCGTGTGGGCCATGACGCTCGTGCTCCCCGCGATCATGTGCCGGCTGGCGGGAACGGCGGCTGCGCAGCAGGGAGTGGGAGGCACGAGCGTGGCGGGTTGTGCAGCGGAGCGCCGCATCGCCGATCTCGGGATCACTGGCGTTGATTGCGTGGAGTGCACCATTCACGCCTCCGACCGTCCGGGCGACGCGTGGGTCGAGTTCCTGGCGGAGCCGCGAGTAAGCGGCGTCGAGCGCCGCGGCGCGGCGGATGGCGTACTCGAGGCAGGCGACGTCCTCGTGGCGGTGGACGGCACCCTCATCACGACGGCTGCCGGGGCGCGTCACTTCGCTCGCCTCGAGCCCGGGCGTCCCGTGATGCTCACTATTCGTCGCGGCGGGCGCGAGCAGTCGGTAGAGATCGTGCCGATGAGCCGGTGCGGGCCAGTCCGCATACCCGGGCAGATGGTCACTGGCGATTCACTGTCGTACGTCACCGGCTCCGGCGGACGCGGCCAGGGGCGATCCGTTGCCACGACGCGGCCGTCGCGGCCTCCGGGTCAGCGCGCCGAGCGCGGCTCGTTCGGGTTCGGGATCGTCTGTCGGGGATCGTGTCGATCGAGCTCCGGCCCGGACGGCGCGTACGTCTGGCGCTTCGATGAGCCGCCGCAGGTGGCCGAGGTCGTGCCGTGGAGCCCCGCGTCACTCGCCGGCTTGCGGGAAGGAGACGTGCTCGTCGCGATCGGTGGAGTTTCTCTCAGCTCGGCAGAGGGAGGGCGACTCTTTTCCGCGATCGTGCCGGGCCAGCGAGTACGCTGGACGTACGAGCGCGATGGTAAGTCGTACACCTCGGTCATGACTGCGGAGCGGGCTGAGACCCTGCCCGGGCAGGGTCCGAATCCAGGGCAGCGTCAGGGCGTGGGGATCGGTGTGGGGAGCGGTGTCAGCATGGGTGTGGGCGGTGGTATCGGGAGCGCCCCGGCACGCGGAGACGGCGAGTTCAGGCTCTCGGGCCGGGTGGGGACCGCGGAAGTCTGGGTGAGTGGCGCGGTCACGAGTATCACGGAAGACGATGCGACGGGCGATCTGCTGATTCGCGGTCCGGGCTACGCCGTGCGCGTGCGCCGGGTGCGCGACGGGGTACCGGCTCGGCCCTGATCCGTGCCGCTCGCGAAACTCCGCGCAGTGCGAGCGCGTCGTGCGATCACCGGCCGCGCCCGATTGCAGAGCAGACCCTTGACAGACGCGCGGCCTCCGTCAATATTCTAACACGTGTCAATAATTTGACAGGAGAGCTGCCGCCGCGATGCCGAAGGAACCACCGCTCAGCTTGAGTCGCCGGGAACGACAGATCATGGACATCTTGTACCGCTTGGGGCGCGGTACGGCGGCGGACGTGGTGGAACAGCTTCCCGATCCGCCGACGTATACGACCGTGCGCGGCCTCCTCCGCATTCTCGAAGAGAAGGGGCACCTGCGGCACGAGCAGGACGGGGTACGATACGTCTACATCCCCGCGCTGCACCGCGACGCCGCGGGCGCCTCCGTGCTCAAGCACGTCGTGCGCACCTTCTACGATGGCTCTCCATCGCAGGCAATGGCGGCGCTCCTCGGTGGGTCGTCGGGGAAGGTGAGCGCGGCCGAGCTAGCGCGCCTGTCCGAGATCCTCGACCGCGCGCGGGGGGACAAGCGATGAGTGCGGTGATATCGCCTGCGTTTCTCCTGGCCTGTGGCGCGAAGGTCGCGCTGCTGCTCCTCGTCGCCGCTGGTACCACCCGAGCGCTCCGCCACGCGTCGGCGGCAACGCGCCACGCAGTCTGGACCGTGAGCGTCATCGGCGCGCTCGCGGTGCCGGCGCTCGCCCTACTCCTTCCAGCGTACCGTTCACCAGCAGCCGCGCGTGCCGTCGGCCTCCTCGTCCGCCGCTACGATGCGGGGCTCCGACCGCGCGCGCTCCGGCAGCCCGACGCGCCGCGGGCCGCCGCCGCGCCGGCCTCGCTCGCGAACGCTCCGGTTGGCACGAGCGTCGTCGGTCCGGGCCAGCGCACGCCGGACGAGCTGCTCTCGCCGAAGCGTTCGCGCATCAGCCCGTGGTCGCTCGCTCTCCTCGTCTGGGCGCTCGGCGCGATCGTCGCGCTCCTGCGCAGCGCGGCGGGCATCGTCGCCGCTCGCCGGCTCGTCGCGCGCGCGACACCGCTCGCCGCACCGCCGGTGGTCATCGCGCGGGCTGCAGCGCTGCTCGAGAGCCCCGATCTGGGTGTGCCGGCGACGGTAGGCGTGTGGCGCCATGCGGTGCTGCTTCCGCGTGCAGCCAAGGAATGGACCCCGGAAGCGTGGCGAGCGGTGCTGCTGCACGAGCTGGCGCACGTGGAGCGGCGCGACTGCCTCACCGCGCTCATCGCGCAGATTGCCTGTGCCGTCCACTGGTACAACCCGCTCGTCTGGTACGCCGCGCGCCGTATGTGCGTGGAGCGTGAGCGTGCGTGCGATGACCGCGTGCTCGCTGCGGGGGCGCCGCCGGAGCGTTACGCGTCGCTCCTGCTCGACGCGGCGCGGGCGTCGTTCGCCTTCACCGCACCCCCCGCCGCCGCTCTGGCGATGGCTCGGCCGAGCGAGCTGGAGTCGCGATTCCAGGCGATTCTCGATCCCGCGATCCGGCGCGGCGCGCTCTCGCGCCGTGCGCGGGCTGTGCTGGCCATGCTCGCGGCCGCGGTCACCGTGCCCGTGGCGGCGCTCGGCCTAGACGCCGCCGTCCCTCAGCCGACCACGCGCGCCTCGCAGACGACGGAAGGGGTACGCCCGGCGCCCGGCGCTGATGTCGATGTTGACCGCACACGCTCGGCGGCGCAGCTCGCTTCGGGCGCAGCACCTCGGACTACCGTGCTTGCGCGCCCCGAAGTGGACGGAGCGCGGCAGACGTCGCCGTCGCCCGCCGAGTCGCCCACGTTGCCGGCTGACATCTCCCCGCGTGGCGACACACTGCCACCGGAGCCGGACCAGCGCGGAGACTCGCTCGCCGGCCCGGCAAGCGAGCGCATCCCGAGCGTTGGCCCGGTGCGCGATGCGCGCGAGGGCGTGCCCTCGGCCAGCGGACCGGATTCCGTCGCGATCGCTCGGCTGCTCCACGAACGCTCCACCCACATCGCCAGTGGCGAGGCAGACCTCGTACGCGAGCGTGCGTCGTGGGCGCTCGGTCGCGTCCGCGACGGCCGGCTCGTCGAGCCGATGATCGAAGCGCTGGGCGATCCCGACTGGCGGGTGCGCGCCTACGCGGCGTGGGCGATCGCCGTCGCCGGGGACCGGCGCGCCGTGCCGAGCCTCTTGCCGCTCCTCACGGACCCGGTGTGGCGCATGCGCGCCGCGGCGGCGGCTGCGCTGGAAGCGCTCGGCGACCCGCAGGCGACGCCGGCGATGGTTGTCGCGCTCCGCGACCCGGCCTGGCAGGTACGCGTCGCCGCCGTCGGCTACCTCGCCCGGCTTGGCGATCCCTCGGCCCGCGCCCTCGTGGAGCGTATGAGCACTGACCGCCACATCGCGGTCCGGTCGGCCGCCGACGAGGCGCTGGCAGGGCTCGCGCGCTCTTCCCGCTAGACCGAACGGATCACGCTGCATGCGACCGTATGCCTCCGTGAGGCGCCCACGTGTGTCAAAAAAATGACATCGGACGTGTCGTCGCCTCGCGATCCTCCGCACGCCGTCGCCACCCCATCACCATTCCGGATTCCCATGCTCCCCAGTCCCATGCGTCCCACGCGCTCCACCTCCCGCTCGAACGCCATCACACGCCGCGGGGCCGCTGCGCTCGGGACGATTCCCCTTGCTCTGGCACTCGGATCCGCGCCCTCCGCAGCGCAGTCGCCGGGCAGGAAGCCGGCACCTGTCAGTTTCCCCGCGGAGCTCGACGTCTACCTCGCGAAAGCCGTTCGCGACTGGGACGTGCCGGGGCTCGCGATCGCAGTCGTGCGGAACGACACCGTGCTGATTGCCCGAGGGTATGGCGTCCGCGAGCTGGGCAAGCCCGACCGCGTGGACGAGAACACGGTCTTCAACATCGCGTCGCTCACCAAGTCCTTCACCTCGGCCGCCGCCGCACTCCTCGTGGACGAGGGGAAGCTCCGGTGGGATCAGCCCGTCCGCGAGATTCTGCCGTGGGCGGAGCTGCCCGATCCGTACGTCACGCGGCAGACAACCATGCGCGACCTCCTGTCGCATCGCGTGGGGCTGTTCGCCGCGAACATGATGTGGGTGCCGACGGACATTGACCGCCGGGAGGTGTTGCGGCGGATCCGCTTCCTGCCGGCCGAGCAGCCGTTCCGGGGCGGGATGGCGTACTCGAACGTGCTGTACACGCTGGCGGGCGAGGCCACGGCGGCCGCGGCCGGCAGCACTTGGGAAGAGCTGATCCGTACCCGGCTCGTCGTGCCGCTCGGCATGCGCTCGACGACGGTGAGCTTCGCAGCGCTCGCCGGCCAGCCCGATGTCGCGCAGCCGCACGCAGTCGTCGGCGGCAAGCAGCGTCCCATTCCCTACCGCGACTACACGAACACGGCGCCGTCCGCCTCGGTCAACTCCACAGCCGCCGACATGGCGCGCTGGCTCCGCTTCCAGCTCAATGACGGCGTGCTCGATGGCAAGCGCCTGGTGAGCGAGCGCGCGATGCAGGAGACGCACTCGCCGCAGATCATCATCGCCACCACTCCTGCAATGCGTGCCGCGCGCGGCGTGGATTTCTTCGCGGGATACGGGCTGGGGTGGCAGGTGATGGACTACCACGGCAACCCCATGCTCTGGCACAGCGGGAACGCCGACGGGATGCCATCCTACATGGCGATCCTGCCCGCGAAGAAGCTGGGCGTCGTCGTGATGCTCAACTCGTGGATCGCCCCCTTCCTGCATGGCGCGCTCGCCGCACGCGTGCTCGACCACTATCTGGGCGTGGCGACGAAGGACTACAGTGGCGAGGCGCTGGCGGCCCAGCGTGCCGCGAACGCGCGCGCCGAGGAGGCGTGGCGCCGGCTCGACTCCGCGCGGGTCAGGAACTCGGTGCCCTCGCGCCCACTCGCCGCGTACGCCGGCACGTTCGCGGACAGCCTGTACGGCGAGATCACGGTCGCGCTCGAGGGCGACCGTCTCTCGATGCGCATGGGGCGGGGGCAGGCCGCGGAGCTCGAGCACTGGAGCTACGACACGTTCGCCGTCCGCTGGCGTGATGCCGTGTTCGCCGAGTACTACCCGGCGCGGGTGACGTTCTCGCTGAACGCCGCGGGAGAGCCGGATGCCCTGAGCATGCAGCTCAACCGCGACGCGATCCGCGCCGGGCGCGTGCGTTCTCCTCGGTGATCGCCCGCCTCGGGCGTCAGCGAACGGCTTCCACCGCCGCCAGATCGTTGATCCGCGTATAGAGCGCCGCGTGCAACCGGGCGGCCACCGGTCCGGGTCGCCCCTCGCCGACGAGCCGGCCGTCCACGCGAACGATGGGCATGACATCGGTGGTCGTCCCCGTGAGGAACAGCTCGGAGGCCGAGCGGAGCTCGTCGAGGAGCATGGGGCTCTCCCGGAGCGGGAGGCCGAGCGCCGCGGCGAGCTCGATCACGACCGCGCGCGTGATGCCGGGGAGCACGTACGGCGATGCCGGGTGGGTGCGTAGCTCGCCGTCAACGACCCCGAAGACGTTCGTGTGCGTTCCCTCGGTGACGATCCCATCG
>JBBJNN010000012.1:5395-49361 GCA_037720885.1 Gemmatimonadaceae bacterium | reverse complement strand
ATCCCATCGCGCACGAACAACGCTTCGTGCGCGCCACTCTCGCGCGCCTCCTGGTTCGCGAGCACGTTGCCGAGGAGATTGATCGTCTTGAGGTCGCAGCGCGCCCAGCGGATGTCCGGGTGCGTGATCGCCGGCACCCCCTGCGCGCGGAGCTGCTCACGCGAGGCGAAGGCGCGCGCGCTCGCGAACACGGTGACCGGCGTGTCGGCCGGCGGGAAGTGATGCGTACGAACCGCCGCCCCGCGGGTGATCTGCATGTACACGATGGCGTCGGCATCGTGCAGGGCGTTCGCGGCGAGCAGGTGATTCGCGACGTCGAGAAGCGATTCCGCGTCGAAGCTGGACGCCGGCATCTTGAGTCCGCGTACGCCGCGCTCCAGGCGCTGCATGTGCCGCTCGGCCTCGAAGAGCCGGCCGCGCACCGCGCGGGTCACCTCGTAGACTCCGTCGCCGAACAGGAAGCCGCGATCGTCGATCGAGATTGACGCGCGCTCCTGCGGCATGTACTTCCCGTTCAGGTAGATGAGCATGGCGACTCGTTGGTGTGTGGTGTGGGTTCGCCAGTAGGATAGGGCGCGCGGCGCCGCGCCGCCACACCAAGTCGCCGCCTTCCTCGCGCTGCTCCTGTTCGCCGCGCCGATAGGCGGGCCAACTCTTGCGTGAGCGGGACGGCATGGACGATGCGACCACCGGCGAGACGACGGTCTGGCGAGGCAGCCCGTCGCAGTTGATCGCTCTCCCGACCTACGTGCTCCTCGCCCTTGGCGCGATCCTCGCGACCGTGGGGCTGCTCGCCCTGCGAGATGCCTCGGTGGACCGCACCGTGGTGTCCGATACCGGCGCGAACCCCGTGTTCACCTGGCTCATACCGCTCGTCTGCGCCGTGTGTGCGCTCATCGCGCTCGGCCAGTACCTCCGCCTGCGCTCGGTGCGGTATGTCCTCACATCCGAACGTCTCCGCATCACGACTGGTATCATGACGACCGTCACGGAGGAGATCGAGCTGCGTCGCGTCCGCGACACAAGTGTGGTACGGACGCTCTTCGCCCGCATGACGGGGCTCGGCGATATCCGCGTCACGAGCGCCGATCCGACCGCGCCACGCGTACTGCTGCGCGCGGTGCGCGACCCCGACACCCTGCAGTCCACCATCCGCACCATCGTCCAGCGCCTGTACGCACGACACGGGGTGCGCGAGGTGGACATCATGTAGCTCGACGTCCCGTCGAGCGCCGCAGGTCGAGTTGCTGCAGGTCGAGTTGCTGCAGGTCGAGTTGCTGCAGGTCGAGTTGCTGCAGGTCGAGTGCTGCAGGCAGTATCCTCGTTCGATCGCCCTCCACGATTGGTCAGCGCATGCGCCATCATCCCCTGCTGGGGCGGAACGTGCTCGCCCCTGCGCTCGCGTGCCTCCTCATGTTCGCCGCGACCGTCGCCATCGCCACCACGTACCCCGTGCTCAGTCAAACGTACGACGAGCCAGCGCACGTGGCGAGCGGCCTCCTGTGGCTGTCGCGGGGTACATACAGCTACGAGTACAACCACCCGCCGCTCTCGCGTGTCGCAGCCGCGGTCGGCCCGTACGCGGACGGGTTGCGCTCCTTCGGACTCCCCCGCAAGTGGGACGAAGGGAACGCGATCCTCTACGCGCGCGGAACCTACGTCCGCAACCTCTCGCTCGCGCGCGCCGGGGAGCTGCCGTTCTTTCTCATCGCCGGCTTCATCGTCTGGGCATGGGCGCGGCGCTTGTTCGGCGACGCGGGCGCACTACTCTCCGTGGCGCTCTTCGCCACACTGCCGCCGGTGCTCGCTCACGCGGGACTCGCGACAACGGACATGGCCGTGACCGCGATGCTCGCCGCCACGCTCTACAGTGCCACGCGCTGGCTGGAGGAGCCGACGCTGGCGCGTGGCGCGGCGCTCGGCGCCCTCACGGCCGGATCCGTGCTCGCCAAGTTCTCGGCGCTCCTCTTCTTACCGGCAGCGGCCGCGCCCCTGCTCGTCGCCTGGTGGTGGCACGAGCGCGGCGCGACGGGTGGCCGCGCACTCGCGGAACCGTGGAGCGTTCGCCTCTGGGGCATGACGCGCTCCCTCCTCGTCGGCGGGGTGGTCGCGGCGTTCGTCGCGTGGGCGACCTACCACTTCTCGGTGGGCGTCGTGCGCGGCATCCCGGTGCCTGCGCCGGAATTTCTGAAGGGCATCAAGAATGTCGCGATGCTCAACTCACGAGGACACCCGTCGTACCTCCTCGGGCGGACGAGCCAGCGTGGCTGGTGGTACTACTTCCCTGTCGCGCTCGCGGTGAAGACGACCATCCCGTTTCTCCTCTTCAGCGCTGCGGGAGCGGCCGCCGTGGTGCGGGGGCCGCGGGCCCGGCGCGACTGGCGTCCCCTCGTGCCGCTCCTCGCCGCGATGGCGATCATCGCAGTGTGCCTGCCGTCGAGCATCAACCTCGGGGTACGGCACATTCTCCCGGTGTATCCGCTGCTCAGCATCATCGCCGGCTACGGCGCGCTCAGCCTCTGGCGGGTAGGAACGGCTCGCCAGGTGGCGCGAGTCGCGTGTGTGGCACTGCTAGCGTGGACCGGCGTGACCGTAATCCGCGCGCACCCTGACTACATCGCGTACTTCAACGCCCTCGCCGGACGTCACCCGGAGCATGTGCTGGCGGATAGCAATCTGGACTGGGGTCAAGACATGCTACGCCTCGCCGGGGAGGTCCGTGCCCGCCGCATCGCGTCCATCTCGGTCGCATACTTCGGCACGGCCGACCTTGCTCGCATGACGACGGCGTCCGTGCATCTCTTGCAGCCGTCCGAGCGCGCCACCGGGTGGGTAGCGGTGAGCGAGATGCTGCTCGTCACCGAGCCGGATCATTACGCGTGGATCGCGTCAATACGCCCCACGGCGTACGTCGGCAAGACGATTCGTCTATACTACCTCCAGCCGGCGCCGATCCAGAGTGGCGCGACGAGGCCCGGGGCAGCGCTCCGTGTGGTCATCGCCCCCTGACTGGCCGGCGTCCGACGATCCCGGCCCGTCGGCCCGCGCGACGATAGCGGTGCGGCTCGGACGCCGCGGCTCCCTGCCGACCCACCGCAGACCGCGGTGCGCTCACCACGATTCCACTGTTGCGGTCACCCTACATCGCAGGGTGAGGCACCGCGTTGATCCATCCAATTCGGCTCTGTTCTCGTGCCCCGTTCTTGCAATGACGCTCCGCAGGTCGCCCGCTCCCGGCGGCCTGGTCCGCTCGTCGGCGTCCCGCCATCCGTTCAGCAACCGCATCCGTTCACCAGCGGCTGCCGGAGGCGCGGCCACACGCTGGCCTTTCCCTTCGAGCAGTCGATCGTGCGATCATCCCCCCGTTCGCGGCGGCCTGCGCCCCTGCCACCGGGCCCATTTCGTTCCGGCCTAGAGGAGCTCGTATGACAGTGGCAGACATTGGTGCCCGGCTCGACGACGCTCAGCTGCGCGTACGACAGCCAGAGGTCGGCGAACGGTCTCATCCGCGGTCCGCGGCGTGGCTTGCCGCTACGGTCATCGCCATCGGCCTCGGCCTCCGCGTCGTGCAGTACGCGGCTCGCCGCTCGCTCTGGCACGACGAGGCGATGATATCGCTCAACGTCGTGTCGCGATCCTTTCTCGGGATGCTCGACCGACTCGACTACAATCAGTCTGCGCCCGTGCTGTTCCTCTGGGGACAGTGGCTGCTCACGCGCGTCGCTGGCGTGAACGAGCTTGCGCTTCGCGCGCTTCCACTCCTCGCCGGGATCGCGCTGCTCGTGGTGTTCTGGCGCTTCGCCGCCCGGCTGGTGGGACTCGAGGCGGCGCTCGTCGCGCTCGCGCTCGCCGCGCTGTCCCCGATGTTTATCTACTTCTCGAACGAGGCGAAACCGTACATCCTCGACGCGCTGATCACGGTGGTTCTCTTACGGCTCGCGTTGGACGTTGTCGAGACGCCGGAGCCTGGTCGGCCGTGGTGGCGCCTGATCGGCGCGGGTGCAGGCGCGCTGCTCGCGTCCACGCCCTCCCTGTTTGTACTCGCCGGTGTCGGAGCGTCCCTCGCGTCGTCGCGGCGGGTCAGGACCGCACGCGCCGGATGGATCCGGTTGGGCCTCGCCGCCGCGGTGTGGCTGGGATCATTCGCGGTGATCTACCTCGCCCTCCTTCGCCCGGTCGCCGTGAGCGACTACATGCAGCTCTACTGGGCCCCGGATTTCCTGCCGCTTGCGTTTCCAGAGATGTTCACCCACTCCGCGCGAGTCGCGCGCGGGGTCGTGATCGGAGCGCTGTTCGGCGCGGAAGACGCCGTGCGCCTACCCCCGAGAACGTTGTTCGTCGTGCTCCTGGTGTCGGTAGTCGGCGCGGTAGCGCTCGTACGCCGGCGCGGATGGTGGGTGCTGGTCCTGCTGGGCGGGCCTGCCGCGGCGACCGCGGGCGCATCGCTCCTCCATCAGTGGCCGCTCATCGCTCGGCTGCTGCTCTTCTTGGTGCCCGCGTTCCTGATCCTGTTCGCGACGGGGCTTGCCACGCTCGCCACGCTTGTCTCGAAGCAGTTCCGAGTGGTGGCGCTGGCGAGCACCGTCGCGCTGGTGCTGTTCCCGGCCGGGCGGCGTGCGGTGCGCGACGCCGCATCCCCGGTCGTGCGGCAGGACTCCCGGCCGGTTATTGCCGAGTTCATGCGCCGACACCACCCTGGGGCGGCGATCTACGTGTCGCACAGCATCGAGCCGGCGTGGACGTTCTACACCACACGGTGGGGCTCCTCCCGCCAGTCGCTGATCGAGCGCGAGATCGCGCGTCGCGGCGATGTCGGGCGCAATCAGTCCGCCCAGGGGTGCGCCGTTCACCCGTGCGATGCGCGCGTCGTCCGGGGTAGTCTGATGCCCGCGCGGTGGGGCGACTCGAGCGCGACCGCCCGCGCCGCGATGGACCGGTGGGCGGATAGCGAGGTGGCGCGTATCAAGGCGGCCTCCGCGCCCGAGACGTGGCTCCTTTTCATTCCATACAACGATCCGGCGCGCGGCGAGCGACAGCGGATCAAGGCGCGCATGGGCGGCGAGCCGGGCTTCTCCCGCGCCGCCGACATGGTGCGGCTCGAGGCATACTACTTCACGGCACCACCGACGCGCGGCATGCCAGCCGGCCACAAGACGACCGGGCCCTGATGATTCCGAGCGGCGGCGTCGGCGGCGCGATGCTCTGATCAGCTCAGCGCCGGCCGCGACGGGAGAGCGCGGCGGCGAGCGCGGGCACCTCGCCCGACAGCTCGCGCGCGAGCGCTCCGATGGGGCCCATCCGCCGGGCGAGGGCGTTACCGGCGGCGCCGTGCAGGAATACTCCCCAGACGGCGGCTTGGAGGGGCGTGGCGCCACGGGCCGCCAGCCCGGCGATGAGCCCGGAGAGCACGTCGCCGGAGCCGGATGTCGCGAGGCCCACGCCGCCCTCCGTGTAGCGGTAGCACGCGCCGCTCGGCGCGGCGATGTGTGTCTCGGCGCCCTTGAGCGCGATCACCGCGCGGAGCGCGCGCGCCAATCGACGCGCGACCGTGGCGGGGTCGCTCGCGACTTCGGCTTCGTCGGCGCCGAGCAGGAGGCAGACTTCCTGTTCGTTCGGCGTGAGGACCGCGCGGCCGGCGAGCCGGTGCAGGGCGTCGGGAGCGCGGCGAAGGGGCTCGATCGCCGCCGCGTCGAGCACCAACGTACTCTCGTCGCCGAGAGCGGCCACCACGCGACGCACCACGGTTGCGATGGCGCGGACGCCCAGCATGCCGGGTCCGACGAGCACCGCCTGGGCCGCCGCCGCCAACCGCGCCGCTTTCGGCGCGGCGCGCCCGGCGATGCTCCCATCCGGGGCCTGCGCGAGGGGGAACACACGTGCTTCCGGTACCGCCACGCTGAGGGCCGGCACGAGGCTGGCGCAGGTGGCGAGCTGCAATTTTCCCGCTCCCGCGCGAAGCGCCGCAGTTCCGGCGAGGGTGAGCGCGCCGGCGAGCTCGGTCGCCCCGCCGATGACGAGGACGCGCCCGCGGTCCTCCTTGCTCCCGCTGGCGTCGGGCTCGGCGATCGCCAGGGGACCGCGAAGCAGCGCACGGGTCACACCGGTGACGCGAGGGGTCACTTCGCGGCCACCTTCGCGTCGGGCTCGGTCGTGACCGTGGCGCCGGCTTCCTCGAGCGGTGCCACGAAGTTGTAGGTGCGCAGCGTGAGCTTGCCCTGCCGGCCGATCGAAGGGTCGAACGCGTACGCCGTGACGCCGCAGTTCGCCACGTCGCTCTTCCGGTCGATCGCCAGGATCTCATCTTCCGTCATGCACTCGAGCAGGTAACGGAGGCAGAGGACGATCACCTGGTGGCAGACGATGAGCACGCGCTCGCCGCAGTAGTGCAGGGAGATCGTGTCGAGCGCGCTGCGGAGGCGGAGGATGACGTCGCACCAGCTCTCGCCGCCCGGCGGGCGGTGGTAGAACTTGCCGAGGAGGCGCCGAAATTCCGCCTGGTCGGGGAATCGCTCGTGAATGCCGACGGTGGTGAGCCGGTCGAGGACGCCAAACTCCTTTTCGCGGAGCCGCTCATCCACCACGAGCCCGCCGGCCTCCATCTCGACGCCGCCGGCGTCGCGGATGAAGCCGGCCGTCGCCCGCGCGCGGAGGTATGGCGAGGTGAGCACGACGCTGGGGCGTTCGCCGTGGGGGAGTGACGCGAACCACCGCCCGAGCGCGGCGGCCTGCCGCTCGCCGAGCGCCGAGAGCGGCACGTCCACGTCGCGCATCGGGATGTCGATCGTCGCGAGGCCGGCGGCATCGGCCGCGTTCCGCGCGACGTTGCCGGCACTCTCCCCGTGCCGCACGACCCACAGGGTATCCGGCCACTTCTGGTCCATTCGTTTCCCTCCTCCCGGCCGCGCCCGCCTTTCGGCCCGTCGTGTCCGCAGCCCCGCCACCGAGCTCGGCGGCCCCGTCCGAGCCGCTCGCGGTCAAGGAGAATAGCAGGCCCCCCGGCGCGCGCAACTCTACGCGACAGCGGTGTACTATCAACTGACACGGCGTGCGCGACCTGCGGTGGCCGAAGCCTTTTCAGGATGTCACAATGCCCAAGTTCGAGTTCGCGCTGAGTTCGACGGAGACGATTCGCGAGTCGGGCGTCGTGGTGACCAACGACTTTGCCCGGGCGCTGACCACCATTCACGAGCACGCGACGATCGGGGCGGGGGATACGCTCACGATCGGCGTCACCGGTTTCCCGCCGGTGCACTACACCTGCGTCGCGATGCAGCCCAGCGGGGATGGCTGGGTTCCGGTCTGGAAGGCGCACGCGCGCGCTGCATGACGCGCGAGGCGTTCAGGCGATGACGAGAGCCCCCGGGGAATTCCCGGGGGCTCTCGTCATTGAAGGGAGCAGTAGCGCCCCGTTCCCCGCGCGCGTATGCTTTGGTCCCGCAGTGCCCCAGCACCTCGCACGCCGCCGCTCACCGCCCTCGCATGACCCCGCACTCCCGCCCGCCGCGCCTTCCGACGCCGTGGCGCGCCCTCCTGTCGGTAGACGATGCCACCATCGTGGACGCCGGCGCCGCCGGGGAGCGGCTCGTGGCGCGTATCCGCCTCGTGCTGTGCGGGATCCTGCTCTTCATCCCCCTCTCCTCGGTGCTGAACGAGCCGGTCGAGGAGAATTTCGTCGGGCTCGCGACGACGCTCGTCTCGCTGGCTCTCGCGGCTGGCATCTGCGTCCTCGCGAACGGGCACCGTCCGCGGCGCTGGCTGGCCTTGGTGAGCAGTACCATCGACGTCACGATGGTCAGTGCGCCGCTCTGCGTCTTTCTCGTGCTCGGCGCGCCGCATACAGCCGTCAACAGCCGCGTCATCTTCGAGGTCTACTTCCTGGCGATCGGCGCGACGTGTCTCCGCTACGACCTTCGGGTGTGCGCATACGCCGGCGCACTCGCCATCGTGCAGTACCTGGGCATCACCCTCTACGCGGCGACGCAGTGGGATCTGAACTCGGCCGCGTTCGCGCCATTCGCGTACGGCATGTTCTCCTGGTCGACGCAGATCTCGCGACTCATCCTGCTCGCGACGGCGACCCTCCTCAGCGCGTCGATCGTCCGGCGCGCGTACCGGCTGCGTCAGCTCTCGACGCTCGACCGGCTCACCGGGGTCATGAACCGCGGCGCCTTCGATGACCGGGCCGGGCAGGAGCTGAGCCGCGCGCAACGGTATGGCCATCCGGTGACGGTGGCAGTGATCGATGTGGATGAGTTCAAGGGCTTCAACGATTCCTTCGGCCACGCGGCGGGGGACGACGCGCTCCGTTCGCTCACGGCCACGCTCCGGCAGTCCTTGCGGCGGAGCGACATCGTCGCGCGGTATGGCGGCGAGGAGTTCGTCGTGCTCATGCCAGAGACACCGGCGGAGAGCGGCGTCGAGAAGCTCGAGGCGATCCGGCGCCTGGTGAGTGAGCTGGAGGTGAGCGTGCCGCGCCGCGACGATCGTGCGCGCTTCACGATCAGCGTCGGCGTCGCCAGCTGGCCGGACGACGTCCGCGATGTGGAGGCCCTCCTGCCCTGCGCCGACGAACGGCTGTACGCGGCGAAGCGAGCGGGTCGCAACCGTGTGACCGGCCCGCCCTTCGCCGCCGCGACCGCGGCAATCCAGGCGCGGTCCGCGTAACGCAGCTGACGCGGCCTCCGGGGGCGCGCGCCCGGCCCCCATCATCGCGTGACCGCAGGTGAGTGCAACCGGGCAGGTCACTAGATTGTGCGCCATGACAGACGCTGTTGCCGCCGCGCCGCTCTGGACTCCATCGCCGGAGCGCGCCGCCCGGACGAACGTGGCGGCGTTCATCGCGTACGTGAACGACGGCGCGCTCGCCACCGCGCACGCGATTTCCGATTACCCGTCGCTGTACCGGTGGTCGGTGGACGCACCTGCCGAGTTCTGGCCGGCGCTGTGGCGTTTCTGCGGCGTGCTCGCCGAGCCCCGAGGCGCGCGCGACCCGTGGGACGACGTGGTCATCGGCCTCGAGCGCATGGCGCCTCCAGACCCGGAGCTCGGACCGCGATGGTTCACAGGCGCGCGACTCAACTTTGCCGAGAATCTGCTCCGCTTCAGGGATGAGCGAGCGGCGCTCGTGTTCTGGAACGAGCGCGGCCGGCAGCGTGAGGTGAGCTACGCCGAGCTGACCGCGGCGGTGGAGCGTGTCGCCGCGGAGTTACGGGTGTACGGCGTGGGCATCGGCGACCGTGTGGCGGGCTGGCTCCCGAACATTCCCGAGGCCGTGATCGCGATGCTGGCGACGGCGAGCCTGGGCGCCGTGTGGTCGTCGTGCTCGCCGGATTTCGGCGTCAAGGGAGTGCTCGACCGGTTCGGCCAGATCGCGCCGCGCGTGCTCTTCTGCGCGGACGGATACCGCTACGCGGGGAAGGAGATCGACTGCCTGGCGCGCGCCGCGGAGATCGTGGGCGCGATCCCGGCGATCGAGCACGTAGTCGTGGTCCCCTACCTGCGCGACGAGCCGGACGTCAGCGGTATCCGGAGCGCCACGCTCTGGGCACACGGGACATCGGGTGACTCGCTTCCGTTCGCGCGCCTGCCGTTCGACCACCCCATCTACATCATGTACTCATCGGGGACGACGGGGCTCCCCAAGTGCATGGTGCACGGCGCCGGAGGAACGCTGCTCCAGCATCTCAAGGAGCATGTGATCCATACCGATCTCGGCCGCGATGACCGGATCTTCTACGTCACCACCTGCGGGTGGATGATGTGGAACTGGCTCGTTTCCGCCCTCGCCGTGGGCGCCACGGTCGTGCTGTACGACGGGGCTCCGCTCGCGCCGGATACGCGGATCCTCTGGGACATGGCGGAGCGCGAGCGGCTCACCGTGTTCGGCACGAGCGCCAAGTATCTCGCGCTCGCGGAGAAGGAGGGGCTCGAGCCGGCTCGCACGCACGACCTGAGCGCGCTACGCGCCATCCTCTCCACCGGGAGCCCGCTCGCCACGCACAGCTACGATTACGTCTACGGCGGGATCAAGCGCGATGTTCACCTCTCCAGCATCAGCGGTGGCACTGACATCATCTCGTGCTTCGCGGCCGGCAACCCGATGGGCCCGGTCTGGCGCGGTGAGATCCAGGCGCGCTCGCTCGGCATGGCGGTGGACATCTGGGATGACGACGGCCGCCCGCTCCGGGGCGTGCCGGGTGAGCTCGTGTGCACGAAGCCATTCCCGAGCATGCCCGTCGCGTTCTGGGACGACCCCGATGGCTCGCTCTACCGCGCCGCATACTTCGAGCACTTTCCCGGTGTGTGGCGGCACGGCGACTGGGCGGAGCTCACCGAGCACGAGGGCGTGATCATCTTCGGGCGGAGCGACGCGACGCTCAACCCTGGTGGGGTACGGATCGGCACGGCGGAGATCTACCGCCAGGTGGAGCAGCTGCCGGAAGTCGTGGAGAGCGTCGTGGTCGGGCAGGACGTGGTCACCGGCGGCGAGCGCGATGTCCGCATCGTGCTGTTCGTTCGACTGCGGCCGCAGCTGACGCTCGATGACGCGCTCCGCGAGCGCATCCGCGCGCAGATCCGACGGCACACGAGCCCGCACCACGTGCCGAAGAAGATCGTGCAGGTGGCGGACATTCCGCGGACGATCAGCGGGAAGATCACCGAGCTGGCGGTGCGGGACGTGATCCACGGACGCGCGGTGAAGAACGTGGATGCGTTGGCGAACCCGGCGGCGCTCGACCTCTTCCGCGGCCTCGAGGAGCTTCGGAGCTAGCTGGCGACGGCGTGCGGGTGCGGCACCCGCGCGCCCTACGGCACGACGTGCCCGTGCGGGGCGACCTGATCCGCCACGGCCTTGCGATCGCCCACGAGCACGAGCGGCATCCGTTCAGCGCTCAGGTACGTCCGCGCCATGCGCCGCACGTCGTCGGGCGTGACCGCGTAGACGCGGTCGATGTAGGTGGACAGGTAGTCGGGACCGAGCCCGTAGGTATCAACCATCTGCAGGTTCTGGATGATGTCGCCCGCCGTGGAGTTGAGCACGATGAAGCGTCCCGCTGTGAAGTTCTGAAAGCCGCGCAGCTCCTCGATCGGCGGTGTCTCCGTGCGTAGCCGCTCGATCTCGCGCAGCACCTCCGCGACTGCGGCGCCCACGACCGGCGTGGCGACATCGCCCGTCAGATTCCACACGCTGGCACCCGGCCGCGTGACGATCCGGCTGATGATGTTGTAGCTGTAGCCCTTGGCCTCGCGCACGCTCCGCGGGATACGGGAGTTCCCCTGGCGCCCGAGGAGCGCATCGGTGACGACGAAGGGGATGTGGTCCGGGTGCGGCGGGTCCACGATGGGCGCGGTGAGATGGAGTCTCGCCTGTGCCGCACCCGGCCGGTCGATGAGATAGATCCCGCCGGCCGTCGCGAGCCGCGGGAACTCGGGGGTGTCCGCTTCCCCGCGCGACCAACCGGCGAACGCGTCGCGGATCGCGCGCTCGAGCGCTGCCGGCTCGATCATCCCGGCGACGTAGAGGTGCGCGCGTGCGGCGGCGAAGTGCTCGCCATGGAAGCGCCGCACGCGCTCGATGGTGTACGCGGCGACCGTGCTGTCCGTGGCAGCGCGGCCGTACGGGTGGTCGGGGTACAGCACGGCGGCCACCTTGGCCGCGGCAGCTCCGGCGGGTTGGCCCCGCTGCGCGGCGAGGGTGCGCCTGCGATTCGTCGCGATGCGGGCGAGCGCGTCGGCGGGAAGTGCGGGACGCGTAGCGACGTCCGCTACGAGCCGCACCAACTCCGGGGCGAACTCGGCCAGCACGGTGGCGCCGAGCTGGGTCTCGGTCGCGGAGACGGTCGCCTCGAGCGCGCCGAAGAACGCGCCCATCCCGGAGACCGCGCGCGCGATCTCCCCGGCCGAGCGCGAGGCGGTTCCCTGTTGGAGCATCTCCGCCACGACGTCGGCGATCCCCGGCGCGTCGGCGTCCTCGTCGATCGTGCCGGCGCGGACCGCGAGGACGACACGGGCCAGCGGAGTGTTGCCGAACGGCACGAGCGTTACCCGGAGCCCGTTCGGCAGCGTGAAGTCCGTTCGAGCCGGGACGACGAAGGCCTTCGGCGCGCCCGGCCGCGGGCGCGGATACCCCTGTGCGGCGGTGGCGGCCGGCAGCAGGCCGGCGAGCGACAGGCCGGCGAGCGACAGGCCGGTACGCCGAGCGGTTCGCGTGATGCGCATGGAGGTGCGGGGGAGGGTCGGGTGAGCGTGGATGCTCCGGGTCATGGCGCGGGAGCCGGTGCAGCGCCCGCGTGCAGAAAGAGCACCGTGCGGTTCGTCGGGCGCAGATACTCGCGCGCCGTCGCGTGCAGGAGCTCGGGCGTCACGGCACGAAACTCATCCTCGATCCTATTGATCCGCGCCGGGTCGTCGTCGAAGAGGGCGAGCGTGCCGAGCAGGTCCACGCGCCCGATGCCGACATTGGTATTGGCCTGGAAGTGGAAGTCGCTTCGTGCCTTGATCACCGCGCGCGCGAGCGTCGCCTGGTCCACCGGGGCCGCGCGCAGCCGCTCGATCTCGGCGTCGATGGTGGCGAGGATCGAGTCGGGGCTCTGAGCCGCATCGTGGAACAGGTACGGCGTCCAGAAGCTCTCGCCGTTCACCGTGTAGAGATTCCCGTGGCGCGCGCTGACTCCGCCGTAGACGGCGGCGGCGAGCCCGCGCCGTTGCACCACCGCTTCGGCGAGCCACGAATCACGCCCCTGGAGGAGGAGCTGGTCGATGACCCCCATCACCCAGAACTCGCGACTGTTCCGGGGCGGCATGTGGTACGCGATGGCGAGCGCGGGGCGCGCGGCGCGTGCGTCCGTGTGCGCAACGCGCTTTTCTTCCGTCTGGCGCGGCTCGCGCAAGTCGGCGCGCGGCGGGCGTGGGGCGGAAGGGATGTCGCCGAAGTACTTGCGTACCCACGCCAGCGCCTGCGCCGGCTCGAAGTCCCCGTAGATCGCGAGGGCCGCGTTGTTCGGCGCGTAGTACGTGCGGTAGAACTGTCGGGCATCGTCGAGCGAGGCCGCATCGAGTGTCGCCATGTCGCCGTAGACATCGTGCTGGTTCTCCCACTTCGTCTGCGCGAGGCTGGGCATGTCGCTCCAGACGAAGCGGCCGTATGCCTGGTCGTCGGCGTTCTGGCGGACCTCGTTCTTGACGACGTCGCGTTGGACGGCCAGGCGTTTCGGATCGAGCTCCAGCGCGCGCATGCGGTCGGCCTCCGCCCAGAGCACGAGCTCCAGGACGTGGGAGGGGACGCGCGACGGGTAGCGGGTGAAGTCGAACTGGGTACTCCCCTCGCGGATGCCGCCGTTCGATGTGATGAGCTCGGTGAACTCGCCCGGCCGCAGGTGCTCCGACCCCTCGAACATGAGATGCTCGAAGAGGTGCGCGAAGCCGCTCCGGCCGCGGGGCTCCTGGCGCGAGCCCACGTCGTAGTAGACTCCGACGCGCGCCAGCGGCGTCGAAGTGTCGCGCGACAGGACGACCCGGAGCCCGTTCGGCAGCTTGTGGTACTCGACGGGCGACATGAAGCGCGCTGCCGGCGGCTGCATTGCGGCCGGCGCCTGCCTTGCGGCCGGTGGCGGAGACGGCCGCGTTCCAGCGCAGCCGGATAGCGCGAGCGCGGCGAGCGTCGCGAGCGCGGCCGGAGCGGTGCGCACGGCCATCATCGCTCCTCCCGCCGACTCGGTGCGTCACGGCGGCCCAGCTTGATGTCACCCTCGAACGATTCCAGCTCGAGCAGGGCGCTGCCGTTGCCGAGCACGAAGGAGAAGCGGCCGCGCCCACGCTGCTCGCGGACCTCGTACGGGAAGTCGGAGTGGAATTCGCCAGTCACGGTGGCAACCGTGACGGTCGCGTTCACACCGCCGGGGATGACCAACCGAACCTCATTGTCGTGCGTGGTGAAGCTGTAGCGGCCGCCGTCGCGGATCGGCCCCTCGTAGTAGATCTCGCCATCCACCGTCGTGGCACTCACGCGCGCGGCATCCACCCGCGTCAGCGTGATCGATCCGTCGGCGTTCTCGGCTTCGATGTCGCCGATCGCATCCGTGATGGCGATGTCGCCATTGAGCGCGTGCACCTCGATGCGCGCACGGGCGTTGGCGACCGCGACCTCGCCATGCGTCGAGCGCAGCGAGACCACGCCGCGTCCGCCGTTCACCGAGATCTTCCCCTCGCGGTTGTTGGCGGCGATCTCCGCTTCGGAGCCGGCGACGGTGATGTCGATGTCCCCGCCGCCGAGCGTGAGGCTCATCGCGCGGGGGACGGTGATCTGGTAGTCCACGATGTTGTTCCGGCCGCGCGCCGCCGCCGAGCGGACGCTGAGCACCGCGGCCGTGCTCTCGACGTGCACCGCGACCTGCTCGGAATGCGCGGCGACGACGCGTACCGCGCCGCGGTCCCACGTGCGGACGTCGATGCTGCCACCGCGCAGGTCCACGGCGAGCCGCGCGCCCGCGCGCACGACAACCGTCGTGTCCGTGTGTGCGATCTGTAGGGTAACAAGGGCGGCCATGGCGACCGCGGGAGTGAGAAGCATGTGTCGTATTGGGCTGCGAGGGTCTACGGGTCAGGTCTGCGCGTTCACCGCGGCCGTCGCGCGGCGGAGCGCGCGCAGCTTTCTCCTGCGCGCGGCGTCCAGGTAGTCGGCCACGAAATCGTTGGCCGGGTCGGCGCCGAGCGCCTGCTCCGACTCGGCGATCGCCCGGTCGATGTTGGCGAGGCTCTGCTCGATGGCGCGTATGGTCTCGGGCCTGAGGTGGTCGCGCCCGTCGCGCAACATCCGCTCGAGGTCGCCGACGGCGGCGAGGTACTGTGCGGTAGGCACCCACGCGGCGACGGAGGCGTCCGCGCTCGTTTCGCGGGGGCGCGATGCTGGCCGCGTGGGAGACGACCGGGCCGACGCCACGGGCCGGCCCGCTCCGCGCTCTCCCGCCAGGTGATCGCGCGCCGCGAGCCAGACCGATCCGGCGGCGAGTACGAGCGCCGCTGCCGCCGCGAGCCATGGGCGCAGCGCGGGGTCGCGCGTCCATGAACGCCGGGGCGCGCCGCGCGTCATCGAGGCAATGGGCACCGGTGGCGCGCCCGGCCTCGCCGTGCCGTCCGCGGCGATGCGCGCGGCGAGTCTCGTCCATCCTTCCGCCAGCGGCGCGGTGGCCCCGCTCCCCGCGTGCCCCACGTCAGCCGCGTGCTCCGAGAGCCAGCGGACTACTGCGCGCAGCTCGCCGACCGCCTCCCGGCAGCGGGCGCACGTGGCGAGATGTGCCTCCAGCAGCGCGGTCTCCGCTGCCGTCAGCTCGCCGTCCACGTACTCCGACAGCCGGTCCGCCCACTCGTCGCGCGGCTCGTTCATCGCCCCCGTCATCGTTCTCTCGCATTGGCACGGAGCGCTGTGCGTGCGCGGTGCAGCCGCATCTTCGACCCGCTGGCGGTGATTCCGAGCAACGTGGCAATCTCCTCGTGCGAGTACCCCTCCATGTCGTGCAGTACCACGACCTCTCGTAGGGCTGGCTCCAGACGTGCGAGCACCGCGTCCACGTCGAGCGAGAGGTCGAGGCTCACCCCCGCCGGAGCGGGCAGCTCGTTCGTCATCTCATCGTTCCGCAGGTCAGCGCGCGCGGCCACCTCTGCCCGGCGCAGAAGCAGGTTCACGGCGAGGCGGTGCAGCCATGTCCCGAACGCCGCGTCGCCACGGAAGAGCGCGAGCTTGTGCCACGCGCGGAGGAACACGTCCTGCGTAGCATCATCGACATCTCCATGGCCGACAAAGCGCCGGGCCAGCGATCGGACGCGCCCCGCGTGCCGGTAGTAGAGTCGCTCGAACGCGTGAACGTCCCCCGCGGCGGCGAGCGCGACATCTTCGGCGTCCGCGTCGGCCGTCACGCGGGTCGTGCGCGCCTACTCGCGCGGACGCTCGGCCGCTGCCTCCCCATGCACCCCATTGGATACCGCGGTGAGGCGGATCGTCACAAGTGAGGCCGACGAACGGGCGGGATCGCAGTCCGCTCCCTCCGGCCCAGCGCGCCGGTTAGCTTTGAACAATCGTTCGACCACCGGGCATCAGGGAGCGGAATGAGTAGCTTGGCCACGAGGCAGTCGCCGGTTGCGGCGGGCTTGACGACCACCAGCGCGCCTTTCATCGAGCAGGCGCAGCGCGATGGACGGCTCTACATCACGCAGCCGTACGAGCTGTACACGGGCGACAACCACGATGCCTGGCGGCGGCTGTACGCGCGGATGCAGGAGCGGTGGGCGCGCTACGCGAATCCGCGCTTTCTGCAGGGGATCGAGACCCTCCGCCTGAGCCCCGACCGGGTACCGAGGCTCGAGGACGTGAACCGCTTCATGGAGCCCCGCACGGGGTTTCGCGCCAAGCCGGTAAGCGGGTACGTGCCGGCGTTTCTCTTCTTCGACTGCCTGCGCCACCGCGAGTTTCCGACGACGATCACGATCCGTGACGGCGCGACGCTCGACTACCTACCCGAGCCCGACATCTTCCACGATATCGCCGGCCACGTCCCGATGCATACGGACGCGGCGTTCGCCGAGGCGCTGGTGCGCTTCGGCGACTGTGCTCACACCGCGGCGGAGCTGGTCGCTGGAACAGCGGATCGGGAAGCGGCCGCGCGGCGCGCGACGAGCATCATCCGCGCGATGGCGCGCTTTTTCTGGTTCACGGTAGAGTTCGGGCTCATGCGTGCGCCAGGTGGACAGGGGCTGAAGGCGTATGGGAGCGGGCTCCTCTCCTCGTACGGCGAGCTTGCCTACAGTGTGGACTCGCCGGAAGCGCAGCGCTATCCGATCCAGCTCGAGTGGGTGATCAATCAGGGCTTCGAGATCGATCGCTACCAGCCCCTCTTCTTCATCGTCGAGAGCTTCGAGCACCTCTTCGAGCTGGTGGGTGAGCTCGAACGCTGGATGAAGGAAGGGAAGCTCGACAACGTCGCTCCTGGCGAGCCGGCGATCAGCGAGGCGGACCTGCAGAGCTTCCTCGATGCCAAGATCGGTGAGGCGTAGGGTGTGACCGCGGATTCGGGACGACGGCCCCGGAGCGTGGGCTCCCATACCTTGGGGGCCCCCCCCCGAAGAACGAAGATACGCTCTGCGATCGCGTGAGCGTCATCGATCCGTGCCTTGCGGCATCGACGCCTTGCCGCCGATAGCCCGTCGCTTCTCGCCTGACACTTTACGGAGACAACCCAGCATGGCAACACAGACCCGTCCGACGCAGGAAGCGACGACCGCCACCGACACCTTCCCGATCAATGGGACGGACTACGTCGAGTTCTATGTGGGGAATGCGAAGCAGGCGGCGCACTACTACCGCAGCGCGTTCGGCTACAAGCTCGAGGCGTACCGTGGGCCCGAGACGGGAACGCGCGACCGCGCGAGCTACCTGCTGACACAGGGGAAAGTCCGGCTTGTCCTCACGTCCGCGATCACCCCGGACTCTGATATCGCCCGGCACGTGCACGACCATGGCGATGGCGTCAAGGATATCGCGCTCTGGGTGGACGACGCTCGAGAAGCGTTCGCCGCCGCCGTGGAGCGCGGGGCGGAGTCGGTGCGGGAGCCGGAGCTGCTGCGTGATGACCAGGGCGAGGTGGTCATCGCGGCCATCCGCACCTATGGCGAGACAATCCACACGCTGGTCGAGCGACGGAACTATCGCGGCGTGTTTCTGCCCGGGTTCCGGGAGATGCAGTCCACGTACAACCCGGCACCGGTCGGCTTTCTGCACGTCGACCACTGCGTCGGCAACGTCGAGCTCGGGCGCATGAACGACTGGGTCGGGTTCTACGAGCGTGTGATGGGGTTCCGCAACCTGATCTCGTTCGATGACACCGACATCTCGACGGAATACTCCTCGCTGATGTCGAAGGTCGTGGCCAGCGGGAACGACCGGATCAAGTTCCCGATCAATGAGCCGGCGCAGGGGCGGAAGAAGTCGCAGATCGACGAATACCTGGAGTTCTACCATGGCGCCGGCGTGCAGCACATCGCGATCGCGACGGCCGACATCGTCTCGACGGTCACGGCGCTTCGCGACCGTGGTGTCGAGTTCCTCAAGGTCCCCTCGACGTACTACGACACGCTGCTCGACCGCGTCGGCACCATCGACGAAGACCTGGGCCCGCTCAAGGAGCTCGGGATCCTCGTGGACCGGGACGACGAGGGGTACCTGCTCCAGATTTTCTCGAAGCCGGTACAGGACCGCCCGACGGTATTCTACGAGATCATCCAGCGAAAGGGCGCGCGCTCCTTCGGGAAGGGGAACTTCAAGGCGCTCTTCGAGGCGATCGAGCGCGAGCAGGCGCTGCGAGGAAACCTGTAACATCGGGACCCGGCACTCGGCGCTCGGCGCTCGGCGCTCGGCGCTGCTGGGAGAGTCGGTCTCGGTCACGTGGAGTGTGAATCCACAGCCGATGACCGATGACCGATGACCGAGTCCCAGTCCCTGGTGCCGAGTCCCTCTCCTGAGGTCACGATAGCCATGCCGATCTACCACACTCTCGGCTCGATCCCGCGCAAGCGTCACATCGCCTTCCGCAAGCCGGACGGCGGCCTCTATGCTGAGGAGCTGATGGGGCACGAGGGGTTCACCGGGACCTCGTCGCTGCTCTACCACGTGCATCCGCCGACGACCGTGAAGTCCGCGAAGCGGCTGCGCGAGGTGACGTATGAGGCCGACGATGACCGGACCCTCAAGCACCGCCACTTCCGTACGTCGAAGGTGCAGCCGGGAGGGAGCCCGACGCTCGATCGGACGCCGCTCCTTTTCAACGCGGACATCGCGATGCTGTACGTCGAGCCCGACGAGCAGGACGCGCACTTCTACCGCAACGCGCAGGCGGACGAGCTGGTGTACGTGGCCAAGGGGGGCGGCACGCTCGAGTCCGTGTTCGGCGACCTTCCGTACCGCGAGGGCGATTACCTCATCATCCATCGCGGGATCATGCACCGCTACAAGATGGACATGGGGGCGCCGACGAAGCTGCTCGTGATGGAGAGCCGGGGCCACGTGCGGTGGCCGAAGCGCTACCGCAACGAGTTCGGCCAGCTCATCGAGGGTGCGCCCTACTCCGAGCGCGACATGCACCGGCCCGCGCAGCTCAACACGCACGATGAGATGGGCGACTTCCGCGTGCTGGTGAAGCAGTACGACGGGTTGAACGAGTTCATCCTCGATCACCATCCGTTCGACGTCGTGGGGTGGGACGGCTACTTCTACCCGTGGACGTTCAACATCCGCGACTTCGAGCCCATCGTCGGCCGGGTCCATCAACCGCCTCCGGTCCATCAGACCTTCCAGGGCGATGGCTTCGTCGTCTGCTCGTTCTGCCCGCGACCCTACGACTTCGGCGAGGACGCGGTGCCGGCCCCGTACAACCACTCGAACGTGGACTCGGACGAGGTGATCTACTATGCCTCGGACGAATTCATGAGCCGGAAGGGGATCGAGTTCGGGAGCATCACGCACCACCCGGATGGCATCCCTCACGGACCGCACCCCGGGCGCGCGGAGGCGAGCATTGGCGCCAAATTCACGAACGAGCTCGCGGTGATGATGGATTCGTTCCGCCCACTCAAGGTCGCGAAGCGGGCCCTTCCGATCGAAGACCCCGAGTACCACAAGTCGTGGGTCGAGGCGCAGCACGGGCTGATCGCCGCGCAGAAGCTGATCACGGACTGACGGGGGAAGCGGGAAGCGGGAAGCGGGAAGTGGGACGAGAGGAGCAGGGAGGCGATGCGGGCCTTCCTGCTCCCGTTGCGTTTTCGGGCATCGCGCTGGGTCGTCGCGAGTCCCGCGAATGGGAGCGCGCCATCCCACCCGCGGGAACGACTCTGTCGCCACGACCGCCCCTCCTGGTGTCAACGCGCTGTGGGGCAACGACTTCCCATTGCCACCGCATTGGCACCATCCTCGCCTTGGCGCTACCCCAGCCTGACGGGACGACGCTGACGCCCACCTCCCGCTTCCCGCTTGATGGACACCCTTCTTCAAGACATCCGCTACGCCGTCCGCGCGCTCACCAAGACGCCGGGGCTCACGCTTGCCGCCGTGGTTTGCCTCGCGCTCGGCATCGGTGCAGTTACCACCGTCTACACTGCCACGACCGCGCTTGTGCTCCACCCGGTGCCGGCCACGGACCCCGGCCGCCTCGTCGCGATCAACGAGTCGTTTCCGGGTGCGGACAGCGACTTCGACCGCGCCGCGCGCGGCAACTACCTCGACTGGCGGCGGGAGAGCCGATCCTTCGACGGGCTGGCGGCCTTCTCCTGGTGGGACGTCAACGTCACGGGGACCGCGGAGCCCGAGCGCGTCACCGGGTTTCTCGCCACCCCGCAGTTCTTCACCCTACTCGGCGCCCGCCCGATGCTCGGCCGCACCTTCACGCCGGAGGATGCCGAGCGCGGCGCGCACTTCACGGTCGTGCTCAGCCACGCGCTCTGGCAGCGAAAGTTCGGCGCCGATCGCGCGGTCGTCGGCCACACGGTGATGCTGAACGGGGAGACGTACACGATCGCGGGCGTCATGCCGCCCGAGTTCATCTTCCCGCCCGGGGGCGAGCTGTGGGCGCCGCTCGCCCTCACCGCCGCCGACGTGCTCGAGCGGCGGGAGCGCGATCTCACTGTCTTCGCTCGGCTGACGAAGGGGACGACGATCGCCGCGGCGCGCGCCGAGCTGAGGTCGGTCGCGCGGCGGCTCGCCGACCAGTACCCGGCGACGAACGCGCGTGTGGACGTGCGGGTGGAGCCGATGGACCGGTTCTACGGCCGCCACCCTCGGCCATACCTCCTCCTCTCGCTCGCGTCTGTCGGCTTCGTGCTCCTCATTGCCTGCGCGAACGTTGCCAACCTCCAGCTCGCCCGCGCGGCGTCCCGCGCGCGCGAGGTTGCGGTCCGAGCGGCGCTCGGCGCCAGCCGCGGGCGCCTCGTCCGCCAGTTCCTGACCGAGAGCCTGCTCCTCGCCCTCGTCGGCGGCGCGCTGGGCGCCCTCTGCGCACTGTGGGGCGTGCTTCTCCTGCGGAATGCGCTCCCCGCGCCCCTCGTCCGCTTCAATCCGGGGTGGACCCGAATCGTCGTGGATGCGCCGATACTCGGCTTCACGTTCCTCGTGGCGACCGCGACCGGCGTCGTCTTCGGCATCGTGCCAGCACTGTTTGGCTCGAAGGTGAACCTCGTCACGTCGCTCAAGGACGGCAGCCGCGGCACCACCGGCGGCGCGCGCAACGGGCTGCGCGGCGCGCTTGTGATCGCTGAGGTGGCGTTAGCGCTCGTCCTCCTCGTGAGCACCGGCCTCATGGCGCGCTCCCTCGCGCATCTCGTGAACGCGCCGCTCGGTTTCCGGCCGGAGCGCGCGCTCACCATGGAGCTCTCGCTCCCCCCGATAAGCTACGGGGACCGGGCGCGCCGGCTCGAGTTCTTCGCGCGCCTGCTCGACCGTGTGCAGGCGCTCCCCGGCGTGCGCTCGGCGAGCCTCGCCTCCGTGCTCCCCATGACGTGGAACGACTGGCGCCGGGGCGCGGCGATCGAGGGGCAGCCACCCGTAGGCCCGGGCCAGGCGCTGCCCACGGTGCGGTACCGCGTGGTCTCGCCTGGCTACTTCGCGTCGGTCGAAATCCCGCTCCTCCGCGGGCGGCAGTTCACGGAGCGCGACGACGCCTCATCGTCGCGGGTGGCCATCGTGAGCGCGGCGCTCGCGCATCGCTATTGGCCAGGCGGCGACGCCCTTGGGAAACGCATCACCCTGGACTCGGCGAGCGGCCCACGCGAGATCGTCGGCATCTCGGGCGACGTGCGCCACAACCCCAATGTCGGCGTCGACGCGATGCACCCGGTGATGTACGTGCCGCTGTGGCAGGCGGCGCTCGAAACGATGGCGCTCGTGGTGCGCGGCTCGGAGGAGTCGAGCGCCCGCTGGCAGGCAGGTACCCTCACCGGCGCCATCCAGCGAGAGATCGTCGCCCTCGACCCCGGGCTCGCCGCGGGCGAGGTGATGGCGATGGAGGAGCTGGTGTCGAACGCGCTCGCCCCACAGCGGGTAACGGCCGGGATGCTCGGCGTCTTCGCCGGGATCGCGCTCGTGATGGCCCTCGTCGGCATCTACGGCGTCATGTCCTACACCGTCTCGCGGCGGACGCACGAGATCGGCGTCCGGATGGCGCTCGGCGCGCAGCGCGGTGACGTCATGCGCATCGTCCTCGGCCGGGGCTCCGCGCTGGCAGCGGCGGGAATCGCGCTCGGGCTCGCGGGCGCACTGGCGATGAGTCGCGGGCTGTCGTCGCTGCTCCATGGGGTCGGCGCCACCGACCCCGTCACCTTCGTCGCCGTGCCGCTCGTGCTCGGCGCGGTGGCGCTGTCGGCCAGCTGGGTGCCGGCGCGGCGGGCGGCGAAGGTCGATCCGCTCGTGGCGATGCGGGGCGAGTAGGCGCGGCTCGAACCCCGACCGAACATCACACCGACTATCACGATGACGTCCCTCCTCCAGGATCTTCGCCACGCGCTTCGCTCTCTGCGCACGAGCCGCGGCTTCGCGGCAGTCGCCGTCGCGGTACTGGCCCTCGGGATCGGTGCCAACACGACGATCTTCAGCCTCGTCAACGCGGTCATGCTGCGGCCGCTGCCGTTCGTGGATGCGCGCGAGCTCTACATGCTGTACTCTCGCCAGCCCGCGCAGGGGATCACGCGGAGCAGCGTGTCGGCGCCGGATGTGGAGGACTGGCGGCGGGGTGTGCGGTCCTTCGAGGCGCTCGCCGGCTACCTCGGCAGCACGGTCACGATGTCGGGCGGCGGCGACGCGGAGCGCCTGCGCAGTGCGCTCGTCACGCCGGACTTCTTCAAGGTGCTGCGCGTGCGCCCCGCCGCCGGGCGGGAGTTCGCGGCGGAGGAGTTCGCGCCGGGCGGACCGCGCGTCGCGCTGATCAGCGACGGGCTCTGGCGCCGCCGGTTTGGTGCCGACCCGCGCACGGTCGGGCGCGTGGTCACGCTCGAGGGCGAGCTCTACACGATCGTCGGCGTGATGCCACCGGGCTTCGATTTCGGGCGGGCCGAGCTGTGGGCCCCGTTCAACTTCCCGCCGGAGGTCGCCGCGCGGGGCGAGCGTGCGCTCGGAGCGATCGCCCGACTGCGCGCGGGCGCGAACGTGGACGTGGCGCGGTCGGAGCTCGACGCGATCAACCGGCGCCTCGCCGAGGCGTACCCGCCGAGCAATTCCGGGTGGGGAGCGGAGCTCGTGTCGCTGCACGCGGACCTGGCCTCGGAGTTCCGCGAGGGACTTCTGCTCATGCTTGGCGCCGTCGCCTTCGTGCTTCTCATTGCCTGCGCGAACGTCGCGAACCTTCTCCTCGCCCGCGGCGCCGCGCGACGCCGGGAGATCGCGGTGCGCGTCGCCCTCGGCGCGACGCGCATGCGTCTCGTGCGGCAGCTCCTCACGGAGAGCGTCGTCCTCGCGCTGGCCGGTGGCGCGCTCGGCGTGCTGCTCGCGCTGTGGGGTGTGCGGTTGGTGGGCGCCTGGGTGCCGGTCGAGATTCCGTCTTGGATTCGCCTCGGCGTGGATGCGCGCGTGCTCGGCTTCTCCGTCGCGCTGTCCGTGCTCACCGGCCTCCTCTTTGGTCTCGCGCCCGCGCTCCGCGCTTCGGACGCGGACGTGCACGAGGCGCTCAAGTCCGGCGGCCGCTCGACGTCCGGGGGCGCCCGCGGCCGGCTCCGCAGCTCGCTCGTCGTGGCGGAGGTCGCGCTCTCGCTGGTACTCCTCGCCGGCGCGCTCCTCTTCGCCAAGAGCTTCGTCCGCCTGCGCCGTGCGGATCCCGGCTATGATCCGCGGGGCGTGCTCTCCATTCGCCTCTCCCTGCCGCAGACGCGGTACTCGACGGACGATCGCGTGCGCGCGTTCTACGCTGAGGCAGTCCGCCGAGCGCGAGCGCTGCCCGGGGTGCAGGTGGCGGCCGCGGTGCTGACGCCGCCTCTGGGCGACAACAACATCTACGTCGCCTTCACTCCGGAGGGGCAGCCCTCGCCTCAGGGGCAGGCGCCACATGCCCACCGCGAGACGGTCACGCCCGACTACTTCCACGCACTCGGCATCCCCATGGCCGCCGGGCGCTCGCTCACGGAGGCAGACCACGCGGGCGCGGCGAGGGTCGCCGTCGTGAACGAGACGTTCGCGAATCATTACTGGCCGGCGGGCGGCGCGGTGGGGAAGCGCTTTCACCTCGGCCAGGCGGACGACACGGACGAGCCCTGGATGACGATCGTCGGTGTCGTGCGGGACGTGAAGCAGTTCGGCGTGAACGAGGGGACCGTGGAGGGCCTGTTCATGCCGCACGCGCAGTCGCCGTCGCGGACGATGACGCTGGTGATCCGCGCGACGGCCGACCCGGCGGGGCTCGCCCCCGCGGTGCGGCGGGAGATTGGCGCGCTCGACCCGGAGGTCGCCCTGTTCAACGTGCTCACGCTCGAGCAGGCACTGGAGCGTTCAGTGTGGCAGCCGCGCCTGTACACTGCGCTGCTCGGCATTTTCGCCGCGGTGGCGCTCGTGCTCGCCGCGATCGGGTTGTATGGCGTCGTCTCGTACACCGTCGCGCGGCGAACGCACGAGATCGGCTTGCGGATGGCGCTCGGCGCCCAGCGCCGCGACGTCGTGCGGCTCGTGGTGGGGGAGGGGGCGCGTCTCGTCGCCATCGGGATCGCCGTCGGACTCGCGGGTGCGCTCGCCGTGCTTCGCGTACTCCGAGCGGTTCTCTTCGGGGTGAGCACGACCGACCCCGCCACCTTTGCCACCGTCTCGGTCACGCTCGCGGCGGCCGCGCTTCTCGCGAGCTACATCCCCGCACGCCGCGCCGCGCGTGTCGATCCACTCGTCGCCATGCGGAGCGAGTAGCACGATGGACACATTCCTGAGGGACCTGCGGCACGCGGCGCGCTCGCTCGGCGCGAGTCGGGCCGTCTCCGTCATCGCGGTGCTCGTGCTGGCGGTGGGGATCGGCGCGGGCACCACGATCTTCAGCTTTGTCAACGCGGTGCTCGTGCGGCCACTTCCGTACGGGGACGCGGACCGCATTGTCGCGTTGTTCGCGGACCGGCCGAAGCATGGAGTGACGCGCAGCAACATCTCCTTCGCGGACTTCGAGGATCTCACCGCGGGGAGCCGAGCGTTCGAAGCCGCGTCAGCCTACATTAGCGCGCCCACGGCGTTGTCTGGCCTCGGCGAGCCGGAGCGGCTGGAGCGCGCGATCGTCTCGCCAGACTTCTTCCGCGTGTTGCGCGTGCCGCCGGCGCTCGGCCGGACGCTGCTGCCGGAAGACGCCTCGCCCACGCCGCACGCCGCGGTGTTGAGCTACGGGCTATGGGCGCGGCGCTTCGGGAGCGACCCGGCGATAGTGGGCCGAACGCTGACCCTCAATGGGCGGCCCTACACCGTGGTCGGGATCATGCCGCGGGCGTTTCGGCACCCCGAGGTAGATGTCTGGACGCCGCTCGACCCCCAGGTGCTCCGGCAGGACACGCGGGACAACCGGTTTCTCCAGGCGGTCGCTCGTCTGCACCCTGGTGCGTCGCTGGAGCGCGCGCAGGCGGAGCTCGAGACGGTCGCGCGGCGGTTGGAGCGGGAGCACCCCGAAAGCAACACAGGATGGCGCGCCCGCGTGCGGCCGCTGCACGCAGACCTCGCCGCCGACCTACGCTCTCCGCTCGTCATCCTGCTCGCCGCCGTGGCGTTCGTCCTACTCATTTCGTGCGCGAACGTCGCCAACCTGCTGCTCGCGCGCGGAGCATCGCGGCAACGCGAGGTGGCCGTGCGAATCGCGCTCGGCGCCAGCCGCGGGCGCCTCGTTCGCCAGTTCCTCACCGAAAGCCTGCTGCTCGCCGGTGTGGGCGGCGGGCTCGGTATCCTCCTCTCGATGTGGGGGACGCGCCTCCTCCGCGCGGCGATCCCCGTAGAGGTTCCGGCCTGGATCCGCCCCACAATCGACGGGCGCGTGCTCGCCTTCACCGTGATCGTCTCGCTCCTGACAGGCGCGCTGTTCGGCATCGTGCCGTCGCTTCATGCCTCCAGGCCGGAACTGAACGCGGAGCTGAAGCAGGGCGGGCGCGGTGGAACGGCGGGACTCGCGCGCAGCCGGCTCCGCGGTGCGCTGGTAATCGTGGAGGTCGCGCTCTCGCTCGTGCTGCTCGCGGGTGCGGCCCTGCTCATCGGGAGCTTCGTGCGGATGCAGCGCGCCGACCCGGGTTTCGATCCGCGCGGCGTGCTCGCGCTCCGCGTCTCGCTCCCCGCCGCGAGGTACGGTGAGGACGTGCAGCGCGCCGCCTTCTTCGCCGCGTTGCTCGAGCGTGTTCGCGGAATCCCCGGGGTGGGGAGTGCCGCCGCGGTCGCGACGCCGCCCATGGCGAGCGAGTCCTACTGGACCTCCGTGAGCGCCGAGGGGCGCCCTGCCGCGCGGTTGGGAGATGAGACGTACGCGCACAATCAGCAGGTCACACCACGCTATTTCCGCACGATGCGCGTGCCGCTGGCGGCAGGGCGCGACGTCGCCGAGCAGGATGCGGCGGGCGCCACGCCGGTCGCGCTCGTCAGCGAGACGCTGGCACATACCTTCTGGCCCGGGAGCGATCCGCTCGGCAAGCGCTTCCGCCTGGGCGGAGCCGACTCGCGCTCTCCGTGGCTCACCGTGATCGGCGTGGTGCGCGATACGCGCCAGTTCGGCATCCGGAAGCCGGCTCCGCCGGAGATTTACCAGTCGGCATTGCAGCTCCCGCCCCACGCGATGACGCTCGTCGTGCGCGCCAGCTGCGATCGGACACCGGGCGCATGCGATCCGGCGGCCCTGGCGCCGCTCGTGCGTGCGGAGCTCGCGGCGCTCGACCCGGCGCTCCCCTCCTACGACGTTGCGACGATGGAGCAGGTCGTCGCTCGCAACCTCTGGCAGCCACGGCTGTACGGCATGTTGCTCGGTGCGTTCGCGGCGGTTGCGGTGCTGCTCGCCGCCGTGGGTCTCTACGGCGTGATCTCCTACGCCGTCACCCAACGTACGAAGGAAATCGGCGTCCGCATGGCGCTCGGCGCCCGCCCGCGCGATGTGCTGCGACTCGTGGTGGGCGAGGGGTGGGTGCTCACGGCGATCGGGATCGGGGTGGGGCTCGCCGGCGCCCTCGTTGCCGCGCGCGCGCTCGCCGGCATGCTGTTCGGCGTGAGCCCGAGTGACCCGGCCACCTTCCTCGGCATCGCCGCGTTGCTCGCGGCGGTCGCGCTCTTCGCCAGCTACATCCCCGCGCGGCGTGCCTCACGCGTAGACCCCGTCATCGCGATGCGAAACGACTGATGAGCTCCCTTCTTGGCGACCTTCGCTACGCGGTGCGCACGCTCGCGCGGAGCCGCGGCTTCACCCTCGTCGCGGTCGCCGCGCTCGCGCTCGGCATTGGCGCGAACACGGCCATTTTCACCGTCGTGAACGCGGTGCTGCTGCGACCGCTCGCCTACCGCGAGCCCGCGCGGCTCGTGCACCTCTGGCAGCGCTTCGGCGCAGAGCAGGGTGGCGGCCAGCTCGCGATCTCCCCGCCGGAGTTCGTGGTCTATCGCGAGCAGTCGCGCTCGTTCGAGAGCATGGGCGCCTTCTTCCCGTTCGGGTTCAACCTCACGGACACCGAGAATCCCGAGCGCGTGGACGGCGCACTCGTCACGAGCGCGGTCTTCACGACGCTCGGCGTTCAACCGATGCTCGGCCGCGTCTTCACGCCCGAGGACGAGCGCGAGGGCGCCGAGCGGGTGGCCGTGCTCAGTTACGGTCTCTGGCGGCGTCGCTTCAATGCCGACCCGCGCGTAGTGGGGAAGACGTACCAGTCGGGTGGCCGCCCCGTCACGGTGGCTGGGGTGATGCCGCGGAGCTTCAAGTGGGCGAACGCGGAGCTATGGCGGCCGCTCGGGTTCACGGCGCAGGACCTGGCGAACCGCTCGTCACACTATCTCTCCGTCGTTGCCCGGCTCAGGCCCGGCGTGACCGTCGAGCAGGCGGAGGCGGATGTGAAATCGCTGGCCACGCAGCTTGGGGGGACGTCGGACGGCGTCTACCTGAACACACTGCATCGCGAGCTGGTGGGCAACGTGCGGCCGGTACTGCTCGTGCTCTGGGGCGCGGTCGGCCTCGTGCTGCTCATCGCGTGCGCGAACGTCGCCAACCTGCTGCTTTCGCGTGGAGCGTCGCGGCAGCGCGAGGTGGCGGTCCGCACCGCGCTCGGCGCGAGCCGCGGACGCCTCGTCCGCCAGCTGCTCACGGAGAGCATCCTCCTCGCCCTCGTCGGCGCGGGTGCGGGACTTCTCCTCGCGCTCTGGGCGATCAAGCTGCTCGTTGTCGCCGCTCCGGTGAGCATCCCGCGCCTCGACGAGATCCGCGTGGACGCGGCGGTACTCGCCGTCACGCTCGGCGTGTCGGTGTTGACGGGCGTGCTCTTTGGCGCGGTGCCCGCGCTGCAGGCGTCGCGCATCAACCTGCACGAGACGCTGAAGGAGGGGAACGCTCGAGCATCGGGCGGCATGCGGCAGCGCCGGCTGCGCCGCGTGCTCGTCGTGAGCGAGATCGCGTTCTCGCTTGTGCTCCTGGTGGGAGCGGGGCTGCTCATCCGCAGCGTGGCGCGGCTTGGTGGCGTGAAGTCGGGAATCGCGCAGCCGGAGCGCCTGCTCACCATGCGCACGAACCTCCCGCCGACGGCCTACCCCGATGATGCCAGACGCGTCGCGTTCTACCGCGCACTCCTCGAGCGGGTCGCGACGCTCCCGGGCGTGCGGGGCGCGGCTGTCACCTCGGTGCTCCCATTCACGTCACAGCGCATTTCCGGCTCGCTCCAACTGTTCGAGCGGCCGAGGCAGTCGGGCGGCTACCCCGAGGTGAACATTCGGTGGGTGAGCCCCGGCTACTTCCGCACGATGGGCGTTCCGCTCCGACGCGGCCGCCTGCTCAGCGATGCGGATCGCGAGGGAACTGCACGCGTCGTCGTGATCAACGAGACGCTCGCCCGCCAGCTCTGGGCGGACCGCGACCCGATCGGGCAGCGCGTGTCGTACCTCACGGCCGAGGATCAACCCGTGTGGCGCGAGGTCGTGGGCGTGGTCGCGGATGTTCGGAACGCCGGGCTCATCGACGATGTGCAGATCGAGCTCTACGCATCGTACGTGCAGGAGACGCACCCCGAGATGACTCTGATCGTGCGCACGACGGGTGACGCTGCGGCGATGACCGATGCGGTGCGCCGGCAGGTTCGGGAGGTCGACCCCAGGCAACCGGTATTCGGCATCACCACCATGGCCAGGCTGATGGCCGAATCCATCTCGCGCCAGCGATTCAGCATGCTCGTGCTCGGGACCTTCGCCGGCGTCGCGCTCCTGCTCGCCGCGCTCGGCATCTACGGGGTGGTCTCCTATACCGTCGCGCAGCAGGTCCGCGAGATCGGCGTCCGCCGTGCCCTCGGCGCGCAGGAGCGTGACGTCATCCGATTGGTGCTGCGGCAGGGCGCCGCCGTGACGGCGCTCGGCGTGGCCGCGGGCGTGGCTGGTGCGCTCGTCGTCACGCGTCTGCTGGCCCGGCTGCTGTTCGGCGTCACGCCGACCGACCCGCTGACGTTCGTCGGCGTGTCCGCTCTGCTCGCCGCGGTCGCCCTCGGCGCGACGTACCTGCCGGCGCGGCGCGCGGCGCGCGTCAGCCCGATGGTGGCGTTGAGAAGTGAGTAGAGACGTTCTTCCTTCCATGAGATTCAAGTTACGAGCGGCGTACATCTCGATGGTCGCGCGCTTCCCCGCGCTCCTCTCGCTCGCGCTCCTCTTGCTCGCCGCGTGCCACCGCGCGGGCGTGGGTTCTCCGGATGTACCGCGGGGCGAGGGCGCTACCGCGATCACGGCCTTCGAGAACGTTTCCGTCATCCCGATGGACACCGATCGCGTGCTGGTCGGGCAGATGGTGCTGGTGCGCGGCGGGGTGATCACCGCGGTGGGGCCAAGTGCTTCCGTGGCGGTGCCGCGCGGCGCGGTGCGTATCGATGGGAGTGGGGGCTATCTGGTGCCGGGCCTCGCTGACATGCACGTACATCTGTACGATGATGTCGGCCTCGCCTCGTACCTCGCGAACGGCGTCACCACCGTCGCCAACCCGCTCTTCGTCTCGATCACGACGCCTGGCGATGCGCGTCTGATCGCGGCCGAGCAGAAGGCGGCCGGGTATGATTTCGTCAAGGCGTACTCGTTCCTCGATCCCGACGTCTACCAGGCGCTCACGGCCGAGGCCAGGGCGCGTGGGATCGCGGTGGATGGTCGCGCGGTTGGAGGCTGCGGCGAGCACACCGGCGTTCGACCCGGTCGGCAGCTACGTCTTCGCGCCGGTCACCATGCGCGTCGCGGGCGAGCGGAAGAGCGTCACTCTGTCGCTCGTCGTCTCCGGAGCGCCGGGCCGCTACAGCGGGCGGATCGTCTCGAACCCCGGCGCCGAATCGCCGGCCACCGAGCTGGTGATCGGGGGCGAGCGGATCTGGGCGACGGCGACCTTCGCGAACGACGCGCCGGAGCTCCGCGTGGCGGTCCGCGGCGACAGCGTGTCGGGGACCTGGGTGCTCGGCTTCATGAATAGCGGCGCGCTGACTGGAAGGCGTGAGGCAAGGTGACGCTTGGGTGGCCACCGGCCGCGCCACCTTGCGCGGGGCATGTTGCTGGCGATAACCCTACGTCCGTGCCCACCGCTCCGCGCATCCTTGTCGCCGACGATCAGCCCGATGTGCTGGAGGCGCTCCGATTTCTCCTCAAGGAGGAAGGGTACACCCTCGTCACCGCCCAATCGCCCGGCGCGATCCTTCGGACGCTCGAGGCGCAGGACGTGGACGCGGTCGTGATGGATCTCAACTACGCGCGCGACACCACGTCGGGGCGCGAGGGGCTGGACGTGCTCGCGCGCATCCGCTCGCTCGACGGGACGCTCCCCGTCGTCGTGATGACGGCCTGGGGGAGCGTCGGCGGCGCAGTCGAGGCGATGCGACGAGGCGCCACGGATTACGTCGAGAAGCCCTGGGACGACGACCGCCTGCTCGCCACGATCCGCACGCAGGTAGAGCTCGGTCGGGCGCGGCGCATGAACGAGCGCCTCGCGACGGAGAACGGCCGCCTCCGGCCGCGTGAGCTGCCGACGCTCATCGCCGGTTCGCGTGCGATGCAGCCGGTGCTCGCGCTCATGGAGCGCGTCGCCGCATCGGACGCGAACGTCCTCATCACCGGCGAGCACGGCACCGGGAAGGAGATCGTCGCGCAATGGCTGCACGCGGCCTCCGACCGGGCTGGGAAGCCGCTCGTCGTCGTCAACGCGGGCGGGATCTCGGAGGGTGTGTTCGAGAGTGAGCTGTTCGGCCACGTGAGGGGCGCGTTCACGGACGCCAAGACGGACCGGGTCGGCTGCTTCGAGGTCGCGGATGGAGGTACGCTCTTCCTCGACGAGATCGCCACCCTCGCGCCCAAGCTCCAGGCGAAGCTGCTCCGGGTGTTGCAGACGGGCGAGTTCCAGCGCGTCGGCTCGTCGCGCACGCTGCGCGCGGACGTCCGCGTGCTCGCCGCCACGAACGCCGACCTGGGTGCCGAGATTGCCGCGGGGCGGTTCCGCGAAGACCTGCTCTACCGCCTGAACACGGTCGAGGTCCGGCTGCCGCCGCTCCGCGAGCGCCGCGATGACATCCCGCGGCTCGCCGCGCATTTCCTGGCGCTCCACGCCGCTCGCTACCGTGCGGCCATCACGGGATTCGACGACGGCGCGGCCGGCGCGCTGCTCGAGCACGCGTGGCCGGGAAACGTCCGCAAGCTCGCGCACACCGTCGAGCGCGCCGTGCTGCTGGCCCGCGCACCGCTCATCTCCGTCCACGACCTCGGCCTCCAACCGCGCGCCGAGGGTGCGCCCGATCTCGGCGCCATGACGATGGATGAAGCCGAGCGCTTCGTCATCCGACAGGCGCTCGCGCGCCACGGCGGGAACGTGCTGCAGGCGGCCGAGGCGCTGGGGATGAGTCGCAGCGCGCTCTACCGGCGGATCGGGCACTACCAGCTCTAGGCGCCGCCCGGCGCGCCACCCGGCATGTCACCCGCCATCCGCCCTCGCAAGCGCCGCGCGCTCGAGCATCGCGTGCCCCTGCTCGTGCTCGCGGGCGGCCTCCCCGCCGTGGTTGTCTCGCTGGTGTGGCTCTGGGGCGGCGAGCATGGGGTGGAGGTGCGGTGGACGCTCACCGTCGTCATCCTGGGCGCCTGGTGGGGGTGCGCGCTCGCGGCGCGGGAGCGCGTCGTGCGCCCGCTGCAGCTGCTGTCGAACCTCCTCGCGGCGCTGCGCGAGGGGGACTACTCCGTCCGCGGTGCCGGTGCGACCGAGCACGACGCGCTCGGCATGGCGATGACCGAGGTGAACGCCCTGGGGCATACGCTCCAATCGCAGCGGCTCGATGCGCTCGAGGCGACGGCGCTCCTGCGCACGGTGATGGCGGAGATCGACGTCGCCGTGTTCGCCTTCGACGCGGACGACTCCTTGCGCCTCGTCAATCGGGAGGGGGAGCGCCTGCTCGGCCGGCCGGCCGAGCGCCTGCTCGGCCGCAGCGCCGGAGCGCTCGGGCTCGGCGACTACCTCGGCGCCGACGGTCCGCGGCGGCTCGACGTGGTGCTCGGCGGCACGCGCGGCCGGTGGGAGGTGCGCCGCGGCACCTTTCGCCAGGGCGGACTCCCGCATCGGCTGCTCGTGGTGTCGGAGCTGAGCCGGACTTTGCGCGAGGAGGAGCGGCAGGCATGGCAGCGGCTGATCCGAGTTTTGAGTCACGAGATCAATAACTCGCTCGCGCCGATCAAGTCCATCTCCCGAAGTCTCCGTCGCATGGTGGGGCGCGCCGTCCGGCCCGCGGACTGCGACGAGGAGCTGCAGCGTGGCCTGGCGGTGATCGAGGGACGGTCAGGGGCGCTCGGCCGGTTCCTCCAGGCGTACGTGCGCCTTGCTCATCTGCCGAAACCGGCGCGGCGCCCGGTGGACGTTGCGGTGTGGGTGCAACGAGTTGTGGATCTCGAGGAGCGACTCCCGGTCGCCGTGCGCCCGGGTCCCGACGCGAGCCTCCTCGCGGACAGCGACCAGCTCGACCAACTCCTGATCAACCTCGTGCGGAATGCGGTGGACGCCACGCTGGACACGGGCGGCGCGGTGACGGTGTCGTGGACGTACGCGGGTGGCGACCTGGAGGTCGCGGTGGAGGACGAGGGTGCAGGGCTCGCGGACACGGCGAACCTGTTCGTCCCATTCTTCACGACGAAGCCGAACGGCTCCGGCATCGGCCTCGCGTTGAGCCGGCAGATCGCCGAAGCGCACGGCGGGGAGCTGACGCTGGAGAACCGGACCGACCGAACGGGGTGTCGCGCCAGGCTGCGGCTGCCAGACGACGAGCGCGCGGCGCTCAGCGCAGGATAGCGGCCGACCTGGCTTGGTGAGCCGGACCTCGGCTTGCCGAGCGTCCTGGCGGAGCGGACCGTCTGAGGTGCGGGTCGCGCGACAAGTTGGGGCCGCCGCGACTGTGAACGCACAGGGTTGGGCGTGGTTCTGACGGACAGGCTATGGTGGAGGAGCGAATCGCCAGTGGAAGAGCCGCAGTGTGCCGCACTGCCCGCGACACAGCTCTTCGGCATTCGCCTCGAGCACCCGGCGCAACTCGGGATCGATGATGTTCGGGAGATTGAGCTCGGGTCCGTCAATGCCGATCAGCACCGCGCCACTGCCCGCGAACCGCTCGCGGATCGCCTCGGGCGTGGTGAGCACGGGGACGCCGGCGTAGTAGTCGGGCGTGCCTTGTGGCGCGGCGGCGTAGCCGCCCGCGACCGCCTCGCCGTTCTGGTGACGCGCGTCGAACGTGGGGGTCCACCGCTCCAGGCCGCCCTGCGTCACGGTGAAGTCGAGCCGTTCCCAGTAATAGCGCGCGGGGAGCTGCTTGCTCCCGCCGATCGGCGCGCTCGCGAGTGCGGGCGCTCGCAGGATCACGGCGGCCGCTCGCCAGGCATCGGGCTGCGCGCGCAGCGCCTTTCGCGCGGCTGACACCGGCGGCAGCGTGACGATCCCTGCGAGGCAGACGACGGCCACCACCGCCGCGGCCGCGACCTCGCGGCGCCCGCGATCGATCACCCGTGGTGCGAGGGCGCGCTGCACCGCGCCGGGCCGCCGGCCGGCGCCCGCCGCCGCGGCGATCGCCAGCGTGGCGAAGAGCGCGGGCATCGCCAGCAGGATGAAACGCTCCCCCTTCCACGCGAACACGAGGCTGTGCAGCGCGACGGGCACGGCCAACCAGAGAAAGAGATAAAGGGCCAGCCGGAGATTCCGCAGGGCGACGACGACGAACGCCGCCGCGGCGAGCGGGAGCAGCCCGAAGGCCGCGTCGGACAGCACGTAGTAGTACGCGAGCGGGAGCGAGGACTCGCCGGTCTGCGCCCACCGCGGCGTCGTACGCGCGAGCCAGCGCAGCGCCACCACTTGCTCGGGGAAGAGCAACACGAGCAGGGCGACGGCGGCGAGCCCCAGCGTCGCGAGCTGAATCGGCACGCTCCGGCGCCACGCCGTGAGGCCGCGCGCCCTCTCATCGGCCGCCGCTGCGACGACAGCAGCGAGACCCCACCCGGACGCCACCGAGAGCGACACGACCTGCACGCGCGCCGCGTAGAGTAGCAGGGCAATCGTTCCCAGCGCCCAGAGCCACCCCGAGCGCACGTCGTTCCGCGACGGCGTCTCGCGCGCCCCAGCGTTCCGCAACGCGCGCCATCCGGTGTAGAGCGCGCCGAGTCCGAACGCGAGCTGGAGCGTGTAGAAGCGGCCGAACCGGCTCAGCCGGATCGCTTCCGGATAGATCGCGAGAAAGAGTGTTCCCCACACGGCGACCCAGGGTCCTCCGAAACCCCAGAGCACGCCCGCGAAGATGACGAGTCCAAGCGAGCCGAGCACTGCGGAGGGGAGCCGCACCGCACGTTCGGCGGGGCTCGTGTGGCCGAGTACGACCGCCGCCATGCGCGTGAAGTCCGCGCCGCGCTCGTAGAGCGCGCCGGAGGGGAGGCGCGGTCCGTGGCCCTCCGCGACGGACCGGCCCGCGTAGTAGTGGTTCAGCTCATCATCGAGAAACTCGCCGCGTTCCAGGTGCACCAGCCGGATGGCGCTGCCGGCGGCGAGGATGAAGGCGAGCGCCGCGATGGCAACAGGCCGCCACCGTCGCGGTACGGTCGTCACCGGTGGGTCACGCGCGCCGAGTCCGTACGGCTCGTTGCATGGCCTGCTTCATTCGTGCGGGTTCTTCACGCGATAGCGCGGTTGGCGGCTCGCGTGCAGGTGGACAATGATCTCGCCGATGAGGCCGAGCGCGATCGCCTGGAGCCCGAGCACGATGAGCAATGCCGCACCCAGAAAGAGTGGACGGTCGGCGAGCGCGCGGCCGCCGGTGCGCTGTACGATCATGACGCCCAGGACCGCCGTGCCGGCGAGCGCGAACATCGCGCCGATCAGCCCGAAGAACCGAAGGGGCGCTTCGCGGAAGCGGACCAGGAAGGCGAGCGCGAGGACGTCCAGCAACCGTCGCACGTACACGCCTGGCGCGTAGACACGCGTGCGGACGTCGCGCGGGTGCTGCGGCGCATCGACCTCCTCCACGCGGTAGCCCTGCCGCGTGGCGAGGATCGGGAAGAAGCGCAGGAACTCGCCGTAGAGCGGAACCTCGCGCAGCACATCCCGGCGCACGGCGCGCACACCACACGCGACGTCGCGCAGCCGGCCGCCCGCCACGCGCTGCACGAGCACGTGCAGCACGCGGTTCTGCATGCGGTTGATCCAGCCGTCGCGGCGGGGCCACCGCCGCGCGACGACGAGGTCGGCGCCCTCCTCGACTCGCGCGATGAGCGACGGCAGCGCCTCCGCGATCACCCGTCGGTATGCCGGCAGGGTGACGACGATCGGTGCGGTGGTAGTCGCAGCGGCGGCGGAGAGCAGCGCGGCCTCGTTCACGGTATGCGCGAGCTCGATGCAACGGACGGGCTCACCGCGTCGCGCTAGCTCGAGCACTGGCTCGATCAGGAGGCGGTGAGCCGGCTCGACCGCGAAGATGAACTCGAAGCGGCGGCCGAAGGCGCGCAGCGGCGGTGCGTACTCCTCATACAGCTCGGCGAGCGGCTCCGGCGCCTCGCTGACGAGCACGACCACGGCCACGTCGAGCGCGGCAGCCTTGCCCGGACCAGTATCCGGATCAGTATCGGGGAAGGTCCCCGTCGGGCGAGTGGAGCCCGCCGGCCAGGCCAGGCGGACACGCGCGTCGGCCGGGCTCACGTCGCTCCGATGGTTGGAAGCAACGGCCGCGCTACACCTGCCGGCCCGTACGCATCGTCGGCGTAGGTTTCCCGCACCACCACCTCGCCGATGACGCCGAGCATGACCAGGTAGCACGCGAATCCAAAGCAGAGGAGCGAGACACCCGGCATTACCAGCAGGTGCACGTCGTGCTTCCGGAGTGCGAGGGCCATGACGCCGGCGATCGAACCGAGCACCGTCGCGACGACCGCGCCCGAGCCGAACAGGGCGAGCGGACGCTCGCGGAAGGATACGATCATCTTCAGCGTCACAAGATCGGCCATCACCCTGGGCGTACGACGGAGATCGTACTTGCTCTGCCCGGCCCTGCGTGGGTGGTGGCGCACCGGCAGCTCCGCGATGCGCGCGCCCTGCGCCGTCGCCAGGACGGCGAGGAACCGGTGCATGTCGGCGTAGAGATGGAGGCGGCCGAGGAGCTCCCGGCGAAATGCCTTCAGCGCGCAGCCCAGGTCGCGGAGCGGCACGCCCGTGATGCGCCGGATCATGCGGTTGGCGACGTAAGACGGCAGGCGACGGGTGAGCAGGCGGTCGGCGCGCCGCACGCGGTAGCCCGCGACCATGTCGTACCCGTCCGCGAGCTTGCCGACGAGCGCGGGGATGTCGCGCGGATCGTTCTGCAGGTCGCCATCCATCGTGACGATCACGTCGCCGCCGGCGTGGTCGAAGCCTGCCTGGAGCGCGGTCGTCTGGCCGTAATTCCGCGCGAGGGGAATCACGCGCACGCGCGCGTCGTACTCGGCGATCTCCGTAGCGATGGCGAGGGTGGCATCACCGCTTCCATCGTCCACCAGCACGAGCTCCCACGACCATCCGTCGAGCGCCTCGCGCACGGCAACGCAGAGCGGGGCTACGTTCTCCGCTTCGTTGTGGAGCGGCACCACGACGGAAAGGGACGGAGCTGGCGACATGAAGCGGATCTTCGGTTCATGCAAAGGGCGACGCGCGTGCGGAGCCTTCACACCGCGGCGCCGCGAAAGATAGCACGTCCGCCACCACTGGCCACCGCTCAGTCCGCCGGCGCGGGTGACGAGCCGGTGATGTGACGCTCGTACGCGTCGAGTACCTCGCCAATCTCGCCGTCCGCGCGCACGCGCCCACGGTCGAGCCAGACTCCGCGCGCGCAGAGCTCGCGCAGCGTGACGTGGTCGTGCGAGACGACGATGAGTGTCCCGCCACGCGCGCGAAAGCCGCGCAGCCGCTCGAGGCACCGCTCGCGAAACCCGCGGTCACCGACGGCGAGGACCTCGTCGAGAAGGAGCGTGTCCGGCTCGATGCTGACCGCGACGGCGAAAGCCAACCGCGCGTTCATGCCGGAGGAGTAGTACTTCACCGGCTCGTCGATGTAGGCGCCGATCTCGGCAAAGGCGATGATTGCCGGATAGCGCTGGGCGATCTCCCGTTGCGAGAGTCCCATCACGGAGGCGTAGAGCACGACGTTCTCCGCGCCCGTCAGCTCCGGGTTGAAGCCGACGCCGAGCTCGATCACGGCGCCCACGCGGCCGCGCGTCTCCACCACGCCCTCGGAGGGCGCGTAGATCCCCGCGATGAGCCGGAGCGCCGTGCTCTTCCCCGATCCATTCGCGCCGACGAACGCCACGGCCTCGCCCGGTGCGACCGTCAGCGAGAAGTCGCGCAGCGTGAACTCCGCGTGCCGCACGTGGATGGGCCGGCGCAGCACGCTGCGGATGAACGCCTCGCGGAGCGACGTGGTGCGGTGCTCGTAGTGGTAGAACCGCTTCACCACTCCGCGACATGTCACCGCCGGCTCGATCACCGGGTCAGACGATCTCGGCGAAGAGCGGCTTGAAGCGATTGAAGATGCCATAGCCCGCAAGGCAGACGGCGACCGCCGCCACCGTGACGCCGGCGAGGAGCGTGGCCGGTGGGAACCGTCCCTCGTAGAGGGTGACATGATAGAGCGTGAGCAGTCCGGCGATCGGGTTGAAGAGGTAGGCGCGCTGAAACGCCGCGGGTACGAGCGACGCCGGGTAGAACACCGGCGACACGTAGAACAGGATGAGCACGACGATGGGGAGCGCGTGCTGCACGTCGTGGTAGAAGACGGCGAGTGTCGCAATCATCATCACGAGCCCCACCGCCAGCAGGACCTGGAGTACGACGAGCAGCGGGAGCAGCACCATGCTCGCCGGCACCCCACCGTGATGGATGGCGATCAGGAGGAGGAGCGCGAGTGCGAGCTCCACCGCGAACTCCACGAGCCGCGACGCCGCGGCGCCGAAGATCAGCACCTCCGTCGGGAAGGCAATGCTCCGCCGGAGCGACGCGTGCTCGAGGAGGATCGTGGTGCCGGCGTTCAGCATCTGGAGCATGAAGTTCCAGACGAAGAAGCCGCTCACCAGAAATGCCCAGTAGTGCGGAACCCCGATGCGCACCACGTAGCTGAATACCACGACCAGCACGCCTACGGTGAGTAGCGGGTTCAGCAGCGTCCACAGGAACCCGAGGAGCGAGCGCTGATACTTCACCTTGAGGTTGCGGACGACGAGCCGGAGGAGAAACTCCCGGAATCGCCACACCTCGGCGAGCACGGGCGGCCGTCGCGCCGACGAGGTGACGAGGGTGCTGCCCGCCGCGCTCACGCCGACCCGTCCCGGCGATCCCGGCGCTGACGCGCGAGGCGCCGCGCTGCGGGGTACGCCACGAGCCCGCGCCAGCCCGCCCACCACAGCCGCGCCAGCGCGCGCGGACCGAGCGGATCGCGCCGGGCGGCCCGGCGGGCGAGCCGCACGCCGGGCTTCGCCAGGCGCCAGAGCAGGAAGGCGAGCACCTCGGCGCGTCGCCGGCCGCGTGAGCGGACGAGCAGCTTCGTGAGCCAGGCGACAAGGGCGCGGTTGTGCTCCGCGATCTGGTGTGCTACGGCACGCGCGTCCGCGCGGTGCTCGTGCCGCGCCCGAATTGCGGGCTCGTAGACCACATCGCGGCCGCGCGCGAGCGCGCGATAGATCATGTCGAGGTCGCCGCCACCGGGCAGTGCCTCGCCGAGGTCGAGCGCTTCGTCGAACCCACCCATCGCGAGGGCGTCAGTCCGGCGCACAGCGAAGGAGCAGCCGCTGCCGACGCTGATCGCCCAGGCGACGAGCGGTGCGCGCGCGCCGTGCAGTGTCCGACTCTGGTCGCGCGGCAGTCGGATGCGGTCGGCGCCCCGGGCGAAACCGCCGTTCGCCTCGAAGAGTCGCGCCCCCTCCGTGTCGAGAGAGAGCGCATCGACACGCCCCGTACAGACGAGCACGACCGGATTGTCCCGGAACACGGCGCGCGTCGCCGCCACCCATACGGGATCGGCGACCGCGTCATCATCGAGGAACGCGACGATGTCCGATGTCGCTTCCGCGAGCGCGCGGTTGCGCGCGAAGTCGAGTCCCGCGGCGGCCTCCCGCACATACCGCACGCCTGGAAACTCGCCAAGCACGACGGCGCGCGTCTCGTCGCCCGCGGGTGCGTTGTCTACCACCAGTATTTCCGCCGGCGGCTCCGTCTGCCCGCGCAGCGAGCGCAGTGCGCGGCGAAGCTGCGCGGGCCGACGGTGCGTACAGATTGCGGCCGTGACGTTCGGTGCCTCGAGCGCCGCGGCGGGAGCCATGCGTCGCGACCGCGCCCCGCCCGCTCCCGTGTGTGGGCCGGGCGCGCTCACTGCCAGCGCGGGTTGGACGCGGGGGCCGCCGTGCCGCGGCGACGGAGCCATCGCGTGCCGCCGACCGCCATGCCGGCCACGTACGCCACGCGCGAGGCGAGAATGGCGGGGAGCATGGCGATCGGTTCGGTCACGCCCGCGCGGAGCCAGAGCCCGACGATGTACGCGGTGTGCGCGAGCGCGAGCAGCGGGGTCGCGGCAATGAGCAGCTGCGGATGCTCGTACAGCCACGCAAGGCGCGCAGCACGACTGCCCGATTTGGCCTCGAGGGCCGTGTATCCCCACCGGTAGTTGCGCCGGAGCAGATTGCCGAAGCCCGGGCGATTGTGGTGGAACGTCCGCGCGCGTGGCTCGAAGTAGATCCGATGGCCCTGGCGCTGCAGCTCCCCCTGCCAGGCGCGTTCTTCGTTCGTGTAGCCGAGCGGGGCGCGCTCGCTGAAGCCCGAGGTGCTGCGAAAGGCGTCGCGCCGCACGCTCAGATTGGGCGGTGGGTGGTGCGGGACGTAGCCGGCCGGCCGGCGCGAGTGCACGAGATACCAGCCGCAGTAGTAATCGCACCGTGCTGCGGAGGGGAGCCCGGGCGGAAGGTCGAGCGACCCGCCGACGATCAGCTCGCCGCGATCGTGCGCCGCCAGGAAGGCGGCGAGCCAGCCGGGCGCCGGCGTGCAGTCGGCATCGAGGAAGATGATCGGGTCCCCCGTCGCCGCCGCGGCGCCACGGTTTCTGGCAGCCGCCGGGTTGCCGCCCCCCTGCATCCGGATCACGCGGGCGCCCGCCTGCTCGGCGACGCCCGCGGTGTCGTCCGCGGAGCCGTCGTCCACCACGATCACCTCGAGCGCCACGCCGGCGACAGACCTCGCGAGCGCTGCGGCTGGCGCACCCTGCGCCTGCGCGCGAACGGCACCGACGAGCCGCGCGATGGATCCGACCTCGTTCCGCGCCGGAATCACAACCGAGACGCGCCGCTCGGAGGGTGGCGGCACCGGCCCCGACTGCGGCTCGAGCACCGTCACGCGGGAGGCGCACCCGGCGCCGCGGCCGGCCGGCGCGCGACCTCGTCGTAGAGTGTGCGCAGCGAGGCGAGGAACGCGCCACGCCCGAGCGTCTCCTCGGCGTAGGTTCGAGCGGCGGCGGCGAGTGCGGCCCCGCGCGCCGGATCGCGGAGCAGCTCCACGATCGCGCGCGAGAAGGCCGCCGGCTCCGGACTCACGAGCAGCGCGCGCTCCGGCGTCAGCACCGTGCGGTGCGTCGGGATGTCGGTGGCGACGATGGGGCGGTCGGACGCGAGGTAGTCGAGAATCTTGAGTGGCAGGTTGCCGCCGCCGGCGCGTGGCGAGACGAGCACGTCGGCCATTGCCAGGTAGGCCGCCATGCGCTCTCGCGGCTGGCGGCGCACGAGCCGTACGGCGCCGGACTCGATGTACGCCGCCGCCCGCCGCTCGAGACGCGCGTCGTGCGCCCAGCGCGCCCCACGGCCGCTCTCGCCACCAACGAGCACGAACACCGTCTTCGGAACTGCTTCGAGCACGTCAGGTACCGCGTCGATGAGGGCCGGGAGTCCTTGATACGGCTCAAACGTGCCGCTGTAGAGCACGACTGGCGCGCCGGGCGCGATCCCGAGCTCGGCGCGGAGCTCGGCGGTATCGGCGGCGCCCACCCCCGACGCCGCGTGGCTCAGGCTGCGCAGCTCGCGCACGCGCGCACCAGGTGCGCGCGCGCGCACCTGCGGCGCGAGCCCCGCGAATGGGACCACGGCGTCCGCGCGCCGGAGGAGCCAGCGCTCGCACGCGGCCAACACGCCTCGGACAGGGGGGAGGCGGAAGATCGCGTGCTCGGCGAGCTGCTCGGGAAGGCTCGATTGCATGTCGTAGATGACCGGCACGCCGTGTCGCCGCCCGAGCCATACTGCCGGGAACGCCGCCTCCTGCACCGCGTGGATGCACGCGTACCGCTCGTGCCGCACGAGCGCGGCGAGCGCTCGCGTGAGCGAGACGTCGAGCGCGAGCTTGGCGAGCGAGAAGTTGACCGAGACTCGCCGGATCCGGAGCGGGTTCGCTGCGCGGATGATGCGCACGCGCGGAATGTCCACGTCGCGTCCGACCGGGAAGGTGAGCACATCCACCCCGTACCCCAGCTCGCTCAACCCTTCCACGAGCTGCCGGACGGCGATCGGCGTGCCGCGGTCGTCGTAGAACGGTTGCGGCGCGACGACGAGCACGCGTGCGTCGGGCGCGGTGCCAGGCTGCGCCGAGGTATCGCGCGAGCGGCCGTCGCTCGCGTCGCTCGCGTGGCTCACATGCGATGGAGAGGTGCGGTCGGCGCGCGCGGCGCGCGGCGGCGCCTTGCCGTGGCTCTGATCGGGAAATGCGTCCATCGCGTTCTCGCTGTGGGCACTGGACATGACGGCCCGAGCGAGCTGGTATTCGTGCCGCCTGCGGGTCCGACCGCGCGAAATCTATCGCATTTCCTACACCGGCCGCACCCGTTCGACACGTGCCGTCAACATCCGCATCCTCCCGGTGCGGGCGCTACCGGCCAGGCTCGGTGCGATCGAATACGCGTCCGAGCCAACGAATGCAGAGATACGTCTCGCCGGCGATCGCGAGCAGCGCGACGATGGCGCCGACGGCAACGCTCAGGCCGCCGAGCGTGCGGCGGGCGAACACGCTCGTGACGAACGCGAGCGCAGCGGGCGGGATCAACAGGATCGCGAGTACCAGGAGCGAGCCGAGCATGGCGAACATGCTCTGCCCGATGACCTCGATGCCGCCCGGGCCGCCCGTACCGCGCTTCCCCCAATCGGGGAAGAGGAGGGCGATCGCGTTCTGGATGCAGAGGCTGAGCGCGTTGAGCGCGGGGAGCACGATGCCCGCGCCGGCCAGGTACGCGGTACGTCGCGACAGCGCCTCGACCGCATCCGCGTTCCCCAGCAGCAGGAAGTAGGCGAGGGTGAGGAAGAGCAGTTGCACGACCGTGAGCGTGAACGCCGCCGACGCGACCTGCGCGCCGACCATCGTGGCGCCGCTCAGTGGATAGGTACGCAACAGCTCCAGCTTCGGTAGATCCTGGCGCAGATCGTTCCGTACCCAGAGCGGCCCGGCGATCGCCATGAGGCCGGCCCACCCGCCGACGAAGACGCCGAGGAACTCCGTGATGCTGCCCTCGACGTTGAACGAGGCGAAGACGAAGCCGATGCCGGCTCCCACGAGGAGGCGGATGGCGGTCGCGAGACGGAAGGTACGGGTAATCGCGACGAGGTTCTTCCAGACCACGGCCACCTCGGGGCGCCCCGCGGCGGGGAGCGGCAGCCACGCCCGCGGAATGCGCGTGCGCGGGCGGCCCGAGGTCATGGGGCGGCGCTCACGCACGGCGGCGATCACCTTCGCGCGCCGGGCGGACGCCTCGACCGCCGCTTCCTCGAACGCGGTGTCCGTGCGCAGCACCCAGACGTAGTGTGCGAGCAGGAGCCCGAACGCCGGCAGGAGCGCGCGCGCCCACGCCGCGACATCCGGCGCCCTGCCCGGCTCGAGCATGATGCGGAAGGGGAAGATGACCGCCGCCGCCGCCGGATGGCGCAGCACGGCGCCGGCGGTCTCGAGCCAGGGCGCGCCGCGGTGCGCGGGCACGATGAGCGACACGCTGTAGAGCAGTGCCACGGCCGCGGCGGCGAAGACCGCGATCGAGAGCGCGTTCCGGCGCACGCCCGCGCCCCCCTGTTCGGCGGCGCTCGTCCGCACGAGGGTCGCACCGAGCTGGTGGAGATACAGCGTCGAGAAGAGCACCCAGAACGAGATCGTCCGGAGCGCGAAGGGGAGCGCCGGGTTGCTGCCGGCGAGCGCGGTCCAGAAGAGCGCGCTGAGGAGCACCGGGAGCTGTGCGCGCAGCAGCTTGTAGAGGATGAGGCTTCGGC
>JBBJNN010000012.1:0-5385 GCA_037720885.1 Gemmatimonadaceae bacterium | reverse complement strand
TTCGGCGCGTGAGCGGCGCGGGGAAGAGGAAATACACCTCGGCGCTCGAGAACGCGAGCGCGCTCCGCTCCCCGCCGAACAGCCACCAGCGGCCGGCCAGCAGGACGAGCGCGAGCGATGCCAGCTCCGCGCCGGAGCCGCCGAACCGCCCGCCCACTCCGCCCATCGTACCTGCAGGACGGAAGATGATGAGACCCACGTACGCGACGCCAATGAGGAAAGCGACGACGTAGCGTGGCCGCCGCAGCCGGCGCAGCTGGCGCCCGACGCGGTGCCCGAACGAGCACCGCGCGAGATACCAGAAGATGGCGACGACCCGGTTCACGGTACCGGTGTCTGCGTGAGCGCGAGGAAGATGTCCTCGAGGCCGAGCCCCGCGAGCTGCGGCCGCTCGGTCACGATGTCGTCGAGCGCGCCGAGCGCGACGAGCTGCCCGTTCCGGATGATGAGGATGCGGGTGCACAGCTCTTCCACCAGGTGCAGCAGGTGGGAGCTGAGAATGACCGCGACGCCATCGCGCGCGCGTGAGGCGATTGTAGCCTTCATCCGCCGGATGCCCACCGGGTCGAGGCCGGTGAGCGGCTCGTCGAGCAGGAGCGCCTGTGGCCGATGGAGCAGCGCGCACGCGATGGCGAGCTTCTGCTTCATGCCGCGCGACAGCTCGTCGGGCAATGCATTGCGCTTCTCGGTGAGCTCCATCTCGGCGAGCAGCGGCTCGTACTGCGCGTCGGCATCCGGCACGCGATACAGCCGGGCGATGAATCGCAGATGCTCGGCGACCGTGAGATACTCGAAGAGCTGCGGCTCGTCCGGCACGAACGCAAGCTCCTGCTTCGCTTTCACGGGATCCGTGCCGATGTCGAAGCCGGCGACGCGCACACGCCCCGATGTTGGGCGGATGATGCCGGCGAGGCTGCGGAGCGTGGTCGTCTTGCCGGCCCCGTTCGGACCGACGAGCCCGAGGACGTCGCCGGGCGGCACGGAGAAGGACAGCGAGCTGACGGCGGCGATGTCGCCATACAGCTTGGTGAGTCCCTCGACTTCGATCACGAGCACCTCGAGATTCTGCGGGGGGTGGGAGCGGAGGAGGGAAGATATCACGGAGGAGTGCGCCTGGCCCCTGGCCCGCGCTCCGCGAGACCGCTATCGTCTCCGCGCCGCGCGCGGGTGCGCGCGGGCGAGTCGCCCCTCCAACGGGAGTGAGCCATGCCCACCGAGCCGACGGCGCAGGGGTTCGACGAGCGCGCGTTCACCGCGCGCCTGGAGGCGGCCGACGCCGAGGAGCTGGCGAAGCTCCTGGCCCGGCCGTCGCTCGCAGAGGAACGTGCGCTGCGCACGTACTTCGGCGATGCGCGCTACCAGCGCATGCACAGCCTCGCGCTCCGTCGCGGGAGCACGCGAGGCAGCGGCGGTGCGAAGGGCAACGTCGTCGTCATCCACGGCATCATGGGCGGTGAGCTCACCGTGTTCAGCGGCGAGCACGGCGACCGCGTGTGGATGCGCGTGCTCCGCATCCTGGGCGGCGGCATCGAGCAGCTCCGCCTCGCCGACGACGGCGCCTCCGACGCGAATCGGCCGTTCGCCGTACGCGCGACAGGCATCCTCAAGAACACGTACGGCGAGATCCTGCTCTCCCTCTCGGAGCGCTGGAACGTGAAGCCGTTCTGGTTCGACTGGCGCAAGGACGTACACCACGCGGCCCGCGAGCTCGACGCGAAGATCGGCGAGTGGTTCGGCGACAAGCCCGCGCACATCGTCGCTCACTCGATGGGTGGCCTCGTCGCCCGCACCTTCATCAAGGACTACCCGAAGCGCTGGCGCGGCATGCGCGCCCGGAACGGCCAGAGCGGCGGCCGTCTGATCATGCTCGGCACCCCGAACAACGGCTCGTACGCCATCCCGCCGGTCATCGCGGGCGCCGACGGCACGGTGCGCAAGCTCGCACTCTGCGACGTACGGCACTCGCTCCCGGAAGTGCTCGAGATCCTCAACACGTTCGTCGGCTCGTACCAGATGCTCCCGTCGCCGAAGGTAGTGCCGGCGGCCGCGAAATTCTACGAAGCGGAGACGTATGCCACGCTCCGCACGCCGCTCGCCGTGCCACAGCACCACCTCGAGACGGCGCGCAAGCTCCACGAGTGGCTCGAGGACGTCGTGGAGCCCGAGCGCATGATCTACATCGCCGGCTACAATCGCCCCACGTTGTCGGGGGTCAAGCCCGGCGGCTGGAAGATGCTCGACTCGCTCGATGCCTACGAGGTGACGCTCGCCGGCGACGGGCGCGTGCCGCACGTCTTGGGCGAGCTCTCCGGCGTGCCCATGTACTACGTGGACGAGCTCCACGGCGACCTCCCATCGAACGGGAAGATTCTTGCTGCCCTCGACCGGTTGCTCGAGACGGGCGAGACGAGCCTCCCGACGAGCATTCCCGACGCCGCGCGCGGCCCCGCGGCCGCGACCCGCGCGCACGCGCTCGCCCAGGTGCAGGCAGACCGCGACGCCGAGGATGAGGCACGCATCGACCAGTTCATCCGGCGGATGCAGACGCGCCGCGCCGACGCCGCGCTCCCGCCGCGGATCATGGCCGACGAGCAGAAGATCGCCCAGGCGATGACGCGCGGCTTCCTGCGTACGCCCGAGGCAGATCGCACGGTCACCGTCGAGCGCGCGCAGCCTGATGAGCGTGACCGCACCGTGCGCGTCACCATTCGGCTCATCAACGGCAAGATCCAGGATACGGCGTCGTTCGAGACGGACGACATCCCGGTTGACGCGATCGCGGTGGGTCACTACATCGGCGTGAAGCCGATGTATGCCGAGGGCGCGATCGACGAGGCGATCAGCGAGGCGCTGGCCGAGCGCGGACTCGGCAGCACCTCGCAGAACATCGAGCATCGCATCATCACCCAGTACACCCAGCGCGGGATCATCTACGGCGAGCTCGCGCAGCCCTTCTTTCTCAATGATCCGCGTACGGATACCGCCGCACGGAACCGCGTCATCGCCGTCCTCGGCCTCGGGCTGCCCGGTCGCTGCGGCTCGCCGCAGCTCACGGTCGCCACGCGCGAGCTGTGCTGGTCGCTCGGACGGATGGGTCGCCGGCATCTCGCCACCGTGCTCATCGGCGCGGGCGCGGGCAACCTTCCACACGTAGAGGCGGTGTCGGCGTGGATCCGTGGGCTCGAGGACGCGACGATGAATGCGCGCGAGACCGAAGAGCATCACCTCGAGCGGATCACGATCGTCGAGTACGACCCGCAGAAGGCGTTGCAGATCGACGACGCGCTCCGGAGCCATCACTGCTCCGTTTCACCAGGCCGGCGCGGTGCGACCCCTGGTGGAAATGGCACGGGCGGACTCACCCTGCTCTACGCGCCACTCGCAGAGGAACGGCGGGCCGCGCTCCGGCGCGAGGCCGTCAAGCGCGGGAAGGCCCGTGTGGAGGAGGAGATCGAGGGGAAGGGCGGCGCGTCGGCGCGGGATGCGAACCTTGCGCCCACGCGCCTCGCCGTGAATCTGGAGAGCGAGAAATACCGCTTCGGCGCGATCACCGCGACGGCCTCGATACCCGAGCGCCAGATCACGATCGATCCCAAGCTCGTGCTCCAAGTGAACGACCAGCTCGTCGCCGCGGGCGACGTGTTCACGCAGAACGAGCGCGGGTGCCTGCTCGGACATCTGCTCATCCCGTCTGACCTCCGCGACCAGCTCGAGGGGCGCGCGCCCGTGGTGCTCATGCTGGATGCGAACACCGCGCGAATCCACTGGGAGATGGTCGCGCAGCGGCTCACCACGGAATCGCGCTCAGGCAGCGGTGGCACGAGTGGCGTCTTCAGCGGCATGACGAAGGAAGAAATGTGGAGCGAGTGCGAGCGCACCTTCCTCAGCCTGAGCCGCGGGCTCACGCGCCAGCTCCGCACCACCTTCGCTCCGCCCCCGGAACCGCCGCCCCCCGCGCGGCGCCGGCTTCGCGTGCTCGTCATCGCGGACCCGGGGATCGGTGGATGGCACCTGCCCGGCGCCGAGGAAGAGGGCGTCGCCGTGGCCGATCTGTGCGAGAGCTACAACGCGCTCGTCGGTCCCGATACCGGAAACACGGTGGACGTCGTCCGGTTGTTCGGCCCGCGCGAAGCGACCCGAGCGAATGTCATGGGCCATCTCTTTCTCCAATCGTTCGACGTCCTGCACTTTGCCGGGCACTGCCAGTACACCGCCGGTGACCCCTCGAAGTCCGGCTGGGTCTTCGGCGACGGCGAGCTGATCAGCGCGAACGAGCTCACGCGTGTGGACCGCATCCCCAAGTTCGTCTTCTCGAACGCGTGCGAGTCGGGGATCACGCCGGAAGATGCCGAACGCCGCAGTGACCTCCTCGCGCCGAACTTCGCCGAAGCGTTCTTCGCGCGCGGCGTCGCCAACTTCGTGTGCACGGCCTGGCCGGTGGACGACCTCGGCGCGCGCGAGTTTGCCGCGACGCTCTACGCCGGGCTCCTCGGCATCGAGCGCGCGAGCACGGGGCGGGCGGCATCGGCGGCATCGGCGGCGATGGCCGCGGCAGTCGCGGCGGAAGGGATGGCCGCGGCGGCCGGATCGGCGAGCGTGGACGGCGGGCAGCCGGCTCCCGCCCGGTCAGCGAGTAGCTCGGACCGGGCGAGCGTGACAGGCCCGATGCTGATGCACAGAGCGATGCGCGAGTCGCGGCTGGCGATCGCCCGTACGTCGAACGGCGTGCTCACGTGGGGCGCGTACCAACACTACGGCGACCCGAACTTCCGCCTGTTCGAGCGTAAGGGCGAGGATCCGCCAGAGGATCGAGCGACCAAGACGCGCGGCGCCGGCCGCCGCGGAGCACGGAAGCGGTCGGCGCGGAAGGCGGGCGCGTCCCGCTCGAGCGCGGCCAAAGGGAGCTCGAAGGGAGGAAGCTCGAAGCGGTAAGGGGACGGCGAAGCTGACTGTGCCGCCCGCGCGGGACTCCCGCGCGGGACTCCCGCGCGGTCGCTCAGAAGCTCGCGCCGAAAAACACGGCGTTCGCGAACAATGGCAGCAACCCGCGCCAGAGGTCGCGGAAGTTCGGGTCGCCGGCGAAGCCGATCACGCGCCCGCGCCCGACGCGCTCCGTCCACAGGTAGGGCGACCCACCCAGGCGGGCTGGCGCCTCCGGCCAGAGGTAGCCGGCCAGGCGCAGCCTCGGCGCGGCGGCGTAGCGCACCACCGCTTCACCGGCCCGCAGGTCGCGCGGCACGGTGTACGCGCGATCGGAGAACACGAGCGCCGCGAACTCCGCGTCGTGCACGCCTGCGAGCAGGGGCGAGAGCGTGTCCCCCGCGACGCGGACGATCGCGCCCGGCACGTCCAGCACGGACTTGAACGCGGGATGTCCTTCGACGA
>JBBJNN010000101.1:0-18931 GCA_037720885.1 Gemmatimonadaceae bacterium | reverse complement strand
CCCAGGGGCGCGCTCGGCGCCACCATCCCCTCGCGCTCCGGCGCTCCGGTCGTCCGCCGCACGCTCCCACGCCGACCCGCGAGGATCCATGACCCGTAGACCCTTCCCACGTGCGCGCCGCCTCGCGGCCGTCGCCCTGGCGGCGGCCGCCGCGGTGCTCGCGGCGCCGCTCGCCGTACGCGCGCAGCGGCACGCGCCGCCGCTCCCGGAAACGACCTCGCTGCTCGGCAAGCCGCTCTACGCGCTCCCCGACACCACCGGCGCCATCCCCAAGGCAGATTCGGCGCTGGCGCGCCACCCGCGGAACATCGATACCCTGCTGGCCGCCGCCGCGGCGCGCGCGGGGCTCTGGCGCTACCGCGACGCGATCGCGCTCTACACCAAAGGCATGGCGATCGCGCCGAGGGATGCGCGGTTGTATCGCTTTCGCGGGCATCGCTACATCTCGCTGCGCCGCTTCGGCGACGCCGTGCGCGATCTGCGGCGCGGCTGGCAGCTCGATTCGATGAGCTACGACATCGCCTACCACCTCGGGCTTGCGTACTACATGCAGGGTGACTTCAAGCGGGCCGCGGCCGTGCTCGACAGCTGCATGGGCTACGCGACGAACAAGCGCGCCCTGGCGATGGACACGACCGCGCGCCGCGGCTTCAAGAGCTGCACGACGGTCGCGACGAACGACGACGACCGCGTGGGAATGGCGGAGTGGCGCTACCGCGCGCTCCTGCGCGCCGGCCGCGCCGAGGACGCGCGGCGGATGCTCGAGGAGATCCCGGCGACACTCCAGATCGGGGAGAGCGGCGCCTACTACCAGGATCTGCTCATCTCGAAGGGCGCGAAGACCGAGGCGGCGGTGCTCGACTCGCTCGCCGGCAACGTGCTCCAGCGCGCCACAGTGGCCTACGGCATCGCGGTGCGCCATCTGGTAGCCGGCGACACGAGCGGCGCCCGCGCGATCTTCGAGGAGAACGCGAAGGTGAGCTGGTGGCCCGCGTTCGGAGTGATCGGCTCGGAGGTGGAGCTGGCGAAGAGGAAGAAGTAGGGACTCGGCACTCGGCATTCGGCTGACCTCAGAGGGCCATGATTCATCATGGCCTCTGGAGACTGTCTGGAAGCCTGTTGCCGAGTGCCGAGTGCCGATGACTCCCCTTGCCTTCCCCCGCCGGCTAGCCCCATATCAAGACGCCCCCACCCGGACGGAAACCGTATGCACTCTCCATTGATCTTGCGTGCGCCAGTGCTGCTCGCGCTGCTCGTCGGCGCGGCTCTCCCCGCACAGCAGAACACCACCCAACAGGCCGACTCGCAGCCCGCCTCACAGCGGCCAGCAGCCGCGCGGACGGATCGCATCGCGCTCGATCAATATCTCGAGTGGGAGGACGTCTCCGAGCCACAGCTCTCGCCCGATGGACGACAGGTCGTCTACACCCGGCGATGGGTAGACAAGATGAACGACCGGTTCGAGACATCCCTCTGGATCATGAACGTGGACGGGACGCGGAATCGCTTCTTCATCAACGGCTCGGCGCCTCGCTGGTCGCCGGACGGGCAGCGCATCGCCTACATCGCCCGCGGCGAGCCGACCGGCACCCAGCTCTACGTCAAGTACATGGACGCCGAGGGCGCCACCCAGCTCACCCGCCTCACGGAGACGCCGTCGGATGTGGCGTGGGCGCCGGACGGGAAGACGCTCGCCTTCCGGATGCTCGTGCCCGTCCGCGACAACTGGCGTATCAACCTGCCGGCCGCACCAAAGGGCGCCAAGTGGACGGAGCCGCCGCGCGTCGTCACGAAGCTCGCCTACCGGCGCGACCGCCAGGGCTTCGTGGACGATGGCTTCCGCCACATCTTCACCGTGTCGGCCGAGGGCGGTACGCCGCGCCAGGTGACGAGCGGCGATTGGGATCATGGCGAGCCGAATTGGATGCCCGATGGCAAGACCATCGTCTTCAGCGCGCTCCGCGTGGACCAGGCCGAGTATCAGTGGCGGCAGTCGGACATCTACTCCGTCGATGTCGCCGGTGGCGCGATCAAGCAGCTCACCCGCCGCAACGGGCCAGACAACAACCCCGTCATTTCCCCCGACGGCCGCTACATCGCGTACACCGGCTACGACTCCACGGACGCCACCTGGATCGACTCCAAGCTCTACGTGATGAACGCGGATGGCTCGAACGCACGTGTCATCAACGGCGACATGGACCGCAGCCCGAGCGGGATGCTCTGGGCGCCGGATGGGAGCGGCGTCTACTTCAACGCCGAGAACGAGGGATCGCGGAACTTCTACTTCGCCTCACTGGCCGGCACGATACGGCCGGTGACGAAGGGCGCGCAGGTGCTGACGGTCACCGATGTCGGCAAGCTCGGGCAGGCGGTCGGCGTGATGTCCTCGGCGCAGAAGCCGAACGACGTGGTGGCGTTCAACGTGCGTGCGCCGCAGATCCGGCAGCTCACGGCCGTGAACGAGGACATGCTCGCGGGGCGTACGCTCGCGTCGGTAGAGGAAGTGTGGTACGGCTCGGTGGATGGCTACAAGATCCAGGGCTGGGTCGTGAAGCCGCCCGGCTTCGACCCGAAGCGGAAGTACCCGCTGATGCTCGAGATCCACGGCGGGCCGCACTCGATGTACAACGTCGGGTTCAACTTCGCGCGCCAGGAGCACGCGGCGAACGGCTACGTGGTGCTCTACACGAACCCGCGCGGCTCCACGGGCTACGGGAGCGCCTTCGGGAACGCGATCAAGAACGCGTACCCCGGCAAGGACTTCGACGACCTCATGGCCGGCGTGGACACGGTCATCGGACGCGGTTACGTGGATGACAAGAGTCTCTTCGTCTTCGGCTGCTCGGGCGGTGGCGTGCTCACCGCGTGGACCGTGGGGCACACGGATCGCTTCGCCGCCGCCGTCTCGATGTGCCCGGTCATCAACTGGCTGAGCTTCGTGGGTACGACGGACGGACCGTCGTGGTACCGCAACTTCGCCAAGCTCCCGTGGGAGGATCCGAGCGAGCACCTGCGCCGCTCGCCGATCATGTACGTCGGCAACGTGAAGACGCCAACGATGCTGATGACCGGCGTGAACGACCTGCGTACGCCGATCTCGCAGACCGAGGAGTTCTACGAGGCGCTCAAGCTCCGCAAGGTGCCGACGGCCATGATCCGATTCAACGACGAGTGGCACGGCACGTCGTCCAAGCCGTCGAACTTCATGCGGACGCAGCTCTACCTGCGCAGCTGGTTCGAGCGGTACAGAGGGAAGGATGTGAAGGTGTCCGAGCGATGAGCGACCGGATTCGACCGACCGAGATGCAGACGGGCGATGTGATGCTGTACCGCGGCACCTCGTGGCTCGCCAAGGCGATCCGGCTGTTCGACGGTACCGACGTCAACCATGCCGCCATCTACCTCGGCAGTCAGCGCGTGGGCGAGTCCATCAAGCAGGGCGTCGTCGCGCGCGACCTGCCGACGAGCCTCCGCGGCAACGAGTGGGTCCTCGTCCGCCGCCTCAAGGACATGCCGCCCGACATGGGCCCCGTGTCGACCCGCGCGGACCTGTATCTCGCGCAGGGGCTGCGCTACGCCTACGAGCAGATCCTGCTGCTCGCCTTCCTCGGTCTCACGCGGAAGCCGAAGGTGACGCCGGTGCTCCGCGCGCTCCTTCGCACGGCGCTCGACGCCGCCGCATCGGCGCTCACGCAGATGATCGCGGCCGCGACGATGGGGAAAGGGCGCCAGCCCATGATCTGCTCGGAGTTCGTCTACCGTTGCTATGACGAGGCGCTTCCCGAGATGGGCGATCCATACGCGTTGCGCATCAACATGCTTCCCTTCACCCCCGCGCCCTCGCGCTCCGCGCCGGCCGGCGCCATGGCCGTACCCGCGCCGGCCGCACCCGCGGCAGCGCCTCTGCGCGGCCAGGGGATCCACCCCGACAGCCTCCTCGCCTGGGCGGCAACCCCCGCCGGCCGCGTGTGGAGGGACGATGGCGCCGGGAGCGCCGGATCGCGTCCGCGAGGCGCGGCGCGTACGGCGCGCGCGGCGCGTGCGGCGGGAACCGCCGCGAGCACGGGTGACGCCGACTACGCCGAGCTCGACTCGCTGATCAAGCAGTACCTGGTGGAGGTGCGGGAGCCCCTGCCGTCGGCCGGGCCGGCGCGCGCCGCGGCGGCGCGGGCGCGCGGAAAGCGCCGGGGTCCGGCGCGCACCGCCGCGACGACGGTGAGCGACGAAGAGCTCCGCGCATCCATAGACCGCTTCGCCCTCGCGCTCAGTGCCGCCGAGCTCGCGCACACGGAGGAGGGCGCGACACCGGCGGCGGGCGCCGGGAGCGGCCGTCGCAGCAAGGGCGCGGCGGCGCCGCAGAGTATCTCCATCTCCATGGCGCCGCCCTTCGCCAACCTCCTGCGCACATCGTCGGACTTCGTCACGCCCGGCGACCTGCTCAAGACGGAGAGCCTGTTCACCCTCGGGCGCATCGAGGGCTGAGCCTGACGCCGCGGCGCGCGGCTACGGATCGGGGACGGGCGTCGGCGCGTAGCCGATGCCCGCGCCCCAGCAGTACGCGGCGCCAGCCGTCGTGATCCCGCAGGTCTGATCCACGCCGGCCGAGATCTGCGCGAAGCTCAGCGTGCCGGCCACGCGCACCGGCTGCTCGCGCCCAGCCGTGGTGCCGTCGCCGATCTGACCGTATTCGTTGCGCCCCCAGCAGTAGGCGCGACCGTCCCGCCCGACGCCGCACAGGTGAGTGGCGCCGACGCTCAACGACGCGAACCGCCGTCCGCCGTCCATACGATTGGGCGTCGTCGAGAAGCGCGCCTGCGTGGCGAGGAGCCCCGCGCCCCAACAGTAGACTTCGTCGCGCAAGCTCAGCCCACAGACCCGCGGCTCCGCGTTGAACTCGGCAGGCACCGCAGCGCTGATGGCGGCCAGCTTGAGCGCCCCGGATACCGTGACCGGGGTCGGGCTGCACGGTGCCGCCGCGTAGCCGCCGTACGCGCACGTCCCGATCGCCCGGCGATCGATACCCAACTCGCCGAGGAGGTCGCTCCCCCAGCAGTACGCCGCGCCGGCGGCCGAGAGGGCGCAGGTGAAGGTCGTGCCCGCGTCGACCGTGGTCAGCGCGGGCGTGCAGCACACGCTGGCCAGACCGCTGCCGCCGCGCGCTGGCCGGCCGCGCTGGCCAGCCGCGTCGCCGCCCCAGCAGTGCACCGTGCCCTTCGTGCTCCGGGCGCAACTGTGCGCCAGGCCGGCGGTGACCGAATCGAAGGTGAGCGCGCCCGCGTCCACTTCCACGGGGCGCGCGCTGCACGCCCCGCGCGCGGCGCCGCACCGGGCGGATGCCGGCGGGCTCCCGCCAAGCGCACCGCCCTCATCGCTCCCCCAACAGACAACCCGGCCCGCGGTCGTGACACCGCAGGTGTGACGCAGCCCGGCGCTGATCGCCCTGAACTCGAGGCGGCCCACCACCCGCCGTGGCTGCGCGGATGTGTCGCCGACAGTACCCGCTCCCAACTGCCCGAGTCCGTTGCGGGTCCCCCAGCAGTACGCGGCGCGGTCCGACGTGATGCCGCAGGCATAGTGATCGCCGACGCTCACGGCCAGCCAGGTCGCGCCACCCTGCGCCATGGCGGGGCGCAGCGCGCCTGGTGGGAGAGTGACGAGGAACGCGAGCGTGGCGAGTCGGAGGAAGCTCATGTGGTCGATGGAGGGTGGGCAGTCCACGCGCCTCACCCCTGCGGCGGCCGGATGACCGGCGCCGAGCGAGTGCGCACCTCGGCGGTATACCCGTTCACGCTGAACATGGTTTCGAGGAGCTGGCGGGCGCTCCGGTTGGCGTGCTCCGTGAGACTCAGCTCGTGCCCCGCCCGCTCGAGCTGGCGGCGCACCTGGCGCCCGATCGAGTCGCGGTCCGCGGGGCGGAAGGGATTCCAGAGGCCTGCACGCTCGTCGTACGTCCGCACGTCCGTCACTTCTATCGCGAGGATGCTGGCGGGCGGGAGCGTGATGATGATCCGCCGCGCCACGTCATCCACGCGGACGTCGGCCGCGGCGGAGTCGAGATTCACGCCGGCGAGCACGCGCCCGGTGACGACGAGGAGCGACCGCTTCCGCGAGCCGTACCGCGTGTTCTCGTAGATGACGACGTCGCGTACGGTCGTCTCGCTCGTGATGAGCTTCGCCACCGACCGCACGCGCTCCACGACGATCGAGTGCGTGAGCGTGGTGCGGTCGAGCTGATCGCGCAGGCCACGCGCGGCGGAGAATCCGCGCATCGCCAGGAACGCCGCCGCGATGACGACGGCGCCGGTGAGGAGCGGGCGCAGTGGCACGCGTGAGGGGTGCATCATGTGGAGGAGGAAGGTGCACCGGAGGCGCGGGGCGCGCCACTTGTCCGCCCGCGGGTCAGCCGCTTCACCCTGCCTGCAGACTGCCACGCTCCACGTGCCTGGTCGCTGACCCCGGAGACTTCCTTCCTGTTGGCCATCTAGAGGAACAGATCGTATATTCCTGTTGGCCATCTAAAGGAGCGTCGAGATGACCCAGCCTCGATCGGAAGGAGGAGCCTCATGCTGACGTCCTCGCGCCGCGCTCGTCGTCGGTTCATGCGCGCGGCTGTTTCGACCGCGACCGCCGTCACCGTGCTGGTGGCGGCGCGGCTCGCGGGGCAGGCGTCGCGACCGGACCCGCCGCGCGTCGTCGCGTTCGAGGGCGTCACCGTCGTGCCGATGGACCGCGAGCGCGTGCTCGAGCGGCAGACCGTGGTGGTACGTGATGGGCGCATCGCGCGGATCGGCCCGAGCGGCGCGGTGCGCGTGCCGGCCGGCGCGATTCGGGTAGACGGGCGAGGACGGTACCTCATGCCCGGCCTGGCCGACATGCACGTGCACCCGTACAACACCGACCAGTTCGTCAACTACCTGGCGCACGGCGTCACCACGATCGCCGTGCTCAACGGCTCGCGCTACTCCCTACGCTGGCGCGAGCAAGTCGCCAACGGCACGCTGCTCGGCCCCACCATCTACACGGCCGGCCCGTCGCTGGAGGGCGTGCCGGCGGGGAATCCGCAGTTCCTCTCGACCGCGACGCCCGATGATGGACGGCGGGCGGTGCAGGCCATTGCTGCGGCGGGGTATGACCTCATCAAGGTCTACATGACACTGACACCCGAGACGTACGCCGCGATCCTTGCCGAGGCCAAGGCGCAGCGCCTCGTGGTGGCGGGGCACATCCCGCCGCAGGTCGGCGTCGATGGCGTGCTCCGGAGCGGCGGGCAGGGGATGGTGGCGCACGCGGAGGAGTTCTTCCGCGAGCGGGTGGACAGCGCGCACAGAGCCGCGCGCACCGCGGAGATCGTGCGCGGCGTGAAAGCGGCAGGGATCACGGTGATCCCGAACATGTCGGCCTACGCGGACTACATCCGCTCGATCAAAGACCTGAACGAGGCGCTCGCCGACCCCGAGATGCGGTACGCCTCGCCGGCCGTGTATAGCGAGAAGCTGCCGTCGCACAATCGGAGCATCCGCCCCAACCCCCAGCAATTTCTCGCCGGGGCGGAGCGCGGACTTGCCATGTTCCGCCCCTTCACCAAGGCGCTGAGCGATGCGGGCGTGCCGCTCCTCCTCGGCACCGACGCGGAGTTCTTCGGCTACGTGGGCGCGTCGCTGCACGAGGAGCTGCGGCAGATGGTCGCCGCCGGGCTCACGCCATACCAGGCGCTCTCCGCCGGCACGGCTGCCGCCGGGGACTACGTCGCTGCGAGCGTGCGCGGCGCCGAGCGCTTCGGGCGGATTGCGGTAGGGCAGCGCGCCGACCTCGTGCTCCTCGGCGCCAACCCGCTCGAGTCGGTGGCCAACGCCGAGCGAATCGAGGGCGTCATGACGCGCGGGCGGTGGCTGCCGGCCGAGCGGCTGCGCACGCTTCGCGACTCGCTCGCCGAGCGCTTCGCGCCACTACGCGCCGGCGTGCTCTGCTTCGACAGTCTGGTCGCGGCGGGTCGCATCGACGACGCGGCCACCACGCTCGGCGAGCTGCGGCGCGCGAATCCGGGAAGCACGCCGATCGCGCACATCGTGATGTGGGTGAAGGCGCAGCGTCTCCTCCCCACCAATCCCTCAGGCGCGGTGCGTCTGCTCGAGTGGAACGCGGAGATGTATCCGGAGACGCACGCGGCCCACGCGGAGCTGGCGCGCGGCTATCTCGCGCTGGGCGATACGACGCGCGCGATGGCGGCCGCTCGCCGCGCGCTCGCGATCTTCCCGACGCACGCCGCGGCGCGCGCCATCATCGAGCGGCGGTAGCACCCCCCTCGCGCACTGGCTCGGCGAGCACGCCCGACCGCTCGATCCGCGCGATCTGGTGCAGGTGATGGTCGAAATGCTGGCGGAGGAAGTGGAGGGTTTCGCCCGCGGTCATCGGCACGCCAAGGGGATGACGGAAGACGAGCTCCCCGGCCGGGCGGTCAGTGATCCCGTCCAGATACGCGCGCCAGTCGGCCCGGACGGCATCCCATTCAGCGAGCAACCCCTCGAGCGACGCGCCGCCGCGTGGCTGGAGCGAGCGCCCGGCGACCGGAAGTCGCACGCGGCTCTCGAGCGCGCGGGCGATCACGCCCGCGAGTACGCGGTGGTGCCACCGGTGGGCGAGGGGCGGGCGGTCCGCCTGGCGCTTGATTGCCCGCAACACCGCGCGATCCACCAGCACCAGGTGCTCCACGACGCCAAGGAGCGACCAGGCGCCAGGCGCGGGGGCAGCGCCGAGCTGGCGAGGCGTGTAGCGGGCGAGATGCCGGGCGAGATCAGCGCGCCGGTCCTCGAGTTGAGCGAAGTGGGCGTGGAGATCCGGCAGCATGCTCAGGCGCGTGCTCGCCGCATGCTCACGCGCGGGCAGTGGCTGCGGACAGCGGCGGCGTGGGGATGCGCGCCGGCTCCCGCTCGAACGGCGCGCGCTCCGTGGCGAGGTTCCGCTCGGCGATGAAGCGCGTGATCCGGCGGACGCAGTCGTCGGAGAGGAGCCGTGCTGGCGTGACGAGGCGACCGGGAAGCCGGGTGCGGCCGAGTCGCTCGCGGGCGCTCTGGGTGATATACGTGGGCGCGTCGGGCGGGATGACGGAGAGGTCGTCGCGGCCGGCGAGGAGGACGCGGACATTGTCCTCGCCGGGCGCGCCGCGGATGAAGTCACGGATGATGTCGCCGAAGCGCGGATCGGCGATGACGACGTACGCCATCCGACGCATGAGGTGGAGCCACTCGCCACCCAGCAGGTCGGAGCGCATGCAGGCCACGATGTACGGACGCGCGAGGCGCTGGGCGAGGGCACTGATGCGCGGCTCGTAGGCGGCCGTGGTGATGATGAGGTTGGCGCGCCGCAGCGCGCGCGGGAGCGCCTCGCCCGGCGCGAGGGAGGACAGGAGGACGCCGCGGGCATCGAGGCCATAATGCTCGCGGAGCTCGTGCGCGAGCCCATCCACCTGATCCGCCATCTCGGCGACGACCACGGCGCTGAGCTGGCGCCGTGCGGTCGCGGCCTGCAGCCAGCCCGCGAGCTGGGGCGCCGCGACACCGCGCAGTACCCCCTCGGCAAGCAGATCGGCGAGCCAGGAGGCGGGCGGCTCGCCGTGCGACCGCCGGCCTCCTGGCAGCGTCGCGATGAACACGCCCGAGCGCCGCCGGATCTCGACGAGACCATCCTCCGCCAGGTCGCGGTACGCGTGCGCGATCACGCGCGGATCGGCGCCCAGCTCCACCGCCAGCTCGCGTGACGGCGGGAGACGGTCGCCTTCACGTAGCGCGCCGGTTGCCAGCGCCTGGAGGACGCGTTCTCTGAGCGCAACCGCGATGCCCCGCCGCCGTTCTCGTGCCATCGTCCTCCCGTGATGCCGCCGTTCCTCTAGCCGCCGTTTCGCTAGTGGTCCGGCTGGTGGCCCCGCACGAAACAACCGATTAGCCACGCCTCATTGTGCATACGCCGTGCGCGGCCAGGCGTCGGAGGACGTGCGACAGACGAGATGCACCAGATCGCGGCCGTCTGGCGAACTGGTGCATACGCCGACGCACCCTGTGCTCTGGCGAGCCCTGCCTGGAGGGCTGTAACGAGCGCAGTCGGGTCCTGCCCGGCTGCTCTCATGCAAGCCGGCACCGGTTCTGCACTGCCGACGGCACGCTTGACCAGGTGTTTTGGCCGTACCGCGTGTCCGCCTCCAGCCCGGCGCGCGCGAGCTGTGCACTGGCTGGAAGAGCGGAGGTAGCATCGGATGTCAGATCGAAAGACGTTCGTCGTCGAACATCCCGCGCAACTCTGGCGGACGGAGACCCGCCGCGAGTTCCTGCGGCTGCTCGGCGTTGGAGGCAGCATCGTCATGCTGCCGGCGGTCCTCGCGTCGTGCGGCGACGATGACGATGACGGAATGCGCCCCCCACCGAATACGGGGGTGACGCTCAACCTGAGCACCGAGACCGGCATCCTGAACTACGCGTACGCGCTCGAGCAGCTCGAGGCGGCGTTCTACACGCAGGTCGTCGCCTCCTCCGTGTTCGGGACGCTCACGGCCGAGCTGCAGGAGGTCTTCACCGACCTGCGGAATCACGAGGTCGCGCACCGCGAGTTCCTGAAGGCGGCCCTCACCCCGGCGAACGCCATCGCCTCTCTGAGCGTCAACCAGAGCACCTTCACCACCGCGCTCGCCAACCGCGACTCGATCCTCAAGACGTCGGAGCAGTTCGAGGACCTGGGCGTCGCCGCCTACAATGGCGCGGGCAAGTACCTCACCGGCACGAACCTGATGCTCGCCGGGAAGATCGTCTCTGTCGAAGCCCGGCACGCCGCCGCGATCCGCGACATCCGCGACGCGCTCGGCATCACCGGCGGCGCCGGCGTGAACACTCGGTTCGCGGGCGATGACGTGGTGGACTCGAACGGCCGCGACGTCGTTCTCGAGCCGGCCAACGTGCGCGGCCGGGTGGCGTCGGCGAACGTTCTCTCGACGACACTCACCATCGGCACGAACCCGCCGACCCGCGCCGGATCCGGCGCCGAGTTCGGCCCGCCGAACCCCACCCCGTGACCCCGACCCGACGCGTAGCCAAGGAGACGACTGACATGCAGAACACGGAGACCATCCTCGGGGCGATCGATCCGGAGGTGGCGGAGCGCCTCGTGACACGGCGCGAGGCGATCCGGCAGGGCGCGAGCGTGAGCTCGACCGTCGCCGCCGGACTCGCCATGGCGTCAGTACCGGTGGCGCTCGCCGCGCTGAGCAAGGATGCGTTCGCGCAGACGACGACCACCGTGCAGGACGTGCTGAACTTCGCCCTCATGCTCGAGATCTTCGAGAACGAGTTCTACAAGGCGGTGCTCGGCACGAGCAGCTCGACCGCGCAGAACACCGCCTTCACCACTGTGCGCGCGCTCGTTCCGGCGGCCGCGAGAACATCGCTGGGGCAGATCCAGAAGCACGAGGCGCAGCACGTCGCCTTCCTGCTGTCGGCGGGGGCGGTGAACGTGCTGAACCTCACCGCAGACTCCTTCGACTTTACCGGCGGCCGAGGCGCCGCCCCGGGCCCGTTCCTGGCGGCAACGACGGACGTCGCATTCTTGCTCCTGACCGCGCAAGCAGCGGAGGACACGGGCGTGCGGGCGTACAAGGGGCAGGCCCCGAACCTCGTGTCGAACACCGCCGTCCTCGAGAACGCACTCCGCATCCACTCGGTGGAAGCGCGGCACGCCGCGAAGATTCGTCGCATGCGGCGACTCCTCGCCGGCGCGCCGAGCACTGTGCGCTTCAGCGGCACGGTCTCGGGCGGCGATGCCTCCGCCGCCGGCGCCACGGGTACCCCGCCTCAGGCAGCGGTTGCGGCGCTCGGCCTGGTGTACGGCGCCGGAACGGACGCGGCGAACTTCCCGAACGAGGCGAACACGACGCAGGGGGGCATCGCGATCGGGAACCTTCCGAACCTCCCGACCGGCTTCAGCACGAACTCGGCGACGGAGGCGTTCGACGAGCCGCTCTCGCGCAACGATGTGCGTACGATCGTGCAGCCGTTCTTCAAGGTGACCATCCCATAGATCCCGTAGATCCCGTAGCGCTCCGGCGCCGCGCGATCGTCCCAACCGAAGCGGGGGGCTCCACCGGGCGCGACCCCCCGCTTCGCATCGGGCAGGGGCAACCGGGCGATAGCGAATGTCTGGGAGCGTGCGGTGCCAGCGTTGGCACGTACCGTGGCAGGGCTGCAACGCGTCGTCACAGCCGTGCCATGCGCCGTGGCGCCGCTGTAACGCTCTGTTACGATCCGGCGCCTGAACCGTCGTCCTGTGGACAACGCTCGCGGAGCCGCGCGCCGGCTCCCAGACACGCTGCATCCCCGGAGCTCACCATGTCGCGCCACTCGCCAATTCGCCTCGCGCTCGCTCTCCCGGCCCTGCTCTACACCGCGGCCGTGGGCGCGCAGTCGCCGGTGCTCTCCGATCCGCCAGGTAGCGGGGGAGCGCAACAGGCGCAGGCCGCTCGCGCGGCGGGTGCCCGCGACACGGCGACCGCAGTGGCGTCCGCGACCGACTCGCTCAAGGGGAGCTACACCCCGGCAACGCCCCGACCCGGCAACCCTCCGCCCGCGTATCCGCCATCGCTCCGGCAGTTTGGCGTCTCCGGCGAGGTGCTCGCCACCATCGTGGTCGACACCACGGGCCGGCCCGTACCCGGATCGCTGGACATCCTGAGCGCGAGCGACAAGCGCCTCACCACGTACGTGCGCGCCGTCCTTCCGCGCTGGCACTTCGAGCCGGCCGTCCGCGACGGCCGGAAGGTGCAGGAGCGCCTCGTCATCCCCTTCGTCTTCCGGAAGCCCGGCTGACGCGGCGGTAGGGCCATCCATGCCCAGGAAGGTTCCTGCGGTCGCGCAGTGGTCGGTCGGCCAGCGCACCGCGGGCGTCCGTGATGCGCGACCGTTCAGGTCCGATGGTCTCTGTGCTTGTCGCCTCTCGGGAGCACCTTGATCGCGGCCCGCATCCACGGATGGATGCAGCACTCGAAGCGATGCGTGCCGATGCGGAGACCGATCACCGACAAGCTGGCACCCGGTGGCAGCAGCGTGGGGTCGACCGCTCCCGGGTTGAGGAGGCACTCCGGGGCGGGAGTGAGGCCACGATCGAGCGGCGGCACGCGCCCACCGCCGTAGGCCGCCACCTCGGTGAACGTGTGGGTCCTGCCGCCTTCGTTCGTCACGCGCGCGACCTCGTCCACCTCGAGCTTGATGTACGAGGGCTCGTTCCGCCACGCCGGATGGCCGACCACAGCCGAGGAGAAGGGGGAGAAGAGAAACTCGGTGAACTCGGCATTCGACACACTCCCGCCTTTGAGCGAGCACCCGCCGCTTGGCGCCCACGCGGGATCGCTCGGGTCGCAGTCGTCCAGGACCGCGATGTAGCGCTTCTTGGCGCCGCGAGCGTTGCCTTGCGCACCATCCGCCCCGGACTGGCGGAGGCTGGCGGATCCCTCGCCGGGACCCTGGCTCACGGGATCGTTGCAGGCGGTCGCGATGCCGAACGCCAGCAGTAGGGTTCAGCCGCTCCTGAGTCTGTTCATCGTCGTCCCATTCCCGTGCGTGATGGTGGACCCGCTGCCTCGGGGCGGCCCAGCACGGATGCTGCCGTTCAATCCGGGCCGAATCCGCCGGTCATGATCGCGGCCGGTGACCCCGGGGCATAGACATCGTCGGCGAAACGCCGCTCCCGTGCCGCGAACGGTCCATTCTGTCCCGCGATACTCTCGACCCCGGCACGCCCGGAGACGCACGAACGCCGTGCGCGCCCCAAATCGTAGACTACGTTCGCGTGCCGGTTCGGCCACGCGGGGAGCGCGGCGGCACGTTGGGCTCCTCCTCGAACTCCTTCGCTACCTCGCCTGGCGGCGCGCTGCCCGGCCGGAGCGATGGCCCGGCGCGCCGGGTGAACGGCAGCGCGATCCCCGTGCGGGCGCGGGCCGCGAGCGGCTGACTCACTTTCCACGGCATGGGTGGAACGGTCGAGCGCTCGCTGAACAACCCGCTCGCCAGGACCGGCCAGAGCCCCGCCGCCTCCGCGGCGTTGAAGGAGTAGAACGAGAACCCCTTCACCCCGCGCTCCCGCCCGAGCCGAATCTGCCGCTCGATCTCCGCGACGCCCTTGTCCCCTTCGATCCCGATGTACGTGTGGCGCCCGGAGGCCGCGTCAATCCCGCGCAGGTGGTCGTCGAGGAGGCACGCCCAATCGGGGTTTCTGACCGTGCCCCCCGGCGGCGCGACGTAGGAGCAATACTGCTCGTTGATGCTGAAGTACGTCATGGCGACCGCCACGTCGAGGAAGCCGCCCCTCGCCCACGCGCGCGGGTCCTGGTAGTACTGCGACACACCGCTCGACGACGGCCAGCCGAACACGTCCTTGTTGTAGATCGGCCAGACCGCGGCCGAGAGGACCGCCTCCCGCCGGACGGTCGTGATGCTGTCGTACGTCTCGCGCACGGCGAGGCTCACCATGTCCCGGCGGAACTGCTCCCACGCCGGATCGGTGGTGGAGCTCGGCGACCTGCCATAGAGCGCGCGAAACGCGGCGAGGCTCGGCGCATCGTACGACCACGTCGTGCCCGGGTAGCGCACGCGGTCGAGGTGGATGCCATCCACGCGGTAGCGCCGGACGATGTCGGCGGCGACGCGGGCGAGGTGCGTGCGAACCTCCGGGATACCGGGTGAGACCCAGGCGTACTCGGACGCCTGGCTATTTGCGCATGTCATCACCACGCCCGTGTTGCTCACCATTGCCCATTCAGGGTGCGCACGGAGCATGTGCTGCGGGGAGCCCGGCCTGCTGTCCCGGAGCAGAGCGCAGTACGCCGCGTTGTTGCCCGCGGGCGAGGCCCAGCCGGTGAAGGCGTTGAGCCAGGCGTGCAGCTCGAGCCCGCGCGCATGCGCCTCGCGCACTGCCACCTCGAGCGGGTCGTAACTCGGGAATCCATTGCCGAGGCTTCCGCAGAGCGCGACCGCGCACGGCTCGAGGTCCGACCGATAGTACGCGTCTCCCTGCCCGCGCACCTGGAAGTAGATGACGTTGAAGTTGGCACTCCGCGCCTTGTCGAGGATCTCGATGATCTTCGCCGCGGAGTTGTACTCGAACCGGTTCACCCAGAGCGCGCGCGCCTCGGCACGCAGCGGCGTATCGCACCGCCCCACCGTGTGCGCGAACTGCGTGGCCGCCGAGCGTGGATCGATGACCTGCGTTCCCCCCCACAGCTTGGCCGACGTCACGGGCGACGCGACTGTCTGGACGATCGGGTTCACGGGGACGAACACATCCGCCCCCGCGACGGCCCCGAAGCTCGCCAGCGGAATGACGTAGTCGAACTGGGCGACCGGCGGCCGGTGGCCCCGTCCGAGGCTGAATCGTCCCACGTCCGGGTACCCATCGCCGCGCAGGGGAATCGTCGCAACCGTCAGCGTCGGGTGGATGTGCGTCTCCCGGATCACCCACCCGGCCGCGGCCGTCACCAGCACGTGGAGGTCGGTCGCGTCGTTCCACACCTCGGCCGTGCCGAGCGCGGCGCCGTTCGGCGCCCTGAGCGTCTGCGTAGTAGTCACTCCGCACGCCGCGGCCCCTACCGCGAGACGGGGCACGCGGGGCGCGGCGGGCGCGAGCGGCCCGTCGGAGCACGCGGTGATGGCGGCGGCGGCGAGCAGCAGCGCTGCGGCGGCGGTGAGGTGACGCATGGAGCCTCGCTGGAGTGGGACCACCGAATCTGCTCACGCCGGCCTCGCGTGCACAATCGCCCGCCCCCAGATTGCCGGCACTATGGCAGACGTCATCATCCAGAATCCTGTCATCAACGCGCCCTTCGCCGAGCCCACCCGCCACTTCGAGTTCGGCCAGCGCGGGATCACGGGCACGATCATCGAGGGTCGGCGGGAGTCGAGCTACTTCGTCCCCATCCCGCAGGGGCGGCGCCAGACCGCGCAGCTCTCCCTCGAGGCCGAGTGGACGCGCGACCGGCTGCGCGAGAACGAGCTGGTCAACAAGATCCGCCAGAAGGTCGCAATCTGGCGCACGGGAGGGTACGCTGGCGTCACCGCGACCACGGCGCGCCTGCTTCACTACTGGGCGCACCCGGAGCGCGACCGGAAGCTCTTCTTCTGCCAGATCGAGGCGGCGGAGACCGCGATCTACATCGCCGAGGTGGCGAGCAAGTACGGCGACGCCTGGATCGCCAACGCGTTGCGCGACGCGAACGCCACGGGCGGTAACCCGGACCTCTTCCGCGTCGCGCTCAAGATGGCGACGGGATCGGGGAAGACGGTGGTGATGGGAATGCTCATCGCCTGGCAGGCACTGAACAAGATCGCCAACCCGCAGGATGCCCGGTTCGGCGACGCGTTCCTCATCATCTGCCCGGGCATCACGATCCGCGACCGCCTCCGTGTCCTCCGCCCCAACGACCCGGAGAGCTACTACCGGCAGCGCGACCTTCTCCCGCCCGACCTCCTGGAGCAGCTCGAGCGCGCCAAGATCGTCATCACGAACTACCACGCCTTCCTCCCCCACGAGCGCGGCGACGCGGCCAGGCTCACCAAGGCGCTCCTCGGCTCCAAGGAGACCGGCGCGTTCACCGAGTCGCCCGACCAGGTGGTGCGCCGCGTCTGCCGCGAGCTGGGCAACAAGCGCGGCGTGGTCGTCATCAACGATGAGGCGCACCATTGCTACCGCGGGCGGGTGGGGACGGACGGCGAGGGGGAGAAGCTGAAGGGAGACGACCGCAAGGAGGCGGCGCAGCGGGAGGAGGAGGCGCGCGTCTGGCTGTCGGGGATCGAGGCGGTGCAGCGCAAGTTGGGCGTCAAGGTCGTCTACGACCTCTCGGCCACGCCGTTCTTCCTCCGCGGCTCGGGGTGGCCGGAGGGGACGCTCTTCCCCTGGGTGGCGTCCGACTTCTCGCTCATCGACGCCATCGAGAGCGGGATCGTGAAGGTGCCGCGCGTGCCCGTGGACGACAACCAGATGAGCGGCACCCTGCCCACCTACCGGCAGCTCTGGGAGAAGATCCGCACCGACCTCCCGCGGAAGGGGCGCGGCACCGAGGCGGTGACGGGGGAGCCGGTGCTCCCGGTCGAGCTCGAGGGCGCGATCGAGTCGCTCTACCAGAACTACCGGAAGTACCACGAGCTGTCGGCACAGAGCATCCCCCCCGTGTTCATCGTGGTCTGCAGCAACACCAACGTCTCCAAGCTCGTCTTCGACTACATCGCCGGCTGGGAGAAGCGGCTCCCGGACGGCACCACGCGGCTCGTGCCCGGGAAGCTCGCCCTCTTCAGCAACGTCGTGGACGGGCGGTGGAGCGCGCGCCCGACCTCCATCCTGGTGGACAGCCAGCAGCTCGAGTCCGGCGAGAGCATGAGCGCCGACTTCAAGCAGGTCGCCGCGTGCGAGATCGAGGAGTTCAAGCAGGAGTACCGCGACCGCTTCCCGGGGCGCGACGCTGGCGAGCTGACCGACGAGGACCTGCTCCGCGAGGTGATGAATACGGTCGGCAAGCCGGGGAAGCTCGGCGAGCACGTCAAGTGCGTCGTCAGCGTGTCGATGCTCACCGAGGGGTGGGACGCGAACACGGTGACGCACGTGCTCGGCGTCCGCGCCTTCGGCACGCAGCTCCTCTGCGAGCAGGTGGTGGGGCGCGCGCTCCGCCGCCGCAGCTACGCGCCGGACGTGTTGCGCGTTCCGGTGAACGGGAGCGACGTCGAGTTCACGGGTTTCGCCCCGGAGTACGCCGAGGTGTACGGCGTCCCCTTCTCCTTCATCCCCTGCGCCGGCTCGTCGCGGGAGCCGCGAATGGGGCCGACGCCCACGCGCGTGCGGGCCCTCCCCGACCGGTCGGGGCGCGGCATCCGCTTCCCGCGCGTCCTCGGCTACCGCTACGAGCTGGGTGACGAGAAGATCTCGGCGCGCTTCGGCGCCGACTCGCGGACGGTGCTCTCCCCGGAGGACGCCCCGACGCGCGTGGAAATGGCGCCGGTGATCGGCCCGCACGAGATCCACACGCTCGACGACCTCAAGCGCATCCGCCCGCAGCAGGTGCAGTTCCTCCTCGCCAAGCTGGTGATGGAGAAGTACTACCGCGCGGAGGAGGGCGAGTCGCCCAAGGCGTGGCTCTTCCCGCAACTCGTCCGGATCGCGCGCGAGTGGTACGAGCAGTGTGTGGATTGCAAGGACGACGCGTTCCCGCAGCTCCTCTACTTCGCCGAGAATGCGCACAACGCGGCGGACCGCATCTACCGGAGCATCGCCGCGGCCGCCGAGGGGAGCCCGAGGCTCCGGCCCATCCTCGCGCCGTACGAGTGGGAGCGGACCACCGACCGGGTGGACTTCGACACCACGCGCCCGGTGTACGCGACGCGGGAGAAGTGCCCGGTGTCCCACATCGTCTGCGACACCGGGAGCTGGGAGCAGAAGGTGGCGCAGGCGCTGGAGGAGCTGGGCGAGGTCCACGCGTACGTGAAGAACGACCGGCAGCCGGGCTTCTCGATCCCGTACACGGTGCACGGCGAGCAGCACGAGTACTTCCCCGACTTCATCGCCCGCGTGGACGACGGGCGCGCGCGCGGGCCCGACGACCTGCTCAACATGGTGATCGAGGTGACGGGGGAGATGAGGAAAGAGAAGGAGGCGAAGGTGGCGACCGCGACGCACCTCTGGGTGCCGGCGGTGAACAACCACGGCGGCTTCGGGCGGTGGACGTTCGTGGAGGTCACCGACCCGTGGCGCGCCAAGACGCAGCTCCGCGCGGCGCTGGCGACGGCAGCAGAAGCCGCATAGTGCAGTCCCTTGGCGCCCCTTCGCGTCCTTTGCGGTTCAAGTTGGTGCTCTTCTTACCTCGACTTTGGCCATTCAGGCCGCATAGCAGGCTGCCTCGCTGAGTCGTCGGACG